>NZ_CADIKF010000072.1 GCF_902859875.1 Paraburkholderia solisilvae | reverse complement strand
TGATAGTGCGGATTGCCCGTGTGAAAGTAGGTAATCGTCAGGCTCCTCCTGCCTCATCCCGCGACCCCGCCCACCAAAGGCGGGGTCGTGGCGTTTACGGCCTCCAGCGCCGCCGCTCCCCTTCCTCTGGTCTCATTAATCAGACCTTCGCCTCAAGCTCGCCGTCGATTCACCTCGAAAAGTACCCCTTCAGAGCACCCGAATTACGTGTAGGATACTGTACAAACATACAGGTTTTTCCTACGATCGATGTCATCCGCCGCTATTCCTGCCGAAGAAATTCACCCGGCGCTCTGGCGAGCCTCGCAGCTTGCGCATGGACGTGGGAAGACGGTCGACACGGGCTTCCCGGTACTGTCCGCGGAGTTGCCCGGTGGTGGCTGGCCGGTCGGTGAACTGGTCGATTTGATGGTGGATCAGCCGGGTGTCGGTGAAATGCGGCTCCTGCAGCCCGCATTCAGTGTGCTCGACGAGCGGCCTATCGCACTGATCAAACCGCCGCATATTCCAGATGGCCCGGGCCTGAACTATATCGGACTGTCACTCGAACGGCTGCTGCAAATCAAGGCGACGAAAATCACCGACGCCCTATGGTCCGCCGAGCAGATCCTTCAGGCCGGCAGTTGCGGTGCGGTGCTGCTGTGGGTGCAGCATGCGAAAGCGTCGTCATTACGGCGTTTGCATCTGGCGGCTCAATCATCCGGGACGCTATTCATCATGGTCCGGCCGCTCACGGCCGCGCAGGACGCATCGCCGGCTCTGTTGCGGCTCTCGCTAAGACCGTCAGCAGAAGGCCTGATGGTCGACATTGTGAAACGACGAGGTCCCTTACGCGCAGCGCCTCTGTCGATTTCCCTGCAACCCACCCCTGTTTTGTATTCCCGTCATGCGCGTCTTTCTCGCCGTTCATTTGCCGAAGTTGCCCCTCGAAGTCTTCCAGCCGAAGTGGTTGCGTGATGATGCAGACGCAGCCGCGGTCAAGGCGGCGCACGGCTGCGCCGTGCTGGAAAAGGGCGTGGTGGTGATCGTCGATCGCGCGGCCCGGGCGGTAGGGGTGCGCGTGGGCATGAAGCGCGCGGGCGTGAATACCCTGTCTGCGCAGACGCGTTTATACGAGCGCGATAGCGCACGCGAAAACGCCGTGCAGCGGGAAGTCGGTATCGCACTGATGAAGTTCTCACCGGATGTCGCGTTGCTCGACGAGGCGACCGTGATCGTCGAAGTCGGCGCGAGTCTGCGGCTTTTCGGCGGCATGCTGTCGCTGTACAGGCTGGTAAAAGCACTGCTCGATACGTTTGGACTAAGCGCACGCATCAGCGTGGCGCCGACCGGCCAGGGCGCGTGGCTGCTGGCGAAGCATGGCAACCGGAGAGTACTGCAGATCACATCGCTTGAACGCGCACTCGCGCCGTTGCCGATGTACGCGGTGCCGGAGATCCGCCCGTTTGCCGACTGGTTCACGGGGCTCGGCTGCGCGTCGATTGCCGACGTGCGTCGTTTGCCGCGTGCCGGCTTGCAGCGTCGTTGCGGCGAACATCTGCTCGATTCGCTGGATCGCGCATTCGGTCTGGCGCCGGAGCTATTCGACTGGCTCGAACTGCCGCCCACTTTTTCCGCGCGCATCGAATTGCCTGACCGGCTCGAACAGGCGGACGGCGCGGTGTTTGCCGCGCATCGGTTGCTTGCGCAACTATGCGGCTGGTTATGCGCGAAGCAACTTGCAGCGGCCGCCGTGACGTTTTCTTTCGAACACGAGCGGGGCAGGCAGGCGCTCGCGCCGACCTTGATCGAAATCGCGCTCGGCGAACCGACATGGCGCGAGGAGCATCTGTTGCGGCTGGTGAAAGAACGTCTGCATCGCGCGGAGTTGCCGGCACCGGCTATCGCGCTGCGGCTCGACGCGACGAAAATCGCCTCGGCGCAGCCCGTCAACGATAACCTTTTCCCGGAGCCGGGCGGCACACCGGAAGATCACGCGCGCCTGCTCGAATTGCTGATTGCGCGTCTGGGTGTGGAGAACGTGCTGCGTCCCGCACCGACGGCCGATTACCGTCCGGAAGTCGCGAACCGCTGGGTGCCGGTCGGCGCTCGTGAAAAGAAGAGTGTGTTGCCGCAGAGTTTGCCGCGCCCGACATGGATGCTGGAGACACCCATACGCCTGCTGACGCGTCAGAACCGGCCGTTCTATGGTTCGCCGCTGCGGCTGGCGTCGCCGGCCGAGCGAATTGAAGCGGGCTGGTTCGACAACGGATTGATCACGCGCGACTACTACGTCGCCCAAGCCGAAAACCGCAGCTGTTACTGGGTCTATCTCGAGCGCGTCGGCAGCCGCGCGGCCGAAGAAGAGCAGGAGCAGCGCTGGTTCCTGCACGGCCTGTTCGGCTGACCGGCCATCGCGGACAAGCGGCGCATAAACGGCGCACAAACAGCACACCCGCAACGGGAACACACGGACCATGGCCCCCACTTCCATTCCGCCCGCGACACCACCTGTCGACACATCCTCCGTCGAGCCGTCCGCTGCGTCTTTTACGCTGCCGGCGTATGCCGAGCTGTTCTGCTTTTCCAATTTCACGTTTCTGCACGGTGCATCGCATGCGGAGGAACTGGCGCAACGCGCGGCAGAACTCGGTTACGCGGGACTTGCGATTACCGATGAATGTTCGCTGGCCGGCATCGTGCGGGCGCACGTCGCGGCGAAGGAAACGGGCCTGCCGCTCATCGTCGGTTCGTATTTCCGGCTGCGCAATGCCGACGGTTCGCCGGCCTTCGGATTGATTCTGCTGGCACAGAACCGCGAGGGCTACGGCAATCTGTCGGAGTTGATCACGCTTGCGCGCAAGCGTGCGCCGAAGGGCGAATACCGGCTGACGCCGCACGATCTGTCGCGGCCCGATCGCGATCACGCGCATTTGCGCGGCATGCCCGATTGCCTGGCGATTCTGGTGCCCGAGTTCCCTGCGCGAGAAGACGCGCTCGAAGCGCAAATCCAATGGCTCGACGAGACGTTTCCCGAGCGCGCATGGGTGGGCCTCGTATTGCATCAGCGCGCGATGGATGACATCCATCGCGGCTCGGTCGAATATGTCGCGGATCGCCTGCAGGTGCCGGTCGTTGCGCTAGGCCATGTGGTGATGCACGTGCGCTCGCGCAAGCCGTTGCAGGATACGTTGACGGCCATCCGTGTCGGCAAGCCGGTTCACGAATGCGGTTACGATCTTGCGCCGAATGCGGAGCAGCATTTGCGTTCGCGAGTGCGCATCGCCAATCTTTATCCCGAGCATACGGTGCGCGAGACGATCAGCGTGCTTGCGCGCTGCACGTTTTCGCTCGCCAGTCTTCGCTACGAATATCCGGACGAACTCGTGCCCGCCGGTTTCACGCCGACCGCTTATTTACGGCATGAAACGTATCAGGGCGCGCGGGGGCGTTTTCCGTCGGGCATTCCATACGAGGTCCAGCGTCAGCTCGAGCACGAGCTGACGCTGATCGAAGAACTGGAATACGAGCCGTACTTCCTGACGGTCTACGACATCGTGCGTTACGCGCGCAGCCAGCACATTCTGTGTCAGGGGCGCGGTTCGGCGGCCAACTCGGCAGTCTGCTATTGCCTGGGCGTCACCGAAGTGGATCCGGCGCGCAGCAATATGCTGTTCGAGCGGTTCATTTCGAAGGAGCGCGGCGAGCCGCCCGATATCGATGTCGACTTCGAGCACCAGCGGCGAGAAGAAGTCATTCAGTACATCTACAACAAATATGGCCGCGATCGCGCGGCGATCGCGGCGGCGGTGTCCACTTACCGGCCGCGCGGCGCGTTGCGGGAAACCGGCAAGGCGCTCGGCATCGATCCGCAGATTGTCGACAAGGTGGCGAAGTCGCATCACTGGTTCGACTCGAGCCGCGATCTGCTCGCGCGTTTCGAAGAGTCCGGGCTCGACCCGCAGACGCCGCTCATTCAGCTGTGGGCGAAACTGGCCTCGCAACTGCTCAACTTTCCGCGGCACCTGTCACAGCATTCCGGCGGTTTCGTGATCAGCCGCGGCAAGCTCACGCGACTCGTGCCGGTCGAGAATGCGGCGATGCCGGAGCGTTCGGTGATCGAATGGGACAAGGACGATCTCGAATCGTTGGGTCTGCTGAAGGTCGATGTGCTTGCGCTCGGCATGCTGTCGGCGATTCGCCGTGCGCTCGATTTTGTCGCGCAGCGGCGCGGCGAAGACTTCGAAATGCAGTCGATTCCGCTGGAAGACGGGCAGACGTACGAGATGATCTCGCGCGCCGATACGGTCGGCGTGTTCCAGATCGAATCGCGCGCACAGATGAGCATGTTGCCGCGCTTGCGGCCGAAAAAATTCTACGACCTCGTTATCGAAGTCGCGATCGTGCGGCCCGGGCCGATCCAGGGCGGTGCGGTGCATCCGTATTTGCGCCGGCGGCAAGGGCTCGAGCCCACAACGTACCCGAACGATAAGCTGATCCCGGCGCTCGGCCGCACGCTTGGCGTGCCGATTTTCCAGGAGCAGGTGATGCAGGTCGCGATCATCGCGGCCGGTTTCACGGCCGGCGAAGCCGATCAGCTGCGCCGCGCGATGGCGGCATGGAAGCGCAAGGGCGGGCTGCAAAAGTACTACGACCGGATCGTCAACGGCATGCAGGAGCGCGGCTATGAGCGGAGCTTTGCCGAAGCGATCTTCGAGCAGATCGAGGGCTTTGGCGAATACGGTTTTCCGGAGAGTCACGCGGCAAGCTTTGCGCTGCTCGTGTACACGAGCAGCTGGCTGAAGCGCCACGAGCCTGAAGCGTTTCTCGCGGCGATGCTCAACAGCCAGCCGATGGGGTTTTACTCACCGTCGCAGCTCGTGCAGGACGCAAAGCGCCACGGTGTGAAGGTGCTGCCGGTCGACGTCACGGTGAGCGGCTGGAACGCATCGCTTGAAATGCTCGACGGCGCGGAACGACCGGCCGTGCGTCTCGGGCTTTCGCTGTTGCGCGGGATGAAGGATGGCGCCGCGGAGCGCATCGAGATTTCACGCGCGGTGCGGCCGTTCGACAGCGTGCATGATCTTGCGCATCGCGCGCAGCTCAATCGCCACGATCTGCACGTGCTGGCGGACGCCAACGCGCTTGCGACGCTCTCCGGCAATCGACGCGAGGCGTTGTGGCAGTCGGTCGCCGCGGTGCCCGACAAGGACCTGCTGGCCGCCGCGGCGGTCAGTGACGAGACGCCTGCGCTGGGCGCGCCATCGGAGGCGCAGGACATCGTGGCGGACTACCGGTCGGCGGGCCTGACGCTCGGGCGCCATCCGCTCGAGCTGTTGAGATCGCAGTTGCTCGAACATCGGCTGATGCCGGCTGCGACGCTCAACACGTATCGCCATGGCCGGCTTGCGCGCGGCTGCGGCATCGTGACGGTCCGACAGCAGCCGGGGACCGCGAAAGGCGTGATCTTCGTGACGATCGAAGACGAAACCGGCAATGTCAACGTGATCGTATGGCCGAAGCTCGTCGAGGCACAGCGCAAGGAGCTGCTGGGCGCGTCGCTGCTGGCGGTGTACGGCGTCTGGCAACGGGAGGGTGAAGTGCGACACCTCGTTGCGCATCGGCTTGTTGATATGTCGCATCTGCTCGGCGGGTTGCAGTCGACGAGCCGGGATTTTTGCTGAGAGGTTATGTTTGATATGTTGGACACGGGGCCAATACGCCCGACACGTCAGTCACACCCGATGCCACGCGCCACAGCACGAGCCTGCACCATGGCGATACGTATTGAGCGTCGCGGCCCACATCAGCCGATGTTCGAGCAACTGCGATCCCAGCAGCTCGAACCGACGATGCCCGAACTCGAGCACGCTATGCTCCGCTTCGCGCTGCCTCGCCTCGCCACGGAAAATCGACGAGCACCTGCCGGATCGCGACATCGAACGGCGTGCGGCGGCCAATGCCGAGCGCTTCGAGCACGCCCGAATCCAGATGGCAATCGCGCGGACGCGGCGTTGCATCCGCCGGCGTGGACTGCGGCGCGAGTCGAGCGTCGATTTGCAGCGCGTCGGCAAGGCGCCGCGCGATGTCGTACTTCGTCATCGGCTCATCGCCGGACCATTGTGTGATGCCGCATACCGGTTCGCCGCGTGCATGCCGTTCGAGCATCTGCATGACGACGAACGCGACATCGGGCGTGAAGGTCGGATAGCGGGTCGCCCATGCATCCATCACGGCAGCCTGTGTGCCTCGATGCGTACGTGCGAGATCGTCGCGTTGGTGCGCGGCTGCCTGGACAGGCTCAGATGCCGATGCTGCGATCGCCGGCACAAGGCTCGTGACAGCCGACTCCTGCCAGCTCACGATCGGCCCGTACAGCAGCGGCAAGCGCAGCACGCAACCATTGCTAGTCGAGTCGAAGAGTGCCTGTTCGCCTTCCAGCTTGCTACGGCCATACGCATTGATCGGCGCCGGCGGCGCGTCGTGGCGATAGGGCGGCCGGGTGCCATCGAACACGTAATCGGTCGAGATCGACAGTACCCACGCGCGATGCCGATGCGCCGCATTCGCAATCGCGCGCACCGCGTCGACATTCAACGCGCGCGCGAGCGCCGGATTGTTCTCGCAAACGTCCGGACGGCGCTCGGCCGCCGCGATCACAACCGCGTCCGGCGCTTCCGCATCGACGAAGCGGGTCACCGCTTGCGTATCGCGAATATCGAGCGCGATCTGCGGCGCGCGCGCATGCGCGAACGCCGTTTGCACGATTTGCCAGCTTGTCTGTTGCGACAGTTGCGCGGCAATCGCGCGGCCGAGCAGGCCAGACGCGCCGATCAAAGCGACTTTGAACCTACGCCGGCCTTCGCTCATTGATTCGCGACGGCAACGACCGTATAGCCCGCGTCGTCGATCGCGTCTTTCAGCATCTCGACCGATGCGGTCGAATCGACGGCGACTTTGCCTGCCGCAAGGTCGACCTGAACGCGGGCTGTCGCGTCGCGCTCGCGGATCGCGCCGGTGACGGCCGACACGCAATGCTGGCAGCTCATGCCCTCTACGTTGAATTCGATGGTCATTGCGGATTCCTTCTGCAAAAAGGTGCTGAGATGGTTTGGATTATGCCTGCTGATCCCCAACTGCGAGCTCGGGCTTCCCAACATGGGAAGGTGTAGGATCGGACGGCGCACGGTGATCAACGAGGGGCAAGCGACATGAATATTGGCGAAGCGGCACGCGCGTCGGGTGTGACGGCGAAAATGATCCGCTACTATGAAAGCGTCGGCCTGCTGGCGGCGAGAGAGCGTACGGCGGCCGGATATCGCGTGTACGGAACGCAGGAGGTTCATTCGCTGCGCTTTATCCGGCAGGCGAGGCGCCTGGGTTTTCTCGTCGACGATATTCGCCGCCTGCTCGCGCTGTGGCACGACCGTTCCCGCGCGAGTGCCGAGGTCAAGGTGATCGCGCTCGAGCACGTGACGGAGCTCGACCGGCGCATTGCCGAGTTGACCGAGATGCGCGACACGCTTGCTCATCTTGCTCAACACTGTCACGGAGACGACCGGCCAGATTGCCCGATTATCGAGCGGCTCGCGGCGAGCGACCCCATATCGGACTGCAATGGGTGTCGCGACGAAGTCAGTTGATAACAGCGACGCTTGATCGCGATCTGGTGCCACGATTGGCACCAATTTGGTGCTAATGGGCGGACAACATCCCGCGCGTTGGCAGTGATTCTTAAAAAGACAGTTTTGAATCAACCGTTTGCTCTGACGAAAATCGCGCACCATTCCAAACCGGAATGCACCGGATTCAGGCATTTCACTGGCGCATGGGCAATGGATGACTATAATGCGGGTTAACCCTTTTACGGGAAATCCCTGATGTCCAATCCACCGGGGATTCATCTGATCCTTGGAGTACATCATGATTGCGTATGTCGTCGAAAAACTGAGCAACTGGTTCGAAACCGCAGAACAAAGCCGCCGCGAAGCGTATCTCGCTGAGTCGACGGATATCGTTCAGCTCGAACAGCGGATTCGCGAACTCGAATCCAACGGCTATTCGCTGTAAGCCGGTAGTCGGCGGCGCCATCGCCGCTGCCAATAAAAAGCCCCGCACCAGCGGGGCTTTTTCATTTCCGGCACCCGTACACCAATAATTGCTAGTCTGAACGTTGCCACTACGGTAAGGTAAAGCGCTTTTTGTATGTTGGCGTTTATCCTTGCCGTTGACCCTTAACCTGACCCGCTCATCATGTTCAAGGTCCGTTCGACTCGTTTCACGACCGCCGCTGCGGCGTCCGTTTTAGTGGCATCGGTTTTTGCCGTTTCGACCGCGTTTGCCGCGGGCGGACAGCCATTGATTCTCGACACACAACATGGCATCAACGATGGCCAAAGCGGCATCGTGCTGCAAAACGCGCCGCTTTCCAGTCAGCCGATCGTGCAGGCCGCACCTCCTGCCCAGCCCGAACAACTGGCGCCCTCGCCTTACAATTCATCGACGCCAATCTACGTGGCGCCGTATATCAATCTGCCTACCAACGGTGGGAACGGCGGACAGCCGCCGCATTCGGGCGGGCCGCATCCACAACCTCCGCGTCCCGCTCCGCAACCCCGGCCGCCGCAATAGCGCGAAAAGCGTAATAAACGGCGCGCGGTAACCGGTTCGACGGCCGCTCAATCCAGCCGGAACTCGACCTTGAACTGCGCCGCCTTGTCTTGCCCGAGCGCTTCGACAAGCCAGGGCATGGTGTCCTTCATCGCTTTCGGTAGCGTATAGGGCGGATTCAGGATGAACATGCCGCTGCCGAATAGCCCGAATCCGTCGGCCGGCGGACTGGACACGGTCAGCGATACATGCAGCCAGTTTTTTTCCTGCAGGCGCTTGAGCTGATCCGCAAACCGCTGCGACTCGGGGCGCGAAACCTGCGGATACCACACCGCATAGGTGCCGGTGGCGAAGCGCTTCAAGGCGTCTTCAAGACAGCTCAGCGTGCGCGCGTAGTCGCGTTTGTCTTCGTATGACGGGTCGATTAGCACGAGCGCGCGTCTTGACGCCGGCGGCAGCAGTGGCTTGATGCCTTCGAGTCCGTCGCCTGCGAAGAGCATGGCCCGCCTGCCGGCATCGCGGAAATTATGGCGAAGCACGTCGATTTCGGTGCTATGCAGTTCGAACAGACGCATTCTGTCCTGTGCGCGCATTGAACGCCACGCAAGGTAAGGCGAGCCGGGATAGTAACGAAGCTCGCCGTCCGGATTGATCGCGGACACTTCCTCGACATACTCGGCGAGCACCGGCGGCAGATCGTTGCGCTTCCACAGCTTCACAATGCCGCTTGCGGACTCCGCGGATTTGGCCGCGAAGCCTTCCTGCAGCGCATACACGCCGGCGCCGGCGTGGGTATCGATATACCAGTACGCCTTGTCTTTCTGGCTGAGATAGTCGAGCAACTGAACGAGGATCGCGTGTTTCAGAACGTCGGCGTGATTGCCCGCATGAAAAGCGTGTCGATAACTGAGCATGGTGGGTCCGGGGCGGGTGTCCAAAAACTGAGGCACGTGCCGGCCGTTCCGACCGGTGACGCATGTTTCGCGCGTTGCCGGTTCGCGCAACGCGGGCGCGTATTGTAGTACGCGACGCCGCGTTGTGGTCCGTTGACGCGGCATGCCGAAGCAGCCGCTCCGCGCACAGGGCCTACCCGTTCATGCTTCGTCCGTGTTCAGCTTAACCAGGAGGATCAATTGAATGCATCTCCGACGATGGCTTCGATGCGCTCCTTGACATCCGGCGTGATCTTCGCGGCGACGTCCTGCGCCTTCATGTTTTCGCCGATCTGCTCGACGCGCGACGCGCCGGTAATGACGGTGCTGACGTTCGGATTCTTCAGGATCCACGCGATTGCCAATTGCGCAAGCGTACAGCCGAGTTCATTCGCAACGTCGCCGAGCTTGGCGACAACATTGTTCTTGTGGGAGTCGGTCAGCGAGTTGCGCAACCAGTCATAGCCTTGCAACTCCGCGCGGCTGCCGGCGGGCACGCCGTTGCGGTATTTGCCGGTCAGCAGGCCCGATGCGAGCGGACTCCATGTGGTCAAGCCAAGGCCGATGTCTTCGTAAAGGCGGCTGTATTCCTGTTCGACCCGTTTGCGGCAAAAGAGGTTGTACTGCGGCTGTTCCATGACAGGCTTGTGAAGATGATGCCGTTCGGCTATTTCGTACGCCGCGCGAATTTCATCGGCGCTCCATTCGGAGGTGCCCCAGTACAGCGCCTTGCCACGCGCGATCATGTCGCTCATCGCCCAGACGGTTTCCTCGATCGGCGTATGCGGATCGGGACGATGGCAGAACACGAGATCGACGTAGTCGAGCTGCAGGCGCCCGAGCGAGCTATCGATCGCGTTCATCAGATATTTGCGGTTCAGCGTGTGGTACTGATTCGGCGCTTCATTGAGGCCCCAGAAGAACTTCGTCGAGACGACATAGCTGATGCGCGGCCACGCGAGTTCTTTTAGCGCGTGACCCATGATCTCTTCAGACTGGCCGCCTGCGTAAACCTCCGCGTTGTCGAAGAAATTGATGCCGGCGTCGCGTGCCGCGGCGAGCGATTCGCGCGCGATGCGACGATCCACCTGATTGCCGTAAGTGACCCAGGAGCCGATCGACAGTTCGCTGACCTGCAGGCCCGAGCGGCCGAGACGACGATAGTTCATGCCTTTCCCCTTTGGTTGTTTAAGACAGCTTGAAAACCGCTTAGCTTAATCTGATTCCGCACAACGCGTGATGGGTGCTTTGCGTGTTCAGCTTCATGCACAATAGCAGCGCTGGACGCGATGCAACATTCGGCCGAATGGCATATGCCATTCGGCTAGCTTCACGGCGAACGCGCGTCATGGTTTCATTGCTCATCTACTGCATGGAGGTTCTGGATGTCGTCATTGAATACGAGTCTGCAAGGCAAGGTCGCGGTCGTCACGGGCGCGGCAAGTGGTATCGGCAAACAGATTGCGTTGACGCTGTCGCAAGCGGGAGCCGCCATCGCGATTGCGGACCTGAACCAGCAAGGCGCTAATGCGGTTGCCGAGGAAATCAGACAGGCCGGCGGCAAGGCGATCGGTGTGGCGATGGACGTCACGAATGAAGACGCGGTCAACCAGGGCATAGACAAGGTCGCGGCCGAGTTCGGCTCGGTGGATATCCTGATTTCAAACGCGGGCATTCAGATCGTTAACCCGATCGAGAACTACGCGTTTTCCGACTGGAAGAAGATGCAGGCCATTCATGTCGACGGCGCGTTCCTTACCACGAAGGCGGCGCTCAAGCACATGTACAAGGATGATCGCGGCGGCGTGGTGATCTACATGGGCTCCGTACATTCGCACGCGGCGTCGCCGCTCAAGTCCGCTTACGTGGCCGCCAAGCACGCGCTGCTCGGTCTTGCGCGGGTGCTCGCGAAGGAGGGCGCAAAACACAATGTGCGTTCTCATGTCGTTTGCCCGGGATTCGTGCGCACGCCGCTCGTCGACAAGCAGATTCCCGAGCAGGCAAAGGAGCTCGGCATCAGCGAGGACGAAGTCGTCAAGCACGTGATGCTAGGCGGCACGGTGGACGGCGTGTTCACCACCGTCGAAGACGTGGCGCAGACCGTGCTGTTCCTGTCCGCGTTCCCTACGGCGGCATTGACGGGCCAATCGTTTGTCGTGAGCCACGGCTGGTATATGCAATAAACGAGGAGAGCTCGAATGGCGCAACGCAATGTCAAGGAGGCCTGCGCGGACGCGGCCGCCGAGCGTGCCGGCCCGGCAGCCGGCATACGGGCGAGTCGCGTCGTCGGGTTGCCGACATACGAGACGGTCGCGTTGATGTTGCAAGGCGGCGGCGCGCTCGGCGCGTACCAGGCGGGCGTGTACCAAGGGCTCGACGAGGCGGGCATTCTGCCGAACTGGCTCGCCGGCATTTCGATCGGCGCGCTGAACACGGCGATCATCGCCGGTAATGCGCCGGAGCGCCGGGTCGAGCGGCTGCTCGAGTTCTGGGAGACGATCTGCCAACCCGCGTTCGGGCCGCCGCTGCCGCCATTCGTCGAACATGCGTTCTTCAACTCCACGGACGCAGTCCGCAAAGCGTTCACCGCGGTGCAGGCAGTCGGTGCGATCGTCGAAGGCCAGAAGGGCTTCTTCGTGCCGCGCTTTCCGCCGCCCCTGCCGACCGTGTCCGGGCCGCCGCAACTCGCCAGCTACTACGACACGACGCCGCTGAAAGCGACGCTCGAGCGACTTTGCGATTTCGATCGCATTAATTCCGGAGAGACGCACGTGTCGGTCGGTGCGGTGAACGTCGGTACCGGCAACTTCGCGTACTTCGACAACATGCATCCGGATACGACGCTCAGGCCCGAACACTTCATGGCGTCCGGCGCGCTGCCGCCCGGTTTCGGTGCGGTCGAGATCGACGGTCAGTACTACTGGGACGGCGGGTTGATGTCGAACACGCCGCTCAGTCAGGTTGCGCAGGCGTCGCCGCGCCGCGATACGCTCGCGTTCCAGGTCGATCTGTGGAGCGCGGTCGGTCCGGTGCCGGACAACATCACCGATGTGCAGGGGCGGGTCAAGGACATCCAGTACTCGAGCCGCACCCGTCTGGTCACGGACATGATGCAGCGTACGCAGCGCTTCAGGCACGTGCTGCGCGAATTGCTCGACCGCGTCGCACCCGAGCATCGCGACGACCCCTGGTGCAGGCTTGCCGACGAGCTATCGTGCTCGAAGCGTTACAACGTGATCCATCTGATCTACCGGAACAAGGAATACGAGGGGCACTACAAGGACTATCAGTTCGGCTTGTCGACGATGCGCGAACATTGGCAAAGCGGCCTTGACGACATTCGCGCGTCGCTCGCGCAGCCGGGCTGGCTCGACATGCCGGACAACGACTCCGGTTTCGTGACCCACGATATTCATCGCGACACGCGTTGAATACACGCTGATGTCGAAAGCATCATGTCATCGGGAACAAAAAAGCGGCACTGGTTCACCAGTGCCGCTTTCGCTTCTGCATTCCGCATAGTCCCGGACAGCGCCAACCATCCGGCCACGCGTTGCGCCACTTACTTCAACACGTGCGCAATCGCATTCGCGACCACATCGAGATTGCGCGTGTTCAGCGCCGCGACGCAGATACGGCCGGTGCTGACCGCATAGATGCCGAATTCTTCACGCAGGCGATCGACCTGAGCCGCGGTCAGGCCCGAGTACGAGAACATGCCGCGCTGCACGTTGACGAAGCTGAAGTCGCGGTTCACGCCCGCTGCCTGCAGACGCGAGACGAGCCCATTGCGCATCGCACGGATGCGATCGCGCATTTCACCGAGTTCCGTTTCCCACATCGCGCGCAGATCCGGCGAACCGAGCACGGCTGCGACGACCGAGCCACCGTGCGTCGGCGGGTTCGAATAGTTGGTGCGAATCACGCGCTTCAGTTGCGACAGCACGCGTGCGGTTTCGTCCTTGCCGCTCGTGATGACCGAAAGCGCACCGACGCGTTCGCCATAGAGCGAGAACGACTTCGAGAACGACGACGATACGAACACATTCACTTCCGATTGCACGAACAGACGCACCGCCGCAGCATCCGCGTCGATACTATCGCCGAAGCCCTGATACGCGATGTCGAGGAACGGCACCAGCTGGCGGGCCTTGACGACTTCGACGACCTGGCGCCACTGGTCAGCCGTCAGATCCACGCCGGTCGGGTTGTGGCAGCACGCGTGCAGCACGACGATCGTGCCCGGCGCGTAGCCGTTGAGCGCCGTCAGCATGCCTTCGAAATTGACGCCGTTGGTCTTCGCGTCGTAGTACGGATACGAGATAACCTCGAAGCCCGCGCCCTCGAACAGCGCCCGATGGTTTTCCCAGCTCGGGTCGCTGATCGCGACTTTCGCCGCCGGATTCAGACGCTTGAGGAAATCCGCGCCGATTTTCAGCGCGCCCGTGCCGCCGAGCGCCTGGGCCGTTACCACGCGGCCCGCCGCGACCAGCGGCGAGTCTTTGCCAAGCAGCAGTTGCTGGACCGCCGCGTCATATGTGGCGATGCCTTCAATCGGCAGATAGCCGCGCGGCGCGGCCGCTTCGATGCGTGCCTTTTCTGCTTCGCGCACTGCCCGCAGCAGCGGAATCTTGCCTTCTTCATTGGTATAGACGCCGACGCCCAGATTCACCTTGGTCGGGCGCGGGTCGGCATTGAAGGCTTCGTTCAGGCCCAGGATCGGGTCGCGGGGAGCAAGTTCGACGGCGGAAAAGAGAGACATGATGGTTCGGCAGTAGTGAAAGAAAGACGGCGACGGAACAGCTTCTGAAACGGCTTCCTGCAAGCGCGACCCGGCCCTGCACGGCGAGGCCGGAGGCGTTCGGGGCTGCTCGGACAGATACGATACGATCACGCAGCGAACAGGCAAATGCGGGCGCGCAGGCAAATGAGGCAAGCAGTTGCAGCAGGCAAATGCAGGCGAGCAAGCAAATGCGAGTGCGTGAAATGAGCAGCAAAAATCGCCGCCAATACGACGCAACCGCGCCAGTTTCGTCAATCGTGCGCCGCCTGGATGCGGCTGCGAAGCGTAATCTGTCAAGCGCAACGCGCCATTGTATCGAATCCTGGCGCGATTTTCGGCGCGAATCTGTTGGAATGCAGCGCGATGACCACATATCCCGGCTACTGTCAGTCGTCGGCAACCACTCGCGGTAAGTTTGAGTGCCGGATCGCCCGGCCATGCCACGCCGGCAAGCCAGCGCGAAAAACGCGAAAGCCGCTCACGTCGGTCCGCGACATGCGCCCCCTCTACGCCGTAACACCCAGCCTGCCGCTTCGCAAATCGCTAAAATGGTCGTTTGCTTTCGGCCCAGGATGCCCGCCCCATGTCCGAACATCACCTGAGTGAAGTCAACGACACGCTCGACGAATCCAAATTCGTCGCGTTCGAAGGCTCGCCGTTCAAGCTCTACCAGCCGTATCCGCCGGCCGGCGACCAGCCGAGCGCCATCCAGACCCTCGTCGAAGGGGTCGAGGACGGCCTGTCGTTCCAGACGCTGCTCGGCGTGACCGGCTCCGGCAAGACTTTTACGATGGCGAACACGATTGCCCGGCTAGGCCGCCCGGCCATCGTGTTCGCGCCGAACAAGACGCTCGCGGCGCAGCTGTACGCGGAGTTCCGCGAGTTCTTTCCGCGCAACGCGGTCGAGTACTTCGTGTCGTACTACGACTACTACCAGCCGGAAGCGTATGTGCCGCAGCGCGACCTGTTTATCGAGAAAGACTCGTCGATCAACGAGCATATCGAGCAGATGCGTCTGTCGGCGACCAAGAGCCTGATGGAGCGTCGCGACGTGGTGATCGTCGCGACCGTGTCGGCCATCTACGGTATCGGCAATCCGTCCGAGTACCACCAGATGATTCTCACGCTCAGAACCGGCGATCGCATCGGGCAGCGCGAGGTGATCGTGCGGCTGATCGCGATGCAGTACACGCGCAACGAGGCGGATTTCCAGCGCGGCACGTTCCGCGTGCGCGGCGACACAATCGACGTGTTTCCGGCCGAGCACGCGGAAATGGCGGTGCGCATCGAGCTTTTCGATGACGAAATCGACACGCTGCAACTGTTTGACCCGCTCACGGGCCGTGTGCGGCAGAAAATCCCGCGTTTCACTGTCTATCCGTCGTCGCACTATGTGACGCCGCGCGAAACCGTGATGCGCGCGGTCGAAACGATCAAGGCCGAATTGCGCGAGCGGCTCGAATTCTTTCATTCGCAAGGCAAACTCGTTGAAGCGCAGCGTCTCGAGCAGCGCACGCGCTTCGACCTCGAGATGCTGCAGGAACTCGGCTTCTGCAAGGGTATCGAGAACTACTCGCGGCACTTCTCCGGCGCGTTGCCGGGCGAGCCGCCGCCCACGCTCGTCGATTACCTGCCGCCCGACGCGCTGATGCTGCTCGACGAATCGCACGTGCTGATCGGCCAGTTGAACGGCATGTACAACGGCGATCGCGCGCGCAAGGAAAATCTCGTCGACTACGGTTTTCGCCTGCCGTCCGCGCTCGATAACCGGCCGCTCAAGTTCAACGAGTTCGAGCGCAAGATGCGTCAGGTCATGTTCGTGTCGGCGACGCCTGCCGACTACGAACAGAAGACCGCAGGCCAGGTGGCCGAGCAGGTCGTGCGCCCGACCGGCCTCGTCGACCCGCAGATCGAAGTGCGTCCGGCGCGCAGTCAGGTCGACGACGTGCTCGGCGAAATCAACGAGCGGGTGAAGGCGGGCGAACGTGTGCTGGTCACCGTGCTGACCAAGCGCATGGCCGAACAGCTGACCGAGTTCCTCGCCGACCACGGCGTGAAAGTGCGCTATCTGCACAGCGATATCGACACGGTCGAGCGCGTCGAAATCATCCGCGATCTGCGCCTTGGCACGTTCGACGTGCTGGTCGGCATCAACTTGCTGCGCGAGGGTCTGGACATTCCGGAAGTGTCGCTCGTCGCAATTCTCGATGCGGACAAGGAAGGCTTCCTGCGCGCCGAGCGCTCGCTGATCCAGACCATCGGCCGCGCGGCGCGCAACGTCAACGGCAAGGCGATCCTGTACGCCGACAAGGTCACCGATTCGATGCGCCGCGCGATCGACGAAACCGAGCGGCGGCGCGCGAAGCAGGTCGCGTACAACGAGAAGATGGGCATCGTGCCGCGCGGCGTGGTCAAGCGGATCAAGGACATGATCGATGGGGTCTACAACCCGGACGAAGCCCGCACCGAGCTGCGCGAGCAGCAGCAGCGCGCGAAGTTCGAAGACATGTCCGAAAAGCAGCTGGCGAAGGAAATCAGGCGCCTCGAAAAACAGATGATGGACTACGCGAAAAATCTCGAATTCGAAAAGGCCGCGCAGGCGCGCGATCAACTCGCCGTGTTGCGCGAACGCGTGTTTGGCGCAAACGTCGGCGACCATCTGACCGGCACCGACTGACGGATGCGCGATGCCGGTCAACCACGCAGCAGCGTGCGGCGTCGTGCCGCACGCGTTGCGATCCCATCGCCTTGCATCGGCAAGATGATCACAAGCTCCCCGTAAACCCCTGTCGCGACACGGTTTCGCGCGTTTTTGCATTTGTCCCGGTAACGGAAGAGTGATAAACTCGCGACAAGTATTGAGAATGGTTCGCATTACCGTTCTTTACTGTTTCGCAGTTCGGTGGGAAGCGTTGGAGTCGGTCGTTACTGCGGGTCGTGACGGCCCGTTTCGCTCAAAAAAACAAAGGAGTTTCAATGCGCGTTTCGTCAATTCTGTACAGCGGTGTGTTCGCTGCCGCCATGGCGGTTGCCTTGCCGGCCGCAGCCGCCGAGTACCCGATCGGCAAACAGCAGATTCAAGGTGGCATGGAGATCGGCGCCGTGTATCTGCAGCCGATTACGATGGATCCCGAGGGGATGATGCGCAAGGCGTCCGATTCGGACGTGCACCTCGAGGCCGATATCCACGCGGTCAAGAACAACCCGACCGGTTTTGCCGAAGGCGACTGGATGCCGTATCTGCAGGTGCACTACGAGCTGACGAAGAATGGGTCGAGCTGGTCCCAGAAGGGCGACCTGATGGCGATGGTCGCGAACGACGGTCCGCATTATGGCGATAACGTGAAGCTGTCCGGGCCGGGCAAATACCACCTGAAACTGATGGTCGAGCCGCCGATGCAGATGGGCCATATGGCGTTCGGCCGTCACGTCGACAAGGAAACCGGCGTGGGTCCGTGGTTCAAGCCGTTTACGCTCGACTACGACTTCACCTTCGCGGGCATCGGCAAGAAGGGCGGGTATTGAATCTGCGGTAGCGCCGGACATCGGAATCGGGATAGATTCGGCGCCGCCCGTGCTTAAGGGACGCTTCAGGAATCGTGCATGAGACTAAACAACAGGATCGCGCTGCTTGCCATGACGGTGTCGTTTGCGTGTTCGGCGGCCTTCGTCGATGTCGCGCAGGCAGCCGATTTGCCGACCTTCAAGCTCGAGATGAACGACGGCAAGCTGAACCCCGCTCGCATCGAAGTGCCGTCGGGGCAGCGTATCAAGATCGAGGTGCATAACGTCGGCAAGGGCGCGGCGGAATTCGAGAGCGTCGAGCTGCGCAAGGAAAAAGTGCTGGCGCCGGGCGCGTCGTCGTTCGTCGTGATCGCGCCGTTGTCGCCGGGCGAGTACAAGTTCTTTGACGATTTTCATCAGCAGGCGCAGGGCGTGATCGTCGCGAAGTGACGAAGTAACGGCAGCCTGCGCGAGCGCGCCGGTCGATGGTGCGCGTCGTCATGCGCGGTGTGTTCGCGCGTGTGTAATGGTAAGCAGACACGGATTGATCGGGAACGCGCCAGCGTTCTTTCGCAATGCGGTTGGAGGGTTCGATGGGTCAGGTGATGTTCGTGGTGTGGCGGGAGAGCGTGGAAGCGCTGCTGGTCGTCGGCATTCTGTATGCGTGGCTGAAGAATGGCGACGAGAATGCGCGGCGCGGCTTGCCTTATCTGTGGGCGGGCGTCGGCTTGGGCGTGCTCGCGGCGATCGGGCTGGGCGCCGCGCTGGTCGGCTTCACCGAGGTGCTGTCCGGCGATGCCCAGGACTATTTCCAGACCGCGATCGTGCTGATTGCCTGCGTGCTGATCGTGCAGATGGTGCTGTGGATGAAGAAGCATGGCCGCACGCTCAAACGCGAGATGGAGCAATCGCTGCAGAAGAGCACACAGGACGCGAACTGGTGGGGCATCACGCTGCTCGTCACACTGGCGATGGCGCGCGAGGGCAGCGAGACGGTCATTTTTCTGTACGGCATCGGTTTCGGACAGTCGGGGCATGTGCCGCTGGACCAGGCGCTGGCCGCCGTGATCGGACTTGTGCTCGCGTTTGCCACCTTCTACGTGTTGCAGCTGGGCGGCAAGATCTTTTCATGGCGGCTGTTCTTCCGGGTCACCGAAATCATGCTGCTGTTCCTCGGCGCGGGTCTCTTCGAAACAGGCGTCGACAAACTGATCGACAAGGAAATCCTGCCGACCATCATCGACCAGGTGTGGAACACCTCGGCGATCCTCGATGACTCGAGCACCTTCGGCTCGCTTGTCGCGACGCTCACCGGCTATCGCGCGCATCCGGCGTTGATGAACCTGATCGCGTATGCGGCGTACTGGGCGGTCGTCTATCTGCTGATGCGCCGCGCGCAGCGCCCGCTCGCGCAGCGACAGGCGGGGCGAGCCGCATGAGCAGCGTGGCGAGCCGTCGTCCGGGCCGGCTTGCCGACGTCGGCCAGTGGATGCAGCGCCATGGCGCCGCGATCCGCGGCATTCAGTGGGTCGTCGTGGCGGTCTATGCGTTTCTGATCCTGGTGCCGGCATTCACGCCGCTACCCGGCGATACCGCGCATCTGTGGAACAACCTGACGCTCGCTGCGCAGTTCGTGTTCTGGGGCATCTGGTGGCCGTTCGTGCTGCTGTCGATGGTGATGCTCGGGCGCGTGTGGTGCGGCGTGCTGTGCCCCGAAGGCGCGCTCGCCGAATTCGCGAGCAAATACGGCCGGGGCCGCGCGATTCCGCACTGGATGCGCTGGGGCGGATGGCCGTTCGTCGCGTTCGGCATCACCACGATCTACGGGCAGATGGTGAGCGTCTACCAGTATCCGAAGGCGGTGCTGCTGGTGCTCGGCGGATCGACCTTCGCGGCGATGATCATCGGTTTGCTGTACGGGCGCGAGAAGCGCATCTGGTGCAAGTACCTGTGCCCCGTCAATGGGGTTTTCGCGCTTCTGGCGCGGCTTGCACCGTTTCATTACAAGGTCGACGAAGACGCATGGCGCCGCTCGTACCGGCAGGGCGAGCATGGGCATCGCGTGATTCCGATTAACTGTGCGCCGCTCGTGCCGTTGCGCAATATGAAGGGCGCCGCTGCGTGCCATATGTGCGGCCGCTGCGCGGGCCATCGCGATGCGATCGCGCTTACCTGGCGCAAGCCGTCGTCGGAAGTCGTCGAACTCGGCGACAAGCAGGCGAGCCCGTGGGATACCGCGCTGATTCTGTACGGGCTGCTTGGTATTGCGATCGGTGCGTTCCACTGGACCGTGTCGCCGTGGTTTATCGGCGTCAAGCAATTCCTCGCGACCTGGCTGATCGATCGCGACATCACATGGCCGCTCGAAACCGATCATGTACCGTGGTTCCTGTTTACGCACTACCCGGAACAGAACGACGTCTTTTCGTGGCTCGACGGCACGATGGTGATCGGCTACATCCTCGCGACGGGGCTCGTGTACGGCACCGCGCTGCTTGCGCTGATGGCCGGCGCGACACGCACGCTCGGCCGCTTCGAGATGACGCGGCTGCATCATCTCGCGCAGGCGCTGATTCCGATCGCGGGCACCGGCGTGTTTCTCGGCCTGTCGGCGACCACGCTGTCGCTGTTGCGCGCCGAACATGTGCCGCTCTTCTGGGCCGCCGACGTGCGGCTCGCGATCCTCGCGATCGCCAACCTGTGGAGCATATGGCTCGCGTGGCTCGTCACGCGGCGCTACAGTGCGCAGCTTTTCCAACGCGGGTTCACAATGGTATGGTTCGTGGCCGCACTGGCGGTCGTCGATAGCGCGTGGTGGCTGATGTTCTGGGGCTGGGCGCGCTGACGGCGTGTCGAATGGGTGATGACCTTGGCCTTGTACGGAGCCTGACCGTGAGAAGCAAACTTGTTTTAACCGACGACGACGTCAAGAAGATGGCCGCCGCCGCCGAAGCGCACGCCACCGCGAACCAGTGGAAGGTGACCATCACGATCTTCGACGACGGCGGCCATCTGCTGTATCTGCACCGCATGGACGGCGTCGCGGCGAGTACCGTCGAGATGGCGATCGGCAAGGGGCGCACCGCGCTGCTCGGCCGACGCGAGACCAAGGTCTACGAAGACATCATCAAGCAAGGACGTACCGCGTTTCTGAGCGCGCCGCTGGTCGCGATGGTCGAGGGTGGCGTGCCGATCATCGTAAACGGCGACGTGGTCGGCTCGATCGGCGTGTCGGGCGTGAAGTCGGACCAGGATGCGTCGATTGCCCGCGCCGGCATCGCGGCGCTGGACGAAGCGGGCGCCGGCGCGCGCTGACGCCGCGCGCGGGGCGCGGTGTGTGCTCACGCTCGCGCGCAACAAGGACGGCGTTTGTCGGCTTTGCAAAAGCGGGCGAGCCGTGCGATGTCTCCATCCGCACGGCTCGTGTCCAATCATGGCAGGACGCGACGCACCGGCTCAATGGCCGTGTGAACGCGTTGCTGTGAGTGAGAACCAAAAAAGCGGCCTGGCTGGCTTCGACGGCTGGCTTGGTGTCTGCACGAAGGGGTCTAGATCTCGCGTGCAAGCCGTCGTGGCTGGCTAAAGCCCAACACCTCTCGCAGAGGTGGTCCCCACAATACCCGGTACCGACTGCTTCGCCGCGCTCTCCTACCGCGCTTGCGTCTGCAGTTTTGTCACTCGTTACTTCGTCAGAATCAGTTTGCCCAGACGCGTCGCGCGCAACTGGTACGTTTCGCCGTTATGCGTGATGCTGATATGGCTGCGACCTTGTAGCAGTGAGTCGCTGCGGATCACGCGCTCGGCGGCCGGCGCTTCCGACGGCGTGCCGCCATGGCGCTCCGGGCCTTCCGCAGAGGGCGCCGCAGCCGGTGCGCTCGTTCTGCTCGGGCGGCCGGTCGTCAGGGCCTGCGCCGCCGGGCGGCGCAGGCTGAGCGTGGAAGAGCGCGTCAGGTTCGTCATGGGTGCCATCGGTTGATCGATTCGATGGAGTTGATTCTAAATGATAACCATTCCTATTTACAAGGAAGTAAAATTCATCGGAAAGGTGGATTGATAGGTCTCGGCCGGCGGAAGGTCGCAATGCGGCGGCCAAGGACGAACGCCGCCGCGCGCAGTCGGCGGACCGGTCAGTGCATCAATGCAACTGATCGGGCGCGTGGCGGTCGAGCATGTATTCGCGAATCAGCCGCACCGTATCGATGTCGGACTCGCGATACGCGGATTTGACGATTTCCTGCGTCTGACGCACGTCGTTGTCGGCCGGACGCTCGTCGGTGGTCGGCAGTGTGGTCTGGTATTCGAAGCGCAGAAAAAGCTGCAGCGAGTCGGGCTGCTCGATCGTCATGGTCAGTGAGCCGCCGACGTGCGCCGAAGTCGCCAGGATGTCGTAGCGCACGCTGTCCTTCGGCTGCAGGGTGACGCGATCGCGCACTGTCGCGTGGCCGTAATGCAGTTCGCGCTCGAGCGTGCTGCCGGTGCGCGACAGGATCGTGCAGCTATCCAGCCCCAGCACGAACAGCTGCGGCTGCTCGGCGCGCAGCACAAGGCCTTCCCACAACTGATCGCGCGTCAAATCTTCGACGAGCGGGTTCAGCGGATCGTTGATCTGGATCAGGTGTTCGAAGTTCAAGAGGACACTTCCTGTTGTTCAGGCGGCGGTCAATCCGGTGCGAATCGCGATCGGGCGGGTCAGGATCTTGTGCACCGGGCACGCATTGGCGATCTGCAGCAGCCGCTCCCTCTGCTCGTCCGACAGATTCCCTTCGAGCGAAATCTGCCGATCGATTGTCGTGCCTTCGTCGCCGGTTTCGAGCGACAGCGTGACGCGCACATCTTCGAGCGGCCAGCCTTTACGTTGCGCATACATCTTCAGCGTGATCGATGTGCATGCGCCAAGACTCGACAGCAGCAGCCCGACCGGCGTCGGCCCGCGGTCACCGCCACCTAGCGACTCGGGTTCATCGGCGAGCCACGTGTGCGCGCCGTCGTCGAAGAGAACCTGGTAGTTCGTCGAGCCGATGTGTGCGGCGACCTTGGACTCAGCCATACATGCTCCTGTGCGGATCTGCGGATGGATTGCAGCGTGCGACGCGATGCGCCGCACGCGGGCGAACCGCTATTGTGACTGAAATCGCGTGATAGATCGTCGCGTCGCCGATCACACCCGCGCCGGCGCGGCTCAGTGCGTGATGCGTCCCATGCGCCCCGCCTGGAAGTCGATCACCGCCTGGCGGATTTCGTCCTCGGTATTCATCACGAACGGGCCGTAGCGCACCACCGGTTCGTTCAGCGGCACGCCGCCGAACAGCAGCACGTCGAGCGGCTCGTCGCCGGCAGCCAGCGCGATCTGGTCGCCGTCGGCGCCGAACACGACCATTTTCTGCGCTTCGATCGGTTGCCGCCCTTCGCCGTACAACCCGGTGCCCGACAGGCCATATGCGAACACGCGGAAATCGCGCGGCACCGGATGCACGATCTGCGCGCCCGGCTGCAGCGTGAAATGCTGGTAAAGAATCGGCGTGCGCGTTTCGATGGCCGCTTTCGCGCCGAGCGCTTCGCCTGCAATCACCTTCACGCTGACCTTGCCATCCGCCGACGTGGCGACCGGAATGCGCGTCGACGGGATTTCCTGGTAGCGCGGCGCGATCATCTTGTCGCGCCGCGGCAGATTCACCCACAACTGCAAACCGTGAACGCGGCCGCCCGTTGCGACGAACGACGGATCGGGCATTTCGCTATGCACGACGCCCGCGCCCGCGGTCATCCACTGCACATCGCCCGCATGCAGCGTGCCGGAATGCCCCGCTGAATCCTTGTGGCCGAATTGCCCTTCGAGCACATAGGTGACCGTTTCAAAGCCGCGGTGCGGATGGTCGGGTGCGCCCTTCGCTTCGCCCGGCGCGTAGTCGATCGGGCCCATTTCGTCGAGCAGCAGGAAGGGGTCAAAGTCCATCAGCATGCGCGTCGGAAACGGGCGATGGACGATAAAACCGCCGCCTTCGGTCGTGCGAACGGCCGGATACGTGCGTTCGATCGTGCGGGTCGAGCTCATCAAAGTCACCTCTAAAAAGTGGGTAATAGCGTCATTTTTGAAACGTACGGCTATTATATGGACCGCTTTTGGCGTTTGTAGTGGGTATGCCGCAATGGATTGTTCTGCTAGTGGAACGATGACATGAAGATCGATTCGCATAATCTGAACGACCTGATGTACTTTTCGCAGGTCGTCGAACACGGCGGATTTTCCGCCGCCGAGCGCGTGCTGGGCATCTCGAAGTCGCGCCTGTCGCGCCGTCTGACCGAGCTGGAAGCCTCGCTCGGCGTGCGTCTGCTGCAGCGCTCGACGCGCAAGCTCGCGCTGACCGAAGCCGGTCATCTGTTCTATCAGCACTGTCAGGCGATGCTGGCGGAAGCGCAGGCGGCGGTAAACGTCGTGCAGCAACTGCGTTCGTCGCCGCGCGGCACCGTGCGCGTCAGCGTGCCCGTGACCGTGTCGCAGACCATCATGTCGCAGATTCTGCCCGAGTTTATGCATCGCTACCCGGAAGTGCGCGTGGTGATGCGGGTGACGAATCGTGTCGTCGATCTGTTCGAAGATTCGGTCGACGTTGCGTTGCGTGTGCGGTCGGATCCGCCGGACAACAGCAGCATCATCGTGCGGCCGCTATGGCGCACCCAGCAGATGCTGGTCGGCGCGCCGAGCCTGTTGGGCCAGCATGCGCCGCCGTTGCAGCCGTCGGATCTCGCGCGCTTCGAAACGCTCGATACGCCGACGGGCGACGGCCGTCACGTCTTCAATCTGATCGCGCCCGACGGCGCCCGCCACGTGCACGAGCACGAGCCGCGTCTGGTCACCGCGGATCTGGCCACGGTGCGCGAAGCGGCGCTGGCGGGCGTGGGCATCGCGGCGCTGCCGGAGATGATGTACGGCGCGCCGCTGCGCTCCGGCTTGCTGTCGCCGGTGATGCCGGGCTGGACGTTGCCGTGGCCGCAACTGTATGCGGTGTTTCTGTCTCGGCAGGGCATGGTGCCTGCGGTGCGAACGTTCGTCGATTACCTCGTTGAAATGCTCGACCCGGATTCAGGCAAATACATCACGCGCGAGTGTCCCACGAGCGTGGCGGACGAACGGGCGCGCGAGGAGGCGCTGTAGGCAGTGCCAACTATCTTTACAGTTGTGTAAGCGCGACCTGTGCTGCATCGTACGGAGTTGAGGCAGACATTCGGGTGCGCGCGCCGATCAGTACTTTCAATGGCGGTTTGCTTGAATGCGCGCGCTGCCGGGCCTATATTGGAATCCCGTTCGCAAAGGAGTGTCCTATGCGAAAACTCATGGCCGCTATCATAGCGAGCCTGATAGGGCTGACCGCGCTGTCCGTGTCGACCACGGCTGTCGCATGCGGTGATGCGAGCCAATCTTCCGATGGCAAGTAACCCGCTGCCCGAAGGCGCCGAGTGCGCAATGAAAAAGGCCTTCATCCGTTGATGAAGGCCTTTTACTTTGTCTGCTGCGTCCAGCGGTGAACGTCTGAAGCGCGCTTGCGTAATCGATGCGGCCGCAACGATTACGCAGGGCAGGGAAGAGCATGCGCACCGCATCACGCGGCCCGCCGTTATTGCGGTTTCGGTTGCGTCACGAAACCGATTTTCGTCAGTCCGCCCGCTTGCGCGGCGGACATCACATCCGCGACTTTTTCGTAGGCGACCTTACGATCCGCGTTCAGATGCAGTTCCGGTTGCGGCGTTTGTTGTGCCGCCGCGGCGATCTTCGCGCGCAGTTCGTCGTCGGAAATCTTCTTGTCTTCCCACAGTACGTCGCCATCCGCATCGATCGATACGGTGATTTGCGCGGGCTTCGTGTCTTCCTTCTGGCTGCTCGCGTGCGGCAGATCGATCTTCACTGCATGGCGAATGACCGGAATGGTCACCATGAAAACGATCAGGAGCACCAGCATGACGTCGACGAGCGGCGTCATGTTGATTTCATTCATCAGGCCGTCGTCTTCATCGCCGGCGAAAGGGCTCATTGCCATCGAAGTGCCTCGTCAATCAGTTCGCATTGGCGGCGTGAGCGGCACGGCGCGGCGTCGCGAGCCGCAGACCGTCCGGGCTGCGTTTGGACGACGACAGGCGCGCGCCCGTCACGAAGAACGCATGCAGGCCGTGCGCGAAACGGTTCAGCTTCGTGACGATGGTCTTGTTCGCGCGCGTCAGCGCGTTATAAGCGAGCACTGCGGGAATCGCGACGAACAGACCCGCTGCGGTCATGATCAGCGCCTCGCCGACCGGGCCTGCCACCTGGTCGATCGACGACTGACCGGTCGCGCCGATCGTGAGCAGTGCGTGATAGATGCCCCACACCGTGCCGAACAGACCGACGAACGGCGCGGTGCTGCCGATCGACGCGAGAATCGCGAGGCCGCTTTGCATGCGTCCGACGCAATCGTCCATTGTGTCTTTCAGGCAGCGCGTGATCCAGTCGGACACGTCCATCCGGTCATGCAGATGCGGCTGCGTCTGATGATGGTGATCGGCGGCTTCCTGGCCCGACAGCGCGAGCGCGAGGAACGGGTTGTCCTGCGGCGTCGACTTGCCGCTGCCGAGTTTCGTGATGCCTTCGGCGAGATCGTCCGAATGCCAGAATGCGCGTTCGGCATTCTTCGTCAGCCGGTTCAGGCGCATCACGCCGAGGCTCTTGACGACGATCACGGTCCACGACAGCACCGACATGATGAGGAGCGCGATCGCGATACCGCGTGTCACGAAGTCCCCTTGCGCCCATACGTGGGCCATACCGTAGTTTTGCATTGCCATTCCTTGTTTTTGAAAACTGCGTCAGCAGTTCGACGATTCAGTCGGGTTCAGTCTTTCAGGCCGAATTCGAACGGCTGGGTATACGTTGCGCGGATCGGCTGGCCGTTTTCCAGATACGGCTTGCAGGTACTCGAGCGCATCGCCGACAGCGCGGCATCATCGAGGCGATCGAAACCGCTGCTCTTTTTCAGCTCGATATTCTCGATCTTGCCGGTCAGCCCGACCACGAAGCGCACGAACGCGGTGCCGCTTTCGCCGCGACGGCGCGACAGCGCCGGGTAGTCCGGCGCGACGATGCTGCAATCGAGATGCGAGACGTTCTTCGGCGCCGACAGCGCGAGCGTCGGCTTGCCGGCTGCGGGCGCGGCGGGTTCGGCCGGAGCGGCGGGCGCGGGCGGTGCAGGCGGCGCCGGTTCGGGCGCCGCGATTTCATGCTGCGACGGCGCGGCGGCTTCGGGCAGCGGCGTCGGGGTCGGCCTAGGCACGGGCGTCGGGCGCGGCTGAACCTTCGGCTTCTCGCGATGCACTGGCGGCACGGGCTTCGGCGGCGGCGTCGCGGTCGATTGAATCGCGACCGGCGCGGCCGCCGCAGGCGTGGGCGGGCTGATCAGTTCGGCCGTGATCGAGCGAAGTTCGACGGGTTTCGGCAACGGC
This sequence comes from Paraburkholderia solisilvae, assembly GCF_902859875.1. Classification (GTDB taxonomy): domain Bacteria; phylum Pseudomonadota; class Gammaproteobacteria; order Burkholderiales; family Burkholderiaceae; genus Paraburkholderia; species Paraburkholderia solisilvae. The sequence continues at coordinate 5,895 of NZ_CADIKF010000072.1, read as the reverse complement.
TTGTCGCGCATCGTCAACGCGATGACGACCAGCGCGATATGCGCGGCGACAACGACGGCGACCGCCGTCGCAAGACGCGGATTGAACCGGGCGGCGCCGGCCGGCGGAAAGCCTGCCGTGATGGGAGAGGAGGCCTGCATGTTAGCGGAGCGGTGCGCCGTCGATGCAGCACGTCAGGCGAAGCAACGTCATTGGCGAAATATCAGTAGCGAGATGCACAGCGTGGTGACGAAACCGATCAGCAATTCCATCCCGAACTCCTCGAGGAATCGTGTCGCTGGCTGAGTACCGATGGCGAAAGACGGTGGCTTGCTGACGGCGGTTGAGCGCGGAGACTGCCGCGCCGGCAGATTTTACGCGGCCTTGCGTTCGTAGAAGGTCAGCGGCACGGCCTCTACCTGCGGCTCAACGCCGCAACGGCTCGCGCAGACGCCGCTTTGCGCCATGACATCGCGCACGGATTCCTCGCACTTGCCGCAGCAAATGGCAACGCCGAGTTCGAACTGCAGTTCGTCGAAGGTATCGATGCCTTCGGCGATCGACGCCCGGATTTTCCGGTCAGAGACAGATTTGCACACGCAGACAATCATGGTGGATCGCGATAGGCAACGTTAATGCGAATTATTATCATTTTCTAGCAACCATTTGGCAAGCGGTTCGTTGGGAATTTTGTAACAAAACCAGTCCCCTGGCAGGGTTTTCGCCGGTTGGAGGTGGGATGGCGCACGCAGGGAGCGGCTGGGAAGCGGCGTGGAAGCGGTTGGCGAGCGGCCGGGCGTCGCGCAGGGGAGCGGGGCGGCGCCGCGTGGGCCGACGCGGAGGCCGGGCGGATGCGGCCCCAGGAAGCTACATGCGCACGGTTTGGCTGTTTCGCCGCTTTGCACGGCAGGCTTGGATGGCGGCGATATAGCCTGAAAAAAGCGTGGCGGAAGGGGGTGGCCGAGCCGCCGCCCGCTCAGGCAGGTTCCGGTTCGGGGCGGGAGCGGGCGGCGAATATGACAGGCGCGTCGACGTGGCTCGTCGGACCCGCATCGGTTTTGGCCAGCGCATCGAGTTCAATCGTCCGACGAGACGGAATGTGCACCCGTTCGACCGGCGCCTCGATATTGAGCAGGGCTCGATACAGTTGTTGCAGATGCACGCCGTCGTTGGTCGAACAGAAACGCGGCGTGCCGGCCGCCTCATGTCGCGTCGCGCGCAAGCCGTGTTGCTCCAGCACGCGCTCCAGCTGACGTGCGATCGCGACGCTGGTGTCGATCAGCGTCAGACGGTCACCGACGAGATCGCGGATCGTCGCATCGAGAAACGGATAGTGCGTGCAGCCGAGCACCAGCGTGTCGGCGCCGGCGTCGAGCATCGGCTGCAGATAGCTTCGCAGCAGCGCGCGCAATTGAGCTGAATCGAGATCGCATCGCTCGATCGCTTCCACGAGGCCGTGGCCGGGCTGGCAAAGAAAGGTGCAATCGGCCGCGTAGCGCTCGTGCAGCGCGAGAAATCGCGCACTGCGCAGCGTAACCTGCGTGGCGAGCACGCCGGCGACGTGGGTCTTCGATTGCAGTGCGGCGGGTTTGATGCCGGGCTCGACGCCGATCACGGGAATCGGCAGACGCTCGCGTGCCAGCGCGATTGATTGCGCGGTTGCCGTATTGCAGGCGACCACCAGTGCTTTCGCGCCTTGCGCGATCAGCCATTCGCCGATCGCAAGCGTGCGGTCGGAGATGAAGTCGTCGTCGCGTTCGCCGTATGGCGCGTACTGCGAATCCGCGACATAGATCGCCTCTTCTGCGGGTAATTGTGTGCGTATCGCCCGCAACACCGACAGACCGCCGAGACCTGAATCGAAAATACCGACCGGCGCGCGCGCGGCCCCCGCAGTCGCGGCACGGGGCGTTGCGGCAACCGTGGCCGCGGCGCTTGCGGGGATTGAAGCGGACAGTGAAGCGGTCATGGAACGAAAAGAGCGCTCGGGTCGAAATTCGCGCACCGCACGCGACGGCGCGTGATCATGAGGGTTGCCGGCCGTGCAAGGCGCGATGCGAATGGCCGGCAGTTTATCAGGTTAAAAGCACGTGAAAAGCAGGATGAAAGCAGCAGGACAGAAGCAGTACGACCGAAGCACAACACAGATGACACTCAAGCAGTCCGCGCGCGGCACCTCGACCTCACGTCAGAGCACCGCGCATCGATCAGCCCACCACGCCTACGACTCGATCGAGTCGCCCATGCCGGATTGCTGATAGTTCTGAATGCCGACCTTGTCGATCAGGTCGAGCTGGGTCTCGAGCCAGTCGATGTGCTCTTCGGTGTCTTCGAGGATCGACACGAAGATTTCACGCGAGACAAAGTCACGCACCGACTCGCAATGGGCAATGGCTTCCTTGCAGGTCACCTGGGAGCCTTGTTCGAGTTTCAGATCGCACTCGAGGATTTCTTTCGTTTCCTCGCCGATCAGCAGCTTGTGCAAGTCCTGCAAATTCGGCAGCGCATCGAGCATGAAAATTCGTTCGATGAGTTTATCGGCATGTTTCATTTCACCGATCGACTCGTCGTATTCATGCTTGCCGAGCTTCTCGAGCCCCCAGTGTTTGTACATCCGCGCGTGCAGAAAATACTGATTGATCGCGGTCAGTTCGTTCTTTAACTGGGCGTTCAGATATTCAATGACCTTCTTGTCGCCTTGCATGATGGTGTGACCTCTTGGAAAACTGGGGGGATCTGATTTCCCACAACAATAAACGTCTGATTCGAAATTGCCAAGAACAGAAGTTGCTGATGAGAATCGTTCTCGCAAATTAAATTGCGAGACGCTGCGGGCATAAAAAAGCCGAGGCCTGAAGCCCCGGCTTGCCGCTTTAAAAAAGTGAATAACGCTTAAACGGTGGCGACCGGAATCTTGCCGATCTTCGCCTGCCATTCTTTCGGTCCCGTCTGATGCACGGACGTGCCGTGTGCATCGACGGCCACCGTCACCGGCATATCCTCGACGTCGAATTCATAGATCGCTTCCATGCCGAGGTCTTCGAACGCGAGCACCTTCGCGCTGCGAATCGCCTTCGACACCAGATACGCGGCGCCGCCGACCGCCATCAGATACGCCGCCTTGTGCTTCTTGATCGCCTCGATCGCGACCGGACCCCGCTCGGCCTTGCCGATCATCGAGATCAGCCCCGTCTGCGCAAGCATCATCTCGGTGAACTTGTCCATCCGCGTCGACGTCGTCGGACCTGCTGGGCCGACCGCTTCGTCGCGCACCGGATCGACCGGACCGACGTAGTAGATCACCCGGTTCGTGAAATCGACCGGCAGTTTTTCGCCGTTTGCGAGCATGTCGGCAATGCGCTTGTGCGCGGCGTCGCGGCCCGTCAGCATCCGGCCGGAGAGCAGCAGCGTCTGGCCCGGCTTCCAGCTCGCCACTTCCGCCGGCGTGAGCGTGTTCAGATCGACGCGCCGGCTCGTCTCGACGTTCGCGGTCCACTGCACCTTCGGCCACGCATCGAGCGACGGCGGTTCGAGCCGCGCGACACCCGAGCCATCGAGCGTGAAGTGCGCGTGACGCGTGGCCGCGCAATTCGGGATCATCGCGATCGGCTTGCTCGCCGCATGCGTCGGCGCGGCCAGGATCTTCACGTCGAGCACGGTCGCAAGGCCGCCCAGACCCTGCGCGCCGATGCCGAGCGCATTCACCTTCTCATGCAGCTCGACGCGCAGTTCCTCGATCCAGTCACGCGGGCCGCGCGCGATGATCTCCTGGATATCGATCGCATCCATCAGCGATTCCTTGGCCATCAGCATTGCCTTCTCGGCCGTGCCGCCGATGCCGATACCGAGCATGCCCGGCGGACACCAGCCCGCGCCCATCGTCGGCACGGTCTTGAGCACCCAGTCGACGATCGAATCGGACGGGTTGAGCATCGCGAACTTCGACTTGTTCTCCGAGCCGCCGCCCTTGGCCGCCACCTGCACGTCGACCTTGTCGCCCGGCACGATCTCGTAGTGGATCACGGCCGGCGTATTGTCCTTCGTGTTCTTGCGCGCGCCCTCGGGCGGGCTCACGATCGACGCGCGCAGCACGTTCTCCGGATGCAGATAACCGCGGCGCACGCCTTCGTTGATCATCTCGGTGACGCCCATCGTCGCGCCGTCCCAGCGCACATCCATGCCGACCTTCACGAACACGGTGACGATGCCGGTGTCCTGGCAGATCGGCCGGTGGCCTTCGGCGCACATGCGGCTGTTGGTCAGGATCTGCGCGATCGCGTCTTTCGCGGCGGGGCTTTCTTCGAGCTCGTACGCGCGGCCTAGCGCCTGAATGTAGTCCTGCGGGTGGTAATAGCTGATGTACTGCAGCGAATCGGCGATGCTTTGAATCAGATCTTCCTGTTTGATAACGGTCATAGCTAGCTCAGTGGGGACATTGGCGTTTCTAATCGTGATCGCAAAGGCTGCGCGATCACTCTTGCGCCTTCATGGGAGGGGAAACCGGTTGCCGTGCGGCGGGCTCGTGGAAGTGTTCCGGATGCGTATGCGTGGTCAGGCGGTCGACCCACGCCATCACCACGGCCGACACGAGGAACGACAGATGAATCAGCACTTGCCACATGATCGCGTGCTCGCTGCGCTGATCGGGGTCGATGAAGGTCTTCAGCAGATGAATCGACGAGATGCTGATCAGCGCCATCGAGAGTTTGACTTTCAGCACGCCTGCGTTCACATGATCGAGCCATTCGGGCTCGTCCGGATGACCTTCGACGCCGAGCCGCGACACGAACGTTTCATAACCGCCGACGATCACCATGATCAGCAGATTCGAGATCATCACCACGTCGATCAAGCTCAGCACGACCAGCATCGTGCTGGTTTCGTCGAGCTTGAACGCGGACGTGACGAGGTGCCAGACTTCCTTCAGGAACAGCACCACATAGACTGCTTGCGCGATGATCAGGCCCAGGTACAGCGGCACCTGCAGCCAGCGGCTCATGAAGATGACGGCCGGCAGCGGACGCATGCGACGGCGCGGCGGGCGGCTGCCGGGATCGAGGTTCGAAGCGGACATAGGCGGTCAGGATGGCGGAAGTAGGCATACGGTCGAATTGCCGGGAGCCGGTACTGCGGCCCGCCTCTCGCAGCGACATCGGGTGCGCGGGGCGCGACATTGTACCGCGACACCCGTCCGTGACGCGCTGGCGCGGATCATGGCGGCGCGCTTGAGGGCACGCGCTGTTCCGATTGAGATGACGAAACGGCAATGCCGGCCAATGCGCGACGGCCTGATCAGCCATGCTCGTTGCAGTGCCGCTGGAACCGGAATGACCAGTTCAGTTAGCATGGCAGCAACGGGCTTGATGTTCGATGTGTCGTGCCGGCCTTCGTCGAACGCGGGATACCGATGCGGGCTTGCGAACCGCTTGCATGGACTCGCGAATAACCGTCGCCGCGAGTCGAATCACTTGTTGTTTGAATGCGTTATGCCGCGCCCGGAATAGGGGATGACCCGAATGCGCAAAGCCGCGTAAGTGCACGGTAAGTTGCAACGCTTACCGTGCGGGATGAAGGCAGTTTGCCCATTGCGCGATCCGTGCAACGCAATGCCGCGCGAGCAGGTAGCGATGCCGATGTTGCGCTGCCGCAGGCCGGTTTGCGCGTCGATGGGAAGAGCCGGCCGATTTCGTTGCGCATGAGGGTAGAGAGACAGGCGCCTGCACGGCGCGCTAGCGACAAGCGCAACACCGCGTGTCCACGTCACGCAGCAACAGGTTTACGTTTCATCTTCACCAAGGGGTAGTCGATGTCAGCGATTGAATCCGTTCTTCAGGAACGCCGCGTGTTCCCGCCGTCCGCCGAAACGATGAAGGCGGCGTCGATATCCGGCATGGACGCGTACCGGGCGCTCGTCGC
>NZ_CADIKF010000071.1 GCF_902859875.1 Paraburkholderia solisilvae | reverse complement strand
CAGCTTGAACTCGAGCGTGTACTGTGCTCGCTTTGCCTTGCTTGTCATCGTTCTTCTCCTTGCTTGAGTTTACCTGTTCAGCAAGGGATTCGTTTTTCGGGGGCAAGCTCACTCCCTGTACGCGCCACCATCTGATCCCAAGCAAACCGACCAAATAGGAGAACCGCCATGAGGTAATTTTCAACTACCGAGAACCTCAATGAGCAGGAGCAGAAGGAAAACGCCGATTACGTCTCACGGCCTGTCCGAAGCAACCGACAAAGCCGCGTGGCACCGCGGATATCGCAAGCGCGAGCAGCAGCGCCTAAACGTCGAGCACCTCGAATTCATCGAGCGCAGTCACCGAGAGTATTCCGACCCGTGGGGCATGCTCAAGGATGGCAAGTGCGCGTGGAATGCGAGCCTGTACGGCACGCGGTGGATGCGCAAATGAGCCGCAGCCGCCGAAAGACCCCGATTTTCGGGTACTCGCGCGCCGAGTCCGAAGCCGCAGACAAGGCCATCTGGCATCGGCGACATCGCCGCGTGGAACGAAGCGCGTTAAAGGTCGCCGGCGTCGCCTACATGGCGACGAGTTACCGAGCGCATTCGAACCGGGCGTGGATGGCCAAAGACGGACGCCAATACTATCCGGACGATCCGCGATATCTCCGCAAATGAAAGAAGCCGCCCTCGGGCGGCTTTTTCGTTGGCCGGTATTGGTGTGTCGGGAACCGGTCAAACCCTGCAGCGGCAGCCCATCCCGCGTTTCGCCCTGGCGGAGGCGCAGACAGCAAGGGGATCACGCGATCTACTTATCCGGCCGCTGTGACGAAAACCGCATCTGCGCGCCGGCTTGGGTGCGATTTTTTTTCGACCTGGGGTTTTCGTACATCCCAACTGAGAGCCTTATAAAACAAGGGCTTGCAACCGGGCGATTTGTTGCTCGAGCAGAATATTGTCCATGGGGCAGAAACGCCCGTCGCCGGCGCTCCGCGGGCTATGTTGCAGCGGCGTGATTTCGGATAGAGTATTTTCTTCGCACCGCGAACGGTTGCACACGCAACCAGAAAGTGAAAAGCCCCGATCTCGACAATCGGGGCTTTTCGAAGGCTGATCCGTGGGCAAACGGGAAAGCCGGGCAACAGGACTAACAGGACATTCGACGAGTGGAAATGTTAGCCCAGCACCGGCAGATTCGCAACACCAACCCGTCGTCTTCGGGTCGCCTTCGAACTGAGATCCAACACTCATCGAAGGAACCCAGATGGTTACACTTGCAGAACTGAAGCAGCAATACGCTGACCAACCGGCGGCGATCACACATCCTGATACTGGCCCATCGCGGTCGATGCGCCGCACCCATGCGCGCTCGGAGCGTACTGCCAAAGCGGACCGCTTCTTTCGTATCATCGGCGTCGGTCCCGGCTCCAGATTCCGTCGTCGCCTGGCCGTCGCGCGCATCATCAAGCGCACGAACATCGAGAGGCGCATGCCGGTCGTCGCCGACTTGCGGCCGATCATCATGTCGTTCAACGTGATGCGCCGCGCTGAGGCATGGATCGCCATGCGCCGCGAGCTGACGCCAGCTGATGACTCTAACGACGCCAGCTTGTCCTTCATTGTCCCGCCGCCTTCCCTGCCAGCACCGCCTCCTCCTGCTTCAGCTCCCACGCCTTACATCCTGCCTATTAGGCAGAGATTTTTCACAGCACTGTCACGCAAGGCCGTCGCGAGGTTCGCATGAACACATTCGATGAAGTGTCACATGCAGCTCGCTGGGATGCCGCGCATTGGGTCGCGCACGGCGTCGCGTCGGTCCCTCAGCGGCATAAGGACGCCGCGGTTAAGGGCGTGATCGCCGGTCTGCTGCGCCTGCTTCCGCCTGCACCTGAAGGGCGCCGCGCTGTTTTTGATCCGCGTCTCTGGTCGGAGGTGCGCTAGTGGCCCGCATTCGCACCATCAAGCCCGACTTCTGGACCGATGAAAAAGTGGTCGAGCTTTCGCTTGCAGCTCGCCTGTTCTTCATCGGCTCATGGAACTTCGCGGACGACAACGGCAACCTCCAGCGGTCAGCCAAAAAACTGAAGATGCAGATCTTCCCGGCCGACGCGATTGACTGCGAGCCGATTATTCACTCACTGATCGCTCACGGATTACTCACTGAGTATTCCGTGAGTGGCGAAAACTATTTGCATATCATGGGTTTTAAGCGCCATCAGGTCATCAACCGTCCGTCGAAAACGGTCCTTCCGCAGCCTGATCCTGCTGTTCTTGCGGGGACACTCACGGAGTGCTCATTGATGGAAGGGAAGGGAAAGGAGTTAACTACTACTACGTCCCCAGGGCGTGACGTCCCTGGCGACCTGGTAGCAGCACCGGTGGCCAGGGACGAACCCGAACCCGCCGAAGCAGACGGTCAGCAGCCGTTCGAGCTCACTGCACCGACGGCAACCAAGGCGGTATCGAAGCTGCCAGCGTGCCCGGTCGAAGAGATCGTCAGGCTGTACCACGAGTGCATGCCCGACAACCCGCGCGTGCGCCTGATCAGCGACGAGCGCCGGCGAATCGTCGAGAAGCGCTGGCGACAGGCCGCGAAGATGACGGCCGTGCCGTTCGGCTATGGGTCAACGGCTGAGGGCGTGGCTGCATGGCGCACGTATTTCGAGGTCTGCAGCCAATCGCTGTTCCTGACGAACCGGACGCCACCAAGCCCGCGTCACGAGAACTGGCGAGCCGATTTCGATTTTCTGATCAGCGAAAAGGGCTTCACCCGCGCACTTGAAAACCGCTACCACCCCGAGGCAGCCGCATGAGCGCGATTCACGAAAACCCAGTGGCCGACGTCACCGTCGAAGCCGAGCAGGCGATACTCGGCGCGTTGCTCACCGACTCGCGCGCTATCGACCGCGTCGAGTTCCTGCGCGATGAGCAATTCTTCTTGCAAACCCACCGCCGCATCTTTGCCGCCATCCGCCGGATCTCGGCCCGAGGCGACGTGCCCGATGTGATGCTCGTGTGGACCGCGTTGAAGGACGCAAGCCATGCCGAGAACGACTCGCTCGCGTACCTCAACCAGATCGCGGGAAGCAGCCCGGGCGGCGCCAATGCGAAGCGCTATGCCCGCATGGTCGCCGACCGCTGGACACTGAGGAACATCGCCAGCGTCGCGCTCGATCTCGCGGATAAGGCGCGCAATCCCAAGGGTACCGAACCAGCTGCAATCGTCGAGACCGCGATCACCGCGCTCGAGGCGCTGCTGCCGAAAGCACCCAAAAGCCGCCAGTTCCTCAGCGGATGGTTGACGGACATCGTCGACCGCATCGATGCCGAGTACCAGGGCAACGCCGAGCGCACGAAACTCGTATCGACCGGGCTGCGCGATCTCGACGCGAAGCTCGACGGCGGCATGCGGCCCGGCGAAGTCATCATCGTCGCTGGACGCCCGAGCATGGGCAAGACGGCCGCGGCGCTCGGGATCGCAGACGCCGCCAGTACGACCGATGCGCCGGCGCTGGTCTTTAGCCAGGAGATGCCCGGCGAGCAGTTGGCGTTGCGTGCGCTCTCGCGGGCGTCAGGCATCCCCATCCCAAAGCTGAAAGATGGCAGCAAGATGGTCGATGCCGACTTCGCGCTGCTCACCACAGGCCTCGCCGATCTGAACGACGACCGGATCCTCATCGATGACCGTCCTGAGCTGTCGATCGCACAGATCCGCAGCAGCGCCCGCGATGTCAAGCGCGAGCATGGAAAGCTCGGCGTCATCGTGGTCGACTACCTGCAGCTGATGGCCGAGACCGAAGGCAGCAACCGCACGCAATCCGTCGGCGCGAACAGCCGCGGCCTCAAAGCACTGGCAAAGGAGCTGGACGTCCCCGTCGTCGTGCTCGCGCAGCTGAACCGCAAGCTCGAAGAGCGCGCCGACAGGCGTCCGATCATGTCCGACCTGCGCGACTCGGGCGAGATCGAGCAGGACGCCGACATCGTGGTGCTGCTCTACCGCGACGAGGTCTACAACCCGGACAGCGCAGACAAGGGCATCGTCGAACTCAACGTGGCCAAGCAGCGCAATGGCTCGACTGGCGTCGTGCCGGCGATCTTCGTCGGCGAGCGCACAGCGTTCCTCGACGCGCATGCCGGCGTGCAATTCGGTGCGGTGCGCGAGAAGAAAGCGGTGGGCTTCGGCTCAAGGCGCGCGTCCAAGCTTTACACGGAGATCGACTAACGTGCGCCCTGGGGGCAAGCGGTGCTCACGTTTCGGCGCGTTGCCCAATCCAAGACAGTACGGTGAGCACATCGCGGTATACCTCATTGACCATTTTTTCTTTGGAAAGCAGGCCGTCAAAGTACGTGGCGTACGCGATGTACATCATGTCGGCGACGTCGCTAGCGAGGTGATCGCTCCCGACGGAGCGATGGCCTCCACTGAGCAGCTTGCGGAGGAAAAGCAGGTAGTTCGCTATTGAATATCGGGCAGGAAGTCGTCGCACAGCCGCGTCCAACCGCCGCGGGAAGTCCTGCACGTCAGGATGCTTGCTGAGCGAGAAGGCGGTAAGTTCCAGCATCTGACGAACGATCTTGTTTCGCAGCGGACCACTGGTATGGTCGAGGCCCATTCGTAGTTGACGCTTATCGGCGTCGGTATAGATCGAGGCCATTCCATCGTATGCAGCTGGTATTTCAGCAACGTCGCGGCGTACTCGGTTGAAATGTTCAACGGCGTCCGTCGCAGTCCGTTGCACTGCGCGAATATGAGGCTCATCGCCACCTGCTGCACGTTTGATTTGCCCGTAAAACTGCGCAAACCCCGCTGTCTGCTCCTTGTCCACCATCCAACGCGTGTGGTTCTTTGTGTCAGCTGCGGTCTTTACGATTATGCGAGTCCCTCGCAGGATGAGGACCTGCTGCGGGAATCGATGGAGAATCTCGTACGACCGTTCAAGATTCCTGACGGGGTCGCCTTTGTACGCCTCCATGCCGGCTATGTCTGGAAGCACAGCGATGTTCGCCTTGGATGTCTCGAGGTAGCGCGTCAAGTCAGGCGACTGAAAGTAGTTTGCGTCGATTATTTTTCGCACGAGCAAATCCTGTGGGCAGCTATTAGTCGCGCCGTCGGGGGGCCGCCGCGACGGTTATGCGAGGGTCATTATCGGTCATTGCGTGCCGTGGCCAGCTTGGCGCATCAAGCCCAAGCAGATCCCGGGCGACGAGGCAGAACCCAATCAACGCGATGTGCCATCGCCACGGCCCCGCAAACCGGCTGGCGATGGGCACGGCAAGGGGCGGGGCGGCAATTGGCGTGGCAGCCGCACAGACCGCGTGTCACGCGACGCCGATCAGTTGCAGCAGCCGGGCGGAACAGAGATCGCAAGGAGGCTTTACGGCGACGGCGCTAAGAATACGATGGCGGGCGGCTTCGACACGATGCCGGACGACGACGTTTGAACGTCACGCGAAACCGTTGCCGGGTACCGAATGCAGCGAGAAGGCAAAATCGTATTCCAAGAGATGCACATTGCTCACGGCCGCTACGGCGTATCTGAGGCTTTCAGAGATGGACGCCCCGATGATCACGCCGAAAACGGCGCGCCCTTGCGCGATATGCATTCGCACCCAGCCCATATATCGAAGAAGCTGACTGAGCGCCTTGTCCGTTGCCGCACCACGCTTCAGTTCGATGACGTAAAGAGCGTCGTTTGCGATCGCTAAAATGTCGATTCGGCCAACGCCGGTCTGATATTCAACGCCGCGTTTACCGTCGGCATTGAATAGTGCGAGTGGGCGCTTGTGCCCCGGCATTGTTGGCAGATTGTCGACTATGAAGTTGTTCAGCTGGCGTTCTATCGGAAATTCGGTGAGGTGGACAAGCGACGCGGGATGTGTCTCACCCGTGACACGCTCGAGCAGACGTAATGTTTTGGCGCGACAATCACCTGCCCACTTCCCCGGAACGCTATCACCCAAGGCCTGCATGGCGGCGAAAACATGCCCGACGCCGCGAAGGTAGGTAGATGCTACGGATAACGAATCCTGGGCGTTCGCATCGTCTACCCAGTCTTGTAGCAATGCCAAAACGCAATGCAGGAGATTCTCACTGATTGCGGTCAGCGATTGAAACAGGTCGTCGTGTTCGGTTTCTCTGTATGCGTACTCGAAGCTTCCGAGCAGTTCAGAAATCCGTTCGGCGACAACGCGCAGGATCGCGCGGCTGTCTCGGCTAGCTTCGATCATCGACCGAATATGTTCTAAGTCTTGTCCGCTGCCCAAACTGTTCCCCGTGCTGTTTTTGGTGGGGCGGCACAGTACCAGACGGGAAATCCCGTTCTTAATGCGGATCAGACGCGAGTGATGGGATTGCGAAGACCGGACGCCACGCCGCTCAATCGCCTTCGAACGCGCTGAGCAGATCCGCCGGCAGCGGCGCGTCGAAGTCGTCCGCGACCTGGACTTGGCCGCGCAGCGCACCGCGCGTGCGTTCGGGCTTTGCAGGCGGCGCATCGACCCACATATCGATCTGGCGCGGATCGATGGCGGGTTCGTCAGGATCGACGCCACGCACCGCACGCTTGCGAGAGCCATCGGCAGGCTGCGCAACGGACACGCGCGGAAATATCTCGCGATTGAATATGGCGTCGGCCGTAATACGGACCAGTTCAGGCATCTTCACTCCTGCACAGCATGGCGTGTCCTCACATTGCGGACTGCCACGTACGTTACTCGAAAGGCGACCGGGGCGGCACTACCCCGCGCAACAAACGACCGAAAGTTGCGCGATGCCAACAGGCCTTAAAAAGTGCGCAACAATCCCATTGCTATCGATGTTGCGCACCGGCATGATGTGCGCACGTTTGATGAGCACAAGGACCGCAATGAGCCGCACTTTTCTTTACAGTCGTGTAAGCACCGCCACGCAGGACACCGCGAACCAGCTTCTCGAAGCCAAGAGCGCCGGATTCGACATCCCAGCATCGCGCGTCATTGCGGAAACCGTGTCTGGAACCGTGGCCGCGATGGAGCGCCCAGGGTTTCAGGCGTTGATCGAGCACAAGCTCGAAGCGGGTGATGTTTTGATCGTGACCAAGCTGGACCGACTAGGCCGCAACACAAGCGACGTGCTCGCAACCGTTGAACGGCTGACCGCGATGGACGTGCGCCTGCATTGCATAGCTATCCCAGGGACCGACCTCACCAGTCCATCGGGACGCTTTACGCTTACTGTGTTGGCCGCAGTGGCGACATTTGAACGCGACCTGCTGGTCGAACGAACACATGCGGGGTTGGCCCGTGCCCGCTCTGAAGGCCGCATAGGCGGTCGCAAAGAGTCGCTGACACCCGAGCAGAAAGCCGAGATACAGGCCGCAATGGCGCAGGGCAACGTGAGCGCCCGCGCGTTGGCGAAGCAATACGGCGTTGCACCCAACACGATCACCAAAGCCTGTCGAGAAACCGTGGCCGCGTAACGCAACCGCCGATCAGAGCGATTCCGGCTCTGCTGTTGAGGTAGGGGCGAGCAGGGCATCCGCGTTCAGGATCGGCGGCTGCTTACCCGGCACGCGATAGAAGTTGCAGACAACCACGCAACCGTTGAACTGCTCGTCGAGCCGCTTCAATTGCTGGTCCTGCTTTTCCTTGATTGCGCGGCCGAGCTTGAGCAGTCGGTCGGCCTCGGTGCTGTCGCTGGTCTGCGCCGCGGCGACGAGCTTGCTCTGGTGATATCGCAGCTCGATGTCGTGGTCCTTCAGCAGCTGGTCACGCTCACGCAAGTATTGCACGCCGAGCTCGCCCTTGCGCGTCGGTTTGCGCGTTGGCCGTGGCACGAACTGAACCGTCGTGTAGTCGTGCTCGAAGCCGGGACGCACGGGATCAGTGCCAGGAATACGGTATTCAGATGCGTACTCCGGCCCCGTGCGAGTCGATTCTGAGGCTTCACCGTCGTTTTTGGCGGCGCTGTGAAGATCGGGCGCGCGGCTCGAGCTCTGTGCACGCTTCTCCCCCTCCGCAACAACAGGCCCAAGCAAAGCGCGCCGCTGCGGATTAATCGCTTTCTGCCACTTGTCGCGCTGCGATTTCTGCCACACGGCCGGTTTGGAAATGCCCCATTTCTTTGCGATATCTCCGTAGCTGACGTCTTCGTCACGCTCCCACTCATCGCGTGCCTGTTCCCATTGTTCTTCAGTGAGTTTTCGATTCGCCATGCGTTACTCCGAGCCTTTACACATGCCTTCACGTTAAGGTCACGACGATGCATTTGATTCACGATGTAGACGCACCGCTTCACGCTTTGAGGGGGTGCAGTTCGTGTTCGGACTTCACGCGTGAAGAGACGTTGCCGAAACGTCCATCAGATAAAGGCAAAGCTGTGTTTACGGCGCTTTCGAAAACACATCGCGGCGATGTATAACCGATGCTCCTCACAGACAGCGGACAGCAGCGTGGCACGGATTCCTGAAACCATGCGTTGCGGCCTTTTGGTCACGGCAGCGGCCGTCGACCGCCTCGCCGCAACGCGATGGACGTGCGTGCCACCGTCGACCTGCTCAACAAGATGGGAGGCGCGTTCGTTGCCTCGTGCTCAGTGGAGTCGACCTGACGAGTTCTGCCGGGAAGATGATGATGGGTGTGATATTGCAACCGTCGCCGAGTTCGAACGCGATCTGCTCATTGAGAGTACGCATGCCGGCCTCGCGCGCGCAAAGGCCGAAGGGAAGGACGCCGGTCAAAAGTCTAATGTGACCCGTGCGCACGCAAAGCGTAGAACCGGTTCAAACAAGGCGCAACCGTCTCTGGACTGACCACACACTTTCGACCACGTGGTGGGCCATCACCCGGATCCGAGAGCGCCTCGATTGCCATCGACTAGATGGTGTTGGAATTGATTCGCGACCGAATGTGCCAAGGGGAGGGGGTGTCCCTTGAGAAGGGTAACCTCCCCCAGCGGTATCCTAATCGAGCAGGGTTACGAACGTGAGGTCGAAGTCCGCAGCGTATCGATCATCATTCGGCCGACGTTTGCCGCCATTCACGAATACGATGTGAGCCTTGCACTCTCGCCCGATGGCCCCAGAAATCAGATCGGAAAGTTTCGTCGTCAACGCATCGGATACAAACAGTTCCGCGTCCGGGACATCGCTGATAATCGTCATGCGCTTCTCGATCTGCAAACCTCTGCGATTGCGAGGAATGGTGCCGTCCTCAGCCTCCTCCTCGGCGACATCGAACGCCCTTTTAATACGCTCGACTTCGACTTCGAAATCCGCCGGCACGACGACTTCGAATAGCATGGGAATATTGAGTGAAAGATTTTTCATAAATTGCTTTCGTTGTCATCGCGCGCCGATCAGCTGCGCAAGATCTCTACCGATTCGATGAAGGGATTTGAGAGCCGCGGCCTCAAAGGATCGTTCTTACCGTCTTGGACAAGTTCGAAGTCTGCTCGCCAGTCCACATTGAAATTATAGGGCGGCAGCTCAATCATTCGAAATGACCCGTACATTTGGTCGAGTTTAAGTTCGGACAAGCCGATGATCGGAGCCGTGTAGCTGAAAGACACGGGCTCGACCTTTGGCGTAGGAATATCGACATAGCTGGCCGAATACGGCATGCCTTCTTGCCATAGTGTCCCCGGGACGAGCTGCGGGTGAACGTCCGCGCTCGCAAAACCCAAAGCGTGTCCTGGTACCCACTCCCACCCGTCGCGCGAGATCGAATACGTATTGCGAAAATAGACGTGACGCATTTCCTTCTTCACGAATACCGGTGGGTTATACATTGAATGACGCAAACGTTCGTTGCTTATGCCCTCAAGCGTGGGCTGTAGGTCAATACGATGCTTCGCCATCGGGAATACATGCCCCCAGAATTCAGTGGCACCGTCCAAAAGTAATGCAGCGGCGTCGACTATCTGTGGCGCGATACTTGGATCAACATCGGAAGACAGGAAGTTCAGCTCGCTCGCCAGCTCGTCCGCGTTGCTTACGAATTTTGTATTCGGTGCCCGCGACTTTACGTGCTCGACGAGCCGTTTATCGTTGCTCACGAACATCGCCGTCTCTGTACCGTGCGCCGGCAGAGTCCCCGCCATCTGAATGAATGTCTCGGCGATCACCGCGTCTTTGAATCCCTTTTCTTTGCTAGGGTCGGGATCGAACGGGGGCGCCCTTCGGCCCGCCGCCTTTATAAGGCTTGCCCAATTAACGGTGGAAGTGTCACACGGGACGACTTCGACGCCATGACGCGCCAATTCATCGCTAACGAACCTGGCGATCTCACTGGTCATGGACTCCTCGGCTGCCAGCCATGTCGCGCCGAAGAGTTTCGGCATTTTTGACGCGACGCCGAAGATGTGCTTGATATTCGCCCGAAGCTGAACTTCGCGTTCCACTTGAACCATTTCCGGAATCGTCCACCGGATCTCAAGCTCCTCATGCTGAGGGTCGAGAATGATCTTCGAGATGTTCGGCGGAATTAAATCTTCACCGCTCTCCTTCACCCACAGGGCATTGGCATCGAACATGATATGCAATTGGGATTTTTTCGTCGGAGCGTTCATATTGTTATTTCCTCCAGAATCTCAAAACACGTTGCGCCCGAATGGTACCTGAGAGGCTCGTCGCGCGCTCAATTGCGGGCGGTCTAGTAGCCGGAGGGCCGTTACGGGCAACGCGATGATCGGCTCGTTTCCGAACCGAACGCACACTCAAAAGATCGGGGGAAGCAGCGCGCTTTGACTTGTTATGGCCGTTGCGGCGATGTATAACCGCTGCTCCCCAACAGCGCTTGACGTCCAATGCGCCACGCGCTGAGCTTCGCACCGACCAGGGAGTGAATATGACAGAAGCGTCTGAAGGAAAGGACAATCAACCGCTACTGCGCAGCGCCAGTGCCGTACAGGCCGATGCGTCGAAGGCGTGGCTCATCGACCAATTGCTTGAGCGGGGCAAACTTGGCGTGATCTACGGGCCACCGAAGTCGGGCCGCTCGTTCGTCGCGCTCGACCTGGCCGTCGCCGCAGCGAATGGAGAGCCGTGGTTCGGTCGCCAGGTCAAGCAGGTGCCCGTCACCTACGTCTGGAACGGCGATGCGAGCAGTTGCTCACGCCGGCTCGAGGCGCTGAGCAAGCGAGGTCGGCGCTTGCCCGATACCCTGCGAGTTTTCGGCGGCACCTTCAGTTGGGGATTTAAGCGCAACCTTTGGGATAGTGGCGACAAAGAACCGGAACCGCTGGTCCGGGAGATTAACGCAGCCAATGCGCGCGACGGGCTGATCGTGATCGATTCGGTCATGGAGACCTGGAAGGTGCTCAACGAAGTCCCGCATATCGTCGCCGAATGCGCGGCGCTGAGCGAGCAAACGGGCTGCGCTGTAGTCTTGGTCGATCAGTTCGGCACCGTGAGCAGCACAAACGGCACGCCACGCGAACTGTCCGGCATCCTCGGCTCGGTCGATTTCGCGGTACAGGTAGCGCCGTCGCAGTTCGGCGGCCGCGAATGGACCGTCACCGCCGCGCGCGAGGCAGCAAGCGGCGAGCGGCGCTCATTCGACTTGGTGCCGGTCCAGATCAGCGAAAACAACTTCGGGCATCAATCAACGGCGTGCGTGGTTGAGGACCGTGGCGTAGATCGCGGGCTTGACGAGCTTCGCAGCGCAGGCCAATCAGAGAAGTGAACCGGGGGCAACTGCCGTTGTAGCTCTCCCGGAAGCATCGCGACGATTTAAAGCAGCGCTCCCGCGCCGACGTGAACTCAGCGTCGGCATTTCGACGCGATCACCGCACCCCACGACGGCGAGAAACGCGGCGCCTGACCGGTCGTGCCGCAGGGGCGCTGGCGTTTGCCCGTTGATCGGGATCGGCAGGGGCAGCCGTCGAGCCCGGGTCGACGATCCGGTCTTCGCGGAAGTCGATGACCGGCGCCCAGAAGCGCTGCCACCATGTGACTTTCGCGAGGAGATCGCGGGGATACCGTTCCGCGCGCAGCAGCTCGTTATGGCAGATGACGTTGAGCACGTGCAGCACGGGAGGTTCGTCGGCTTCGATCTCCAGCCGCGCGTCTGTCACGCGCAGCAAAACATCCTCGCTCGGAGCGCCGACCATCTGACGCTCCAAGCCGCTGTACTCGCGTGACAGATCGTGGTGAAGCCGAGCCCGCTGAGCTGACCCATAGACGAGATTGATCGCCGAAATAATGGTGACAAGCGCTGACGCGATCAGTGCGAGCGCATGATAGTCCTTGTCGAGCACGCCATAGATCGCAGCCGATCCGAAAATCAGCGAAATGACGTTCCCCCACTGGTCACAGCGGTCAAAGAACGCGCGCCTACGCTGATGGTATCGGATCGAGCGGCGGATACCGAAAAGCATGTCCGCCCAGCGACGGTCGAGCGGCCTATCGGTATCGGTCACCGCTTCGGCTTCCGGCCCGGATCAGGGGGTGCCAATGTATCGCGCACGATCGGGCGGTCTTTGTAATCCTCCTGGACATAGCCGCCGCGCTCCGAATCGTGCGTCGGCCGGCTCGGGCGCGAAGGAACGCTGTCTTGACCCATGCCACCACGCCCCGGCGGGACGGGCTTTTTACTTTTGTCGTTCATGGCTTTCTCGATTACCCCGTGAAGTAGCCGGACGATTCTACAGGACAGATGGCCCCAATTTAATGCGCATACGGCCACGCAGGGGCGACGAGCGAAGGCTCTGGGGCACCCAGAACGGCACAGTGCGGTACCCCAGAATCGCCGGCACAACGCCGAACGTTCGCCGTTCACTAGCCTTACCGCTTCTCGAATGGATAGGGTCGCGGGCTGCCGGCTATCATCCGCGTCCGGTTGATGAACTATGGACCCTGAAATGACCGACCCGAACCGGGCAGCGAGCGCGCTGCAGCCCTTGTTTGAGCGCCTGAATGCCGAGGGCACCCTGCCGTTTCTCGCGAAGCAGAGCGGCATCCCGGAACCGGAGATCCAGCGAGCCCTGAGCGTGGACTCCCTGCGGACATACGCAGTGGTCGAACACATTCTGCGCGCGCTCGACCTGCAGGTGCGCGTGACCGCTGTTGACCCGACCATGCCGCGGGCACCGCTGAACCTGCCGCTA
Source organism: Paraburkholderia solisilvae (assembly GCF_902859875.1). Taxonomy (GTDB): domain Bacteria; phylum Pseudomonadota; class Gammaproteobacteria; order Burkholderiales; family Burkholderiaceae; genus Paraburkholderia; species Paraburkholderia solisilvae. The sequence continues at coordinate 21,171 of NZ_CADIKF010000071.1, read as the reverse complement.
ATCACGTCCGAAGACCACGCGGCGGCCGTGGAGCGGTTTCTGGCACTGGAAGCGCGCTATCCAGGCGAGGGCTCGCCGGTGACGATGGAGATGATGGTCCTCTCCGTGGCGATCCAGAAATATGACGACCGACACCGGCTCGCGCCGAGCATCGACTACCTACATTGACGGGGCGGCACATTGAGATCAAACTACAGGCGTGATATGCTACGTCATGGCTGATAAGAAACCAATCGACGAAAGCCACCATGTCACCAGACGAAAGGGCGGCGGCATTTTGCGCCGGGAAGTCTGGGTCGACGAAGACGGCAATGTGACCCGATACAACCTCGCGTACATCAATCGCGAGCTGTATCAGAGTGACAACGGCAGGGTAGTGGGATACGACAACGCGCACGGCTACCACCACCGGCACTACTTCGGAACCATTGAGCCGGTCGAGTTTGTCAGCTTCGAAGGCGTCGAGGAACAATTCGCGCGTGATTGGATTGCATTAAGGAGTCAGGCATGACCAAGCTGAAAATCGGATTGGGAACGGAAGCGGATTTCTTCGCACGCGGCAAACAGATCGCGCGCAAGCTGGATCGCGGCGAGAAGGTCGAAGAATCGTTCTCGATCACGTTCGAGGATCCCGCCGATGCACTGGAGCTGCTCACGCAGGCGCGTGTCGGGCTGTTCCGTGCGATCAAGGCGGAGCCGGCATCGATCACCAGCATCGCTGCCCGCCTGCATCGCGATCGCAGCGCCGTAAAGCGGGACGTCGACGCCCTGCTCGCGGCGGGACTGGTGTCGGTCGAAGTGGCACCGAATCCGGGCCACGGCACGCATAAAGTGGTGCGGGCGGTCGCGTCGCGGGTCGACATGCATGTGCTGATCGACTGACACGCAAAATGGACATCCAGACCGAAGACGAGCACCAGTCAGCGCTCGCACGCTGCTCCGTGCTAGTCGACATCGACCCGGAGCGGGGGGCGCCCGAGGGCGACGAGATTGAGGCGCTGTCGATTGCCATCGAGCGGTACGGAGACGAGCACTACCCGATGCGGGAATCCGTCGAGGACATGGAACTGGCGAAGATCGTCTGCGACCGCGCCGACGAACCGCCCGTGCCGGTCGACATCAAGAGCCTGTAGCGGCCAGGTGTGCGCGGCACAGAGGGTCCGGCTACGTTGCTGGAACCCTTTGTAAAGCTCGAGGAAAAGGAAGGCGAAATGGACCACGATCAGATTTTGTTCACGCTCGAGGAACTGGCGTTCGAAGCGTTCGTCGCCGAACTGGATCCACCGCAGCCGCAGCGCAATGCTGGCCTCGAGCGTCTGATGGCCGTGCAGGCACCGTGGGACGTCGATGAATGAACTGCCGTACGACGAGCACGTCGAGCGCACGCACTACCATAGCCTGCGTCGGCTGATCGATGCGGAGCGCAGGACGTAGCCTAGCTGGCGTTGTCCGACCGCTCCAATTCCTTGTCCGGACCAACCTGATACGCCCTGCGCTTGGCATCAGCGAGAATGCGTGGCCACACGGCCATGATATCGATCTGCGGCACCGCTAAAACCGACTGCTCGCCGTCATCAAACGGCGCGTCGATTACCGCCGTATCCGCGTTTTCTTGTTCGTGCATTTCGTCTCCGGGACGTTGGGAATTGACGCAGAGAATCACGTCACGAACTCATAGACCCAAACGCATGAAAAACACAAAACCATTCGACGCTGCGAAATACCTGACCGACGACGAGACAATCCGCCATTACCTCGCTGAGGCCTTCGAGAGCAGCGTCCCCGCGATTGCCCGGACCGCGCTGCACGACGTCGCACGGGCAAAGGGCGTGCAGGACGTGGCGCGCGATGCCGGCATGACACGCAAGGCGTTCGAACAAGCGCTGGCCGACGAGCATGTCGGCTATCTGACCATCCGCCGAATCGTCGAAGCGCTGGGGTTTTCGCTAACCACAGTGCCGGCCGAATCGCCAGTTTTCCGGCGAATCATGGCCGCACGCTACAAGCGGTCGACTAGGCGTCTGCACGTCGAATTCTTGCTCGGCGTCGAGTACATGATCCCGGTCGGACATATCGAGAAGCTGACTGCACTGGAGCCGACGGCCTCCGACCTGAAGCACGTCGAGGTGTCCAAGCGCGGTCGCTGCATCCGCTTTCCCAAGCTCGGCGTGAAAATTCGCGTGCCCGACATCAAGCGGGCGGCCATGGGGGCGTTCAGCTGATGAACCCAACCAGCGACTACCGGCTGGATCTGAACAAAGACGACTTCGCAGAAGCCGTCCGGCTACTGTCACGCATGCATCCGTCCGACGTGAACGGCCGCTTGTTGTTCGTCTTCCGGCGCGGTTGGTTGGAACTCAAGCGTACCACCCCGATGGGCATAGCACAGGCTCAAACGTCGATCTACGCGAGTGGATGGTGGCAAGGCCTCGTAAGCGTCGACTGGAAAGACGCGCTAAGCGTGCTCGATGACCTGTGGTTTCTCGACCCGTTCTATCTGACGTTCTCGCAACAATCGAACGTGTTCGCATTCGGCAGTCGCGTCGTCCGTGGCCGGGGCGGTGCCACACAGCAGCAATTGAAGTTCGACGCACCCGCGAACACCGATGCTCGGGTGCAGCCAGAAGCAGAGCCAGTCACGCTGCTAGACGAACTGCTCGCCCGAATTGCACGGATTGACGTAGGGAACGCTGGGAAGCCTCCGGTGAAGATGAGCGAGATCGCCGAGCGGTACGAGCGCGATGCGGAGCTTGTGCGGCTGCTGAAGGATGCGCGAGGGGGAAAGTGCCAGGTGTGCGGGCATACCTTCAGAATGCGCAACGGCGGCACGTACACGGAAGCGCATCATCTCGAAGAACTGGTGAATGGTGGCCTCGACGTGTCGCGCAACATGCTGATCGTCTGCGCGAATCATCACCGCATGTTCCACTACGGCGACGTCGAGATCATCGAGCACACCGCCGAGCAGATCATAGTGCGGATCGACGACGAAACACATACGATCCCGCTCGCGTTCGTTCCGCCGCCAAAGCAAGCGTCAGCGGAAGCGCTGGCGCCATGAGCCAACTGAGAGGATGCGGTATCACCCCGCCTGCTATCTGAACCCGAGCGACATAAGTTCGCGCTCCAGCGACGTACGCGAAACGAACTTCTTCAGGAAGCCCCGAGATTCCATTTTCGCGCGCGCCTGCAGGACCGCTTTCTCTTTCGACAGTCGAACGATGGACATCAGACTCGTCGCGCGTCGCTCCAGCGCTGCCTGCCAGCTCTGGTCGTAGGAAGCCAAGGTTTGAAGTGCGCCGGCGAGGCCGGCGACAATTTCCGGACACGAACCCGCTCGCAATTCGGGGCGACCACTCCGGTCCAGGAACCACCCATAGATGTATCCGGCCGCGTCCCACAACACTAGATCGAGCCGGGTCGGCTGCCCTTCAAGCAAGTAGTTGTTGAGTTCCTCAATCTACTCAAACAATGTGGCAAGCGCCGCGTGCGTGTCTGCGCCAACGCCTGCAAGCGATTCGTCGAGCGAGCGCAATGCAAGCCGCTGTGTTGCAACGTGTGCGGCCATCAAGGCGGCTCCTACTTCGCACCGGATGGGATGGCTGTCGTTGAACGGCGTGAACATGCAGGACAATTCGTCGTCAAGTTCGAGCGGCGTAAGCTCAAATAGTGGCTTCTTTTCTGTCGACACGGGTCACCTCGTCACGCAAACAATGTAGTGCGCCATCTTTAACGCCAGTCAGACAGATCCATGTACGGCATGAAGCGCGTCTTAAGCACGTCAAGCTGCTCCGTGGCCCATGCGGCTGCGGCAGCGCGATCCCGATCGGCATGCGCGGCTTGATCCGAGACGTCTTTCAAAAAGTCCGCGATCTCCCGCTTGAAAAGGAAGGGAGCTGCGGCTGTGCGCCCACGAAAGATCCCGACATCGTGCGGTTCCATCGGCCGCTCCAACACTAGTTCAGTGAGAAACGTCGCCGTATACAAATAAATTTCATGGCGCTTCTCGAACAAGTCCAGCATGAACCTAGCGTGCGCAACCTTGTACTGGCGATAAGCAATGGCTGCGGCTATGCAGCCGATCACCAAGGCGACAATTGCTGCCGGGATACCCTTCATTATCTCGCACCACATGCCATCCCCCTGTACTGCGATGCGCCGCTACTCGGTCGTGTCATTGAGCAAGTCCGGTTTTCCCTCAAGGATTTCGCGCGCCCATGGCTGCATCAAAAACGGGAATCCGTTAAGTGTGCCAACCTGCGACGCCCGAAGAAGTATGCCTTTTGCTTCAAGCCCCCGCGCGACGCCGTCGCTGATCGAGTACGACACCGACGATTTTCGATCCCGGATGTACGGGCGCAAGCGCTTCTTTTCGTCGGGCTCCAGCCGCTCCATCTTCCTGCGTTGACTGCGGCTGGTCATACCAGTCAATATCGCTATCCCGATCCAGTCGTGGATTTCGCCGATCAGGTGCGCGAGTAGAAAAGCGCATGACGCGACGAATAGCGCACCAATCCATGATCGGTACGTTTGAACGAACGCCGTCGTGCCCACGGTTGCCTGGATCGTCGCCGGCGCGAACAGCAGGAACGCGCTCGCTGCCGCAATGCCGATCAACGGCTTAACGGCAAACTCGGCGAACGCTTTTATGCCCTCCAGCACTTCTTTTAGCATGTCTCTTCTCCCCGTCTGGACCGGCGTATTCTGCCACTGTGCGGACCGGGTAGGCGACGCGTTCAAAACCGGGGCGTCTATGTAAAATTCATCGCATGAACGAACTGCTGTACGACGAACACATCGAGCGCACGCGCCATGCGATCATGAAGCGCATCGAACAGGCGCGCGAGCATTCACCAAGCAGCCCGCAGCACGAAGCGTATCTCCGTACCGCCGGGACGATCCTGACCGGCCTGACCCGCAACTTCGAGGTCGCCGACGAGGACTACGATAGCCTGCGTCGGCGGATCGATGCGGAGCGCGGGACGTAGCCTATCCGGCGTTGTCCGACTGCTCCAGTTCGCTGTCTAGAGCAGCCTGACATACCCGGCGTCTCGCACCTGCCATGAGGAGTGGCCAGACGGCCAAGAGATCAACCTGCGGCGTCGTTGAAGCCGACTACTCAAACGGCGCATCGAGCACCGCTGTATCCGTGTTTTCGTGATCCTGCCATGCGCCCTTCGAACGTGTCCTTATGACGTACTGACCGGCGCCGGGCTGTCCTGCGGTGGGCTGTTGCGGATTGTATCCATGCCCTTTTCGAATTCCCGCGTGGCTTCAGTTTCCACTTCATCGAGTATTCGACCGGAAGCGATCTCACGCAGGCGTGCGGATAGTTGCTCGAGATTCGTTGGAGGAAGAAGATAAGGCTCGAAAAGTTTTGGATCAACCGAGGCGATGCGATGCGTGACCCGCTCTCCGTATGTGTAGGACGTCCCGACTCGTACGGCCTTGACGAGCAATTTCAACAGCACTTCGTCGTCGTCCATGGCGCGTTGGAACCATTGCTGGATTTCTGCTATGTCAGCCCAATTACTCCATACCAGCAGCGCGAGGTAAACATCGGGCAGTTGAATTAGGCCGTCACCCCGCGCTATTTTACGCAACCGGGCAGTCACAATGTCTCTCAATTGTTCCACCGTCGCAGGCGCAAAGGCTTGGAAGGCCGAATCACGTTGCGCAGCGTCCGCCTGATACATCCGGTCAATGCTATACGCGATTCTGCATGCTAATCCGATGGCTTCGCCTTCCCGGATTAGTCTCAGAATTGTTGTTTCGCGTTGGTTGTCGGGCAACGCCTTTGCAAGGTGATTGATGAGCCAGAAGGCGTGTACGTCCGCGTGAACACTGAAAAATCCGGGTACCGAATTACGTGGGTCACTCAAAAACCCGTCTCCCACGCGGAAAAATGCTTCCATGCATGCGGCTGCAAATGGGACCGGTAGGTCGTCGAGCTTTGTCAGTGCTGTGATCAAGTCGTTGGCTTTGCAAGGCCCGGAAGGTCGGCGCTCGTCGAACGCCACGACCCAAGCGTCAGCCAGCGCATCAACATTTTCCCCAAGGCGGATAAAGGCGCGTAACTCCTGCTCGCTCAACACGTCGGGGGAAACTCCGAACTGGAAATATCTATCGAACTTTTCGGACACGCAAACTCGGGCTTGTGCGCTCCAGCGACGCAGCGAGTCGGTGCCGTACGTAACATTTCCCCATACCCACTGCAGGCGTGGGAAAAGGCGTTTCATTAATGCTTTAACCGGCGCTCGATGTCTGGCAGACAGGGTTTCCAACCATCCGTCGTGGAACTGCTGAGCTTCCACGCGCTCCCCTCGGTCAGGCGCAAGACCGGTGAATTTGGCTTTGTTATCGCGGATCACTGCGTATGCGGCCGGAACAAATACACGTAGGAACTCGAGGGCAATGAAATCCACAGGATTCACCTCACCCCGTACCGCGGGAAACGTAACCATAAGTGCGTTCACTGCCCGAACCACATCGCGGGGAGTCTGGACTAGCGGCGATAGTCCATCATGAAAGACATTGCTCCAATGTGTCGTATCGACCGCAATCTCATCGTTCCCGAGCGTACCAATGAGGCGATCAAGGTCGCGCAGAAGCTTCTGGATGAGGAACTCGTCCGAAACCGCGGGCAAGACGAACTGCGCCTGTACAATTTTTTCGAGGTATGCATCGCCATCTGCAATTGCGAGCGAAGTCCGTAACGCTTCGGAGACAAGACGGCGGTCGAAAGCCAATATGTATACAACGTTCGGGAAATCCGCGACGGCTTTGATCACCTTGAAGACTTCGCGTATTTCATACGGTGCAAGCCTATCGATGTCATCGACGAACACTACAAATCGCTGTGCCGCCTTCTCCAAAGCGTCGGACACTTCCGCCTTCAGTTTTCGAACGTCTTTGGGCGTTCGCTTGAACCTCTTAAGCAGCCCTGACGCAAACGTTCCAAGCAACGGAATCGGAGCTCCCGTGGCAGCAGAAATGCTTGTTGCTACGGCAGAGCCGATCGCATCGGCATATTCAGCAAACGCGTCGGCGACGGCCATCAGTGTTTTGTTTTCTTGCGGGAAGCGTGCACGAAACTGCTCTAGAAACTGCAACGTCAGTTGCTCACGGTCCGCAAACCACCACGGATTGAACTCTACGCTCACGGGAAGCACTAATTCGTTTTTGACGACAGCTACATTCTGATCCAGCAGATAATGCCGCACGAAATTGAGTAAGCTCGTCTTCCCGGCGCCCCATGGCCCATCTATCGCCATTACGAGGCCCTTTGGACTCGGGGTCGTCGCGGCGGCTCGAGCAATAGTACGGGCGAAAGGGGCATAGCCGAACTCGTCAAAGGACGGATGCGCTTGCGGCGCGTCGCTGCCCAATGGGCTCTCGATTACGGGCTCAACGGCGGATGTTCTCTGGTTTTCGCCTGCCATTGTGGGTGCTCTTACTGGTTAAGTTTTCCGTAGGCCAGCCTAACCGTCGGCATCGATCGTTCGATGCTCATCTGCGCCTGGCGATCCTGTCATGTTTGATGCGAGAAGAGTATCGGGCGACGCTGTTTCAACGAAAAGGATAGTGCTAGCATGACGCACTTGATGCAAGTGCTAAGGTTGCCCAGCAAATGCGGAACGAATCTCATGCACCTCTGGGCAGACCTGTGAAAAGATGCCGGCCTTGCCATGCAAGCCGTTGATGCAGTGCTGATTCGTTGCAATGCGTTCTGGGTGCGCGTGTGCAAGGAGGCATGCGCAATCCAATGCGGATCGGGCCGTAGTCGGCCGCAGGCGGTCGGTCAATTGCAACGTCGAGATAGTTGACAATTGATGCATGTGCCCGGTCCATGACCGGTTACAGGAAGTGGGTAAAGCACCCCGATTTTCCGAGGGCTAAGCTGCGAAGCCGTGTCAGAGCAGAACAAGACTGTTGGTGGGCGAAAGAGAGATGATTACGAATATACCGACTCCAGCCGACTACTATACGTCGGGGAAGGAACTCTTGAATTTTGCTTGGGACACTACCGCGAATCTCCTTATAGACTTCGACCAGGCAGACTATTACGGCTACGACGAAACAGAAATATCGGACGCGTATTGGGCGGCCGCAAAGCGTACGCTGACGACGGCACTGACGATTGTGCAGCAGGCCGTAGAGCTAATCATCAAAGGACGGATCGTTGAAGTCTCTCCATACCTGTTGATATCTGATTCTCCATCGCGATGGCCCTCGCCATACGAGGGTGGTGCGATTGATTTCGAACTCTTCAGAACCATCGATGCGCAAGACCTTATCCGTGTGCATGACACATTTTCGGATACGGCATTCGACGCAAACTTCGTCGAGAAATTTCATAACCTACGGGCCGTCCGAAATGTAGTTACGCACTCAGCCGGTAAGAACGTTTCCGTACGCGTTGCAGAGGTCATCGACAGTGCGTTGTATATGCACAAAGCTCTATTTCCTGGCGAGAGTTGGTTCAAAATTCGCCGAGAATTTCTGCGTCGTGCGCCGAGTTCTCAGCTCGGGGCAGAGGAGTTTGCAACGAACACAACTTGCTGGGAAGCGTCGATCGTTGTGAAGCTGTTACCACCAGCAAAGGTAGAGGCCTATCTAGGCATCGACAAAAAGCAGCGCTTGTACCTCTGCCCCGAATGTCTTTACGACGCTAATACGGACGGTGGTTTTGAGCATAAGCTAGCCGTTCTGAGGCCGAAAGGCCCTGATTCAATCAACTTGTACTGCCCCGTATGTGACCAGACACATAGCGTGGTTCGGAAGGACTGTACCAAAGCGGACTGTCCGGGGAACGTCATCGGGGAAGAATATGACCAGTGTCTGACATGCTCGTCGTGGCAAGATGAGGAAGACGAAGGCGAGTCCTGACACAACACCTAGAATGTCAGGCAGACGGACGTCGGCTTTCTGGCAATCCGACGATCTGCTCAGGGTCGTCCTAAGCCCCTCGCATGAGACGGTAGTCGGCCAACCACGGGCCGCTCGATCCGATCCTCAGGCGACCAGTTGAACTTCGGCATTATGCGGTAACGAGCCCCTCGCCGCCGCTGATCTGCGCCTGTTTGGACTCGAGCATTTCAATGACTTTGTGGCCAATAATTTCGAGCGGGATTGCGCGATATCGGCGAGTTCATCAACCGGATCCCTGACAACCCGCTTCGGTCGCGTGTCAGGAAGCGCCGAGCGGAGGCGATTATCAAGCGTGCCGAGCGGTGTTACCGTATCGGTTATCGGAATTTCAGCCAGCGGTCGAGCCGGATTCTGCCAATGAAAGTATCGACGTTCCAGGGTGACTTGCCCTTCGCAATGCGCCTCGCTCGAAAAATGCCCGTGCATAAAATCAGCATGGATGAAGCGTACCGGTCTATCAGGAACCGGCTCGCTCGCTACAGCGCGACCTCGGTTCTGAACGCGGCGTTGCACATGCTGTGGAATCCCCCTGCGGGCCGGCTGGAGGAACTGAGAAGTGCTCCGTGGTTGACCATGCTGATCGTCAAATGGGCGCTCCAAGACAACGCCGTAAGGCTACAAGCCGGCCCCGCGATCACGATAGCCGAGATGGACGAGATTCGGCAGAAGTTGTGGGACATGCCGGAGCATGTGCGCGATCCACAGCCGAAAAACATCTTCCTCATGCTCCGCAGCCTGATGCATCCGCAAGTAGAGTTCCAGCGAAAGGAAACCCGGAACTACATGCGGTGGGCTGCACTGTATGCGCGGCTGCCGAAGAACGGTGCGGACCGACAGCAGTTCCGAGCCGCCTTCGGGATGGAACCGGACGATTTCCTCGCGCTCTCGTACGCCCTGTACGCGGCCGTGCTGAACGGGGATGTCCCGCTAAGTCGCGACTGGATGATGCCTCTGCGCGCGACGTACGGCGACAAGGTCGACAGGATTTTCGATGTGTTCGCCCGGGACATGGTGACCCTGCGCGAGGAGTTGCAGAAGGACCCGGCGCAACGTATCCATGGAAAGAACGAGCTGTACGAATTCCCATACTTGAAGCGCTTTCCGCTGCTCCAGTTGCCTAACGGACTGATCCATTGCTGGCATAGGCTGGTGTTCGCGCGCGGGGCCGAGGAAATCGTTCACCTGCGGCTCTCCGATCTCTTCGACTCGAAATATACGGCGTCTTTCAGTCGGGTGTTCGAGAGTTACGTCACCGAGCTCGCGGGGGAGTCGGGGCTGAGCCTGATGGACGAGGCCGAGTACAAGCGTCTCGTTGGCCCGCAGATGCCCTCGGTCGAAGCCATATTCGACGGCGATGATGATTGCAATGTCTTCGTCGAGGCGAAGCTGAGCAAGTTCGAAGACGACAGTATCGTGGAGGACAGCCCGTTGTGGGCGCATAGAAAGATGCGGCGAGTGCGTGAAGCGCTTGAACAGGGATGGAAGGTGGGGAAGGTTGTTCGCGAGAACGAGGCTCTGGCGGCGCGCTTCGCAAAGCGAGAGGATTTCCTTCTGATCGTCACCAGCCGCGAGCTCTTTATCGGCGGTGGGCAAGCGCTGCAGCGCCTGATACCGGAAGAACACAGAGGCTATCCCGACGACGCCGCCGAGCACACGCTGCCGCTCTCGAACGTCTTCGTGATGGGAATAGAAGAATTCGAGCGGCTGGTGGGTGCGGTGCGCAAGGGCGAGGTCAATCTGCCACGGCTTTTGCGCGACGCCGCGATGGCCAATGACGACGGGGCAACCTCGCGAATGTTCTTCAGCGACTTCTTCCGGAGTCAGGTCGCCCCTACTGGATGGACAAGTCCTCGGCTAATCAAAGACGCACACGAAAGGGTGGACGCGCTGATTGCTCATGCGATGAACCTGCCGGCGGCTGAAGATGTGTAGGCCTGACACCCCCGGATCAGGCGGTTCTGGAACGGCACGTGCGGCGCGGCCCACCGTGTCCGGTCCACACAAGGCGGTCGAACACAACGTAAAAGCGCCGCGCCATCGAGGCGATGACGGGGATGGCAGAGTAGCGTCTGTTGAGCCTTGGCAGGAGACATTGAGACAACGAGGTATCGCATCGCCGGAGAGGGTGGGTGCTGCGGTCCGCTAAAGGTCCGACCTACAGACCGCGTATGCCAATCGCATGAGGGCGGGGTCATGTACATTTGGTCGGGCGCCGCAGAGCTGGATGTTCCACGGCCGGCTGCATTCAGATAATAGACCTGGAGCTGAGGCAACCGCGACGCTGCAAACTATATTCAGGCGACGCACGCATAAGGTTCGCGCCGACTAAATGAGGCAGCTGTACGGTCCAACAAAAACTATCCTGACGCCGCTGAAGTCTGTCGCGAGTCCGATAAGACGCCAAGATGGGAACTACCAGGCCGGTTAACGTGCTATGGCCCCAGACTTGAAAACGTTCGGTCGACGGGTAACGAAGTACTATTTGCACGCGCGGTATTTGTGACGGTATGACCTAGCTATGTTTGCAAAAATGCACGTTCGCACACGTACTTATCAGTCGAGTTGACAATCGAGTGGGAGTGAATTTACGTCCTTCGAGGACTATCGTCAGCTATCGAAAAACTGCTGTAACGTGTTGATTTTCAAGTAAATACGTCGCGGTATCTATCGGTGGCTATCGCCGGCCAGCAAAATAAGTTGGCGGTAGAGCTGACGGTAAAAATCGGGGCCGGATTAAGACATTCTCGTTCACTATTCAGACTTTTACCGTCTTTGACGGTAAAAGTCTTCTCGGGAAAGCTTGTTTTACGCGGCTTTCCGGGCATCAACAGGTCTCCCGATCCCTGACGGTAAAACCTGACGGTAAAGCCGTCAAAATACCGGAGGAAACCTCGATGCTCACCGACGCTGCACTACGCAATCTGAAGCCTAAGTCCAAGATTTATAAGGCTTCTGACCGGGACGGGATGTACGTGACGGTATCGACCAGCGGTACCGTCACCTTCCGCTACGATTACCGTCTCAATGGTCGCCGCGAAACGCTGACCCTCGGGCGCTATGGCCCTGACGGTATTTCGCTGGCGATGGCGCGTGAACTACTTATAGACGCACGCAAAGCCCTTCTCAAAGGCATCTCGCCCGCGCTTGAAAAGCAGCGCGAGAAACGCCGCGTGACCGACATCAAGACCTTCGGCGCGGCGATGGGCACATTTTTGGCTCATGCCCGATGGGCCGACAGCACCCGCGCTGCACGCAAGCACATCATTGACCGGGACATCCTGCCGGTTTTCCGCAATCGCCTGCTGACCGAAATCCAGCCTGACGACCTGCGGACTTTGTGTAGCAAGGTCAAGGAGCGTGGGGCACCGGCTACGGCGGTGCAGATTCGGGACATCGTGAAGCAGGTCTACGTCTACGCCATCGCTCACGGGGAAAAGGTGGACAACCCCGCCGACAGCGTGGGGCCATCCACGATCGCTACCTTCGTGCCGAAGGATCGCGCCTTGTCGCCGTTGGAAATCCGGCTGATGGTGCAGCAGATGGAATCGGTGGCGACCTATCCGACCATCAAGCTAGCGTTGCGCCTGATCCTGCTGACGCTGGTACGCAAAAGCGAATTGATTCAGGCCACGTGGGATGAGGTCGATTTCGAGAACAAGACCTGGACAATTCCTAAGCAGCGGATGAAAGGGCGTAATCCGCATGTGGTCTATCTGTCGCGCCAGGCGCTCGACATTTTCGTGACGCTGCACGCTTGCGCGGCCGGCTCAAGGTTTGTTTTCCCATCTCGTTACGATGCACACCGGTACATGTCCAATGCAACCTTGAATCGGGTCACAGGACTCGTGGCAGAGGCCGCACAAGCCAAGGGGCTGCCGCTGCAATCGTTCACCGTCCATGATCTGCGCCGTACCGGCTCGACGCTGTTGAACGAAATCGGCTTCAACCGTGACTGGATCGAGAAGTGTCTGGCGCACGAGGAGGGACGTTCTTCCCGTGCGGTTTATAACAAGGCCGAGTACGGCGAGCAGCGGCGCCACATGCTGCAAGAGTGGGCCAACATGGTCGGGGCTTGGGGCGAAGGGCAGGCCTATGTGCCGAAGCTGATGCCGGAGAACATAGTCGTGCCAGCGTTGAGTGCGACGGTTTGAGCTGGCCGGCTTGCCTTAATGGCCGGAGTTGACAAAAAGTCAACTCCGGCCTATCCTCTTATCTGCGAGCATGGACCGAGATGCACGTCATATCCAGAAAGCCGTTCAGCGATGCAGCAAAGGCTTATCCGAACGATGCCGAGGCGATCGACCGCACCTACCGGGTGCTGCGATCCGGAGATTTCGATACACCCCAAGCACTGCGACAGGTTTTTCCGTCGCTGGATAACTTCAAGTACAAGGACAAGTGGTGGGTGCTGGACATCGGCGGCAACAATCTTCGACTGATTACCTTCATCGAGTTTCGCGACAACCGCATGTACGTCAAGCACATCACAACCCATGCCGAGTACGACAAGCTTTGCAAACGCTACCGGAAGGAGGGCGACTGAAATGGGATTTGCCGCCATCAAGGAACGAGCCCATGCCTTGTTCGACGAGGCGGGCTTCATTGGCCATATCGCCAATGAAGGTGATTATGCCCAGGCACTGGCCTTGATGGATGAACTGGTCGAAGACTACGAGGCCAATCGCCCGCTGATCGCGATCCTAGCCCGTTCCATCGAAATCTGGGAAAACGAGTCCGACGAGTTTGCGGCGTTCAACGCGCGCGTGGCGAAGCTGGGTGGCGTTGACGTGCTCCGGTTGCTGATGGAGCAGCATGGGTTGGGCGTGGCCGATCTACCGGAGATTGGGAGCAAGTCGCTGGTGTCGAAGATTCTCAATGGCCGAGGCCGCAATCTGACTCGCGACCACATCGCGGCATTGAGCAAGCGGTTCTCAGTCAGCCCGGCTATTTTCTTCGGTTGAGTTGATTCCTGCGCCGGTGCATGGGGGTAGCGCGTCGATCTGGCACTTGGCGGACGTGTTGAACGTGGCGTAGATGGCTTTGCCGGTTAACGTGAAGGGAAGGCTCGCGGTTGCCGCGCCCGGCGTCCCAGGAGCTGGAAGCCTTGTCTGGATGTGAGTTGCTGCCCGGTCTTATTCCTCACTCGAACCCGCCCGAACAGGGCGGGTTTTTCGTAGGTGGACATCCGGCTTCGAGATGCCGCGAGGGGCTTGCTTGCGCCGCTCGATCCACGCTTCCACTTCAGCCAAATCCCACACTACGCAGCGCGGCGTCAGATTGAAGCGGCGGGGGAACTCGCCGCGTCGCTCCATTTCGTAGATCGTCGTTTCGGCGAGGGGGACTATCTGCCGCAGTTCCTGGCGACGAATGGTGCGTCGGAAGGGAAGAGGATTACCCTTCGGAAATTGTGGCAGCGCCTCGTAGGCTTCCGTCCCTGGCAAAGGGAGTGACTGGTCGGCATCGATGTTGGCTGCGCTGGATGTTTGCGATAGCTGTTCCACTTCGGACTCCATGAGCACGCTGCATGGAGACATTGTGAAGTTCAGCACCTATCGAGACAACTTGCTGCGGCGTAGCGCAGCGAATTCGGGGGAGGTCGATGTCCACCAGTCTCTGCCTTCCGATCTCAACATCGAACTCTATGGGACTTGATCGTAGTCGAACTTGCACGCTGCCAGTTTCCGAGTCGCTTCGTATTCCTTTCCGGAATATTGCGTGCGACCGCGTTCCGAGATAAGGTGCAGATTTTTCCGGGCACGAGATCCGATGACGTAGAGCAATTTCATCGCGCTTTCTTGGCCGTTTGGATCGTTGAAGTGGGGCACTATATCTTCAAGAAGGGCGTAGGCGATCACAGTATCGAACTCCGCTCCTTTCACGCCGTGGATCGTTGAAATGGTTATCCCCGTGCGGCTTTGAAAGACCTTACGGAATGTCTCGATGCCCCCGATAAATTCAGTCCCTTCTTTTTTCAGTCGATCAATTCTGACTTGAGAGCTTTCAAAGAATGCTTTATGGTGTTCTTGAAGTAGTGGGAAAAGCCGAAAATCTATGACTAGGTTAAAGAATAGAGTCTCAAAGAATTTCTGAAGATAGGCGAGTCCGTCACCCTCATCGATCCGGATTTTATTGCATTCTTTGAGTAGCGATTTTCTAGTGAGGCCGGAAGTGCTCACGCCGACGGTCTCCAGGTCATTCAGAATTTCCCCGGCCCATCGTAGTCTGCGTACGTACATGCTCGGCGATGCTTGTGTCAAAGCAATCTTCGCAAGCTTGTACCAAAAATTGTCTGTGTCCCGAGCGAAGGGAACCATGCCTGGACCATCGAATGAATACTCTGGCATGCTGGCAACCAAGCGGCGCGTCATGCTTGCCAGATGCACCCACTGCGGCGCAAGTATGCAGATCTCGTGAGGAACAATTCCCTTGGTCTGGATGTTGAAACGAATCAGTCGAATCAACTCATTTTCCAGATCTTCCTTGCTGACCGTCGTGTTAAAAGAGATCAGGCTTTGATAGCTCTTGTCTTTAGACTCAGATTCGATCTTGGTTGCATGGACGTTGAAGTTGCCAAAATATTCGATGATGCGTTCAGAAGAACGATAGTTCTTTGAAAGTTCGAGTTCGTCAATATCGATTCCCGCCATGGCCTTGAAATCTTCATAAGCCATCGGGTAGCCACCGAGTGTCTGGTAAATTGCCTGATTGGGGTCTCCTACAATCAGGGTTTTCGTCGTGCCTTGGCCGGCTCTCAGAATTGAAGTGATGATTGAATACTGGATTCGTTTAGTGTCTTGATACTCATCTACCAGAACGAAGGCAAACAATTTGCTCAAAATGGCACTAATGGCTGGGCGGCTGACAATTAACTGATGGGCGTAGAATAGAATTAACTCGAAATCTATTTCTCTGTTTTTTATTAGAATGTCAAAATAACCTTCCAGTATCTTATGTAAGCCATCATGCTTCCAATCCTGCTGGCATGAAAGGATGTAGCCGGTTTCGGTAAAATAGAAATCGCAGTCCCAGAAAGTAATTTTGGGCTTTTTGTACGGTTCGCACAGCTTTTCTAAAATCTTCTCGCGCTCATGTTGGTCGATGACGCGAAAGCCGCGCTTCAGAGCATCGTGATAGATGCCATATGGTTTCAATATCCATTCCAAGCAAAAGGAGTGGATGGTTCCAATCCACAGCTGGGACGTGTCTACCCCCAAATCCTCGATCCGTTCGTGAATCTCGTCAGCCGCACGATGCGTATAGGTGATGGCGATGACAAATTGTTTTTTTGACTCCAGTCGAGATAGCTCATATGCAATCTTGTAGGTCAGGGTCCGAGTTTTACCGCTCCCTGGGCAGGCGACAAGAAATACACTGCCAGGGTGCAGGATTGCCGCATCCTGCTCAGGGTTCAGGTCGTCGTTATCCCACGTGAACATGATCAGAACACCTTGAGCACGTCATTGATGCGATCATCGGGAAATGCAGCAAGCACCTCGTTCCGGATGCTCACGAAGTCGATTTCCCCGTTCAAGAAGGCCGTTAGCTTTTGTCGGAACGCATTGCATTGTTCCGTGGTTGCGGCAGAAAAAATATCTTCTTCTTGAAGCTTCAGCCGATAGCTCAGAACGTTGAACCAGACTTCCTTCTTGACTACCGGATGAGCGAAGGCAACGGCGCGGAGAATATATTCCGGGATGGCTGCATCTGAATCGATTTTCTTGCCAAGCAGGATGGCGAGCCAGCCTTTGCCGTAGTTATCGGCAATCGTCAATGCCCGCTGTCCGTAGAGCGCCACATCTGCGGATTCGAGATCCGCCTTGGCTGTAGCGATGGTGGCCTTGTCCTTGTATACCTCGGGAAGAATGCCGACTACTTTTCGTGCGTTGCCTGCCGAGACGAAATCGACTTCAAACGTATGTGATGCGAAGAATGACGCAATCCACGGGTTTCCATTGAATGCCGCTTCCAACGCAGCCTTCCTCGCGATTCCCTTCTCTTGGGACGCCTGGTACTTCTTCTTGCGCTGCTGCACCGCTTCGGGCTCGCCGGCTATGAGAGTCGTGTCGATGATGGCCTTATCGAGGTCGGTGACGATACTGCATCGCTTCCGAATTCGATCGCTATGGAAAAGGGCAGCGACGTTCTGGAAGCCGGTGCTTCTTATATTAATGAGGCTGATGCCAAGTTCATCCAGGCTTACTCCAAATACCTTTTTGATGAGTATCGGGATCAAAATCTCTTCGGCGTCGCCTTCGACTAAGACTACGCTTTTCGCGAATAACAGGTTGCTGCGCACCGCGTCCAAGTAGCGTTGGACGTTACCGATCTCTTCATCTGTGAGGCCGGCCGTCGGCTGATAGGCTTCGCATCGATCAGGCTCTCTGCCAAGAATGTTCATATTCTGAACATTGCTGACCTCTGAAATATGCGACGAGTGGGTAGAGTAGATAATCTGCGTCTCGTCGTACTGGATGCGATCAAATAGCGTCTTTTGAATGTGTGTGTGAATATGGGCTTCCGGCTCTTCAATCAACAGAAAGTTTGCTATCGATTGTTTGGCCTTCTGGTACTTGAATTCCAGTAGTTTCAACGTGAGAAATATCAAATTGGCCCCACCAAGGCTTAGCTCGTGGATTGGTCCTTCATAGCCCTCTGTTGACTCCCCAACAAACAGCTTGAGCGACTGGAATAGTCTGTCAGCTTCATCCGGAAGATCTGATTTGATCGATAGAGAGGCAGGCGAGTACGCCTCGCCGGCAGCGTCCTTGATGGTGTCTCGTATGTCGGTGCGAACAACCTGGACATCCTGTAAGGACTCTATCGAGTCATTCAGAGCTTTCACCCCATCGGTGATGGCCTGAAAGGCCACGGGATCGATGTCGCCGCTCTTAGCCTTCAGTAGCGATAGAAGGGGGTTTGTCCGGTTGTTGTGAAATTCAGATACTACGTCTCGCAGTGCCTGAACAAACGTGAAAGATATTTCCTTGGAAACGGATAGCACGCTTGGAATTTTAGCGCCGATTACAGGGAATTCAATTTCCTCACTGAATCTGGCGTTTTCGAAATCGCCAACGACTTCCTTATAAAATTTATCGTCATTGAAGTCCGCTGCACTTCGGCCTGTAAATATCGTCTCGTAGTCTTCTATGGATATTGAGTTCTGAATTGCAGCAAGGCCGTCGTGATCGCCATCATCCAGTTGGGACAGGCTGAGGCGAATTTCTTTCTTGGGGCGGAAAATCAGGTTGTAAGTTGCTCGTCCGACAGGCTCGTCGTCGACGATTCCGGCCCCATGGCAGAACAACGCTTGAACAGCTTCGTCGGCCGAGATTTCTTCAAATTCCAGGCTGATGATGATCCAATGTCCTTGCCATTTCTCTAAGCCGCGATGGAAGTCAGTCGAATCCAGGCGGTAGGCAGACCGGATCATGTTGTCATCGAGCAATAGCCTGATCGCGCGGAATAGGTTGGTTTTCCCTGACCCATTCTCGCCAATGATGGTGTTAACGCCCTTATTGAATAGGAGTTTCGTATTCGCGAAATTTCTGTAGTTGATCAGGCTGAGCTTGGAAATGTGCATGTAGGGCCCCGGTTTGGACGAGGCAAGTTCGATGCTGGATTGCCTCCTTAAATTCCGATCATGTTACAAGGTGTCGCTCGATTCTGGTGCAGGAACTATCGGGCGAGAGATGAGCGTGCTGTTGTGTTGCTTTGCGCGTCTCTGCGTTCCGCCGTCGGGTTCGCGGACTGTCCCCGCGCCTCCCGCTGAGCCGCGGTCATTTGGCTTTGCTCCCTGACGTCTCCGGCTCTTGCAGGCCCGCACGCTCCGCTTGCCGGCGCGGATAGCAGAGAGGAGGGGGGGGCTTGCTGTTTCCTTCGCCGTATCACGGCATACTCGCCGTCAAGGGCTGCGCGTGCGAGCACGCTGGCAGCCCGTGGCTGACCCGTGACGGCTTGCGTTGCGCCGTGCTGGCGACGGTTCCGGGCAATTCCGCCCGTGCAACCGGAGATCGCCATGAGCGTACTCATCACTTGACGAACAACGATTCCTGATGCTGGCCAATGGCCGTAAATCACTCCAGACTCCGGACTTTAATCCGGTGCCCGTGGTCATGTTGTTCACGCCGGACGCCGGCGCGAGCTGGCTGCTGCACGAGAAGCTGCGTCATGTTCTTTGCCGATCGCTGCTTGGCTTGAGAGCCTCAATTGCCAAGTTAGTTAATTTTTTCAAAATATTCACGGATCAGGTCATCATTTTTGAAATACGAATCGAGAACTTGAAGTAGGAACAGATCCCCGCCAATATTTATGTTGAACGGGATAGTCGAGTTATCTATTTTGAACGTTTTTATTTTTCTATGCCCTTTGATGTTGGCATCACTCAATCTTTCTTGGTACCTATCCAGCGTATATACGATGAATTCGTGATCCAAGTGATTTATAAAAAAATCATCATCTTTTGATCTGTATTCAAGATGGATGACTTGCGTGACGATGCCGTCGCCTACCACCTCAAAATCCTCCATCAATTCTTCAAAAGTCAAACTTTGCTTCTCTGCGTCATGGCGAATCCACAGATTGTTCTCGTATCTATCAGTGGAGTAGAACTTTGACAATTTAGGTAGGGAAGATATTTTCAACCGCAACGGAGCGCCAAACTCCATCTCCTCCATTGCAGGGGTATACTCGGATACATAATCAATTCTGAATGCTATTTCGGACAGCATTCCTTTTTCAATGAGTTCCTCTATAGAGGTAAGCAGCTTCCTTGGGACGTTAATCCAGAAATGTTGCCCTATGCGCTCATCGCGTATTGTCTGGCTATCCTTGTCGTTGAATATCTGAATATTCTCGTTCAGGCTAACAAGGCTGTATTTGGAGAATTGAGCATCCTCCTTTCCTATGTCAATGCCAATTTTCTCGTACTCACTTTCAACAACCTTGGAATACTTTAGCTCCAGCATCTCAGTCCTCCCCTTGATTGATTGGTGCTTCGAATAAAGAATGCAACCAATACGGTAATTTACGTAATTTTCTCTTATGTACGAGGAGCCATCTTCGTCATGGATGTTCTTGTAAGAGTTATTGAGAATTTCCAGCACCCCCGGATACTCATCGAGATAATTATTTAGGCCACCTATTAGCTGCTGAACCGTCTTTACGGCCAACCGCTTGTCCACTAGATCAAGCTGCGGCATATAAAACATGGCCGCGTTTGGATGGTCGCGCTTGGCTTCAAATTCTTTCAGAACGGCTGCCTTCTCATTCATGCAGCCCTCCGTGTAAGCACGCATTACGTCTGCTTGAAAGCTCTCATTTGCCAGCGAGGTTTCGATGAGGGGAAGCAATTTCTTGATAAAGATCGGATCTTTATCAAGAAAGGCATAGGAAAACTTCCCCAGGCTGAATTTCTCGATTTTTTCCGAAGACAATCCATTGATTTCTTCAAAGATGTTTTTCATATTTCTATCCTCAACTAACCGTATGCCAAATAATAAGCGACGGAACCTTGGGCGTCTCCACTTCGTGGATCGCGCTGCTCTAGGTTCGCTGTCTGCTCATCCCTGGCGGAACTGGCGTTCGCCAGCCTTCCACATCCGCCGCGACCTGTTCGCCGAAGGCGATGCCGGAACCTACCTGACCGATGCCGCGCTGCTGGAAACGCTGGTGCGCGGCAAGCTGGATGCGCAGGCCGAGGACGTGCGCGCCGAGGGCTGGGCGTGGGTGGAAGCCGTACCGCACATGAGCCACGCCGACCGCCAGACGTTCCAGAACGCGCCGCGCCAGCGCCGCGAACCGAACGTCCGCGAAGCCCGCCGCATCGCGTCCCTGCAAACCCGCCTCGACAAGCTCGATGCCGAACTCGAAGAAGCCTACGACGCCGAGAACGAGGACAAGACCGAGGCGCTGGAACCGCGCCGCGAGCAGGTGGTCGAGGAACTGCAAGCCATCGAGGAAGGCTTGCGTGACTACGCCCCGGACGTGCGCGCCGTGGCCGGTGCCATCGTCACGCTCGACCGCGAAGGCGAGGCCGTGATTCATCGCGGTCTGCTGCGCGAGGCCGAGGCCAAGGCACTGCGGACGCTGGAAAAGCTGCGGCAGGGTTTCGGCGCAGGCGATGGCGCGAACGACGAGGAAGGCCACGACGACGAAGCGCCCAAGGCCGCAAGCCTGGCGCACCCGCGCCTGCGGCCGATGCCGCGCGATCACGCACGGCGCGGGCACCAGCCGCGACCCGCT
>NZ_CADIKF010000070.1 GCF_902859875.1 Paraburkholderia solisilvae | reverse complement strand
CTCGCCCGAACGACGGCCGCCCGTCGCCCCACTCTGGCCGCCCGCGCGCGCCGCGGGCCCCGGACCGCCGGCCGTCCCGCCGCCATTGAGCGACGGCTCGAACGCGAGCATGCGCAACAGCGTCATGGTGAAGCCCGCATATTCATCGGGCGCGAGCCCCAGTTCGCTGCGGCCGATCGTCGCAATCTGATAGAACAGTTGCACCTGCTCGGGACTCAACATTCCGGCGAAGCGCCGCAAATCGGCGGCCTCCGGCCATTCGTCGAGTACCGACGACGGCGCGAACTGCGCCCACGCGACCCGGTGCAGCAGGCTGGCGAGATCCTGCAGCGCGGTGGAAAACGACAGGCTGCGCAGCGCCATCTCGTCGGCCACGGACAACACCGCGGCGCCGTCGCCGGCCACCAAAGCATCGACGAGCCGGATCAGATAGCTCTGATCGAGCGCGCCCAGCATGCCGCGCACCGCGTCCTCGGTCACCTGGTTCGCCGAATAGGCAATGGCCTGATCGGTCAACGACAACGCATCGCGCATCGACCCGTCCGCCGCGCGCGCCAGCAGCCGCAACGCTTGCGCTTCGAACGTGATCTGCTCTTCGCCAAGAATGCGCTCGAGATGAGACACGATATGGCCGGCGGGCATCTGCTTCAGATTGAACTGCAGACAGCGCGAGAGCACCGTAACCGGAATTTTCTGCGGATCGGTGGTTGCCAGAATGAATTTGACATGCGCCGGCGGCTCTTCCAGCGTCTTCAACATCGCGTTGAACGCGTGATTGGTGAGCATGTGCACTTCGTCGATCATATAGACCTTGAAGCGCGCATCGACCGGCGCATACACCGCGCGTTCCAGCAGCGCCGCCATTTCGTCGACCCCGCGATTGCTCGCCGCATCCATCTCGACATAGTCGACAAAGCGCCCTTCGTCGATCTCCCGACACGCGCGGCATACGCCGCACGGCGTGGCGGTCACCCCAGTCTCGCAATTGAGCGCTTTGGCGAAGATGCGCGACAGCGTGGTCTTGCCGACGCCGCGCGTTCCGGTAAACAGATAGGCATGATGCAGACGGCCGCCGTCGAGCGCGTGCGTGAGCGCGCGCACCACGTGCTCCTGTCCGACGAGCGACGCGAAATCTTTCGGCCGCCACTTGCGTGCGAGAACTTGATAGGTCATCGGGAAATTGTATCAGCAACGCATCGGCGCAAAGCCGGTTCAGCCCTGCGCCGCAAAGGAGTCGCAAAAACGGCCGTTGCAGGATGCGCTCCGGCAATCCGGATTCCAAAACCGTCGAAGCGACATCAGCGCTCTATTGTATTTTGCTAATGAACCGATAGAGAACAACTTCGCGTATCAACCGACGACAGGACGCACGTCTTGATGACCCGCTCTTGAACGGGCCGCGGACAACGCTAACGCATCGTACCGACGAGCAGGAACGGCGGGATCAACAAAGGGAAATGGAAAACGGCAAAGGAAGAAACGAGAGAAACGAGAATAGAGCAAAAAGGAGGAAGGTGACGAGCCTGACCCTCGGCACTGGTGGAAAACGGCTGTGGCTGCTTCGTTCCCGACCTGACCAGGTTGACCGCCCCTCCATGCGAGGAGGCCCGTCACGTTGCATTCTAACATCGCAGCGCGCCTCGCGCGACTGGAATATCGGGCTGCACGGGCGCGCGCCTTCTGCAGCAAGCCTTTTGCGCCGCACGCGGCCTCCCCGCGAAGGCCCGCGGCGGCGACTCTTGTGTTCGCTGCGACGACCTCCAGATAGAGTCGGTAAGGGGCGGTGCACGATTGCAGTTACGCACCGATCCTGCTGCCTGAATCGGTACTGAATGGGTACTATCACCACGGGCAGCACATAGCGAATTAGGCTAAACTGCGTGCAAGTGACCCGTAAAGCCAAGCGCCGAGCACCTTCGCAGGTTGTTTTGCAGCTGGTTCCCACAGACCTCGACAGTCATTCGGCTGAGCCTTTCTTTGCGGTAAAGCGAACGGAGATTCTCTTCAGTTTTGATGTATCGTGGCGAGCATTCAGGCAGGCCTCGAACCGAATGAGGTATTCAGACAATGAGCGAACAAATCAAGCACATCAGCGACGCATCGTTCGAACAGGACGTCGTGAAATCCGATAAACCCGTACTGCTCGATTTCTGGGCAGAATGGTGCGGCCCGTGCAAGATGATTGCACCGATCCTCGACGAAGTCGCCAAAGACTATGCAGACCGTCTGCAGATCGCGAAGATCAATGTCGATGAGCATCAATCGACGCCGGTCAAGTTCGGCGTACGCGGCATCCCGACGCTGATCCTGTTCAAGAACGGCGCGGTTGCCGCGCAGAAAGTCGGCGCATTGTCGAAGTCGCAACTCACCGCGTTCCTCGACGGCAATCTTTAATCGCCGGCGCGAGATCAGCCGGCGATTCGCAAAAGGCTTATCGCCGGCAACGGTTTCGCAGCCGTCGCGGTGCGTGGGTATTCCGGACGGGCATCGCAGCTGCGCGCGCGCCGCGCCTCCGCCGCGCCTCATTCCCGGCCGTATGACAGCGCCCCGATCGGCGCAGCGCGGCACGGCAGTCGCTCCGTGAGCTTTGTGCGGTAGTTCATGTGTACTGGATGCCCGCGTTGCTCCCTGTCTGTTGTCGGCTGACAACAAGAATATGTTAAAGCCGCCGCCTCGCCACGCTGGCTGGATCAGGCGTGTGCTATGCTAGAATCCATAAAACGTCGAACAGACGAATAAGTCCCTGAGCGGTTCCGCTCAACTCTCCTCCCAGATTTCATTTCAGTCGCACCTTCTCCTGCGGGTTCTCCGTATGCATTTATCTGAGCTTAAGACTCTGCACGTGTCACAGTTGATCGAAATGGCCAATGGCCTTGAGATCGAAAGTGCGAACCGCCTGCGCAAGCAGGAATTAATGTTTGCCATTCTTAAAAAGCGCGCGAAAACGGGCGAAACGATCTTCGGTGACGGCACGCTCGAAGTGCTGCCGGACGGCTTCGGCTTCCTGCGCTCGCCGGAAACCTCCTATCTCGCCAGCACGGACGATATTTATATTTCGCCGTCGCAAATCCGCCGCTTCAATCTGCATACGGGCGACACGATCGAAGGTGAAGTGCGCACGCCGAAAGACGGCGAACGCTATTTCGCGCTGGTGAAAGTCGACAAGGTCAACGGCCAGCCGCCCGAGGCGTCGAAGCACAAGATCATGTTCGAGAATCTGACGCCGCTGCACCCGAACAAGGTGCTGCTGCTCGAACGTGAAATGCGCGGTGAGGAAAACGTCACCGGCCGCATCATCGACATGATCGCGCCGATCGGCAAAGGCCAGCGCGGTCTGCTCGTCGCGTCGCCGAAGTCCGGCAAGACCGTGATGCTTCAGCACATCGCGCACGCGATCAAGCAGAACCATCCGGACGTCGTGCTGTTCGTGCTGCTGATCGACGAACGCCCTGAAGAAGTGACGGAAATGCAGCGCTCGGTCGCGGGCGAAGTGATCGCGTCGACCTTCGATGAACCGGCCGCGCGTCACGTGCAGGTCGCCGAAATGGTGATCGAAAAGGCGAAGCGCCTTGTCGAAATGAAGAACGACGTCGTGATTCTGCTCGACTCGATCACGCGTCTTGCGCGCGCCTACAACACGGTTGTGCCGGCCTCGGGCAAGGTGCTGACCGGCGGTGTCGACGCGAATGCGCTGCAGCGGCCGAAGCGCTTCTTTGGCGCCGCGCGCAACATCGAAGAAGGCGGGTCGCTGACCATCATCGGCACCGCGCTGATCGAAACCGGCAGCCGCATGGACGACGTGATTTACGAAGAGTTCAAGGGCACCGGCAATATGGAAGTGCACCTCGAGCGTCGTCTCGCGGAAAAGCGCGTGTATCCGTCGATCAACCTGAACAAGTCCGGCACACGCCGCGAAGAACTGCTGATCAAGCCTGAGATCCTGCAAAAGATCTGGGTGCTGCGCAAGTTCATTCACGACATGGACGAAGTCGACGCAATGGAATTCCTGCTCGACAAGATCCGCCAGACGAAGAACAACTCCGAGTTCTTCGATATGATGCGCCGCGGCGGCTGACGTCCGCGCAACGCCGCCTCGCACCCGATGTTCAATGCGTGGGTTGGCCAACGTATTCGAGTTGCCCGACGATGTCCGTGTCCGCCGCGGACAGGGTCTGTCGATCGCCCGCATCCGCGGGCGTTTTCAGATTGCTGTTTCGGGCCGACCGGGTTGGCGGCGCCATTCGCCTCGTGACGCGCGGCGCGATTAGAATCGTCGCTGTCCGAACACGATAAGGTCAAGGAATCCGTTGCCGTGCAGGCGAGACGCGATCGAGCGCGTCATTCGCATGCGCCACGCGCAGCGAGGCCCGCTTGAACGATGCTCTCCAAACTCAGTCACTGGATCGGCACGCGCCGCCGCGAGCGCGCGCTGCGCACGCATGCGATCGCCGATGCGCTCTGGCAAAGAACGCTCGCCGGACTGCCGTTCCTCGCGCGGCTCGAACCGGCGGATCAGGCGCGCCTGCGCGACCTGACCAGCCTCTTTCTCGCACAAAAGGAATTCTCAACCGCGCATGAACTCGAACTGACCGACGAGATCAGCGTCGCGATCGCCGTGCAAGCGTGCCTGCCGGTGCTCAATCTCGACCTCGATCTGTATCGCGGCTGGGTCGGCGTCATCGTGTATCCGGGCGAGTTCGTGATCCGCAAGACGGTCGAGGACGAAGACGGCGTGGTCCACGAAGTCGAACACGATGCGAGCGGCGAAGCGTGGGAAGGCGGACCGGTCGTGCTGTCGTGGGAAGACGCGCAGATGACCGATGGCAGCGACGCGTACAACGTCGTGATCCACGAGTTTGCGCACAAGATCGACATGGTGACGGGCGTTGCCGACGGCCACCCGCCGCTCTTCCGGCGCCTGCACGCGCCGCTCGACAGCGCCGCGTGGGCCGACGTGTTCGATCATGCCTACGATCAGTTCTGCGCGAAGGTCGACGCGGTGCCGGAGCGCCGCTGGGCGCGTTTCGAGCGCGACTCGCTGATCGACCCGTATGCGGCGGACCATCCGTCGGAGTTTTTCGCGGTGTGCAGCGAGGCGCTATTCGTCAAGCCGCATGAGTTCGAGGCGCAGTATCCGGAGCTGTACCGGCTACTCGCCCGCTATTACCGGCAGGATCCGGCCCGGACCGGCGCGCTGCTTCCGGGCGCGGCGGATTGAGCGACACGGTTGTGCTGGTAGCGGCAGGCTGCTGGACAGGCCGGCCCCGCCACCGCGCTCTGCGGCGGGAAAACACCGCCACCGCCTCGCAACGAACGACCGCGAAAAAACCACCGCAATAATCGCCAACCGCCTGATTTTCTGGCATAATCGCCGTTTTTCGACCTTAGGCAAGTGGCTTGCGATTCCCGCGGGCTGGCTACCGCCCGATAAAGGAAAGACCATGAAAGAAGGCATCCACCCGGATTACCGCGAAGTCGTGTTCCAGGATATGTCGAACGACTTCAAGTTCATCACGCGCTCGACCATCCAGACGCGTGAAACCATCGAATTCAACGGCGCGAAGTACCCGCTCGCGAAGATCGAAGTGTCGTCGGAATCGCACCCGTTCTACACCGGTACGCAAAAGATCATGGACACGGCAGGCCGTGTCGAGAAGTTCAACAAGAAGTTCGGCAACCGCGCAACCGGCAAGGCTGCGAAGTAACGCCACGCAATTTCGTCGCGCCGGGCCCGCAGCAGCAGTGTGCGGTCCGCGCAGCAGCGATCCGGAAAGGGCAGCACAGGCTGCCCTTTTTTATTGCTCCGCCTTTTGACCTTATCTTTAACCTTATCGCCCTCGCTCGCGCCGCAACACAACCGGACGTAACCGGGCCCGCATGCAACGGGCATACCGTCGTCATGGGACCGATACAGTGGCCCGCGCGCCCCCGCGCCCGACAACGCGCGCCGTCTTTCAGCGACGCGGAGAAACAGAACAAACCGAATAAACAGAACAAACGGGCAACATATGCACGGCACCCCCTCCCTCGATATATCGGGGCATCCATCCGTGCACGTGCGCGCACCCGCACGCATCGCCGGCCCGCGCAGCGATCTTCATGCGGCCGGTCACACACCCCCGCGCGCACCATCGCCGCTTGCCTTCGCTATCCCCAACTTGTCAACACCCAGTTGCCAACACGCGATGCCGGTTGTTACACGGTCATGACGCATAGCGCCGCGCACGTCTACAATGCCGGATGCTCAAAACCGGCCGGGTTTCCGTGCTGCCAGTGTCGGCCATCGCACGGCCGGCGCGTCACGGAAAAACGCTTCATCGCTATCAATAACACCGCATGAGACCCGTCGTCCGCCTCACCGCCTCCGCGACCAGCGCGTTGCCGCGTTCCCTGCTGCTCGCCATCTGCGTGATCTACGCGTCGTTCGGCCTGTTCGGCCGCGACCCGTGGAAAAACGAGGATGCCGCCGGCTTCGGCGTGATGTGGACCATGGCCAACGGCAACCTGCACGACTGGCTGCTGCCGAACCTCGTCGGCAAGCCCATCACGTCGGACGCGCCGCTCGGCTACTGGTTCGGCGCCGCCGCGATCCGCGCGCTCGCGCCATGGGTCGACGCGAGCAACGCGTCGCGCGTGTTTACCGGCCTGCTGTTCTGCGCGGCCTGCGCGTTCGTCTGGTACGGCGCGTATCTGCTCGGCCGGCGTCCCGAAGTTCAGCCGTTCAAATATGCGTTCGGCGGCGAACCCGAACCGCGCGACTACGGCCGCACACTCGCGGACGGCGCGCTGCTGATCCTGCTCGCGTGCTTCGGTCTCGCCGAGCGCGGCCACGAAACGACCCCCGCGCTCGCGCAGTTCTTCTGCATCTCGATGCTCGTCTACGGGCTGATCCGGATGCTCGACAAGCCGATCCAGGGCGCGCTGATCTGGGGCGCCGGCCTCGGCTTCGTGATGTTGACGGCGAGCCCCGTGCTGGTCGGCGCACTGCTCGTCGGCACCCTGACGATGACGCTGATCGTGCGCGAAGCCCGCACGCGCTGGCTGCTGCTCGCAGGCCTGCCGGTCGCGCTCGCGCTGTCGCTGTCATGGCCGCTCGCCGCGCTTGCGGCGTTTCCGGTCGATGGCGTCTGGTTCCTGAACCAGTGGATGCGCGGCAGCCTGAACTACTTCACGGGCCCATTCAGCCCCGTGCTGCTATATGCGCTGAAAAACCTGCCGCTCTTCACGTGGCCCGCGTGGCCACTCGCGATCTGGGCCTGGATCAGCTGGTCGGGGCTGCGCCGCGCGCCGCACATCGCGATTCCGCTCGCGGTGATCGGCCCGCTCTTCGCGCTGGTCGTGCTGCAAGGTTCCGAAACGAACCGGCTCTACATGCTGCCGCTGCCGGCGCTCGCGGTGCTCGCCACCTTCGCGCTGCCGACCTTGAAACGCGGCGCGATCAACGCGTTCGACTGGTTCGCGGTATTGAGCTTCACGGTGCTCGGGTCGTTCGTCTGGCTCGTGTGGCTCGCGTCGATGACCGGTTTTCCGTTTTTCCTCGCCCGCAACCTGTCGCGGCTGGTGCCGGGCTATGTGCCGCAGTTCAAGATCGTCTCGCTCGCTTGCGCGATTGCCGTCACCGTCTGCTGGATGGTGCTCGTGCAATGGCGCGTCGCGCGGCACCCGAAGGTGTTGTGGCGCAGCGTCGTGCTGTCGAGCGCGGGCACCACGCTGATGTGGGTGCTGCTCATGACGCTCTGGCTGCCGATCGTCAACTACAGCCGGACCTACAAGGACGTCGCGCAACAGATCGCCACGCATCTGCCGGACGACTACTCGTGCATCTCGCCGGTGCGCCTCGGCAATGCACAGATCGCGACTTTCGCGTATTTCGGCGACATGCACTTCTCGTTCACCGACGACGACTGCGATGTCATCCTGCGTCAGGACACGCAGGACTTCGGCGAACCGAGCGCGATGTCGAACTTTGTCTGGAAACTCGTCTGGGAAGGCCGGCGCGCGGCCGACCGCGACGAGCGCTTCCGGCTGTACGTGCGAATCGACCGTCCGAAGCCGCCGGTGAAGCGCCGCCCGGTGCGGCCTAAAGTGGCACCATCAGCGACGCCGCCAGCGGCACAATAAGCAACAGCATGAGCGGCGCAACCAGCGGCACCACGAGCGACGCATTGAATGGCAGCGGCACGGCACGCGTTTCACCGCACGCCGATCCGCACAACCATCGCCACGCCAATGCGCGCACACGCGTCGACTCACCGCGCACGCAAGCACCGTCATGACGCCAACCGATCGACCCGCCCGCCACGCGACCTTGTTTGCCGATATGCGCAAGATCGCCGTGCTCGCGTGGCCGGTGCTGATCGGCCAGCTCGCGATCATCGCGTTCGGCGTGATCGACACCGCGATGGTCGGCCGCTACTCCGCCACCGATCTCGCCGCGCTCGGGCTCGGCGCATCGATCTACGTGTCGATCTACATCGCGCTCACCGGCATTCTCACCGCGTTGCAGCCGATGGTCGGGATATCGTACGGCGCGGGCCGTCACGGCGAGATCGGCGAAGACGTGCGGCAGGCGCTATGGCTCGCTGCGGCGCTGACCGTGATCGGCTTTCTGCTGCTGTACTTCCCCACTCCGCTGCTGCAACTCGCGCATGCACCCGGCGCTTTGCGCGAGCGCACCGTCGCCTATCTGCAAATACTCGCGTTCGGACTGCCGGCGAGCCTTGTGTTTCGCGTCTACTCGGCACTCACGACTGCCGTCGGCCAGCCGCGGCTCGTGATGTTCCTGCAGGTCGGCGCGCTCGCGCTGAAAATTCCGCTGAACCTGTGGCTGATTTTCGGCGGACTCGGTGTGCCCGCGGCCGGCGGTCCGGGCTGCGCGCTCGCGAGCACGGTGCTCAACTGGCTGCTCGGCGGCACCGCTGTGCTGCTGCTCGCGCGACTCGATCTATTCCGCCCGTTCGCGATCTTCTCGCGCTTCTGCTGGCCGGTCCGCCGACGCCAGTTGGCGCTACTGAAGCTCGGCATTCCGATGGGCGCGTCGTATCTGATCGAAGTGACCTCGTACACGTTCATGGCGTTGTTCATCGCGCGCTTCGGCACGACCACGCTGGCCGGCCATCAGATCGCCGCGAACCTTGGCGCGGTGCTGTATATGACGCCGCTGTCGATCGGCATCGCCACCTCGACGCTCGCCGCCCGCGCACTCGGCGCGCAGCACGACGCGGCGGCGCGCACGCTCGCGCGGCACGGCATCGTGATGGCATGCGCGATCGCCTGCTGTTTCAGCGCGATCGTGCTCGTGCTGCGGCCGCTGATCGTCGCGGGCTACACGACGGACGAGCACGTCGCGTCGGCCGCGCTGCCGCTCGTGCTGATCGTCGCGCTGTATCACATCTTCGACGCGTTGCAGATCACGTCGGCGTTCGTGCTGCGCGCGTACCGGATCGTCCTCGTGCCGACCGCGATCTACGCGATCGCGCTGTGGGGCGTCGGGCTCGGCGGCGGGTATCTGCTCGGCTTCGACGTGGGCGGCGGGGTGCCGATGTGGCTCACGGGCGCGCGCGGCTTCTGGGTCGCGAATACGTTGAGCCTCGCGGTCGCAGGGCTCGGTCTGCTGTTTTACTGGCACAGTGTCAGCGCGCGCGCTGCCGGCACCGCAGACGCGCAGCGCGACGACGTGCGAACGTAACCCAACCTGACAGCGTCCTCCCTCCACTGCCCGCCCATCACACCGCTTCATCTTGCGCATGCGCGACGCGCTCGAACACCTCGCGCGCCGCGAACAGCGCATTCAACGCCGCCGGAAAGCCGGCATAAACCGCCATCTGGATAAACACCTCGACGATCTCTTCACGCGTGCAGCCGACATTCAGCGCCGCTTCGATATGCACCTTCAGTTGCGGCTGCGCGTGGCCGAGCGCGGCCAGCGCGGCGATGGTCGCGATCTCGCGCGAGCGCAGGTCGAGGTTCGGACGGCTATAGATATCGCCGAACGGAAATTCGATCAGCAGACGCGCAAAGTCCGGCGCGATCGGCGCCAGCGCCGCGAGCACGTGCTCGCCGGCCGCTCCATCGATTTCCTTCAGCTTGTTCCAGCCTCGTGTGTAACGTTCGTTCTGAATCTGTTCCATCGTGATCCCTCGCTGCGTTCAATGTGGTGGATATGTCACGTCTCATGCACGCCGCCGCGTTCGACTGCCTCGTAGTAGTCGATCTTGTCGCTGATCGCCGCAAGATTCGCCTGCAGTTCGGCAATACGCGCCCGGACCGCATCGCGATGCTCAACCAGCATCTCGCGGCGCGCGCCGACCGTCGCGTCGCCCTGGGCCCGCAATGCGGCGAACGCCTGCATCCCGGCGATCGGCATGCCGGTCGCCTTCAGGCGCATCACGAACTGCAGCCAGTCGAGATCGGCCGGGGCATAGAGGCGATGCCCGGCGTCGTTGCGGCCGATTGCGCGCAGCAAGCCCGCCTGCTCGTAATAGCGCAGCGTGTGGGTGGATACGCCGCGGGTCGCGGCGACCTGGCCGATGGTGAGTGCTTTGGACATGACGGAACTCAGGTTAGGACTTAGAGCGCACTCTAAGTCAAGCGCGCCGGTTCGTGAACCATCGGCAATCGCGCCTCGCCGTCCGTTGCGACGCGCCAACGCTCCGTTCGCGGCAGACCGGGCGGTGTACGGGCCGAGTACAGCCCGCAAACCGGCGACATGCAGGCGACATGCAGGCGCGAGAACGCTGGCACTTTTCGCGCATCGCGTAGGCGCGCGACTACATCAGTTGAGGGTTGGGAAGCCGCACCCCGCTCGGTTAGAATCGCCAGCGTTCTGTAAGCGATCAGGAGCCCGACCGATGCGAATGTCGATGCAACGCGGCACCCGCCACTGGAAATGGCAATCGGCATGCGTGGCGGTCCTCGCGCTCTGCGGTCTCACCGCACTCGCATGGCGCGCCGATGCGGCGCGCATCACGCGCGTGTCGCCGCAAGGCAAGGTGGCACAGGTGCGCCAGGTCGTCGTCAAGTTCGACGAAGCGATGGTCGCGCTGGGGACGGCCAACGCGGCTGCGCCCGCACGCGTGCATTGCGACAATGCGACAGCCAGTGCCGGCACGGCCCGCTGGATCGATGCGAAGACATGGGCGTGGGACTTCAATGCGGATTTGCCGCCCGGCATGCGCTGCTCGATCGACCTGAATGACGCGTTGAAATCGGTTACGGGCAATACGGTCAGCGGGCCGCGCCACTACGCATTCGAAACCGGCGGCCCGTTCGTGCAAAGCGTGCTGCCGGGCAGCGGGGAAATCGAAGAAGACCAGGCGTTTATCGTGCGTCTGAACGGACCGGCGACCGATGCTTCGGTAAACGAACATATCTGGTGCGAATCGAGCGGTCTCGGCAATCGCATTCCGGTCAAAACAGTCGATGCATCCGTGCGCACCGCGCTGCTGGCGCGCTTTCGCCTGCAAAAAGACGCCGTGCGCGTGCTGACGCTGCAATGCCAGCAGACACTGCCGTCGGGCGCGAAGATGCAGCTTGTCTACGGCGCCGGCGTCGCGAGTCCGGGCGGCATCGCGAACGACGTCGAGCGGCGCTTTGACTACACGGTGCGCGAGCCGTTCGCCGCGAGTTTTTCATGCGAGCGCGAAAACGCGAAAGCGCCGTGCACGCCGCTGCGGCCGCTGCGTCTCCAGTTCAACGCGCCGATCGCGCGCGCCGATGCGCAGAAGATCCGCCTGCACGGACCGCACGGCAGCATCGCGCCGACGCTTCCGCCCGATGACAAAAGCCCGCAGGTCGATAGCGTCGAATTCGCCGCACCGCTGCCCGAGCACGCGCAGTTGACCATCGACGTGCCCACGCCGCTCAAGGACGCGAGCGGCCGCGCGCTATCGAACGCCGATCTGTTTCCGCTGAAAACCACCACTGCCCCGCTGCCGCCGCTTGCGAAGTTTTCGTCGGGCACGTTCGGCATCATCGAGCGCTTTGCTGAGCCGGACACGCCGGCGCTCGTGCCCGTCACGCTGCGCAACGTCGAAGCGGATCTGCACGTGCAGGGACTCAACGCGGGCAATGCGCGGTTCAGCCAGTTGCGCGTCGATGCGGATACCGATATCCGCCGCTGGATGCGCGTCGTCGAGCGCTTCGACCCGTATGCGATGACACGCGAATCGATCGCGAAGCTGATGCCGGGCCTGCTCGATCACGGCCAGCAACCGGTGTATGTGCCGCGCACGCCGGAAGCAACAGCCGAAGACGCATCGGATAGCGACGACAAAGGCCGCAACCGGTTGATCGACGTGCGCTCGCTCTCGCTGCTCGCCGGACAACGCGGCATCGAAACGTTGACGTTGCCGAAGGCCGATCCGAAAACGCTCAGGCCGTTCGAAGTGGTCGGCGTGCCGATCAGAAAACCGGGCTTCTACGTAATCGAGCTCGCGTCGCCCACGCTCGGCGCATCGCTGCTCGGCAAGCCCGCGCCGATGTATGTGCGCACGGCCGTGCTCGTGACGAACCTCGGCGTGCATTTCAAGCAGGGGCGCGAAAACAGTGTCGTGTGGGTCACGACGCTCGACAAGGGTCAGCCCGTGCCGAACGCGGACATTCACGTGAGCGACTGCAACGGCGCCGAACTCGCGGCCGGCAAAACGGATGCGTACGGCCTGCTGAAGATCGACAAGACGCTCGACGCCGCGTCGCGCTGCAACGACGACGACTACGAAGGGCTCTTCGTCTCCGCGCGCATCGACGATCCGAAGACCGGCGCCGATATGGCGTTCGTGCGCTCGGAATGGAATCGCGGCATCGAGTCGTGGCGCTTCAATGTGCCGACCGACATGAGCCGCGACGCCACCGTGCGCGCCCATACGATTTTCGATCGCACGCTGCTGCGCGCGGGCGAAACGGTGTCGATGAAACATTTGCTGCGCGTCGAGACGTTGCACGGCTTCGCGTTGCCGCCACGCTATCCGGCCCGCGTGACGATCCGCCATCTCGGCAGCGGCCAGACCTATCATTTGCCGCTGCACTGGGCCGCCGATCACACCGCGGATTCCACCTTCGCGATTCCCGCGGCGGCGAAGCTCGGCGAATACAGCGTCTCGCTCGACGACGGCGACCCGAACGAGGCCAGCGCGACCGGCAGCGCAAGCAACGCAAGCAACGGCGACGATAGCGGCGACGCGCCGCATATGAGCTACGACTCCGGCAGCTTCCGCGTCGAAGCGTTCCGCCTGCCGGTTTTCAAAGGCTCGATCGCGGTGCGCGACGAGCGGACTCACCCGCTGATCGCCGCGCCGCAGGCGCCGCTCGCGCTGCAGATCGACTACGTATCGGGCGGCGCCGCATCCGGCTTGCCGGTGCAGGTGTCGGCGCTGCTCAAAAGCACCTCGCCGGCATTCGCGGATACGTACCCCGACTTCAGCTTCGCGCCGTACCGCAAACCGGCCGGCGACGCCGGCGCGTCCACCGGCAGAGAAGACGGCGACGACAGCGGCGCATCGGCGAGCGAAGATACCGCGAAGCTCGTCGCCGACAAGGAGCCGGTCACGCTCGATCGCAACGGCAGCGGCGCGCTGACGCTGAAAAACCTGCCGCCGCTCGACGCGCCCAAACGCCTCGTGCTCGAAGCGACCTTCGCCGATCCGAACGGCGAAGTGCAAACCCTCAGCGGCGCGGCGACGCTGTGGCCGGCCGCGGTGGTCGCGGGCGTGAAGTCCGGGCAATGGGTATCGGTCGGTCATACGGTGCCGGTGAAGGCGCTCGCGGTCGATCTGCAAGGCAAGCCGCGCGCGGGCGTGGCGCTCGACGTGCACGGCATCGCGCGCATCACGACGAGTTCGCGCAAACGGATGGTCGGCGGCTTTTATGCGTACGACAACCACACTGACATTCGCGATCTCGGCACGCTATGCAGCGGCACGAGCGATGCGCACGGGCTGCTGTCGTGCGATGCGACACTGCGCGAGGCGGGCAATATCGATCTGGTCGTCACCGCGAAGGACGGTGACGGACGGCAGTCGAACGCCAGCACGTCGGTCTGGGTCACGCGTGCCGACCCATTGTGGTTCGGCGGCGACAACACGGACCGCATCGATGTGTTGCCGGAAAAGACGTCCTACGAACCCGGCGACATCGCGCGCTTTCAGGTGCGCATGCCGTTTCGCTTCGCGACCGCGCTCGTCGCGGTCGAGCGCGAGGGCATCATCGACACGCGCGTCGTGCAGTTGAACGGCACCGATCCGACCGTCGAACTCAAAGTGGACGAAACGTGGGGGCCGAACGTCTATGTGTCGGTGCTCGCGCTGCGCGGCCGGATTCGCGACGTGCCGTGGTACTCGTTCTTCACGTGGGGCTGGAAAGCGCCGCTCGAATGGGCACGCGCGTTCTGGTACGAAGGCCGCCAGTACGAAGCGCCGACGCCGCTCGTCGACTTGTCGAAGCCCGCGTTTCGCTACGGCCTCGCGCAGATCAAGGTCGGCACCGCCGCGCACCGGCTCGCGGTCAGCGTGACGCCTGACGCGTCAAGCTATGCGGTGCGCGGCAACGCGCACGTGAAGGTGCGCGTCCAGTTGCCAGGCGGCCAGCCCGCGCCGGCCGGCACGCAGATCGCCGTCGCCGCGGTCGACGAAGCGCTGCTCGAACTGATGCCGAACCGCAGTTGGGATCTGCTCGATGCGATGCTGCAACAGCGCGCGTACGGCGTCGAAACCTCGACCGCGCAGATGGAGATCGTCGGACGCCGGCACTTCGGCCGCAAGGCGGTGCCGGCGGGCGGTGGCGGCGGCCATGCGGCGACCCGCGAGCTGTTCGACACGCTGCTGGTGTGGAACCCGCGCGTGACGCTCGACACGCAGGGCGCCGCGACACTCGACGTGCCGCTCAACAATTCGCTGACGAGCTTTCGCATCGTCGCGATTGCGGCGGTGGGCGCCGGCACATTCGGCACCGGCAGCGCATCGATTCGCAGCACCCAGGACTTGCAGCTCATCTCCGGCTTGCCGCCGCTCGTGCGCGAAGGCGACCAGTTCCGCGCGCAATTCACGGTGCGCAACACGACCGCGCGCGCAATGAAGGTGCTTGTGAACGCGCAGGTGCCGGGCCTGACATTGCCCGCGCAGACGGTCGATGTCGCAGCCGATGCCGCGCGTGAAATCGCCTGGACGGTGACGACGCCCGACGGTCTGGCAGACGCGCCGCTGCCGGCGTTGACGTGGAACGTCAGCGCCAATGAGCAGGCGAGGCCGCATGCGAGCGACGCCTTGAAGATCACACAACGCGTCGCCGCGGCCATTCCCCTTACCGTGCAACAGGCGACGCTCGCGCAGATCGACGGCGCCTTGACGGTGCCGGTTGCCGCGCCGCCTGATGCGCGCGCAGGCGGCAACGGCGCATTGCGCGGCGGCATCACGGTGTCGCTGCAGGCGAAGCTCGCCGACGGCTTGCCGGGTGTTCGCCGCTGGCTCGAACGTTATCCGTACACGTGCCTCGAACAGCAGAGTTCGCGCGCAATCGGCTTGCGCGATCTGCCGATGTGGCAGGCGGTGCTCGCGAAAATGCCCGTTTATCTGGATCGCGACGGCCTCGCGAACTACTTCCCGCCCAGCGACGATAGCGGCAACACCGGCAGCATCGCGCTCAGCGCGTACTTGCTGTCCGCGAGCGACGAAGCGGCGCGTCTCGATGCGCGCTTTGCGCTGCCCGACGACCTGCGCGGCAAGCTTGCGGCAGGTCTGACCGCGTTCGTCGAAGGCCGTATCGAACGCAATGCGTGGGCGCCGCGCAAAGATCTCGATCTGCGCAAGCTCGCCGCACTCGAAGCGTTGTCGCGCTACGGCGCGGTCGAGCCGCGCATGCTCGATTCGATCGAAATCGCGCCGAACCAGTGGCCGACCTCGGCGGTGCTCGACTACTACGCGGTGCTCTCGCGCGTGAAAAGCATCGCGCAGCGCGACGACAAGCTCGCGCAAGTCGAGCAGATTCTGCGCGCGCGGCTCACTTACCAGGGCACGCACGTCGTGTTCTCGACCGAAGCCGGCGACGATCTATGGTGGCTGATGAGCGGCCCCGAAAGCAACGCGGCGCGTCTCGCGCTGACGTTTGTCGACGCGCCCGGCTGGCAAGACGAGATGCCGCGTCTTGTCAGCGGCCTGCTGGCGCTGCAACGCAACGGCGCATGGCAGACGACGACGTCCAACGTGTGGGGATCGCTCGCGGTCGAGCGCTTTTCGCGCGCATTCGAAAGCGCGCCGGTTACGGGACGCACGCTGCTGCGGCTGGGCGCGATCGAGCGGACGATCGGGTGGAATACGTCTGGGGCCGTGGCTTCTCCCGCTTCGTCTACTTCTTCTGCTCCTGCGTCGCCTGCCCACGCCGCTTCGGCTGCTTCGCCTGCTTCGGCGACCCAACTTGCAGCGCCCCAGACCGCCACCGATGCGCGCACTCAGTTGCTGCCCTGGCCGCCCGCCACGCGACGCGCGCAACCGCTTAACCTGACGCTTACGCACGACGGCGCCGGCAAACCATGGGCGACGCTCGAAAGCCTCGCCGCGGTCGCGCTGAAAGCGCCCTTCGCCGCAGGCTACCGCATCACGAAAACAGTCACGCCGCTCGAACCGGCGGTCAGCGGCGTGACCACACGCGGCGACGTCGTGCGCGTACATCTGGACATCGACGCGCAAAGCGACATGACGTGGGTCGTCGTCAACGACCCGGTGCCGGCCGGCGCATCGATTCTCGGCTCCGGGCTCGGCCGCGATTCGCAGATCGCGACGCAAGGCGAAAACCCGCCCGACGACAACACGCCGCGCAACACGTGGCCGACATTCGTCGAACGCGGCTTCGACGGTTATCGCGCGTACTACGCGTTTGTGCCGAAGGGACGCTTCTCGATCGAATATACGGCACGCCTGAACAACGCCGGCACCTTCGGCCTGCCGCCGACGCGCGTCGAAGCGCTGTACGCGCCGTCGGTTTATGGCGCGTTGCCGAATGCGCCAGTCGTCGTACAGCGGGCGGCAACCCCGTCCACGTCCACATCGACGGCGCGGCCCGCATCGGCCGCACCGGAGCCTGCCGCATCCGGCACGCGGTAGCCTGCGACGAGACGAACATGCACCGCATACTTCGTTCGCAATCGACCGGACTCACGCGCATGCGCGCGTTCGCGCACGCAGCGGTTGTGTGCGCAACCTTGCTGACGATCCCGCTCGCCGCGCATGCATTGCCCGGCTTCGACGACGTGCGCGCGCAATGGCGCAGTTCCGACTGGCTGCTGCTATCGCGCGACGGCGAGCCAATGCAGCGCACGCGCGTCGACCACACCGAACGGCGCGGCGACTGGGTCGCGCTCGCCGATATTTCGCCGGCACTGCGCGAAGCAATCGTGGTGTCCGAGGACAAGCGCTTTTACGCGCATAGCGGTATCGATTGGCGCGGTGCGGCCGCGGCGGCGTGGGGCAATGTGTGGAATACGCGCACGCGCGGCGCGTCCACGGTAACGATGCAGTTAGCAGGCCTGCTCGAGAAAGACCGCCAGCGCTCCGGGCAGCGCTCGCTCGTGCAGAAAGCCGGTCAGGCAATCGACGCGTTGCGCCTCGAGCGCAGTTGGCGCAAGGATCAGATTCTCGAGGCGTATCTGAATCTCGTGCCGCTGCGCGGCGAGACCATCGGGCTGTCCGCGCTGTCGTTCACGCTGTTCGGCAAGGCGCCCTCCGGGCTCGACGATCGCGAGGCAGCCGTGGCCGCCGCGCTGGTGCGCGCGCCGAACGCGCCGTACCCGAAGGTCGCCGCGCGCGCGTGCCGCATCTTGCGCGATATGCAGGCCGCTGCGCGCTGCGCGAACCTCGACAGCTTCGTGCAACTGGCATTCGCGCGCCCGGCTCCCGCGTTGCTGAGCGCAGCGCCCGACGCCGGTTCGCTTGCGCCTCATTTTGCACGGCGCGTGGCCGGCGAACTGCATCCCGCCGCGGGCGCACGTGTCAACTCGACACTCGACGCGAACCTGCAGCGCTTCGCGCGCGATACGCTCACGCGCACCCTCGCCGAGTTGAACGCGCGCGCGCATCCGCGCAACGTGCATGACGGCGCGGTGCTCGTGCTCGACAACGCGAGCGGCGACGTGCTCGCATGGGTCGGCTCATCCGGGAGTCTGTCGGCCGCGCCCGACGTCGATGCGGTGCTCGCGCGCCGCCAGGCGGGCTCGACGCTCAAGCCGTTCCTGTACGCGCAGGCGATTGACGAGCGGCGCGTGACGACCGCGTCGCTGCTCGACGATGCGCCGCTCGATCTGCCGGCCGGCGGCGGACTCTACATTCCGCAGAACTACGACAAGGGCTTCAAGGGCTGGGTCAGCGTGCGCACTGCGCTCGGGTCGTCGCTGAACGTGCCGGCCGTGCGCACGCTGGTGATGGTCACGCCGCATCGCTTTGCGGACACGCTCGTCGCGCTCGGGCTGCCGCTCGAACAGAGCGGCGACTACTACGGCTACAGCCTCGCGCTCGGCAGCGCGGACGTCACGCTGCTGTCGCTGACCAACGCGTATCGCGCGCTCGCGAACGGCGGCATTGCATCGCCGACTGTCGATCTTGCCGCGCACTCACGCAAACCGGGCAGTAGCGGTAGCGGCAACGACAGCGGCGCACCGTTGCCTGCTCGCCGCGTGTTCAGCGTCGACGCGAGCTTTATCGTGACATCGGTGCTGTCCGACAACAACGCGCGCACGCGCACGTTCGGCTTCGACAGCCCGCTCGCGACGCGCTTTTTTTCCGCGGTCAAAACCGGCACCAGCAAGGATATGCGCGACAACTGGACGATCGGCTTTACATCGCGCTACACGGTCGGCGTCTGGGTCGGCAATGCGGACGGCACGCCGATGTGGGACGTATCCGGCGTGACGGGCGCGGCGCCCGTGTGGGCCGCGCTGGTCGGCTACCTGCATCGGCGGGCGGCCAGCACGCCGCCCGCCGCGCCTGCCGGCGTGGTCCGCGCGCACGTGAGATTCGACGAGGCGCTCGAACCGGCACGCGACGAATGGTTCCTGCGCGGCACGCAAACGCCGGTCGTCGCCCTCGCGGCGGGGGCGCGCGATGACCAGACGCGCCAGGCGGATCAAACCGGACAAGCCGAACAAACCGAACAAGCCGGCCAAACCGACCCAACGCGTCCGACGCTCACGGGTCGCCAACCCGCCGCAGCCAACGCCAATGCGGCACACGCAAGCGCCACCCGATCGCCCCGATCGGCCGGCGCGCCGCGCATCAGCGCGCCGGCCGACGGCACGCTCTTCGCGCTCGACCCCGACATTCCGCCGGTCAACCAGCGCATCGTATTCGAACGCGCGAGCGGCGTGTCCGGGCAAAGCATCTGGCATCTCGACGGCAAACCGCTGGGTGATGCGCCGCGCGTATTGTGGCCGCCATGGCCGGGCCGCCATGTGCTCGAACTCGTCGACCCGGCCGGCCACAGCGCCGATACGGTACGTTTCGAGGTGCGCGGCGCAACCGCGACGCACAGCGCATCGGCACCTCGGGCGGCGGCAGCCGCCTCTTCTTCTGCCTCGTCTGCGCGCGCGTCGATCGACCCATTGCGCAGATGATTCGAACCGTCGCGCGGCACCATAACTGCGTACAAACGACGGCGAAAAGCACGCCAAATTAACAGTTTTTCGCAATAATGCCGCACAAAGTGTTCTATGCTTGAGTCGCAACGCTTGCTGACTGGATGCGCGGTCCGTTCCCGGCCTGTTCCGCCCTCAATGGAGTGCTTACCATGTTGAAAAAGCTCTGGATGCTGTGCGTCGCGCTGATTCTCGTACTGTGCGCGGGCCTTGCCGCCGCAGTCGAAGTCAATACCGCCGATCAGGCCGCACTCGAATCGGTCAAGGGCATCGGCCCGGTCCACGCCAAGGCGATCATCGACGAACGCACGAAAAACGGCCCATTCAAGGATGCCGACGATCTCGCCGCTCGCGTGAAGGGCATCGGCACGAAATCGGTGAAGAATCTGGAAGCGGCAGGCTTGACGATCAACGGGTCGGGCGCGCCGCCCTCGGGCGCGAAACCGGCCACGAAGTCGACACCGTCCGCGACGAAGTCCGCGCCGCAAAGCACGGCAACCACGACGCCCGCGCCCGCTGCGGATATGCCGGCAGCGGCATCCGATACCAAAACCTCGAAATCGAAGAAAAAGAAGAGCAAGGCCGCTGCGTCCGCGCCCGCGGCGTCTGGCACATGACGCGCGAATGCGTGCCGGCGCGCGATTGCGTTGCTGTTGCGCATCGCCTTGCGCTGCGCTTCGGTGTCGTCCTTTGACGTTGCTTTTATCGTCCACCCGCGCCGCGCGGATCGTTGCATCTGCAACGACCGCGCACGGCGACCCGATGCCGCGTGTTTGCTCGCGGCGTTTTCCCCCAACCGGTACGCACGCGCGCACCGGCCTTCAGGAGAGACAGTCATGAGCCTTCTCGACACGATCGGTTCGATGTTCGGCAGTTCGCCGCAGGGCGGCGGCGCAGGCCAGCAGGCGCTCGTCGCGAGCGCACTCGAATTCATCAACAATCAGCCGGGTGGTCTGAACGGACTCATCCAGCGCTTCCATGAAAACGGCGCCGGCGACATCATCAGTTCATGGATCGGCACCGGCGCAAACAAGGCGATCAGTCCGGATACGCTGCAGAACGTGCTCGGCTCGGAAACCGTCACGAATCTCGCGGCCAAAGCGGGCGTCGAACCCGAACAGGTAACCGGGCTCCTGTCGCAAGTGCTGCCGCACGTGGTCGACGCGGCGACGCCGAACGGCGAAGTGCCCGCTGACGGCAAGGTCGAGCCGTCGAGCGTGTCGGGCGCGTTGAGCGCGCTGTCGGGATTGTTCGGCAATAGAAACGCGTAGCGGCGCAACGGCATCGCGCGCGCATGCAATGTCCGGTCATCGATATAAAAAAAGCGGGCAACGAATTGCTTCGTTGCCCGCCTTGCGTGCCGCAGAACCCTCGTTCAGGCCGCGGCCCGGCT
The DNA here is from genome assembly GCF_902859875.1 of Paraburkholderia solisilvae. Taxonomy (GTDB): domain Bacteria; phylum Pseudomonadota; class Gammaproteobacteria; order Burkholderiales; family Burkholderiaceae; genus Paraburkholderia; species Paraburkholderia solisilvae. Next base: position 14,071 of record NZ_CADIKF010000070.1, on the reverse strand, counting down.
GCCGCCCTGCTTTAATGCACGACCCGCTCGAACACCAGCTTGCCGTTTCTCACATCGACCGGAATCACATCCTTCGGCCCGAACCTGCCCGCGAGAATCAGCTTCGCGACCGGGTTCTCGATTTCCTGCTGGATCGCGCGCTTTAGCGGCCGCGCGCCGAACAGCGGATCATAGCCGACCTTGCCGATCAACTCGAGCGCCTCGTCGGACACCACGAGCTGCATATCGAGTTTCGCGAGCCGCTCGTGCACCCGCTCCAGCTGGATCTTCGCGATCGACTGGATGTTCGACCGGTCAAGCGCATGGAACACGACGACGTCGTCGATCCGGTTCAGGAATTCGGGCCGGAAATGCAGCTTCACTTCTTCCCACACCGCGTCCTTCACGTCGTCCTGCGGCTGCCCGACCATCGACTGGATCACCTGCGAGCCGAGGTTCGACGTCATCACGATCACGGTGTTCTTGAAGTCGACCGTGCGGCCCTGGCCGTCGGTCATGCGACCGTCGTCGAGCACCTGCAGCAGCACGTTGAACACGTCCGGATGCGCTTTCTCGATCTCGTCGAGCAGGATCACGCTATACGGCTTGCGGCGCACCGCTTCGGTCAGGTAGCCGCCTTCCTCATAGCCGACGTAGCCCGGCGGCGCGCCGATCAGCCGCGCGACGCTGTGCTTTTCCATAAACTCGCTCATGTCGATCCGGATCAGATGATCTTCCGAATCGAACAGGAACGACGCCAGCGCCTTGCACAGTTCGGTCTTGCCGACGCCCGTCGGCCCGAGGAACAGGAACGACCCATACGGACGGTTCGGATCCGACAGACCCGCGCGCGAACGGCGGATCGCATCGGCCACCGCGCTGATCGCCTCATCCTGGCCGACCACGCGCTGATGCAGCTTGTCTTCGATCTGCAACAGCTTTTCGCGCTCGCCCTGCATCATCCGCGCGACCGGAATGCCGGTCGCACGCGACACCACCTCGGCGATTTCCTCCGCCCCGACCTGCGTGCGCAACAGCCGCGGGCGAGTCGGGTTGTTCTGCTCCTGCGCTTCCGCCTGGGTGACCTGCTTCAGGCGCGCCTCGAGCTGCGGCAGCTTGCCGTACTGCAATTCCGCCACCTTCTCGAGCTTGCCCTCGCGTTGCAGCCGCGCAATTTCCGCACGGGTTTTCTCGATCTCTTCCTTGAGTTGCGCGCTGCCCTGCACTGCCGCCTTCTCAGCCATCCAGATCTGTTCGAGGTCCGAATATTCGCGATCGAGCCGCTCGATTTCTTCTTCGATCAGTTGCAGACGCTTCTGCGACGCTTCGTCCTTCTCCTTCTTCACCGCTTCGCGTTCGATCTTCAGCTGGATGCGGCGGCGATCGAGCCGGTCCATTTCTTCCGGCTTCGAATCGATTTCCATCTTGATCTTCGAGGCGGCCTCGTCGATCAGGTCGATCGCCTTGTCCGGCAGGAAGCGATCGGTGATGTACCGATGCGACAGCTCCGCCGCGGCCACGATCGCCGGGTCGGTGATATCGACGCCATGATGCAGTTCGTAACGCTCCTGCAGGCCGCGCAGGATCGCGATGGTCGCTTCGACGCTCGGTTCGTCGACCAGCACCTTCTGGAAGCGCCGCTCGAGCGCCGCATCCTTCTCGATGTACTTGCGGTATTCATCGAGCGTGGTCGCGCCGACGCAATGCAGTTCGCCGCGCGATAGCGCCGGCTTCAGCATGTTGCCCGCGTCCATCGCGCCTTCGGCCTTGCCCGCGCCGACCATCGTGTGAATCTCGTCGATAAAGACGATGGTCTGGCCTTCGTCCTTCGCGATATCGTTGAGCACCGCCTTCAGACGCTCCTCGAATTCGCCGCGGTACTTCGCGCCGGCGAGCAGCGCCGCCATATCGAGCGAGAGCACGCGCTTGCCCTTGAGCGTCTCCGGCACCTCGCCGTTGACGATACGCTGCGCAAGCCCTTCGACGATCGCCGTCTTGCCGACGCCCGGCTCGCCGATCAGCACCGGATTGTTTTTCGTGCGCCGTTGCAGAATCTGGATCGAGCGGCGAATCTCGTCGTCGCGGCCGATCACCGGATCGAGCTTGCCGGCGCGCGCGCGTTCGGTCAGATCGATCGTGTATTTCTTCAGCGCTTCGCGCTGGCTCTCGGCATCCTGGCTATGCACCTGCGAACCGCCGCGCACCGCGGCGATCGCCGTTTCGAGCGACTTGCGCGTGAGGCCGTGCTCGCGCGCGAGACGCCCGGCCTCGCCTTTGTCGTCGGCGACGGCAAGCAGGAACATCTCGCTCGCGATATAGGTGTCGTTGAGCTTCTGCGCTTCCTTGTCGGCCTGGTTGAGCAGCCCGGTCAGTTCACGGCCGATCTGCACGTTGCCGTCGGTGCCCTGCACCTGGGGCAGCCGCGCGACCGCGTCGTTCAACGCGGTTTGCAACGCCTGCGCGTGCACGCCCGCACGCGAGAGCAGCGAACGCGCGGAGCCGTCCCGCTGCGCGACGAGCGCCGCCAGCAGGTGGACCGGCTCAATGTACTGATTGTCATGACCGACCGCGAGGCTTTGCGCGTCCGCCAGCGCCTCCTGGAATTTGGTGGTGAGTTTGTCGATTCTCATCAAGAGACCTCCAGTTTCGAATGTCACCAAAATGAGGCGGATTCCACACGTTTCAAGCGGTTATTTGCGCCTGGAGATAACAATTCGGCGCATTGGCTGCGCGCAGCGCGCTAATCCGTCCACGGGCGACAGGCGCCCGGCGGCGCGGCCGCGGCGTCGGGTCGCGGCGGGCCGCGGGCCGTGCCTGAACCCGGCCTGCGACGGCACGCCGCTCGATGCGACGTTGATGCGACGTCGACGCGAAGCCGATGCGACGTTCAGCCGCGCGAGACTACGCGTCGGGGGCGATCGGAACGATCGACGCGACCGGCACGACGGCCGGCAACAGACCGAGCAGTGACAGCAGCGGCGCATTCGGCTGCGCGATGTCACGGATCGTATGGCGATCGAGCTCGGCGAAGAACGCGTCGCGTGCGCTCTCGAGCACGCCCTTCAAACGGCAATGCGGCCGGATCGCGCATTCGCGGTGCGAGCCGTCGCCGTCCGGCAGGCAGGCGACCAGCGCGAAATCGCTCTCGGCCGCCCGCACCACCTCTCCGACCGTCAGCGCGGACGAGTGTTCGTACAGTCGCAGTCCGCCATTGCGCCCACGAACCGTCTCGACCCAGCCGAGTTCGGCGAGCCGCTGGACGACTTTCATCAGATGGTTTTTGGAAATTCCGTACGAGTCGGAAATGTCCTGGATCGTTGCGAGCCCCTCAGGGCGTACGGCGAGGTACAGCAGCACACGCAACGAGTAGTCGGTATAGTCTGTCAGTCTCATGTATGCCAAGTCGCGATCGGCGAAGGCGGGCCGCAAACAAGCCGGGCCGCGTCCTTTCCAAGGTTGCCGTGGACGCTTTATCGCATGCTGCATCGCACGCCTGATTACAATAAGATGCTTGCATCAAGCATCTTATTGCTGCGTTTGTCGTGTTATTTCGCGTAACTATAAACGCTATGGTTTCTTCGCACGCGGTCTTTTTTACCGGATTCGCGATGTCTTTTAACAATGGACCTCGAAACGGCTATCGCCAGCCGGACTCGTCACGATCGAATGAACCCGTCTTTTGAGCCCGCCGCGGCGGTTGTGCGGCAATCCGAACCAACTGAAGCGAACATTCGTGAGCTGGTCTACGCGTTTTACGATCGCGTGCGCGCCGATGCGCTGCTCGGGCCGGTCTTCGAGCAGACGATCGCCGGCCGCTGGGATCAGCATTTGCCGAAAATGTGCGTGTTCTGGGGGAGCCTCGTGCTCGGCTCGAAGCAGTACCGCGGCAATGTGCAGCAGACGCATCAGCCGCTGGAAGGTATCGAGCCGCGGCATTTCAGCCGCTGGCTGTATCTGTTCCTCGATACCGTCGAAGAGCGCTATGAACCCGCTGCGGCGGTGCGCTTCATGGAGCCTGCGCTGCGCATCGCGCAGAGTTTGCAGTTGAGCCGCTTCGGCTGGGACTACACGATTCCCGACGAGCAGAAGGCGTTGCTCGAACGCGTTGCGCCGCGCCGGCGCAAGGATGGCGGCGCGCATGAGAATGCCGCGCATGCCCTGCCGTCGCGACCGCGTGGCGAGCCGTTCCCGGCGACGTTCATCGGCCGCGGACAAGACGACGAATAAGCGACGACGCGTACGCCGCCGCGGGGCGCGAGCAACGTGTGTTGCTACTCCGCCTTCGCGTTGCCGGCGTCCAGACCCCAGCGCTCGAGTGCCGCATCGTCGGTCACCCGTGCGTCTACCCAGCGCTCGCCGTGTTCGGTCTTTTCCTTCTTCCAGAACGGCGCGTGGGTTTTCAGATAGTCCATCACAAATTCGCACGACGCGAACGCGTTGCCGCGATGCGCGGACGTCGTCGCGACCAGCACGATCTGATCGAGCGGCACCAGCTTGCCGACGCGATGGATGATCAGCACGTCGGTGCCGGGCCACCGTTCGCGCGCCGCGTCGACGATGCGTTCGAGCGACTTCTCGGTCATGCCCGGATAGTGTTCGAGTTCCATCGTCTCGACGGTCGCGCCTTCGTTCAGGTCGCGCACCGTGCCGACGAAACACGCGACCGCGCCGACCTTCGGATTCTGCGCGCGCAGCGCAGCGACCTCGGTGGACAGGTCGAAGTCTTCGGTTTGCACGCGCACGGTCATCGCATGCTCCTCAGCCGCCGGTGACCGGCGGGAAAAACGCGACTTCGCAGCCGTCGGTGATACGCGTGCCGGCATCGGTCATCACGTGGTTGCACGCCATGCGCAGCGCGCGACCTTCGGCGAGCGTGTCGGCCCAGATGCCGCCGCGCACGCGCAACCACGCGCGCACGTCGCCGACGGTCGCGACCTCGGCCGGCACGTCGGCCGCTTCGCCGGCCACGCCGAGCGCTTCACGCACGCTCGCAAAATATTTCAGCTGAATCTTCATCGGCGGCTTCGGTTCAATATCGATCAGGTTCGGTTCGCTGAACCGGTAGGGTTTCGGTGCTTCAGTTCAGCAGCTCGGCAAACGGAATGAAACGCACGGTCTCGCCCGCGCTGATCGCGTGATTGGGCGGATTGTCGATCAGCCCGTCGCCCCATACGGTCGAGGTCAGCACCGCGGAACTCTGGTTCGGAAACAGGTCGAGTCCGCCCGCCGCATTGACGCGCGCGCGCAGGAACTCGTTGCGGCGATCCGCCTTTTGCTGCGTGAAATCCGCACGCAGCGACAGCGCGCGCGGCGTCACGGTGCGCACGCCGGCAAGCCGCAGCACGAACGGCCGTACGAACAGCACGAAGGTCGCGAAACTCGACACCGGGTTGCCCGGCAAGCCGATGAAGAACGTCTCCGCGCTTGCGCTCGCGGTCGTGCTCGCAGCGTTGTTCGCGTTAGCGTTCGTCGTGGTGCTCGCTGCAGTGCTCTCCGCAGTGTTTTCGTCAATGCCCGCGGTGGCCGCCGCGCTGGCGGCCGCACTTTCGGCGCCGCCCGCGGCGCGGCGCACCGCGCCGAACGCGAGCGGCTTGCCCGGCTTCATCGCGATCTGCCACATCGACAGCCGTCCTTCCGCCTCGACCGCCGGCTTCACGTGATCTTCCTCGCCAACCGACACGCCGCCGCACGTGAGGATCAGATCGTGCTCGCGCGCCGCATCGCGCAACGTCGCGCGCGTCGCGTCGAGCCGGTCGGGCACGATGCCGTAGTCGGTCACCTCGCAGCCGAGCTTTTCGAGCAGCCCGCGCAACGTGAATCGGTTCGAGTTATAGATCGCGCCGGGCTTGAGCGGTTCGCCCGGCATCGTCAGTTCGTCGCCGGTAAAGAACACCGCGACCTTTACGCGGCGCATCACGCACAACTCCGCGCAACCGACCGACGCAGCGAGCCCGAGCGCCTGCGGCGTGAGCCGCGTGCCGGCCGGCAGGATCACCGCGCCGCGGCGAATGTCCGCGCCTTGCTGCGTGATCCACTCGCCGGTCTTCGGCGTATGCAGCAGCGACACCGTATCGCCGTCCACCTCGGTTTGTTCCTGCATCACGATCGCATCGGCGCCCGGTGGCACCGTCGCGCCCGTGAAGATGCGCGCCGCGGTGCCCGCCGCGAGCGGTTGCGGCGCGTGGCCCGCCGGAATGCGCTGCGACACCGGCAAGCGGCGCTCGCCATGCGCGAGATCGGCAATGCGCACCGCGTAGCCGTCCATCGAACTCGTGTGCATCGGCGGGACGTCGAGCGGCGACACGACATCGGCGGCCAGCACGCGATTCAACGCATCGAGTGTGGGTAGCGTGGCCTGGCCGTCGATTTGCACGGCGGCGCCGAGCAAGGTGGCAAGCGCATCGGCGGTCGACAGCATCGGGGCGCGGGGTACGGCAGGCGTGGGTGTGGACATCGTCTGGATGGGGACGTGGGCGGGACGGGAACGAACATTGTAGCGGGCGACGGGCGAAGGCGGGATAGCCTTGCACCCTGTCGACGCGCCGAACCTTGCGCCTCATGCCTCGCGCCGCGCGTCAGCTTCCCGCTTCTGGTCCCGCTTCTGGTCCCGCTTCTTGTCCCGACAGCCCCACTTCCCGGCCTAATTTCCGCTCGCTACGCGCCCGTCCGCGACGCGACGAAGTCCTTCACCCGCTGCGCATCCGCCGGCAGCACATCGAAGCGCTGCGGCAACGCCTCGAGGCCGACAAACGCCGCGGGCCGCTCCGGCTCGCGCAGCAGCGCCTCGCGAATCGTCTCGCCGAATTTGATCGGCTGCGCGGTCTCGAGCACGATCATCGGAATACCGGCCTGCAGATGCTCGCGCGCCACTTTCAGACCGTCCGCCGTGTGCGTGTCGATCATCGTGTCATAGCGTTCGAACACGTCGCGAATCGCGTCGACGCGGTCCGCATGCGTGCTGCTGCCCGACACGAAACCGAACTGCTGCACGCGCGCGAAATCGCCGCTGGCGGCGAGATCGAAACCGCCCTTCTGCTCGACGTCGCGGAACAGTTGCAGCACGCGCGCCGGATCGCGGCCGAGCAGATCGAACACGAAACGCTCGAAGTTCGACGCCTTCGAGATGTCCATGCTCGGGCTGCTCGTGTGGTACGTCTCGGCCGACTTGCGCACGCGGTAAATGCCGGTGCGGAAGAACTCGTCGAGCACATCGTTTTCGTTGGTCGCGACCACCAGCTTCTCGATCGGCAAGCCCATCATCCGCGCGATATGGCCCGCGCAGACGTTGCCGAAATTGCCCGACGGCACGGTGAACGACACGCGTTCGTCGTTGGACTGCGTCGCGGCGAAATAGCCCTTGAAGTAGTAGACGACCTGCGCGACCACCCGCGCCCAGTTGATCGAATTGACCGTGCCGATCTTGTGCGCGGCCTTGAACGCGTGATCGTTCGACACCGCTTTGACGATGTCCTGGCAATCGTCGAACACGCCTTCGACGGCAATATTGAAGATGTTCGGGTCCTGTAGGCTGTACATCTGCGCGGTCTGGAACGCGCTCATTTTCCCGTGCGGCGACAGCATGAACACGCGAATGCCGCGTTTGCCGCGCATCGCGTATTCAGCCGCGCTGCCGGTATCTCCCGATGTGGCGCCGAGAATATTGAGCGTTTCGCCGTGCTTCGCGAGCGTGTACTCGAACAGGTTGCCGAGCAGTTGCATCGCCATGTCCTTGAACGCGAGCGTCGGCCCGTTCGACAGCTCGAGCAGCGCAAGCGGCGCGCCGTTCTCGACGCCGAGCGTCTTCAACGGCGTGATCTGCGCGGCCTGTTCGTCGTCGCGCACGTTGCAGTAGGTCCGCGCGGTGTACGTGCGGCGCGTGAGTTCGCGCAGATCGTCGGCGGGAATGTCGTCGCTGAATTTCGACAGGATTTCGAAGGCGAGATCCGCATACGGCAGCGTGCGCCAGCGCGCCAGTTCGTCCGCGGAGGCGCGCGGGTACGCGGCCGGCAGATACAGGCCGCCGTCTTTCGCCAGACCGCCCAGCAGAATGTCGGAAAACGTATGGCGCTCGCCTGCTCCAGCGCCGCGCGTGGAAATGTAATTCATGGGAAAAAGTCCGCCTAGTTCAGCGCTTCCATGCGCAGTTTCGTTACCTTCGAGACCACCGTGCGCAACGCCTCGATGCCCGAGATCGCCGCATTCACGTTCTTTTCGACCGTCTCGTGCGTGATCAGGATGATGTCGGTTTCGCCCTTGCCGTGATCGTCGACCTGCTCCGATTCCTTTTGCAGCAGCGCGTCGATCGAAATACCGGCCGCCGCGAGAATGCGCGTGATGTCGGCCAGCACGCCGGTCACGTCGGCCACGCGCAGACGCAGGTAATAGCCGCTCGTCACTTCGTCGATCGGCAAGATCGGCGTATCCGACAGCCGGTCGCGCTGGAACGCGAGATGCGGCACGCGGTGTTCCGGATCGGCGGTATGCAGACGCGTCACGTCGACCAGATCGGCCACCACCGCCGATGCGGTCGGCTCCGCGCCCGCGCCCTTGCCGTAGTACAGCGTGGTGCCGACCGCGTCGCCGTGCACCACCACCGCGTTCATCGCGCCTTCGACGTTGGCCAGCAGGCGTTTGGCCGGAATCAGCGTCGGGTGCACGCGCAGTTCGATGCCCTTGGCCGTACGGCGTGCAATGCCGAGCAGCTTGATGCGGTAGCCGAGTTCTTCCGCATAGCGGATGTCGATCGCCGCGAGCCGGCTGATGCCTTCGACATACGCCTTGTCGAACTGCACCGGCACGCCGAACGCGATCGCGCTCATGATGGTGGCCTTGTGCGCGGCGTCGACGCCTTCGATATCGAAGGTCGGGTCCGCTTCAGCGTAGCCGAGCGCCTGCGCGGCTTTGAGCGCGGTCGCGAAGTCGAGGCCGCGATCGCGCATCTCGGAAAGAATGTAGTTCGTCGTGCCGTTGATAATGCCGGCGATGTACTCGATACGGTTCGCGGTCAGCCCTTCGCGCAGCGCCTTGATGATCGGAATGCCGCCGGCGACCGCCGCTTCGAACGCGACCATCACGCCGTTCGCGTGCGCCGCTTCGAAAATCTCGGTGCCGTGCACCGCGAGCAACGCCTTGTTCGCGGTCACCACATGCTTGCGATTGGCGATCGCGCGCAGCACGAGCTCGCGCGCAATGCCGGTGCCGCCGATCATTTCAGCGACGATGTCGATCGACGGGTCGTCGACCACCGCGTTGAAGTCGCTCGTCACCTCGACGCTGCCCGCGTCGGCCGCATCGACGCTCGCGAGCGCGGTCCGCGCCTTCGCCGGATCGCGCACCGCGATGCGCGCAATTTCGATGCCGCGCCCCGCCCGGCGTTTGATTTCTTCCTGATTGCGGCGCAGAACCGTGTAGGTTCCGCAGCCGACTGTGCCGAAGCCCAGCAATCCAACTTTGATCGGTTCCATGCAGCGTGTGTGTTATCGAGTAAGAGTTTGAGGAAACGGATAAGCGCGGGACCCGTGTCTGACCGTGGGTCAGGCCGCGTGCCGCTTGCGGTAGCCGTCGAGAAAACGCGCAATGCGATTGATCGAATCGGCGAGGTCGTCGACGTTCGGCAAAAACACGACACGGAAGTGATCCGGCGCTTTCCAGTTGAATCCGGTGCCTTGCACGAGCAGCACGCGCTCTTCGAGCAGCAGATCGAGGATGAACTGCTGGTCGTTCTGGATCGGATACAGCTTCGGATCGAGCCGCGGGAACATATAAAGCGCCGCCTCCGGCTTCACGCAGGTCACGCCGGGAATCGCGGTGAGCATCTCATACGCGAGTTCGCGCTGTCTGAACAGCCGGCCGCCGGGCGCGATCAGTTCGTTGATGCTCTGATAACCGCCGAGCGCGGTCTGGATCGCGTACTGGCCCGGCACGTTCGCGCATAGCCGCATCGATGCGAGAATACCGAGCCCTTCGAAGTAGTCCTTCGCGCGGCGGCGGTTCTCGCCGGTGAGCCCGGAAATCCACATCCAGCCGGCGCGGTAGCCGCACGACCGGTAGCTCTTCGACAGGCTGTTGAACGTGACCGTCAGCACGTCTTCCGACAGCGCGCCGAGCGCCGTGTGCTCGCGGCCGTCGTAGACGATCTTGTCGTACACCTCGTCCGCGAAGATCACGAGGCCATGCTCGCGCGCGATGTCGATCAGTTCGAGCAGCAATTCGTTCGAATACAGCGCACCGGTCGGGTTGTTCGGGTTGATCACGACCAGCGCACGCGTCTGCGGCGTGATTTTGCGGCGAATGTCGTCCGGGTCGGGCATCCAGCGATTCGCCTCGTCGCAGATATAGTGCACCGGCGTGCCGCCGGCCAGGCTCACGCCCGCAGTCCACAGCGGGTAGTCGGGCGCGGGCAGCAGCACTTCGTCGCCGTCGTTGAGCAGCGCCTGCAGCGCCATCACAATCAGCTCCGACGCGCCATTGCCGATGTAGATATCGTCGAGTTCGACGCCGTGCACGCCCTTTTGCTGCGCGTAATGCATGATCGCCTTGCGCGCGGCGAACACCCCTTTCGAATCGGAGTAACCCGACGACGACGGCAGATTCAGGATCATGTCCTGAATGATCTCGTCGGGCGCGTCGAAGCCAAACGACGCGAGGTTGCCGATATTCAGCTTGATGATGCGGTGGCCTTCCTCTTCGAGCCGCTTCGCGTGTTCGAGAACGGGCCCGCGAATGTCGTAGCAGACATTCAACAGCTTGTTGGATTTCAGTATGGGTTTCACGGCGGGCACTTCGTCCTGGATGAGGGTCCTGCCCCGGACGCCGCTGCCGTCTTTCCGGTGGCGTTGCCGCACCGCGCGGGCTATCGCGGCCCGGCGACGCGTCGACAAACGCAGCGAAATCGCGGGATAAACCGCGCGGAACAGACCATGCGCGGAACAAAAAGTCGGTGGATCAGCCAAATCCGGCCAAACCCCGGTGGACAGCCGCCAGCCGCCGTCGCCGAATGCCCGCATGCCTGAATTGCATTACGCGGCGATAGACCGGAGCGCGCGGGCAATGCAGTGCGAAATCAGGCAGACGCACGGTCGGACGCGCAGGCAGACGTGCGGTCAGACGCGCAGTCAGACGTGCAATCAACCCGGCAACCGGCCGCGCAGTCGGCCAGAGAGTCGGCCTGACAGTCTGGCAGAAAAGTCGGGCATAAAGTCAGCCCGAGAGTCGCCCTGAGAGTGCGCTGGACAATCAACCGGGAGCGGTTCGACACGCGCCGTGTCGGGCCCTTTGGATCAAACTCGGGCCGACCTCGCGGGACTGCGGGCGTGGCTTGTGGCAGTGCGCGCAGCGCCCGGCGCCGCCGGGTGGCTAAAAAGTTATAATTTAGCGGATTTCGACCGACTTCCGCAATGCACCACGCACGGGCGGGCGCCGTTGCGCCGCCCGCGCCGAGGCCCTGGGCGCCAGCGGAACCGGCGCAGCACGCCAGAGCGTCAATATCTTTTCTGTCGCGACCCGTCGCGATCATCACGGAACACCAGTTTGAAATTACACCAGGATTCGAGCGGCGCACTCAACACCGTGACCGGTTACGGCGCCGACTACGTGGAAATCAATCTCGAGCGTCACACCGGCAGCATCATCGTGTTGCCGCAAGAGCCGGTCATCGCGTGGCCGGTTTCGTCGTTCGAGGCCCTCGCCCCCGAGCACTTCGCGCTGTTGATCGAGCCGGCTCCCGAGGTCGTGATCTTCGGCAGCGGCGAACGGCTGCGCTTCCCGCATCCGCGCCTCACGTCGGCGCTCGCCGCGCGCCGCATCGGCGTCGAAACGATGGACTTCAAGGCCGCCTGCCGCACCTACAACATCCTGATGGCCGAAGGACGCAAAGTCGCGGCCGCACTACTGATCGAGGCATAACCGGACGCGCGGGTCGGCAGCGTCGCGCCGATCGAGTAAACTGCGCGGCGTTCGCGCAAAACGTACGCCGCCGCGAACCACAGGCGGGTCGCAGGCAGATCGTGCGCGCTGGCAGCAAGCGGCCCATCCGCGCTTGCCGCGGCGAGGCAGGTCCGGACGCCCCGCAACGTATGTATCCCTTGTACCCGCTGGACGCGCCCCGCACGACAGGAAAACACAGGAGCACGCCCTAAGGCGCCGTTAAGCTTGGTCGGGCATGCTCGCGGCGCGGCGCGCGTTCGCTGCCGCCAGTTGGCATGGCCCGCTGTTCGACGAAAAATGATGCCGCCCGACGGCCGGAAAGGTTGAAAATCAATGAACGATACGCCGTCCCGGCTACCGCTCAATCGCACCGTTATCCTGCTCCTGCTGATCGCGTTCGCGCTGATCTGGTTCGTGCCGCTCGGCTGGCGCCACCTGCTGCCAAGCGACGAAGGCCGTTATGCCGAAATGGCGCGCGAGATGTTCGTGACCGGCGACTGGATCACGCCGCGCTATAACGGCTACAAGTATTTCGAGAAGCCGCCGCTGCAAACCTGGGCCAACGCACTCACCTTCGCGTGGTTCGGCCTCGGCGAATGGCAGGCGCGCCTCTATACCGCGCTGACCGGCTTCGCGGGCGTGCTGCTGGTCGGCTTCACCGGCGCGCGCGTGTTCAATGCGGCCACCGGCTTCTTCGCGGCAGTCGTGCTCGCATGCTCGCCGTACTGGAACCTGATGGGCCACTTCAACACGCTCGACATGGCCCTGTCGTTCTGGATGGAACTCGCGCTGTGCGCGCTGCTGCTCGCGCAGCGTCCCAACCTGCCGGGCCGCGCGGTGCGCGGCTGGATGTGGGCATGCTGGGCGGCGATGGCGCTCGCGGTGCTGTCCAAGGGCCTCGTCGGGCTGATCCTGCCCGGCGCGGCGCTCGTGCTGTACACGCTGATCGCGCGCGACTGGGCGATCTGGAAACGCCTGTATCTCGTCAGCGGGCTGATCGTGTTCTTCGCGATCGTCACGCCGTGGTTCGTGCTCGTGCAGGACCGCAACCCCGAGTTCTTCAATTTCTTTTTTATCGTCCAGCAGTTCAGGCGCTATCTGACGCCCGAGCAAAACCGCCCCGGCGCGTTCTACTACTTCGTGCCGGTGCTGCTCGTCGGGTTTTTGCCGTGGCTGTCGTTCAGCGTGCAGAGCATGCGCCGCGCGCTCAAGACGCCGCGCCAGGCGAACGGCTTCGCGCCGGTCATTCTGCTGCTGGTGTGGTCGGTCTTTATCTTCCTGTTCTTCAGCGCATCGCATTCGAAGCTGCTGTCCTATACGCTGCCGATCGCGCCGGCGCTCGCGCTGCTGATCGGCATGTATCTGCCGCTCATCACGCAAGCGCAGTTTCACCGGCACCTCGCGGGCTATGCGGTGTTCCTCGTGGTGGCCGCGTTCGGCGCGGTGTTCCTCGGTCGCTTCGGCGATGCGCGCAATCCGACAGCGCTGTACGTCGAATTCCGCACGTGGGTATTCGCGGCGCTGGCGGTGGCGTTGGTGCTGACGCTGGCCGCGATGTGGATCAACCGGAACAGCCGCGCCGGCATCGTCGGCGCGACCGCCGCATTTGGCGCCGCGTGGCTGCTGCTCGGCACGATTGCCGGCACCGGTCACGACGTGTTCGGCCGCCTCAGTTCCGGCGCGCCGCTTGCGCCCGCGGTGCGCGCGGCGCTCGCGAAACTGCCGCCGGACACGCCGTTCTACTCGGTCGGCGTGCTCGACCACACGCTGCCGTTCTATGTGGGCCACACGATGATCATGGTCGAGCACGCGGACGAGTTGACGTTCGGCGTCTCGGTCGAACCGCAGAAGTGGGTGCCGACCGTTGCGCAATGGGTCACGCGCTGGAAAGCGGACCGCTACGCGCTCGCGCTGCTGCCGCCCGACCGCTACGCGGATCTTGCGGCGCAGCATCTGCCGATGCAGGTGGTCGCGCGCGATGCGCGGCGGGTCATCGTCGAAAAACCGCTCGACGACACGCCCGGTGCGGAAAACCCCGCAAACGAACAGCCCGCCGCCGGACAGCCGGCGAACGCGGCATCGGCCGCATCGGCCGCGGCGCACGCTGCAACGCCATCCGCCGCGAGCGAGCCTGCGCTCGCGCAACCCGGCGCGACGCATCCGGGCG
>NZ_CADIKF010000069.1 GCF_902859875.1 Paraburkholderia solisilvae | reverse complement strand
ACATCCCGCCCGCAGAAGCTGAGGCAAACTACTATCGGCAACTTGAAACACCGGTCGCCGAACCCGCATTAACTTAAACCAACCAGCCTCCACGATTCCCGGGGCGATTCACCTTCAATTAACTTCTAATAACTTACATCGTCTTGACCTTAGAGCTTCGACGGACAGAGCCGTCAACCAGTCATGCTGATGAAAGGCGGTGTCCACAGCCCATCTTCACTCGCCGAAATGACGACACTCTCATGCTCCAGCAATTCCATGAAACTTTATAACATTTGAGGATATTGTTTGTTCCATGTGAGCAGCCATTGATTTGCCGTGGAAACCCCACTGCGGAAGAAAGCTCGAGATCGGCAGCATCGCTCACCGTCGCGTCGGGTAAGGGTAGGTTGTATCCCGACGTTCACAGTGGTTCTAGGAAGATGATTGGGAAGAGTCGGCGCCGGGCGCCACCTCCGGATATATAGACGTCACCTAGCACCACCTGAATGCCGAAGGGTTCATCGGACGTAGTTCGGGACACGGCCGGCACTTTGCCAAGCGACGCGTGGCGACGGATGAATTCTTCTACAGGCGTGGGCTTTTACAATGCCTTTCGTTTGTGGTCGACATCGAACTACTTCAGTCGACGACGTTCGAGAAGACGGAGCCGCCAATCAGCGAGGGCAAGTCCCCGATTACGTCGGCGATGGATTTCGTCAAACACGTGCGAGGTCAGGATAGAATTGTCAAACCAAAACATGACCGTGACGGACTTAGCGGCGAAGTTTACGCCACCTTCAAATCAATAACTTTTCGCGGCGGCGATTATGCAATTTGATGTTTTTGGACCATTCACACTAAGTAGGCATACGAAAAAGAAAATCATAACGAACGAATCTCTTGTCGATATTAAAAAGGCCGCGGAGGACCGTGAGACAGGCTTATCGCTCGCTTGCGGGTGCTACGTGTTTGCCAAGCGAGCAGGAAAAGGATTCACTCCTTGGTATGTAGGACAAGCGTGCAAATCGTCTATCGTCAATGAAGCATTAAACCCAGCAAACCGTGAAAAATATAACAAGATACTCGCTGAAGAAGCCGGTAGCCCGGTGCTATTCCTGTTACCGATGCGAACACCAACAGGCAAATTTCGCAAGCGACCGGCAGGAAACGGCGGGCTTCCTGCGCTTGATTTTTTGGAAAGATGGATCATTGCAACTGCGATTGATAAAAATGCCCACCTGATCAATAACAAGGAGACCAAGTTTTTGCGAAA
This sequence comes from Paraburkholderia solisilvae, assembly GCF_902859875.1. Classification (GTDB taxonomy): domain Bacteria; phylum Pseudomonadota; class Gammaproteobacteria; order Burkholderiales; family Burkholderiaceae; genus Paraburkholderia; species Paraburkholderia solisilvae. Next base: position 34,040 of record NZ_CADIKF010000069.1, on the reverse strand, counting down.
TATTCATGTGATCGGGGTGTTTAACGCGCAACAGGGCGAATCGACAACCGACTCCACACGACTTCGCAAGACACTTTGGTAAGTGTGGCCTCTAAGTATCCAAATAAGCGCCGTGGCCGCGATAAGGTTCAAGCCTGGCCTAGTTCGTGCCGCAGTAAGTAACCACGAACCCCGAAATACCGCTAAGCGGCCGCATTGGACGCACGATCCAATGCCTTTACACGTGGGACGATCATCGCGCCAATCAGCAAGTTGGCCGTACTCAGGGTGGTCGCAGCGCTCGCCGGCCGAACATGGCAGCAAAGATCGCGCGCGATGGCATCCAGATCGAAAATTGCATTTTTACGCTGCATGTCGCCAACTCGCCTCATACGTGATTGTTGCACTTGACATGAAACGACACCTTGATCAAACTTTGCACTCGCAAACCATTGACCATTTTGCAGCATTTGACTGCAAATTTCGCACATGAAAAATGCAGCGGTCCTTGTTCCCGGGCTTCTGGGGAAATGTGGCGGACGCGACGTCTTCACCGGCTTCGCGACCGCCTCTATCCTCGCCAAACTTAGCTTCGCCGACACGTTCGATGAAGCTGCGGGGACCGGCTACCAACGCCGGTTCAATCGTCAGCACAGCCTTGAGTTCAAGAAGTACATCCAACGACCAGGCGCCAGTACGATCCCGCTCACCTTCAATCTCCGGCCTGAATTTTCCGACGTCTGGTCAATCGACCGGTCCACCTCAAACGGTTTAGCCGCATTGCGGATCGCACCTACGGACCTAGCTATTATGTCCCAAGTGGATTGTCAGCATCGACTCGGATATCTTGCAAATAGTGATATTCAGTTCGCCTTTATGGTTTTTATCGGTTTGTCGGTAGAAGAAGAGATGGAAATCTTCCGAGATATTAATGGTAAGGCAAAAGGTTTAAATAGCAGCTTATTAGACTCGACCGAGGCCAGGTTGTCCGGTGATTTATTATCTACTGCCAAACCGGAATTATACTACGCCATGCAATTAAATGAACGTCCGTCATCGGTGTGGTATAAGAAGCTGGACCTTGGCGGCGAAGTCACAGTGGGAATGAAACGAGTTGCTTCGTTGCGGACCATGCAACAGGGAGTGAGGCGCTTTCTTCACGAGTCGAGTCTAGGTAACGCTACAAGCCATGGGATAGTTAGCGATCTGCTGCTGAATTTTTGGAAAGCAATCACCTATGTCGTTCCAGAGGCTTGGGAGAACTCTCGCAAGCATTTGATAACAAAGGGCATTGGTGTTTATTGCCTCATGAGTGTCGGTGGTGACCTAGTCAGAGAAGCAGCGCAGTCCGGACAAAAATGCGACCTTGACTATTTCATTGGAAAACTATCGGATTTTATGCATAAAATCGATTGGTCCAACGAAGGTCCATTGAAGGGATACGGTGGAGTAAAAGGGGCGGACGCCGCACTCGATTTAGTGCGCCACACGAGAGAACAGTTAATTTCAAGCATTACAAGCCATGGCAAACAAACGCATCCTGTTGATTGAACCGGGTTATCGAAATAAGTATCCACCAATCGGCCTCATGAAGATCGCGGCCTATCATGGGCCATATGGCAAGCGCGATAACGTGAAATTCATCAAAGGTGAGCAGGAAAAATCTGTGCTTCGGACGAATTGGGATCGAATCTATGTGACCAGTTTGTTTTCTTTTGAGTGGCGCGAGATTTCTAAATCGATCGACTTTGCTCTCGAGGTAGCGAACGGCAATGCGACGAAGGTTTTTGTTGGGGGCATAGCTGCCTCCCTGATGCACGATCAGTTTGTAATGGAGCCCCGTTGGAGAGGCATTCGATTTATAAAGGGCTTGTTAAGCGACGCTCCTGCCAAGGCATTGCATCTCGACGATTTTGAGGAGGAGCTGTACTCGGAGGACGTCGACGGTACCCCGATCGAAGATCTTGTACCGGACTATTCGATCCTTGATCAAATTAAGGACCAGTACGTGTATCCGGTAAACGACGCGTATTTTACGTATGCCTCGCGTGGATGCGTACGGAAGTGCCACTTTTGTGGTGTACCGAAACTCGAGGGTGGTCAACGCGACGCACGGCCCATCACCGATGTCGTCAAGGCAATCGACGAGCGGTACGGCCCAAAGCGCGATTTGATGCTCATGGATAACAACGTGGTGGCGTCCGCAAATTATCGAAGTATCATCGCTGAAATTAGAGATCTCGGATTTGTGCCAGGGGCCAAGTTGGCGCGCCCCGGACGTGTTCCAGTACAGCGCCGCGTGGACTTCAATCAAGGAGTGGATGCTCGTATTCTTTGCAAGGATAAAATGTATTTGCAAGAAATGAGTACGATATGCATTAAACCGCTACGTATCGCGTTTGATCACATTGGTGTACGCAAACCGTACGAGACATCTATTCGAATGGCCCATGATGTCGGCTTGCACGATTTATCGAATTATATGCTTTACAATTTTCATGATACGCCGACGGATTTGTATCAGCGGATGCGCCTCAATATTGATCTCAATGAAGAGCTAGGGATTCGTATTTTTTCATTTCCTATGCGCTTTCAACCAACAGATCAAAAAGATCGTACGCACGTTGGTGATCATTGGAATAAGTATTTTTTGAGATCGATGCAGATTATTCTTCAGGCCACACATGGGATCGTCAGTGGTTCCCCCGACTTTTTTAAAGAAGCTTTCGGCGATTCTCCTGATGACTACGAGAATCTTCTTTTGCGTCCGCAGCATTTTCTTTTTAATCGACATTGGTACCAGTATCACGGTGGACGTGGGGAATTCGAAGATTACCAGCATCAATTTCAGAGGCTGAAAGATTCGGATCGCAGGGAACTCGTTGCATTATTGTCGAGCTCGGTGCCAAGCACCTATACAGGATTAATTGGAAAAGCCGAGAGCTCGGCAGTTAACCGCATTCTTAGTTATTACGTTCCTTTATCCGACGAAGTGGAGCGCGATATTTGGGACAAGATGAAGAATATCAAGACAGCAGCGGAAAAGATCTCCATACCTGAGGATGAACGCGTGGAAGATGCTGGTCTTACTGAGAACGTATAAGGAATACTTATGTCGGCCGTATTTACACCCGTTAGCGTGAGCTCGCTGACGACGCTCCCGAAACCGATTAGCGAAACTGTCACAGTTGGCAAAGACATTTTGGAGTTACTTGCCGGATCGATGTATACCGATCCGCTAGTTATCTATCGCGAATATATCCAAAATGCTGCGGATTCTATCGACGAAGCGCGGGACATCGGGCTTGATTTTACTGAGGAGGCCGGTGTGGTTATCAATTTTGACCACACTGAACGGACGGTCACGATTAGAGATAACGGCAAAAGCATACCTGCTTCGGATTTTGTGCATCGGCTAGTAACGATTGGCGCGAGCCAAAAGCGCGGAAGGAAGATGCGCGGCTTTCGGGGAGTTGGTCGATTGTCGGGGCTTGGATACTGCCAGGAATTAATATTTCGCGGACGCGTCGATGGAGAAAGCAAAGTCTTTGAGATTCGCTGGAACGGCAGAATGCTTAAGGAAAAGATGCGTGATCCCGACTATGCCGGTGATCTTGCGACCTTGGTCAAGGATATTGTGACTAAGAATCGGATTTCGGGTGAAGGCTACCCTACTCGCTTTTTTGAAGTTGAACTCCGGAAGGTTACCCGCACCCGAAATGACATCTTGCTCAACGAGGACGCCGTCCGGAACTACGTATCCCAAGTTGCACCCGTACCATTTGGCCCGAAGTTTTCGTTGGCGGAAGAGATAGACGTTGAACTTCGTCGGCGCGGGATCCGCGCACCGATCAGTGTGGTCCTGAACGATGGTCGCGGCCCAATTTTTCACCGTGCGTCGGACTCCATTCAATTCTCCGACACCGTGTCGGACACGATTCGCAGCGTCGACTTTTTGGAGCTGCCCGGTGATGACGGCGAGATATGTGCAATCGGATGGATCGCTGACCATTCATACTCGGGATCCATCCCAAAGCGCTTAGGTCTCGGGGGCATACGCCTACGCGTTGGAAATGTCCAAGTTGGCGATGAAATGATTCTTGCCTCTCTATTCCCTGAGTCACGATTCACAGGATGGGCAATTGGTGATATTCACGTCCTTTCATCAAGGATCATACCGAACGGCCGCCGCGATGACTTCGAGCCGACCGCCGCTTATAGCCACTTGCAAAGTGAGCTTGCATTCCATGCGAAACACATCACCCAGCGCATTCGAGAGCGCTCGGCACAACGCAATCAGCTTCGATCAGTGCAGCAACATTTCGGCTCTGTGGATGTTTGGCTAAATTCGGCGCATTCAAAAGCAATGCCGAAAATTATCTTAAAAGCTATCCAAGAGCTTTCCTTCGAAAGGTTAGAAAAAGTTGTGAAAGAGACGTCCAAATTACCAAACGACTCAAGTGAATTTTTGGCCGCGACGGCTCGCATCGAGCAATTTAGTAAATTAATCAAGGAATTGCCGTCACAAAGCAAAGGGAGAAAATCCAACGTGTTTTTAAACACCGAGTTGGAACATCCAATTTCGATGGTACTTAAAACGATTTTGTCCAATACTAAAACGCCGAGCAGCGGCGTTGAATTATCGCTACAGGTGTTGAAGGCTCTCGATACACCCTAAGGTGTTTGCAACGAGTGAGGTCGACGTTTCGGCGCATCTCACTCGTCATAATGTTTCTGTGCCGCTCCTTACCTTGCTTTAGCTACAAGCCTTACCCATTTGCGTGCTTACACCGTAGATCGCCCACGCAAATTTGCTTAGTCGAGATCACTCAATTTTTTGATAATTTTTGCGCATTGCTTTTGAATTTGTTCGAACTCGTATCGAAACTGAGAACGGCGACTGGCATGTTCAGTAATATCATCTACAGTATCTTGTTCGTACATCCAGTTTCGAAATCGAACCAGCTTTTGCAAATTTATATCCGACACACCTTTCTGATCAGCTGCTTCAACCGCCTGTTCGAAATCCAATTTACCGTCGATGAATTTACCTAAAATTTTACCACCGGCTTGACTTATTTTTTTTAGACCATCTCGCAGTGCCATCGCAGTCGGAATTTCTCCGGAATCTATCTTTCCGATAATCAGCGCATCCATTTCGGGATATTCCTCTCTAGCCGCGGCAATCTTTCTTCCCTTAAGATACTCCTCAAAATAACTCCATCGCGTCTGTTCATGCTGTTCGTGTTTCAGCATAAAATCGCGAACGGCAATTAGATGCGTAATCTGACTTCTCGGCAAATTAATCTCTTTTGCCAAATCTGGGATCTGAACACCTTGATTTTTGTGGCGCCGATATAGGTAACCCGCCTGCTCAAATGGAAGCCAATTTGTTTTACCATGTATGTGATATTCACCCAATAAAGCAAATACATCACTTTCACTGATGTCAGCGGGCAAAATCCTGGCTTTTATTCGCCCCCATTTAACAGGATCTTTGGATGCCAGACTTCTATAGGCAGCTAGCCGGCTATTTCCCTCCAACACGACCATGTCCCCGCCGCGGACGATTACAGGATCGATGAGGCCACCATTTATTCTAATTGCCTGTATGAGTTGTTTAACATGATCCATTGCCAATAGCTGCTGCTCAATCTCTTCTTCAGTAGGTGCATTTCCGTTAACCCACACAAGTGAATATAATCTTGGATTTTCCAAATAAAAGCGTAACTCGTGCTGTGGAACCTCTTTATAAACCACCGGTATACTTTTACCGCGAATTAGCACCTCATCAGCGACGCTCTGCGCGGTTGTGGTATTAATATTCATTGTTACCCTCCACCTGGCCTAATTCTTGAGTTGCCAAAATATGCTTTAATACCTCGCCGAATGAATATGACATTCTCGTTTGGAAAGTTTCTTTTGAAATATCACCTTGTGCGAGTTGTGCGGCCGAGCGTTTTGCCTCCAATAGAGCATCAACCCATTCATCCACCGAATCTTCCATGATTAAATTATAGACGTAACATGTTCTAGTCTGCGACACACGATGGATGCGATCTTGTGCCTGAAGATAATCGTCGAGACTGAAACCGCGATCATAAAATATGACATGGTTAGCGACGGTCAATGTGAGTCCTTCTTTGGCAGCTCCCGGTGTCGCAACCAATACCTTACAATCTCCATTTTCGAGAAATCGATCGATATTTCGGTTTCGTTGGGCTATTGATAGTTTACCGTGAATGATAGCGGCACCATACTCGGACAACTTTTTAGCGAGCCATTCGACATTTTCTGTAAACGTGGTCCAAATAATCGCTTTTTCGTTAACGGCGACGATATTCTCTACCAATTCCTGCAAATTTTCCCATTTTCCAGGATTTTGTTTATATGATTCGTCTATTAATAAGGGATTGGCGGCAACTTGTACCAGGCGTAGCAGTCTCTTAAGAATCGCAGGTGACTCATCAATCGTAAATGCTCCCTCTTGAATGACAGAAACACGTGTCTCGTCTCGTACGTCTAGATACATTTTTCTTTGTCGTACCTCCCACCCGCAATGGACACGCTCAACTATCTTTTTCGGCAACTGAATGCGTCCGCCGTCCTTTGTTTCTCTTACTGAGAATTGCGATATTCGCCCCCAAACACCTGCTAATTCCTCTTCAAACCTGTCTCGCCGTAATTCGTCACTAGCCAATTTATTGGATAAATTGACGTTTGCCTCGAAGTCAGCGAACGATTTTCCTAAACTTTTGCCTTGGTCGAGGAAATAAATTTGCGCCCATATATCATGCGGTCGGTTTGCTACCGGAGTCCCCGTTAGTATCAAACGACGCACAAAGCCGGGAGCCAGTTCAAAAAATATTTTACTTAAAGCGGTGTTAGGATTTTTTATTTTCGCAGACTCATCCAACACAGCAGCTACGCGTCGAGTTTTCTGAAACAATTTAAGTCGCTTAAATTCGAGTCCAACGCCTTCAAAGTGTGTCAGGATTATCCGAGCCGGACTATTTAATGTAAAAAAATTTTGCCCTCTATCCGCAGATAATATACGTGGAGTTAGGAACGAGTGCTGCGCAAGCTCGCGCCTCCAGTTCTCAACGAGCGTCTTTTTTGTTACAAGTAATACCGTATCAACAACGTCCCTCTGCAGCCAAAGCAGGATCAGATCGATTGCGATCTTTGTTTTTCCAAGGCCTTGCTCGTGAAAAATCGCGGCGTAAGGTAGATCGCGTACCGCCTCAACGGCTTCCGCTTGATACTCGAATGCCTCTCGCTTTGCCTGAAGCTTCGAGGCCTTATTTAAAATAAGTGCCAAGTCGGATTTCCTTTTTCACCTACCCGGTTAGTCGTTCCAACACATGAATCTTCACGCGCTCCGTGCCCGTCTTTCGTTGAATTACGCGCACGAGGGAGCGCATCTGGTTGGTACAGTACCAAGGAACAGCCAATATCAATAAAGAAGTTTCGAATTTTGACAAATATGTGAGATATGCTGCTAACTGCGTTCGACTATGCGTAGTCTCGATATCTAATGCTGTTTTCGCCTCACCAATCAGTGCAAAATTTTGCATACCATTTGAAGCAAATACATCGGGTATACTTCCATTTATATTTGGCGGACTACGATCTCTTGCAAACGGGCGATCCACTAAAATTGCCATTGTGTTTGGATAATCAGTAGAGCTCTCAATCCATTCAATTATGGCTTGAATCAAATTTGAATGTCCATCAGATCGCGACAAATCTATGCCCCCTCGTCGCGAATTTTCTGACAAATATCGTCAACGGTCTCCTTGAGCTCGAAGAGATTTTCGGCGATTGGATGTGCCGGGTTCTCTTTTAATCTTTCGAGATCCTTCCATGACATTTGATTGATCTTCTGCGCTAACGCACGAGATAATTCTTCTAGGGAAAGCGCTTGGGTTGATGCGGATGCGGGCACATCAAACAATTTCGCGGCCTCTTTCGCTCCGTCCTCAAGAAATACCTTGCGAGCTTGGATATTTGGAAGTATTCGGGGAAGGAGCCGAACCGTGTTGAGGGGATCGATCAACCGCTGGTCAACCCACTTGGCGAAGTCGTCGAGCGTATAACCTGCCTTTAGAATTGCCTGCTTTACCGCAGGCTTTTGAAGCTCAACAAATGCGCTAAATCGGGTCGCGTCGAACGCACCATCCTCGTGAATCACTTTGCGATAGTGCCGTTCCATGTCGGCGTATGCATCAATGTAGTCTTGAAGCTCTTTGCGCCTGCCTCCACAGAGATCGACAAGTTGATTAAATGGCACGTTCTCAACGTTACGCAGATGGTGTAGGTATTTCGCCTTTGAGTAAGGATCCCACGGTCTCGGACCTACGAGATGGGCCTGAAGTCGAATTGCGTCTATCTCAAGCTGCTCAAGATCCTCGTGGACAAGGGCTGGAATCGCATCCCATGGACCAGGTATGCTGTCCTCGATGAAGCTCCGGTAGATGGCGACTCGGGTGTTTCCTTCAACCACCACTTGCCGACCGTCGGCATGCCGGTTAACGATGATCGGATTTATGATCCCGCGATTCGTCTTGATTGATTCGCGCAAGCTGGTAAAGGTCGTGGCGCTCGCCTCGGTATCACTCGTGCCTACGCCCAAAGCAAGATGGATTTGCTCAGGCGTTGGGTGCTCGCCATACATCTCGATCCATTTTCGAATTCTTGGGTTTGTCGTGTCAAGCTCAAGACTTTTAGTTTGAAGTAACTCGTACCTAAAGGTAGTCATATCAGTTTCCCGCACGAATGATCGAAATTGATTTAACGACAACGCCAACAAGGCTCTATGTCGCCGCGCCCGCCGCTGGGGTGAATTTGCTCATGAGCGCTTCCGCAAGCCTCACGGCGCCGCCGCCACTGGATCCGAAACTCTCCGAGGTTAGCGGTACATTCCCTATGTTTGCTTTCAACTGGCGAGCGACGACTAGAAACGCATTCCTGGATGCGTCGTTCGTAATCACTATCTCGCGCTCCCACACGAGCTTAAGCACGCGCATCAGTGCTGTGTACCCCACTGACTTTCGAATAACGAATTTGTCAGGAGCTTCTGTCCATTCTTCAGGAAATATCTCAGCAATCGCACCGAAATAGTTTTCCAGTACTTTTGCGATCACTCCATCGTTTCCCTCATTATAGTATCCATTAAATGGACAACTAATATCGGGGCTTACTGGAATGTCTCTCTTTTCCTGACGTTCGTATTCGTCCGGATTTTTGGTTATAAGAGGCAAGAGTTCCTTTGCAAACGTACCTTGGGAAAGGTACTCTGTTTCATAGAGCTTTGAGCCAAGCATCTTTATTCCGCGGAAGAATGGGCCTGGTCGTGAATTCAATGTCTGAGCAATCTCGTGACATGTCTTACGTGGACTACGGGTCTTTCGTAGATCAAATAAATCATAGATCAGTGACGAAGATACGCGCGACTGTTTGCTGTTGATCGTTGAAAATATGTAAGCCTCATCCCCCGGCTCCAATCCAAGCATAAAAACGACAGGTAACTCGAATTCTCGGACGACGTCCTCCAGATCCTGAGCTTGAGCGAGCTTCAGACCTTCAACGCGATGTTGTCCATCGAGAATTTTGCCAATTTTCTGACCACGTTGAAACTTCATTAGCTCACTTTTCCGATCTAATTCAACTACGTCGTCATAGACCGAAATAATGATCGACGTTGGGAACGTGGCGTCAGGATCTGAAACGTAGGCAGCTATTTCCTTCTGGCGACTGGGGCTGAGATCCCGCTGTACGTTAAGGCGCTGCTCTTCCGACATTCCGCGCCGAAGCACATCGACATTGTCAAGCAGCACCTGCGCCGGAAGCTTGGCTAAGTAAAAAGTTCCTATTGGCTGATTTACTTCAAGATAACGAACATTTAGCGTGTCATCTGCATCACGCAAGGTCAACTCTGCTGTACGTGTCATGTTGGTTTCCCCTGCGCTCTATAATTTTAGTGCCGTCGTGTTTGCGGCCGCGTCCATCTGCTCTTCAAGTTTCTTTCGGGCTCTGTCTTTGAGACCTTTACCATATTGCTGGTAGTCATCTATCAACTCTAAGCAAAACAAAAAGATCGCGAGAAGTAAGCTGGCCAGCGTCAAGATTATTTCGATGACCATGCCGAAGCCACTCATCGGCGGACGGATTTGAGCCGGTTGGATAGAATTGGACACATCAAACTGGGATGTTACGCATGGACCTAACGTAACGCCCATAACCATCATCAGCACGAGCGTTATGATGAAGGTGGTGAGCTTGATATCCTTGAACTCCGAATTCTTGGATTCCCGATATTCGCGGAATAAGTACATCGATGCGGCAGCAAGCAATGGAAGTGCAAACAGATAACCGTTTCCTTGTCGGATGACTTTGATGAATTCGACGGTCGGAGATGCCTGCAAATCATTAGCAGCGAGTATAGGAGGAAGCCAAAGTCCCATGCCACCGAAAGCTACGTTGATAAGCAGAAAAAATACGAAATAGCTAGGTACTTCGCCCACAATGCGAAATACGCTGAGCATATTTTTTGCCCAATTAATCATTTAGATCCCCGTTTCCCCGTTCACGATCACACCAAATACGTTGGTTCAAATTTCCTTTTCGGCAGCCGATTATAGGATTATTTGAGCGACACGCAAACATCGTTCGAAGGAAGTTTGGTGGCTGGCGGTGAGAGTCGAACGGCTTCGATGTCTTCGCGCCGGGCGGCGAATATCGAAGCGCTTGAAGTAACGGTCGAGTATTTGTTTCGTACAGCGGCGACGGGGCGCCGCGCAACTACGTGCGCGCTTAGCGCCGACCGTATGGAGAACGCCTCGCTGTTCCTGTCCAGCGAGGCGTGCAGATTGGGTTGCGTGTGACGTAAGTCGGAATGCAGGGAAGAACGTTGCTTAAGAGACGACGCGGGTCCCTGCTCAAGATTTAGTTGTTATTGCTCTTACGGCTTAGCGCATTCTCTACCGGGCGCAAGTCGCTCTTTGGTCAAAATTTAGACGTCTATATTTCCAGCCCGTAGCGCATTCGACTCAATGAATGCTCGGCGTGGTTCAACCTCATCACCCATAAGGGTCGTGAAAATGCCATCCGCCGCAATCGCATCTTCAATCTGAACTCGCAGCAACCGGCGAACATTCGGATCCATGGTCGTTTCCCAAAGCTGTCCGGGATTCATTTCGCCCAAACCCTTATACCGCTGCTTCGAAACATTGCGTTCAGCATCAGCGATCAACCACTTCATCGCGCTCTTAAAGTCGCTAACGGCCATGCTGCGCTCACCGCGCTTGATGACGGCACCAACCCCAATCAGGCCCTTGAACGTGTTCGCGGTATTGACAAGCTGTTGATAATCAGCCGTCAACTGAAACTCTTCGTCAATAACCGAAACCTTAACGTTACCGTGATGACGCCGCTCAACGCGCAGAGAACGCAGTTCGCGCACCGGGTCGTACATCGGATACACGCTGACTTCGGGCTTAAGCGCATCGTCGCGCAGCTTAGCTTCAAGTGACTTAGCCGACGCTTCCGTGGAAGCTTCACTAGAAAGATCAATCGTGACCCCGTCCATCACGGCCTCAAGCGCATTCGCGTCATACAACCTGCTGAGCCGCTCAACCACCGCTTGCGCAAGCAAATACGACCGAGCCAGTTCCCCAAGCGCATCACCAGCAATCGGCGTAGCCCCTTCCGACGCAATCAACTCCGACCCATTCAACGCAAGCCGAAGCATATGTGCGTTAAGTTCCGCAGCATCTTTAAGATAGCGCTCATCCTTCCCAGCCTTAACCTTATAAAGCGGCGGCTGCGCGATATAAATATACCCACGCTCAATCATCTCCGGCATCTGCCGATAGAAGAACGTCAACAGCAGCGTCCGGATGTGTGCGCCGTCGACGTCGGCGTCAGTCATGATGATGATGCGGTGATACCGCAGCTTATCGAGGTTGTAATCTTCCTTCCCGATACCGCACCCAAGCGCAGTAATCAGCGTAACGATCTGCTCGGAGGAAAGCAGCTTGTCATACCGCGCCTTCTCAACATTAAGCACCTTCCCACGCAGCGGCAGAATCGCCTGGAACTTGCGATCACGCCCTTGCTTCGCCGACCCACCCGCCGAGTCACCCTCAACGATGTAGATTTCAGACTTAGCCGGATCCTTCTCCTGGCAATCCGCCAGCTTCCCAGGCAGCCCCACACCATCAAGCACACCCTTCCGCCGCGTCATCTCCCGCGCCTTCCGCGCAGCATCCCGCGCCCGAGCCGCATCAACAATCTTCCCGCAAATAATCTTCGCGTCGAGAGGCGTCTCAAGCAAAAACTCTTCAAGCGCCTTAGCAACCACTTCCTCAACCGGCGCCCGCACCTCAGAAGAAACGAGTTTGTCCTTAGTCTGCGAACTAAACTTAGGCTCCGGCACCTTCACAGAAAGCACGCAAGAAAGCCCCTCACGCATATCATCGCCGGAGGTTTCAACCTTAGCCTTCTTGGCAATCTCCTGATCCGCGATGTACTTATTAATCACGCGCGTCATCGCCGCACGCAATCCGGTCATATGCGTGCCACCATCCCGCTGCGGAATGTTATTCGTGAAGCAAAGCACATTCTCGTTGTAGCTATCGTTCCACTGCATAGCCACCTCAACACCCACACCATCCTTCTCGCCGACGATATGAAAAATCGTCGGATGCAGCACGCTCTTGGTCTTGTTGATGTACTCAACAAAGCCCTTCACGCCACCGCCGAACGCGAAATCGTCTTCCTTACCCGAGCGCAGATCCGTCAACCGAATCCGCACGCCGTTATTCAGAAACGACAACTCACGAATACGCTTGGCCAGAATGTCGTAGTGGTACTCGACATTGCCGAAAATCGTCTCATCGGCCATGAAGTGCACTTCGGTACCGCGGTTCTCCGTATCGCCCACCACCGGAATCGGCGACACCCGCTCACCGTTCGCTTCCTCGACCACACGGTTCTGCGGCACCCCACGATGAAACTCCATGAAGTGCTTCTTCCCATCGCGGCGCACCGTCAAACGCAGCCACGACGAAAGCCCGTTCACGCACGACACGCCCACGCCGTGCAAGCCGCCCGACACCTTGTAGCTGTTCTGGTCGAACTTGCCGCCGGCGTGCAGCTCGGTCATCACGATTTCCGCCGCGCTGCGCTTCGGGTCGTGCTTGTCGTCCATCTTCAGGCCCGTCGGAATACCGCGGCCGTTATCCGTCACGGAAACCGAGTTATCCGCGTGAATGATCACCTGAATATCGTCGCAATGTCCGGCCAACGCTTCGTCGATCGAATTGTCCAAAACCTCGAATACGAGGTGGTGCAGACCGGTCCCGTCTGACGTGTCGCCGATGTACATACCCGGTCGCTTGCGCACCGCCTCCAGACCCTCCAGGATCTGAATCGACGAGGCGCCGTAGCTGTTATCGGGTTGGGTATGGTTCAGTTCACTCATAGGTTCCTTCCGGTTCTGCTGACTGCTTGGATACTGCAAGGGGTATTTTCAAAACACCATAAAAACGCCAAAGGGGCGATGCGCCCCTTGGTCTGTTCTTATTGTCGGTCGCGTTAAATGCGCATAGGCATCACCACGTATTTGAACTCGTCGTTCTCGGGTATCGTAATCAACGCACTCGAGCTCGCGTCGCCCAGGCTCACCTGCAACATGTCCACCTTCAGGTTCGCCAACACATCCAGCAGATACGTGACGTTAAAGCCAATATCCACGGCGTCGCCCTGATACGCGATCTCCAGTTCTTCCTGCGCTTCTTCCTGGTCCGCATTCGTCGACATAATCTTCAGCTGGCCCGGCTCGATAATGCAGCGCACGCCCTTGAACTTGTCCGACGTCAAAATAGCCGCGCGTTGCAGCGAGCGCTGCAATTCTTCACGCCCGATCACAAACGAATTCTTGTGCGACTTCGGAATGACGCGCTGGAAATCCGGGAATTTGCCTTCCACCAGCTTCGACACGAGTTCCACCTGGCCGAAGCTGAACTTCACTTGCGTCGGCGCGATGTCGATGTTCACACCATCGTCGATGTCTTCGAGCAGGCGTTGCAGCTCGAGAATCGTCTTACGCGGGATGATCACTTCCTGGCGCGCAAACGAACCCTCGATCTTCATCGACGAAAACGCGAGGCGGTGGCCGTCCGTCGCAACCGCCATCAGCTGGTTGCCGTCCACCACCAGCAGCATGCCGTTCAGGTAGTAGCGGATGTCCTGCTGCGCCATCGCGAAGTACACCATGCCGAGCAGCTGGCGGAACGTCTTCTGCGGTACCGACAGGTTCGCGCCGAAGTCCTTCGCTTGCGACACCGTCGGAAACTCGTCCGCGGCCAGGGTTTGCAGCGCGAAGCGGCTCTTGCCGGACTGCACCGTCAGACGCTTGTCGTTGAGCGTCAGCGTGACTTGTCCGTCGGGCATCGCGCGCAGGATGTCGAGGAGTTTTCTTGCTGCTACCGTCGTCGCGACCGATTCGCCACCGACGCCAAAGTCGCCATGCGTCGTGATCTGAAGCTCGAGGTCCGTTGATAGGAACGACACGTCGGGGCCGTTCTTGGTAATCAGCAAATTGGCGAGGATCGGCAACGTATGGCGGCGTTCAACAATGCCACTCACGGTTTGCAGCGGCCTGAGGAGGTTATCTCGTTCGGTCTTGACCAGTTGCATAGAGTTCCTTCGTTGATGTGTCGGCCTGCTCGCATCGTCTGAACGCTTCAATTTCTGCTTTGATGCGCTGATTGACGCTTGCTGGCCCCGGCCCCCCGCCGGCGCCTGCCCAGCGCGCCGTCCGGCGTCATTCGTCTTACCCCGCCCTGCCCCTCGACCCTAGCCTTCACCCTTCGGGTTCACCTTTAGGCCGACTCGCTGAACGGTTAAACCTATATTGTGCCTGAAAAAGGTAGTGCTTCCCTAAAATGAGGGCGCGCGGCGAAATAAACAGATCGTTTTTGCCGTTCAGCCGACACCGCCTTACCAGGCTCCAACGCGCTTCGCGCGAGCTCCATCGCAGCGTCGATGCGTCAGCCTTTCAGCGTCTGCTCGAGCACGTGCAGCTCGTGATTCAGCTGCGCGTCCTTGCCCCGTTCGTCCGCGATCTTGCGTACCGCGTGCAGCACGGTCGTATGGTCGCGGCCGCCGAAGAGTTCGCCGATTTCCGGCAGGCTCTTTTGCGTCAATTCCTTCGCGAGGTACATCGCGATCTGCCGCGGGCGCGCGATGTTCGCGGGCCGCTTCTTCGAATACATGTCCGCGACCTTGATGCTGTAGAAGTCCGCGACCGTCTTCTGAATGTTTTCGACAGAAATCTGCCGGTTCTGAACCGTCAGCAAATCTTTGAGCGCTTCTTTCGTCAGTTCGATCGAGATTTCGCGGCCGTGGAATTTCGAGTACGCGAGAATCTTGCGCAGCGCGCCTTCGAGTTCGCGCACGTTCGAGCGCAGATGCTTCGCGACGAAGAACGCGACGTCTTCGCTCAGGCTCACGCCTTCCGATTGCGCCTTGCGCATCAGAATCGCGACGCGCATTTCGAGCTCGGGCGGTTCGATCGCGACCGTCAGGCCCGAGTCGAAGCGCGAGATCAGGCGGTCGTCGATGCCGGAGATTTCCTTCGGATACGTGTCGCTGGTGATGATCACCTGCGCCTTGTTCGCGACCAGCGCCTCGAACGCGTAGAAGAACTCTTCCTGCGTGCGCGACTTGCCCGAGAAGAACTGGATATCGTCGATCAGCAGCAGGTCGAGCGAGTGGTAGTAGCGCTTGAAGTCGTCGAATGCTTTGCGCTGGTACGCCTTCACGACGTCCGACACGTACTGTTCCGCATGGATGTAGCGGATGCGCGCGCCGGCTTTGTCCATCAGCAGCTGGTTGCCGATTGCGTGGATCAGGTGCGTCTTGCCGAGGCCCACGCCGCCGTACAGGAACAGCGGGTTGTACGACACGCCCGGGTTGTCCGCGACCTGAATGGCCGCGGCGCGCGCGAGCTGGTTCGCCTTGCCGGTGACGAAATTGTCGAAGGTCAGCACCGGGTTCAGCTTCGAACGCTCGTACATCGAGTCGGTCTCGCCGTTGCCGTTTGCCGCGCCGCTCTGCGCGGGGCGCCAGGTGCGGCGGCCGGCGGCCGCTTCGTTCGCGTCGAGACTGGGGAGGTCGAGGTCGGCGGAGTCGTCGGTGGCGGTTTGCTGCGAAGAAGCGTGGCCGTGGGCCGCGTGATGGGCGGAAGCGTTTGCGGCGCCTGCCGACGCCATGCCCATACCGGCGCCCACGCGCGCGGCCTGAGCCGCCTGCACGGCGCTCACCGCCGCGCCCACCGCTGCCACGCCGCCGTTCAGCGGCGACGGACGCGCCTGGGCTTGCGCCTGCTGCGGCGCGCTGCGCATCGATGCTTTGGGATCGAGAACGAACTGCACGTCGACCGCGGTATGCCAGAAGTCGCGTGCGAGGTCCGTGATGCGACCGGAAAACTGGCTCTTGACCCAGTCGAGCTTGAACCGGTTCGGTGCCGCGATGCTCAACGTGTTCGCGTCGGCGTCGAAGGCGACCGGGGCCAACGGTTTGATCCACGTCACGTACTGCTGGGGCGTCAATTCACGCTCCAGCAATGCGGAACAGTGTTGCCAGAATTCGTTCATCAGGTCGCTGTCGTTATGGTTGCACCGCGCATTCGCCGCTGCTCTGTCACTCAACACGCGACGGGGCCCGAAGCAGCCGGACGAAACAGCCCCACACGCTTGCGCCACAAGGGTTTGCGGCTGAAAGCGCAGCGCAGCGGCAGGCAGGATTCTTGGGATGTAAGGCGAGATTCTAAACCCAAATCGACCCGGAAAGTTGAGTTATCCACAGGGCGCGATCAACTGCGCTCGTCATATTTGACCCGCCGGACGTGCGCCTAAGCTATTGACGACCAAAAGAAAACCGGTTTAAATAGCGGGTTCCGCAGAAACCAATTTCTCGCGCCACCCGGTCGATGTAAAGCGTCAAGGCCGCACCGGGTCGCCAAGCGCCTTGTTCCAACGCGCCGCACAGTCCGCGAGCGGTTCTGAGCGGTCCGAAGTGGACATTTCACACAAGAAAGTGAGAGCAACATGAAACGTACTTACCAGCCTTCCGTTACCCGTCGCAAGCGCACCCATGGCTTCCGCGTGCGCATGAAGACCGCCGGCGGCCGCAAGGTCATCAACGCTCGCCGCGCGAAGGGCCGTAAGCGCCTCGCCATCTAAGGCAGGCGCGGTCGTCGTCATCAGCGGTCTTTGCGCAACTTCATCTGGAGTGCCCCGCGCTGTGGCTGATCCCCGCGATGTGGCGGGAGCGGCAGCTGTGGCGCAGCAATCGGGTCTCACCGCCCGCTTGCCGCAAGCGCAAGCCGCCTTTCCCAAAGCCGCCCGGCTGCTCAAAACGGATGAGTTCTCATCCGTTTTTCGTTTGCGCCCGTGGCGGCGTACCGCGCATTTCGTCGTCTATGCGCGGCCGACCGGGAACGACGCGCGGCTCGGCCTCGTGATCGGCAAGAAGTATGCGCCGCGCGCCGCCACGCGGAATATGATCCGCCGGCTCGCGCGCGAAGCGTTCCGGGTGCGTCGCGCGGATTTCGGCGGGTGGGACGTGTTGATCAGGCTGCACACGAAGATCGACAAGAAAGCTTTCCCCAGTGGTGCGTCGGTGCCGTTGAAGGCGTTGTGTCGCGGTGAGATCGACTCGCTGCTGGACAAGGTGATGCGCGAGATCGCGCGGCGGGAAGCCGCGGCGCCCGCGGTCACCGCGGCCGGCGCTGTCGCGCCGCCTGCAGCGCCATGAAGCCTTCGGCTTCCGTTGTCGAGCGCCTGCGCGATGCTGCTATCGGGCGGGCGCGACGAGCTGGCAACAGCCGGCTTTTCCACATGCGCGGCGCGGTTCGGCCGCTCTAGCCATGCAAACGGTACTGTTCGCTTTACTGCGGTTTTACAAAGTTGCCTTGAGTCCGCTGCTCGGCAACCGGTGCCGGTTTTATCCTTCCTGTTCTGATTACGCGCGCGAAGCAATCCAGTATCATGGCGCCGCGCATGGAACATACCTCGCCGTCAGGCGTCTGTGCCGCTGCCATCCGTTTTCGGCCGGCGGCGTCGATCTTGTCCCGCCACCCCATTCTGAAAAGCGCTGAGGCGCTCTCGCCTCGACACTGAGACAACGCATGGATATCAAACGCACGGTCCTATGGGTCATCTTCTTCGTATCGGTTGTCATGCTATTCGACAACTGGCAGCGCTCCCATGGGCACCCGTCGATGTTCTTCCCGAGCGCCACGCCGACGCGCACCGAAACCACCGCGGCGTCCGGCACGACGACGCCCGGCACGCAGCCCGCGGATCTGCCGCAGACCGCGGCTAACGCCGGCGGCGCGCCCGGAACCACGCCGGCGCCCACCGAGCAGAAGGCCGCGCTGGTGCCGTTCAGCACCGATGTCTATCGCGGCGAGATCGATACGCGCGGCGGCACGCTGTCGAAGCTGACGCTCGTCAAGCAAGGTGATGGTAAGCAACCGGATCTCGTGATCACGCTGTTCGATCACACGAAGGACCACACGTATCTCGCGCGCACGGGCCTCTTTGGTGGCGATTTCCCGAACCATAACGACGTCTTCACGCCGGTGCCGAACCAGGTGCACGACCTCGCGGGCAATGCGAACACGCTGAAGATCAGCCTCGAGTCGCCGCCGAAAGGCGGGGTGAAGGTCATCAAGACGTACACGTTCACGCGTGGCAGTTATGTGATCAACGTCGATACGAAGGTCGAGAACGTCGGCGCCACGGCGGTCGCGCCGACCGCGTATATGGAACTCGTGCGCGACAGCGAGCCGGTCGAAACGCCGCGCTTCTCGCATACGTTCATCGGGCCGGCAGTGTTCACGTCGGAGCATCACTTCCAGAAGCTGTCGTTTAGCGACGTCGACAAGAACAAGGACGACTACGCGACTTCCGCCGACAACGGCTGGATCGCGATGGTCCAGCATTACTTCGCGTCCGCGTGGATTCCGCAGCAGGGCGTGAAGCGCAATATCTACATCAACAAGATCGACCCGCAGTTGTATCGCGTCGGCGTCACGCAGCAGTTGCCGACTATTCAGCCGGGCCAGTCGTATGACGTGTCCGCGCGCCTGTTCGCCGGTCCGGAAGAAGAGCGCATGCTCGAAGGCATCGCGCCGGGCCTCGAACTCGTGAAGGACTACGGCTGGGTGACGATCATCGCGAAGCCGCTGTTCTGGCTGCTCGAGAAGATCCACAGCTATGTGGGCAACTGGGGCTGGGCGATCGTGCTGCTCACGCTGCTGATCAAGGCGGTGTTCTTCCCGCTGTCCGCGGCCAGCTACAAGTCGATGGCGCGCATGAAGGAAATCACGCCGCGTATGCAGGCGCTGCGCGAACGCTTCAAGGGCGATCCGCAGAAGATGAACCAGGCGCTGATGGAGCTCTACAAGACCGAGAAGGTGAATCCGTTCGGCGGCTGTCTGCCGGTCGTGATTCAGATTCCGGTGTTTATCTCGCTGTACTGGGTGCTGCTGTCGTCGGTGGAAATGCGCGGCGCGCCGTGGGTGCTGTGGATTCACGATCTGTCGCAACAGGATCCGTTCTACATCCTGCCGGTGCTGATGGCCGTCTCGATGTTCATTCAGACGAAGCTGAACCCGACGCCGCCGGACCCGGTTCAGGCCAAGATGATGATGTTCATGCCGATCGCGTTCTCGGTGATGTTCTTCTTCTTCCCGGCGGGTCTCGTGCTGTACTACGTGGTGAACAACGTGCTGTCGATCGCGCAGCAGTACTACATCACGCGGATGATGGGTGTGGGAAAGAAGAAGCCTGCTTGAGGCTGACTGACACGGTTACGCGCTTGATGGTCTGACGCGGGCTTGAACGAGGAACGGAGCTGAAGCTGGCGCCGTTCGTCGGGATCGCAGTAAAACCGCTCAGGCAATAAAAAAGCCGCCCTTCAGGACGGCCTCAGACTGCTGACAAAGCCCCGGTTCTAGCCGGGGCTTTGTCGTTTAACGGGCGCATCAGTCACGCCGAAGAACCTCGAAGCCCCCGACACTCGCACCCACCAGCATGAACGCTCGCGATGCTCACGCATCAGTCCTCTTCGACCTCACCGTAAAATTGCGCAACCAGCTCCTGCACGAGGTAACGATGGTGCGGCGCCAACGCTTCGATCTTGTTCGCCAATTCGATTGACTCGGGTGAAACCGGATACTTCTCTTCCGGTGGCGGAGGCGGTGGCGGCGGCGCCTTGGTTTTCTTCTTCGTCGCCGGGACCTTCGGCGAAGGACCGTAGTGCAGCCAGTGCAAGTCGACGCCGAGCGCTTTCGCCAGCGTTTCGAGCTTGTCGTGTTTTGGAATGGTGCGGCCCTTCAGCCATTTGTCCACGGTCTGCGTGGACACCGGCTCGCCTTGATAGCGCAAATTGAAAAAACGCGCGAGCTCGGTTGGACCGTCCGGCTTCTCCGGAACGCGTCTTAACGCGAGCTTCAGGCGATCGGCAAAGGCCCGTTTTTCGTCAGTGGTAGGCATGCCGAGATTGTGCAATTCGATTCTCAAGTCGTAGCCAACCAGATAGGCTAGATTTAGCCCATTCGAGATAGAGGTAACTCAGTTAGGACGCGGGTCAGACGACGCCTTATAGATCTTCGATTCGTCTCAAAACCTCGTGGCTACGTCAATTTCGCATGAGATCAACATCGGAGCATTCTTAATTTCTCTGTTGTTTACCTTATCTCAATTAAGATAAGTCTGCATGTGCGGCGCGATAACCAGGACTGGACGCCGCCCTGAAAGCACGCCATCCCCACGCGTTACAATGCTCGGCGCTTGAAACACCCCGTCGCGCCGTGCAGCTTGCGACTTTTCAGATTTGCAATTCACCATGCTCTCAACCGACTCCGATCCGATCGTCGCTATCGCCACCGCTCCGGGCCGAGGCGGAATCGGCGTCGTGCGGATTTCGTTTGGACGAGCAGGGCAAGCGGCCGCCGATATCCTGATGCGTGCGCTCACCGGTCAATTGCTGAAGCCGCGGCACGCGAGCTACGTCGGATTTCTCGACGAAGCCGGCAACCCGCTCGATCGCGGCATCGCGCTGTACTTCCCGGCGCCGCATTCGTACACCGGCGAGCACGTGCTCGAACTGCAGGGCCACGGCGGCCCGATCGTGCTGCAGCTCGTGCTGCAACGCTGCGTCGACGCCGGCAAGGCGTTCGCGCTGCGCCTCGCCGAACCCGGCGAATTCACACGTCGAGCATTCCTCAACGACAAACTGGACCTCGCGCAGGCGGAAGCGGTCGCGGATCTGATCGAAGCGAGCACCGAAGCGGCGGCGCGCTCGGCCGGCCGGTCGCTCGAAGGCGCGTTCTCGCGCGACATCCACGCGCTGGTCGAAGACGTGATCACGCTGCGGATGCTGGTCGAAGCGACGCTCGATTTCCCCGAAGAAGAAATCGACTTCCTCGAAGCCGCCGACGCACGCGGCAAGCTCGCGCGCATCCGCGATCGGCTGGCAGCGGTGCTCAGCGACGCGCGGCAGGGCGCATTGCTGCGTGAGGGTTTGTCGGTCGTGCTCGCGGGCCAGCCGAACGTCGGCAAGTCGTCGTTGCTGAATGCGCTTGCGGGCGCCGAACTGGCAATCGTCACGCCGATCGCCGGCACGACGCGCGACAAGGTCGCGCAGACGATCCAGATCGAAGGGATTCCGCTGCACGTGATCGATACGGCCGGGCTGCGCGACACGGAGGACGAGGTCGAGAAGATCGGTATTGCGCGCACGTGGAACGAGATCGAGAAAGCGGACGTCGTGTTGCATCTGCTCGATGCGCGCACCGGCATGACCGCCGAAGACGACCGCATTGCCGAGCGTTTTCCGAAAGGCGTGCCCGTCGTGCGCGTGTTGAACAAGACGGATCTGACCGAATTCCCGCCAGCCGTGCGCGTACTCGACGACGCCCGCGCCGTCGACTTGCGCGAAGTCCGCCTGTCGGCCAAACACGGCGACGGCATTGCGTTACTGCGCGCGGAGCTATTGCGAATTGCCGGCTGGCAGGCGGGCGCGGAGAGCGTGTATCTCGCGCGCGAACGTCATCTGATTGCGCTACGCGCCGCGGCCGAACACCTGGCGCTTGCGGCTCGGCACGCCGACCAGAACGCGCAGGCGCTGGATCTCTTCGCCGAGGAATTGCGGCTCGCGCAGGATCAATTGAATTCGATCACCGGTGAATTCACCTCCGATGATCTGTTGGGTGTGATTTTCAGCCGGTTCTGCATCGGCAAATAGCGCTGCTGCGACAATTGTCGCGACGGTCGTCGAAACGACGCATCCCGCTACGCCAACCGCATCACAATGGGCAACTCCTGCGTACCGTCCGCCGCCTCGACCGGATGCGGGAACATCACGCCAAACCCACCGGCGTCGAATTCATCGAGTTCGACCAGCAGGCTGTCGATCGCGCAGAGTTGGACTTTGGTGAGCATCGGCGCTTCGAGCAGCCGGTGCAGGCGCTCTCGCCAATAAACCGATGAAAGGATCGGACCGCCGAAATCGCCGGTCAACGATGGACGCATGACACGCGCGATATGTGCGATATCGCGATCGAGCAACCCGTTCATATGCGCCCCCCGCTGCAATTATCAGGTCCGACGTTCTCTTACATCTGATGTTCTGATGATTACTCTAGTCCCGATTGCCCGGCCGCGCCAGCGTCGCGAGCATGCAGATCGTATTTGATGCGCAATGGGAAACCGATGCTCACATAAACAACAATACGCGCGCGATTGAAGCCGCAATCGGGCGAATAGCAGGGCGATCAGGGAGCAATTCGGAGGGTGCGGCGAAGAGAGCTTGGTTGCGGCAGGAACGACCAGATCTTGAGCGCGGAAGCCGGCATCGACACGAAACACGGATGGGCCGCTCAACACACTTCGCGAACGCGCGGCAAGAAGACGACACGACCAGGTTCAGCGTGGATCGGTATTGGATGAAGGCGCCTCGCCGCCGTGCCCCAACCCTAAGCTGCACAACGTAGTCAGCACGAGACTCATCAACATCAGCGCCAATACGGCCGCGAAGTACGCCATCCACGAAAACGAATAAACGACCACGGACGCCTCCCGCGATCCGGAAAGAACCCGGCTTCCGGAAAGCTCAGTGATGCAGCAGGCTACGGATCGGGTGCCGCCAATCCATCCGGCGCGCCGCTTCAAATTCTTCCTCGAGCTGATGACGATGTTCTTGCCAAAGCTCATCCGAAAACAGGAAAGCGACGATCAGAAGCGGCACAATCAGAAACGCGCCCAGAACCAGATGCTCGATCACATTTGCCTCCGTGGATCGATGTTAACCCGCCATTTCATTGTAGGCGTCCTACCTACTGCTGCGTGCATTTCATGTGGGTGAGCACGCACAATCTTCAATGAGACTGCAGACCGTACCGCGCTCACCGTCACGTGAACGATTAGCGGATCACCCGCGAAAAGCGCACACATCAGGCAGCCGCTTTCTTCCAGGCCGCCGCGAGCATACCGGCCCCAATCAGTAACGTTCCACCCGTACGATTCACAGCAAGTTGCACGCCCGGTTTGCGGATCGCGCGGCGCGCCGCCGACGCTAGCAATGCGTAACCGAGCGCATTGAACGTCGCGAGCCCGACGAAGGTCGCCTCGAACAATGCGATCTGCGACCACGTCGCGGCCTGCGCATCGATAAACTGCGGCACAAACGCGACAAAAAATACAATGCTCTTCGGGTTGAGCGCGGTCACCGCATACGCGTGCGCGAAGATGCGGCCGGTGCGCGTTTCAGCGCTCGCGGCAAGCGAACTGTCTTCGGCCTGGACCGGCGCACGCCACAGCTTCACGCCCAGGTAGATCAGGTATGCCGCGCCGACCCATTTCAGCGCGGTAAACAGTGTCGCGGATGCGGCGAGAATCACGCCCAGGCCGAGCATCGATGCGGTCATCGACGTCAGGTCGCCGAGCGCGACGCCGGCGGTAGTGACAAGCGCGTAGCGCCGGCCGTGGCCGAGCGCGTACGACACCACGAGCAGCACAGTGGGACCGGGGATGGCGACGAGAATCGCGGATGCGATCGCGAACGGAAGCCAGTGGGCCAGCGTCATAACAATAGTCTCCCTGGAAGGTCGCTCGATTTATCCACGAACTTTCCCGAAGCGCAAGACCAACCGAGCGTCGCACATCCGTCGGACGGCCGTTGTCGTTCTGGCATCGTTTTTATTCTCCGTTTGCCACATCCAGCCGTGCTTTTTCGCCAACCGGATTAATGACTTTGTGTGCATCGCATCAACCCGTTTCAACGTGTTTAGCGATTCGCTTAAATCGTTATTCTCGTAAACGAGAATATGAGGCGCAAAGGATTGTCGGACAAAGCGATCGACCACAACGAGCTTCACTCGTCACATTGAAAACGCATCGCTTTTATTCAGAACCGCATCTCACGAATCGCACTCATGACGCTGCGACAATCGGCCGCTATTGCAAACGCACACAAGTCGTGCTTGTCGTTGCGCAAACATCTTCTACAGTCAAAGTTGCGGGTGTCTCCCTGAAGTTAAATACATAGCTAACCTTAGTATTAACCCGCAGGAGGTTTTTTATGAAGATGCGAGTTGCGGTTCTCTTCGTGATGGCAGGATTCGCTGCGGCTGCGACGTCAGCCGCGCAGGCGCAGGATGCCGTCGTCAAACCTCAGCAGACCATCCAGTTCAAGCCGAATTCATATGGCTGTCTGTCGAAGGAAAAGCTCGATGCGGTGAATCAGCACGAAAAGGCGGGCGAACAGCAGCAGATGCAGGAGTATTTCTCCGGCTTCCAATGCCTGTCCACCCCTGAAAATGCGACTTTCCGAATCGTGCGTGTCGTCGGACATGAAGTCGAATTCGTGAATGCGGCGAATAGCGACACCGAAGGTCTGTGGACCAACGACCGGTTTATCAAGCAATAGTGCGATTTCACCCGACACTGCGTCGGGAAAAATCTGACAGCGCCGGTCTTTAGAAGACCGAATAGCTTTGGCACTTTGCGCAAACGGCTGGGTGATAATCGCCCAGCCGTTTTACTTTTGCTCAGGCGCTTGATGCGGCTGCCGTTAATCCGATGCCATGCGCATCGGTGAATGGCGCGACCGGTCGCGCCGGTCGCGCCGCGCGCCAGATGGTTGCGACCAACGGCCATCGCCCCGAAGCGCAACCGCGCGTGTACTTGCCGGCCGGCCATCATTCGCCATCGCGTTGTCATACCGAACCGGCAGATTCGGTATCATCACGCTCCTCCTGCCTCCCATTCGCTGATTTGCGGCTTACCGCGGCACGTTCGTTGCTTCGTCTTAAATCATGGGAAGCCGAGCGGCGGCTGCAGCGGACGGAAACGTCCATCGCGGCAGCGCTCCCGGCAAAAGCTGTTTCATCGGCGAGACGCGCGTGACGCGCGACAAGAGGCAGTATCAGAATGGCACGCTATTACGGCCCCGAATCACTCTTTACTATCCGGTCCGCGTTTGCGGGGCCGGGACTTTCCATGGCGCTCAAATCGACAATCTATAAGGCCGAACTCCAGATCGCCGATATGGACCGGCACTACTACGCCGACCACTCGCTGACTATCGCGTTGCATCCGTCCGAAACCGCCGAGCGGATGATGGTCCGCGTGGCCGCGTTCGCGCTTTTCGCGCAGGAAAGGCTGGAGTTCTGCAAAGGACTCTCGGACGCCGACGAGCCTGATTTGTGGCAGAAGGACCTGACCGGCGCGATCGAAACGTGGATCGACGTCGGCCAGCCGGACGAACGGCGCATCGCGAAGGCGAGCGGGCGCGCCAACGACGTGACCGTGATCGCATATGGCGGCCGGACCTCCGACATCTGGTGGCAGGGCGTGCGCAGCAAGGTGGAACGGCTGCGCAACGTGACCGTCTGGTCGCTCGCCGACGGCGTCGCCGACGAGCTGGGCGCGCTCGCCGAACGGACGATGCGTCTGCAGTGCACCGTGCAGGACGGCGCCGCGTGGCTCGGCAGCGCCGACGCGGATGCGGTGCCGATCGAATGGACGGTGCTGAAGGAGGCGTCCAACGCGCGGTCGGTCCCGCACGGCGCTAAATGAGCACG
This sequence comes from Paraburkholderia solisilvae, assembly GCF_902859875.1. Classification (GTDB taxonomy): domain Bacteria; phylum Pseudomonadota; class Gammaproteobacteria; order Burkholderiales; family Burkholderiaceae; genus Paraburkholderia; species Paraburkholderia solisilvae. The sequence continues at coordinate 7,897 of NZ_CADIKF010000069.1, read as the reverse complement.
CGCGCCGCGCTCGCACGCACCGCGGCGAACTACTACTAGAGCGAAGTCGCCCGGGCCGCCTCTGGCGGCCCCTTCAGCTCGACCATGTTGCCTTCCGGATCGAACAGGTACAGCGACGGACCGAATCCGTCCGCGCCGTAGCGCACCGCCTTTTCGCCGATGCGAGCGCCACGCTCGACCAGATGCGCCTCGAGCGCGGCTTGATCGAACGGCTCGATGCGCAGGCACAGGTGATCCATATTGCGACCGGCCCCCGGAGAACCGCTGTCCGGGCGATCGATCTTCGCGCCAACCTGCAGCAGATCGATCAGCGAGCGTCCCGCGCGCAGCTGCGTCAATCCGATGTCGCGCTGTTCCTTCTCGACGCTGCAGCCCAGTGCGTCGCAATAGAAGCGCGTCATCGCGTCGACGTCTGCAACCCTGATGACCACATGGTCAATTTCGCGGATGTGAAACTTCATGGTTGCCGCCTCTCGACTGGTTCCGATCGTGATGAAGAGTGTAAGGGAAAGGCGCGGCGGCCAGGCGGAGCGGGCGAGGCGAACAGGGAGTAGATCAGGACACGCGCGCGGCGCGCCTGCGCTGCATAGACGCACGCCCCCGGAAAACCGCAAAGACGAAATGTATGGACGAAAAAAAGCCCGCTGATTTGAGCGGGCTGAATCCATATCAGGAGGAGACATGGAGGAGACAGGAATCACTATACACAACGGCCTACCGCGGCGCAATATTTTTTTAAGGGAAAACCCGATGTTGTGTCGTTTTGCCGCGCCGGCATAACGTGACGCCGTTTTGCCCCCAATATTCGGGGACTCGCTGCCCGCCTAGCAATGACAGAGCAAGAACCGGAGCGTAGTGTGTCGACGTGCGCCGTAAATTGGGAACCGTCGAAACCTTGTCCGCGAGCGCTGACGATGAAAACCGCTTACTCCACAGATTCAGATCGCTGGGCCGCCGTCGCGCATCACGATGCGCGGGCGGACGGCGCGTTCTTCTACGCCGTGAAGACCACCGGCGTATTCTGCCGTCCGTCGTGCTCGTCGCGGCAGCCGCGCCGCGAAAACGTCGAGTTCTTCGCGACGCCGGACGACGCGCGCGCCGCCGGCTATCGCGATTGCAAGCGTTGCCAGCCGGGCGGCCTGCCGCGCGAGATGGAAATCGTGAATCGCGCGTGCGCGGTGCTCGACGCGGATCCGCAGCAGCGGCTGACGCTCGCGCAGCTCGGCGACGCGGTACATATCAGCCCGTTTCATTTGCAACGGCTGTTCAAACGGGTGGTCGGCGTGTCGCCGCGGCAGTATCAGGCCGCGCAACGCGGCGCGGCGCTGCGCGACGCATTGCAGCGCGGCGAGAACGTGACGCGCGCTACCGTCGACGCCGGTTTCGGCTCACCGTCGCGGATGTACGATACGGCGCCGGCCGAGCTCGGCATGGCGCCGTCCGCGTATCGCCGCAAGGGTGCGGGTCTCGTCGTGCGCTACGCGGGCGCGTCGACGGCGCTCGGCGTCGTGCTGGTCGCGGCGACTGACCGCGGCATCTGCAAGATCGCATTCGGCGACGATCAATCGGAACTCGTCGACGGCCTGCGCGAAGCGTTCGCCAACGCGCAACTCATCGAAGACGCGACGACGCTCGCGCCGTTCGTCGCGCAGATCGACGCGTATTTGCGCGGGTCGCAGCGGTGTGTCGACCTGCCGCTCGATATCGCGCCGACCGCGTTCCAGCAGCGTGTCTGGGATGCGCTGCGGCGGATTCCGTACGGCGAGACGCGCAGCTATGCGCAAGTCGCGGAAGCGGTCGGTTCGCCGCGCGCGGTGCGGGCTGTCGCCGGCGCCTGCGCGTCGAACCCGGTCGCGCTGGCCATCCCATGCCATCGCGTGCTGCATAAGGACGGCTCGCTGAGCGGCTACCGCTGGGGCGCGCAGCGCAAGGCGGCTTTGCTCGATGCGGAGCGGCAGCGGCAGGGCGGTGCGGCGAACGCGGCATCTTCGTTATCAGGCACGTCTGCGACCCGCGCCCAAGGCACCAGTACATCAGGCACCGGCGAAGCGTCCGTCACGCGCGTATCGGCATCCCGCATGCCGTCTCCAGGCGCGCCCGCGGCCGGCACGTCAGGGACTGGCATTTCCGGGACCAGTGAAGCGCCCGCGACCGGCGAAGCCAGCCCCACTACCACCACCGCCGACCTGGACCACGCCGCTTGAGCCCATCGACCACAAGCACGCTCGAACTGCCGTTCAAAGCACCCTACGACTGGCCACGCACGCTGCGCTTCTTCGCTGGCCGGGCAACGCCCGGCGTCGAAGCGATCGAAGACGGCGCATATCGGCGCGCGATCGAATGGTCCGGCGACGCGGGCACGCTGCAGGTCGCGCTGCACCCGCGCAAGCGCTGCCTCGTCGCGACCATCGACGGCGCCGCCGCGCGCCACGCGCAGGCGCTCGCCACGCCGATTTCGCGGATGTTCGACCTGCACGCCGACCCGCGCGCAATCGGCGGCATTCTCGCCAACGACCCGTGGCTCGCGCCGCTCGTCGACGCCGCGCCGGGCCTGCGCGTGCCGGGCGCGTGGTCCGGCTTCGAGCTGGTGGTGCGCGCGATCGTCGGCCAGCAGGTCAGCGTGAAAGCGGCGACGACGATCATCGGCCGGCTCGTCGAGCGCGCCGGCAGGCGCATCGAAGACCATCCGCACGAGCGCACCGCATGGCGCTTTCCGACACCGGCCGCGCTTGCGCGTGCCGACCTCGCGAAAATCGGCATGCCAGGCAAACGCGTCGCCGCGTTGCAAGGCTTCGCGCAGGCGGTTGCCGACGGTACAGTACCGCTCGACCAGCCGTCCGCGGACACCGCGACACTGCGCTCCGCGCTGCTCGCCTTGCCCGGCATCGGTCCATGGACGGTCGAGTATGTCGCGATGCGCGCATGGCGCGACGCCGACGCGTGGCCCGCGTGGGATCTCGTGCTGATGCAGTCGATCGCGGCCCGCGATCCGGCGCTGATCCGCCCGACCCAGCAGCGCACGCGCACCGACGCCTGGCGGCCGTGGCGCGCCTATGCGGCGATGCATCTGTGGAACGAAGTCACCGACCGGATGGGCGCGGCGCGCGGCGGTTGATTGAGATCGCTAACGGATGCGGCGCACGCGCCGCGGCGCAGGTCGGCCGGCGCCGCCCGTTAAGCATCCAAACAGATTGCGGACCCTGTAAAACACCTGCGCACGGCGTACAGTAGTCGCACCACGGACGCATCGCGCAAGGCCCCATTCAACGCGAATCGTTCCGCCGCGATGTCGGGTCGGAGACACGCAAAGTCACCTCAAGCAGGCGTCGTGGCGAGATGTTAAAGTGCCCGCTACTGAAAATTGCGCCGCACGTGAGGTCGACCGCATCAGGCATGCGGTAGCCGGATACGACAGGCAACGTGCGACATCCCTGAATGCCAAACACGAAATCTTCCCGCACGACCGACGCGCTGGTTCACCGTCTGTCCGTGCTGACTTCCGGCCCGCAGCGCGACGCGCTGATCACGGGCCTGCGCGGCATCGAAAAAGAAAGTTTGCGCGTCACGCGCGACGCTCATCTGGCGATGACGCCGCATCCTCGCGCGCTGGGCTCCGCGCTCACGCACCCCACGCTCACCACCGACTATTCCGAAGCGCTGCTCGAACTGATCACGCCCGCCGAACATGACGCATCGGTCGTGCTCGAGCGGCTCCACACGCTGCACCGTTTCGTCTATTCGCAACTCGGCGACGAGATTCTGTGGAACGACTCGATGCCCGCGCTACTGCCCGAAGACGACCAGATTCCGATCGCACGGTATGGCACGTCGAACATCGGCAGACTGAAGTACGTGTACCGCGTCGGCCTTGCGCTGCGCTACGGCCGCACGATGCAATGCATCGCCGGTATCCACTACAACTATTCGCTGAACGAAGAAGTGTGGCGGCTGCTGCATGTCGATCAGCAATCGACGGCCAATGCGGTCGACTTCCAGTCGGAACGCTATCTCGCGCTGATCCGCAATTTCCGCCGCACGAACTGGCTGTTGATGTATCTGTTCGGCGCGTCGCCGGCACTCGACCGGCGCTTTCTGCACAAGCGCGCGCATACGCTCGATGTATTCGACGCCGACACGTTCTATCGTCCGTACGCAACGAGCCTGCGGATGAGCGACCTCGGCTACTCGAACACGACCGGTCAGTCCGCGCTGCATGCGGACTACGACACGCTGTCCGGTTATCTCGAAGCGCTCGCTGACGCGGTCAGCCAGCCGTACCCCCCCTACGAAGCGATCGGCACCAGGCGCGATGGCGAATGGGTGCAAATCAACACCAACGTGCTGCAGATCGAAAACGAGTTCTACTCGACGATCCGGCCAAAGCGCATCACCTATCCGGGCGAGCGTCCGTTGCATGCGCTCGCGGCACGCGGTGTGCAATACGTCGAAGTGCGCTGCATGGACATCGATCCGTTCGAGCCGACCGGCATTTCGCTCGAAGCCGCGCGCTTCCTCGATGCGTATCTGCTGGTCTGCGCACTCGAAGACAGTGCGCCGCTGCCGCCGCCCGCGTACACGGAAGCGAACCGGAACTTCTGCCTCGTCACGATGGAAGGGCGCAAGCCGGGGCTCGAACTGATGCGCGACGGCCAGCCGGTCGCGATGAGCGCATGGGCCGATCAATTGCTCGATCGCATCGCGATTGCCGCCGCCACGCTCGATCAGCTGCAAGGCGGCGATAGTCATGCACGCGCGGTCGCCGCGCAGCGCGCAAAGCTCGCGGACCCTTCGTTGACGCCTTCGGCGCGCGTGCTGCAAACGATGCGCGACAAACAGCAGAGCTTCCTCGCCTTCGGACTCGCGCAGAGCGAAGCGCATGCGGCGCACTTCAATGCGCAACCGCTCGATGCTGCGTCGATGCAGGAGTTCACGAGGCTGGCCACCGAGTCGCTCGACGCGCAAGCAAAACTCGAATGCGAAGAGGTGGGCTCATTCGATGCGTTCGTGGCCGCCTACCGCGCGTATACGCTGAACCGCTTCAGCGTTTGACGCACGCGCAGCGCCGGCAGCGCGCGTGCGTCGCGAGGTAACGTCTACCCATTTTCGACGCGCCCGCACGTCGCGCCAGCAAGAATTCCACGTCCGTCTCTGGTATTTGTGCCGGCACGTTCAAACACATGAAACACACCCGGCGCGCCCGGGTCCAACAGCTATTGCAGACCGATCGGCGCGCGGCGCAAAAACGCGTGACCGACGCGCTTCGTTCAGGGAGGAAGGCGTGCGATGAAAAGAGGTCTACTCGCGATGTTGTGTGTGCTCGCCGCCGGATGCTCGACACGCGGGCAGGTGAATCCCGACGTGATGCAGATCGCCACCGCGCCGCTCACGTGCACGACGAAAGCCGAATGCGACGCATGGTGGCAACGCGCGCGCACCTGGGTCACCGACCATTCGCGTTACGACGTGACCACCACCACCGATTCGCTGATCCAGACCGCGGGTCCCGATGGCGGCAAACGCGCGCTCGCCTATCAGATCACGAAGACATCGAATAACGACGGAACGTTCACGATCGGCTTTGCCGCGCATTGCGACAGTTCGCTCGGCTGCAAACCGAACCCGTGGGAAGCGGGCGCGGACTTCAAGCAGTTCGTGCGCAGCGGCGCCGCAAACGGCACTGCGCCCGCGCAAACACCGCCACCATCCGCGGCACGGCCCACCGATACGCTGCCCGGACAGACGCAAACATCGCCTACCGGGGAACCCGTGTCGCAATAATCGACGCGCACATCCCGCTGCGCGGTGCGAATGCTTTAAGACTTCTCCGATTGGACTTGAAGATGACCGAATTTATTGTTCGGTCACCCTTAATTCCACAGAGAAGTGCTTATGTACATTCGACTTTTCTTCACGGCCGCATGTGTGGCGCTCGCCGCCGGTTGTACGACATCGTCCGGTCTCACCTATAACCACGATATCGTGACGCTGGCCAACGGCACGCAAGCTCATCGTGTGCAGTGTCTGGGCCTCGCCGAGACCACCGAAAGCTGTATGGATCAGGTCCGTAAAGTCTGCGGCGACAAGCAGGCATTCCGCGTGTCCGCCGTCGATCGCGCGGTCTCCGGCTTCAAGCCCGAAAACGATCCGCGTGAAATCATCTTCACCTGCACGGCGCCAGTCGTCGAGCAGCCGGTGCCGCAAGCCGCACCGCAGCCGGCTCCGAAGCCCGCGCCGACACCCGCGCCGGCGCGCAAGGTGACGCTGCAAGGCGACGCGAACTTCGATCTCAACAGCGCGGCGCTGACGCCGGCCGCCAAGGCCAACCTCGACGAATTCGTGGCGGCCAATCGTGGCGTCGATATCCAGCAACTGACGATCGCCGGCTATACCGATTCGACCGGCTCCGTGGCGTTGAACAACCGACTGTCCGAAGCACGGGCCCGCTCGGTTCAGGCGTACCTCGGCTCGCACGGCTTGCGTGCCGCGCGATACAGCGTCAGCGGCTACGGCAGCGCGTCGCCGGTTGCGTCGAACGCGTCGGCCGACGGCCGCGCGAAGAACCGCCGCGTCGAAATTCAGGTCGACGGCCAGTAACGCGGCGCACCGGTTTTTCTCCGCCAGAGAAAGCGGCCCGACGTTCCCCGGTCCGTATTGTGCGGCGGCATCGGCACCTCGCCGATGCCGTTTTTTTTCGTCCGCACGCGCTCCGACCAACGCGCTGATCGCGTGCCCTTCCGACGGATCAGCCGAAACGTCGACCGGCCACGCCGATAGGGGTAGCCTATCTGCGCGATAGAACCTGCTGCCTAGGCAAGTAAAATTTGCTGTTTACCGTCGCCGTAGCGGACATTTCGTAACGACCTTGATCGCTACTTTGGTCGAACGGACAGTGCCGCGCACCGGTGCCGGCCCGGCGCACTGATAGCCGGCCCGCGTCTTTCCTGCGCTGGACTATGTGACGAACGCAGCCCGCGATTCATTTTTCCCTCGCATAAATTGCATAAAATGACCGATTAGTGGCAAATCATGTCACGCAGACGTCACGTAATGCACGCATCAATAAATCGAAGCCGCGCTGCCCTAGTGCATCAGGCAAGCGCCCATCCCTCTCGCCTCGGCTGACAGAAAAACAACACCCAATGCAGGGTCTCATGGGAATTATGTTGAAACTTAATTGCATAGGCAATATTATGTGAGTCAACGAGTTACGCGCGATCCGCGCCATACGAGACCATGTTCTGACCGCTTCAACGCGTGCCCGCCACGGCCGGCCGCAGAGGAAACCCCGCGATGCTGTACCTGAAAAACACCCTTGGCGGCTTGAGCCGCTCCCTCATCGATTCCGCGCTGCTCAATTTTCAGAAGCCGTATCGCTGGTGGAAACTCGCGCTCTACGCAGTCATGTTCGTGCTGCCGGGCGGATCGCTTGGGGTGTTGTTTCTCGCGTGGATCGACCATCGGCGCGTGCGCCGCGGCGTGAAATCGACGCCGGTCAAGCCGGGCGCGCTGCTGGTCGCGGCGCCGATCAAGGCGAAAGTCCAGTCGGCCGGGCAGGGCATCGCGCCGGGCGCGGCGATCTGCCAGGCGCGCTCCGAAGCGCCCGCCTGCCGCGCAGCCGCTGGCAAGCAGGCTCGTCAGACCTCGGCGGATGCGCGCGTCTGATTAATCGCATCGGGTCGCGTCAATCCGGTACAGCATCGACTGTTCGGCGTATCGGCTGAACGGCCGATGCGGCGCCGGCCGCCGGCCGCTTCTGCGCCCCTGCCTCTCGGCTTCGCCCGTTCGCCTGCCTCTGCCTCTGCCTCTGCCTCTGCCTCTGCCTCTGCCTCTGCCTCTGCCTCTGCCTCTGCCTCTGCCTCTGCCTCTGCCTCTGCCTCTGCCTCTGCCTCTGCCTCTG
>NZ_CADIKF010000068.1 GCF_902859875.1 Paraburkholderia solisilvae | reverse complement strand
CAAGGCGCAATGGGTCGCACCGGCGCCGCGCTTCACGCGCGGCTACGGCGCGATGCACCAGATTCACGTGATGCAGGCCGACAAGGGCTGCGATTTCGATTTCCTGCAACGTGATGGCGCGGGCGACGCGACGACGGGCGCGGCAGACCGCGCAAGCGGCGGCGGAGAGCCCGAGATCCATTGACGCGGCACTGAGGTGACGAGGCGTGGCTGTGCGCGCGCCCGACCCTGAGCAACAACGCACAAGCAACAACGCACAAGACACAGGACGCAGCGCGAGGAGACCGGGCCGCTGAATCTGAGAAAACGAACTGCAAGCGTGCCGGCGCGACGGCGCTGGTCGGGGACTATGCAGCAACAAGGAGCACTGGCTGATTGCCTTCCGGCGGTCGGGCAACTTCGTGCGGCGCGAACGGCCGCGATAAATCCAATGAAAAAAGGGACAAGCAAATGAGACAGTACAGAGAAGCTCGACTCGCACTCACCGGCGCCGCGGCGATGTTGGCCTCGGCCGGCGTGTTCGCTCAGAGCAGCGTGACCCTCTACGGTGTGGTCGATACCGGCGTCGCGTATCTGAGCAACCAGGCACCGTCGACCGGCGCGACCACCGGCGGCAAATCGGTGACCAAGCTGATCGAAGGCGTATGGGGCGGCGAGCGCTTCGGCTTCAAGGGCAGCGAGGACCTCGGCGGCGGCTACAAGGCGATCTTCCAGCTGGAAGAGGGCTATAACGTCGACAACGGCACGCAGTCCAAAGCCGGCCTGATGTTCAGCCGCGCGTCGTGGGTGGGTCTTTCCAATGCCTCGTACGGCGCACTGACGCTCGGCCGTCAATACACGCCTTACTACAACATGCTCGCGCAGTACGGCCCGACGCCGTGGCTCACCGGCGCATTCGGCGCGCACCCGGGCGATCTCGACGCACTCGATACCGACTTCCGCGTGAACAACGCGGTGGTCTATACGTCGCCGTCGTACTACGGCTTCAAGGTGAGCGGCATGTACGCGCTGGGCGGCGTCGCCGGCGCGTTCAACTCCGGCGCGTCGTGGAGCGTGGGCGCTCAGTACCTCGCAGGTCCGGCCGGCATCGGCGTCGGTTTCGCGCGCTTTAACAACGCGACGACCAATGGCGGCCCGTGGAGCTCGAGCTCGACCGCGTACTCCGGCACCGGCGAACAGGGCGTGAGCTCGGTCACCAACGGCTACCAGAACGCGGCTGCGCAACAGCGCTTCGGGGTGACCGGCGGCTACCAGTTCAACAACCAGTGGGATGTGTCGGCGTCGTACACGAACGTGCAATACATTCCGGGCATCGCATCGGGCTTCACCACGACCGCGATCTTCAATACGGGCGGCGCCGTCTTGCACTATCATCCGGCCGACCCGTGGGATCTCGCCGTCGGCTACAGCTATACGTGGGCGAGCAAGGCGAATGGCATTCAGGACGCCGCGACCTATAGCCAGATCAACCTGACCCAGCTGTACAGCCTGTCGAAGCGCACCCGCATCTATCTGCTGGAAGCCTATCAGCGCGCGAACGGCCAGACGCTGAACAACGGCAAGGTGGTCGAGGCGACGGCCAATATCGCCGAACAGTCGGCGGCTGCGACCCGCAGCCAGTTCGGCGTGACGCTCGGCATCAACCACCAGTTCTGATGCCGCGACCCGACCGGCGGATGGCACGGCTCAGGCCGGCCGTCGCCGGAGCCAGGGTTTCTACTGGCCCGCAACGGGTGAAGATGTTTATAGAATTGCGCCTTGTCTTACAACACCGCACCGAGTTGTCACTTAATGGGGCACGAGGTCGGGCCCAGGCCCAGGAAGCCTGAGCCATGGCGGTAGCGCCGGACGCCGCGCAAGCAGTCAATTGATGTCATATCAGAGGAGATCGCAACATGAAACAGAAGCTCGCCCTGTCCGGCCTGTCGGCCCTGGTCGCGGCCTCGATCCTGACTTTCGGCGCCAGTACTGCCGAGGCGCGCACGTTCCGGGTTGCCGACGTCCATAGCGACACGTTCCCGACTGTGATGGCGCTGAAGTACATGGGCGACGAAATCAGCAAGGAAACCGGCGGCAAGGACAGCGTGAAGGTGTTCGGCAACAGCGCGCTGGGTTCGGAAAACGACACGATTCAACAGGTGCGCATCGGCGCGATCGACATGGTGCGTGCGAACGGATCCGCGTTCAACGACATCGTGCCGGAATCGATGATTCCGTCGCTGCCGTTCCTGTTCCGCGATATGGATCACTTCCATAAGGCGATGTACGGCGCGCCCGGCAAGAAGATTCTCGACGCGTTCGCGGCCAAGGGCATGATCGCGCTGACTTTCTACGAAAGCGGCGCACGCTCGATCTACGCGACCAAGCCGGTGCTCAACCCGAGCGACATGAAGGGCGTCAAGGTGCGCGTGCAGCCGTCGAACCTGATGGTCGACGAGATCAAGGCGATGGGCGGCACGCCGACGCCGATGCCGTTCGCCGAGGTTTACACGGGCCTGAAGACGGGTCTCGTCGACGCGGCGGAGAACAACATGCCGTCGTACGTCGAAACCAAACACTACGAAGTGGCGAAGGTGTTCTCCGAGACCGAGCATTCGATGACGCCGGAAGTGCTGGTGTTCTCGAAGAAGATCTGGGACACGCTGACGCCGCAGGAACAAAGCGCGATCCGCAAGGCGGCGGACGATTCGGTGCCTTACTACGAGAAGCTGTGGAGCGCGAAGGAAGCCGAGGGCCTGCAGACGGTGGAGAAGGCGGGCGTGACCGTGGTGCCGGCCGGCAAGGTCGACCGCGCCGCGTTCCAGAAGGCGATGCAGCCGGTCTGGGCGAAGTATGAAACGACGCCCGAGATGAAGCAGATCGTCGACCAGATCGAAGCGATCAAGTAAGCGCGGCGACTGCAAGACAGCGACAGGGGCGATCAGGGAGTGATCGGGCAGGCCGTGGCGACGCACACGGCCTGCCTTCTCTGCAAGGAAAACGGATGAAGTTCGTGAGGTGTTTCAACGGCATCGTCGCGCGCGTGATGACGGTGCTGGCGTCGATTTGCCTGGCGGCGCTGGTCGCACTCGTGATGTACAGCGTGGTGATGCGCTACGTGTTCGACAATGCGCAAGACTACGTCGAGCCGATCGGCCTGCTGCTGGTGCTGTTCATTGCCTTTATGGGCGCCGCGCTGAAGTTGCGCGACGGCGGCCATATCGGCCTCGATTCGCTGGTGAAGGCGATGCCGCCGAACGTGCAGCTCGGGCTGATCGCGTTCCAGCATGTATGTCTCGTCGCCTTCGCGGTCGCGGTCTGCTTCGGTTCGTGGGACATGGCGATGACCACCCTCGACGATCAGATTCCAATTCTGAACCTGCCCGAAGCGATCCGTTATCTGATTCCGGTCGCCGCGAGCGTCTGCATCATTCTCTTCTCAATCGAACACTTGCTGACGCTCAACAAGCGCGAGCAGACCTGACCCGCTATGGAACTTGCAATTCTCACCGGCAGTTTTCTGGTGCTCCTCGTGTTGGGCGTGCCTGTTTCATTCGCGCTGGGCCTGTCCTGCGTGATCACCTATCTGCACGAAGGCCTGCCGCTCGCGACCGCGATGCAGTCGATGGTCTCGGGCATCAACGCGTTTTCGTTTCTCGCGGTGCCGTTCTTTATCCTGTCCGGCGAGCTGATGCTGCACGGCGGAATTGCGGACCGCATTCTGCGTTTCGCGCAGGCGACGGTCGGGCATTTCCGCGGCGGCCTCGGCATGGCGAACGTGGTCGCGTGCACGCTGTTCGGCGGCGTGTCGGGCTCGCCGACCGCCGATACGTCGGCGATGGGCGGCGTCGTGATCCCGCTGATGAAGCGCGAAGGCTATAGCGCGGCATACGCGGTCAACGTGACCACGCACGCGTCGCTCGCCGGCGCGCTGATGCCGACCTCGACCAATATGATCATCTACGCGCTCGCGGCGCAGGGCATTACTGGCATCGTCGCGGGGCAGTCGGTGAGCGGCGTGTCGATCGGCGATCTGCTGTTTTCGGGCCTGATTCCGGTGCTGTGGGTGATGGGCTTCGTGCTGGTCGCCGCGTACTGGCAGGCAGTGCGTTACGGCTACCCGCGCCGCGCGGACGGCTCGACGGTGCTGCAGAAATTTCCGGGCTGGTTGACGGTGGCGCGCACCTTCGTCGGCGCGCTGCCGGGGCTGATGGTGATCGCGATCATTCTGTTCTGCGTCGCGAAGGGCGTGGCGACCGCGACCGAGGCCGCCGCGATTGCGGTGACCTACTCGCTGCTGCTGACGTTTTTCGCGTACCGCACGATGACGTGGAAGAAACTGTCGGTCGCGCTTGCGCGTGCGACGCGCACGACCGGCGTGGTGCTGCTGCTGATCGGCGTGTCGAACATGCTGCGTTTCCAGATGGCGTATCTCGAGATTCCGGAGACGATCCAGCAAATGCTCGAGCACGCGACGACCATTCCGTGGCTGATGCTGCTGTATATCAACATCATTCAGGTGTTTCTCGGCACGTTCGTCGATATGGCCGCGCACATCCTGATCACGACGCCGCTGTTTCTGCCGATGGCGATGCACTTCGGCGTCGGGCCGGTGCAATTCGGCATCATGATCCTGCTGAACTGCTCGCTGGGTCTCGTGCATCCGCCGATCGGCTCGGTGCAGTTTATCGGCTGCGCGATCGGCGATGTGTCGATCGGCGAGACGTCGAAGACGGCATGGCCGTATTACCTCGCAATTTTTAGCGCGATCAATATCGTCACGTATTTCCCGGCGTTTTCGACGTGGTTGCCGAGTTTGATTGCGGGGCATTCGGTGTATTGAGCGCCTCCCACGCGATGCATGACGGATGTGAAAAAGGCCTTCGGTTGAAGGCCTTTTTTTCGTTTATACGCCGTGAGCAGGGGACGCTGGCGTGCAGGTAGGTACAAAGAAAGGGCGGGTGTCAGGTGTCGCAACCCGCTTAAGTGCTCAGGTAGCAGCCGCGGCACATGCGCGTCACGCACCAGGCGTTAAGGCAATTCAAGCGCCTGCCTTATACCGCGCCAGCAACTGATCCGCACCACGCGTCAGAATACCCACATCCGAACCGACCGCGGTAAACGTGCAGCCCAGTTCGATACATCGGCGCGCCAGCGTCTCATCACTCGCGAGAATGCCCGCCGGCTTGCCGGTCGCAATGATGCGCTCGAGCGTATCTTCGATCGCCGCGATCACGTCCGGATGTTTCAGATTGCCGATATGGCCGAGCGCGGCGGACAGATCGCCGGGACCGATAAACACGCCATCCACACCGTCGACTGCCGCGATGCGTTCGAGGTTCTCGAGACCGAGCCGGCTCTCCACCTGCACCAGCACGCAAAGCTCGTTCGCGCAGTCGTGTACATAGTTCGGAATACGCCCGAAACCCGCCGCGCGCGGCGCCGACGCATAGCCGCGCACGCCTTGCGGCGGATAGCGCGTATAAGCGACCGCATTGCGCGCATCCTCTTCCGTCTCGACGTATGGAATCAGCAACGTCTGCGCGCCGACATCGAGCAGCCGTTTGATGGTCACCATATCGTTCCACGGCGGGCGCACGACCGGCTGCGTAGACGAGCCGAGCATCGCCTGCAACTGGCCATGCAGCATAGGCAGTTCGTTCGGCGCGTGCTCCATGTCGAGCACGAGCCAGTCGAAGCCGGCGCCCGCCAGCAACTCGACCGACCCGTGATGGGCGAGGCTCGACCAGAGGCCGATCTGCTGTTCTCGCGCGGCGATCGCGCGTTTGAATCGATTCTCGGCGAGTTGCATGGCGGATGCTCCGCAGTGGTGACAAGGATGAACGAGGCGCCGTCAGCGCGCGGCTTTGCGATGCTCCGGCGGCGTGAAATCGAAGCTCGCGAAACTGCCGCCCTGGTAGAGCTGAGCGACGGCATCGAGCGGATTGGTCTTCGCGAGAATCTCGGCCGCGTAGTCCTCGGCGTTCTGGCGCGGCGTGTAACCGAGACGTGCGGCGCCCGCATTGTCCCAATAGCTGCGCGTATTCGCGGACACGCCCCACACCACCTGGTAGCCGATATCGGGCACCTCGATCGACTGCTCGATCAGATGCAGCAAATCGTCGAAGCCGAGCCATGTGCTCAGATGGCGGAACTCGGTCGGCTTCTCGATGCAACTGCCGATACGCACACAGACGCTTTCGATGCCGTGCTTGTCCCAATACAGACGCGCGATACCTTCGCCCCACATCTTGCTCAGGCCGTAAAAGCCGTCCGGGCGGAACTCGCAGTCTAGCGCAAGCTTGTCCTCGACCGGATACATGCCGATCGAATGATTCGAACTGGCGAAGATGATCCGCTGCACGCCGTGACGACGCGCGCCTTCATACACTTCGACGAGCCCGCGCAGATTGTTCTCGATGATTTCCGGCAGCGGCCGCTCGACACTCGTGCCCGCCATATGAATCAGCACGTCGACGCCTTCGAGCAGCCGGTCGACCACAGCCGGATCGCGCAGGTCGCCGTGCATCACGTCTTCGCCGGACACGAGCCGCGTGAGCGGCTTCGAGCCGGCGGCCGAGCGCAGATTGACGCCGCGCTCGAGCAGCGCCTGGCGCAACACGCGGCCCAATTGACCGGCCGCGCCGCTCAATGCAATTTTCTTCACGTTGTTCATCTTTGTCGGGAAAGGCAGAGGGAAGAGGAGTTATGGATCGATCGGCGCCGGCCGGCCGCGCTGCTGCGCAGCGATGAGCCACGAGATGGACTGGTCCGGAGCGCTGTCAGGATGCTCGACGGCGCATGCCGCGCATCGTGTTTCCGGTGGCCGTACGGCTTCAAATCAGGTAGCACATGATCGGGCAGGTTTTGATAAGTTGTCAAGCAAATAGAGGCGATATGGTCGGTTCCGGATCAACCGGCCACAGGTTCTGAAACGCAGGAATTTGGCTTTAAAACGCCGCTTCTTGTGCGTTTTGCAACACGCGATACGCAATCCTGCGCGCGCTGCCGCGCGCCTGAACCTCTGCTTGACAAGTTTTACCTTGTATAACGACAATCCCGGATCTGCGGCTGGCCTGGAGGGCGGGCCAGGCTGTCCGCAAAAAATCGAAGGAGGGGAAAAATGAGCACCGTGACAACGCTGCGCGCGGAGCGTGTGACTGCCGCGGGCAACCTGCCGGCGATCGTCGGCGAAAGTCCTGTTTGGCATGCGAGCGAAGGCGCACTGTATTGGGTCGACATTCCGCGCAAGAAGATCCTTCGTTTGCATCCCGGCAGCGGCGAGCGTGCCGCATGGGAAATGCCGGAGCGTGTCGCGTGTCTCGCGTTCGGTCAATCGGGCGGCTTGCTCGCCGGCATGGAAAGCGGGTTGTTCTCCGTGACGCTGGCGGCGCCAGGCACGTTCGAAGCGCCGGGCGCCGCGCAAGTGCGCCGGCTCGCCGCGCCGCTATTCGCGCTGCCGAACATGCGTTTCAACGATGGCCGCTGCGATCGCCAGGGCCGCTTCTGGGCCGGCACGATGCTGCAGGACATGGCGGTCGGCCAGCCGGTCGGCGCGTTGTTCCGTTTCGATGCGGCGGGCCGTTTGTCCGCACCGGTCGTCGACGAACTGATCGTGCAGAACGGCCTCGCGTGGTCGCCCGACGGTCGCACGATGTATCTGTCGGACTCGCATCCGTCGCGGCGCATCATCTGGACCTTCGACTACGACACGCACACCGGCGAAGCGCGCGCGCGCCGCGTGTTCGCCGATCTGCATCAGTATGTCGGGCGTCCGGACGGCGCGGCGATGGATGTCGACGGCGGCTACTGGATCTGCGCGAACGATGCCGGCCGCGTGCTGCGCTTCACGCCCGAGGGCAAGCTCGATCGGCAGATCGAACTGCCGGCGGTGAAGCCTGCGATGTGCGCGTTCGGTGGCGCCGGACTCGATACGCTGTTCATCACGACGATCCGCCCGGATGCGGGGGCGACGGAACACGATGGGCATCTGTTTGCGGTGCGGCCCGGTGTGAACGGATGTGTCGAAGCCGGTTACGCTGGAGCACTTTGACAGCACAGTCAAAGACTGAACGGAACCCGAAGGGAAGGCGGCGCGTCACGCGCGCCGCGCGTCACCGCCGAAATACAGCGCCACGAACTAGAAGCGCCAACGCGGCCGCACGGTCGACGCCAGATTGTTGGCGATCTGCTCGCCGAATTTTTGCTGCGCGAACGCGAGGCGCGTTTCTCCGGCGAATCCCGCAATGCTCAAATTCATGAAGTCGGTTTCTCTAAGACATCCGAGTGTTTTGGCGGCGACCGCTCGCCGCGCGGGATTGCGCAACTGATTGACGCGTGCGCCAATATGCGCCTTGAAGGCGGGGTTCCAGCGATCGTTCGTATAAACGTGAAATCCTCGCATCGCGAGATCCCCGAATATTCGAGGCAGTTCAAGCCGCCGGACGAGTCGTGAGTCGGTTCCCGGCACGAACATCGCCAGTTCGGGATCGTTTTCCGGAGACGGATTGTTGAGTTCCGTGCCGTGATTGATCACCGGGTTGACTCCGCACAGCCTGTTGATTTTTCCGATGATCGTCTGCTGGAATCTCGACAGGATGCCCTCGAGACCTTGATTCGACACGCGGGTGTCGATATTGCTGGCGAACTCTGGCGCGCTGAAGTGCGGACAGATCGCAAAGAGATCGTAATCCGAGGTGACGGCGGACACACCGGCCCCATCTTCGCCCATGTAGCCCAGCACCATGACCGGTGTTTTTTCCCCGGTTGTGGCCGGGTAGTAGTAGACGTCAAAATCCCCGGCGCCATTCTGCTCGAGCGCGAAACGCAAGTTTGCGTTTCCTTGCGGGCTTTGCGCGTTGAACGCTTGCGCCGGGGTCGGCGCGGCAAACAGGCCGTCGTTGACGAGTTCGTTGATTCGGGCCTGATTGATGGCGAGCGGAATCTTGCCGACCTGCTCCGAGCGCAACGATTCACGCACGGCATTCTGATTGTGCTCAATCGCCGCCGGACCGCCGTCGGCCACTTTGCTGAGCGCGGAGTCCGCGCAGATAAAGCCTGCCATTGGCCCCCAATTAGAACTCTTCGCGTGAATGTCTAATCGTTTGGTGCGGTAACCGGCATCGATCAGGCGTGTCGCATTCGGATTGGCGAGCCTGAAAAAAATGAACGTGCTGAACTGGGTCGCGACAGTCTGAATATGCTGAATGTGCGACGCCGCTATGCCGCAATTTCCTTCGGATAACATAGCGTGTTGACTCGTTCAGGAGGCGTTCTCAAAGTCGCGGCTAGAACTCGATTCCCCAATGCTTGAGAAGCTCGCCGCTCTCTTTGGGTTTTTTGAGAAGGTTGCAGGCTTCAACAACCTTATCCTTGAGCTCCTCTTTGGTTCCAACGAACACGTTAGGAAAATCGGACAGCGCCAGCGCGTGCGACCGACCGCTGCCGTCTTCCTCAGCCTTCGAAACCACGATCTGCTTCCAGGTCGGTTCGATCACGCGATTGCCGTCGATTGTCTCAAGGAAAAAGTGCGAATCGCCGTTGTACAACTTGTCGACTATGTTATACGCCTCCGGCAAGCTCGCGTCGGTATCGAGTCTCGCTTTCACCGCGGCGCAACACTCTCCGCACAGCCCGCGGCGGAACGCAATCTGAACTACTTTTTCGTTGCCTTTCGGTGCTTTGAAACCGGCCATCACGCTTGCCTCATTGGCCTGGTTGATGCGTTCCATCACAGCCTCTTCCGCACTGTCCTGGATTTCTTCCTTTTTGTCGTCCGTAAGCGCTGTGTCGGGTGGCATGGTCACGTTACCTGTCGTGAGGAGCGCTCGAACCTGCGCGCTCCGTTTGAGTGACTGCGATGCTAGCGCGTCAACGTTCGCATCGGCTGTCGGCAACACGAACTGCCGACAGCATTTGCGCACGAATGGTTTCGACGCAATCTATTGCGCACAGCGGCACGGTGCGGCAGGAAGACAACTGGCACCCAAGGCGTCACACGTCTCCTAACAGACTTCAGGAAACATGGAATAGATCGCGATACTGCTTTGTTATAGCTGCACGGAGCAGGCACGCGAGTTCATCATACGAATGAAAAGGGTGGAGTAAGTTGGACGCCTAACGTCGTTCGGTAAATGGGCAACTACGCGGTGTTGTGTCTGCGCATCCATACGCACCCGAGGACGGATCGCATGGCAACGAAGCAGAGCAGTCAGAAATTCATCGCGCGCAATCGGGCGCCGCGCGTGCAGATCGAGTACGACGTCGAGTTGTACGGCGCACAGAAGAAAGTGCAGATTCCGTTCGTGATGGGGGTGATGTCGGACCTGTCCGGAGCGAACGCGGCGGAATTGCCGCCGATCGAAGAGCGCAAGGCGCTGGATATCGACGTCGACAATTTCGATAACCGTATGCAGTCGATGAAGCCGCGCGTGAACTTCAGCGTGCCGAACAGGCTGACCGGCGAAGGCAGTCTCGCCATCGACCTGACCTTCGAGCGCATGGACGACTTCTCTCCCGCCGCGATCGCACGCAAGGTCGACGTGCTGGCGAGGCTGCTCGAAGCGCGCACGCAGCTCGCTAATCTGGCGACGTATCTGTCCGGCAAGGCCGGCGCCGAAAAGCTGATTGCGCAGGCGATCGCCGATCCGGCCCTGCTGCAGTCGCTGGCCATTGCGCCGAAAGCACCCGATGCCCAACCCGCTGAAGAGTGAGCGCCATCATGGATACGCAAAAGCAGATCGAACCGCGCACGACGGATGGCGAGCTTCAGACCGACGATTTCGCCGCGCTGCTCAAGAAGGAGTTCAAGCCGAAGAACGAGCGCGCGAGGGAGGAGGTGGAGTCCGCGGTACGCACGCTGGCCGAGCAGGTATTGAAAGATTCGCACGTCGTGTCGGACGATGTCACGCAGACGATCAACGCCTATATTGCGGAGATCGACCGCAAGCTCGGCGAACAGCTGAACCAGATCATGCATCATGCGGAGTTCCAGAAAATGGAAGGTGCATGGCGCGGACTGCATCATCTGATCACCAATAGCGAAACCGATGCGATGCTGAAAATCCGCGTGCTGAACGTGTCGAAAAAAGAGCTCGCGAAGAACCTGAAGCGCTTCAAGGGCACCGCGTGGGACCAGAGCCCGGTGTTCAAGAAGATCTACGAGGAAGAGTACGGGCAACTGGGCGGCGAGCCCTACGGCTGTCTGGTCGGCGATTACTACTTCGACCATAGCCCGCAGGACGTCGACATGTTGCGCGGCATCTCGCAGATTGCCGCGGCCGCGCATGCGCCGTTCATTGCGGCCGCCAACTCGACGCTGCTCGGCATGGACGGCTGGAACGAACTGGCGAACCCGCGCGATCTCGGCATGATCTTCACCACGCCGGACTATGCGGGCTGGCGTTCGTTGCGCGAGATGGACGACGCGAAGTATCTGGGGCTGACGATGCCGCGCACGCTCGCGCGCCTGCCGTACGGCGCGAAGACGGACCCGGTCGAGGAGTTCGACTTCGAAGAAGAGATGGAAGGCGGCGACTCGTCGGGCTACACATGGCAAAACGCCGCCTATTCGATGGCGGTGAATATCAACCGCGCGTTCAAGTACTACGGCTGGTGCACGCGCATACGCGGCGTCGAGTCCGGCGGCGCGGTCGAAAACTTGCCGGTGCACACGTTCCCGAGCGACGACGGCGGCGTGGACATGAAATGTCCCACTGAAATTGCGATCACCGATCGTCGTGCCGCGGAGCTCGACAAGATGGGGTTGATGCCGCTCGTTCACCGCAAGAACTCGGATGTCGCCGCATTCATCGGTGCGCAGTCGGTGGCGAAGCCCGAGGAATACGACGACCCGGCCGCCACGGCGAACGCCAATCTGTCGGCGCGCCTGCCTTACATGTTCGCGTGCTGCCGCTTTGCGCACTATCTGAAGTGCATCGTGCGCGACAAGATCGGCTCGTTCAGCAGCCGCGACCAGATGGAGAGCTGGCTGTCCCGCTGGGTGATGAACTACGTCGACGGCGACCCCGCCAATTCCAGCGACGACACCAAGGCGCGCAAGCCGCTCGCCGCCGCGGAAGTGGTGGTGGAGGATGTCGAAGGCAACCCGGGCTTTTATACGGCGAAGTTCTTTCTGAAGCCGCATTACCAGCTCGAGGGGCTCACCGTCTCGCTGCGGCTGGTGTCGCGCCTGCCTTCCGCGCAGGCCGCCTGAGTACGCGGCGGCTGCATACGCCCCACATGGTTGTTGCGCGTTGGTGAAGCAGCTCAGGTAACGATCAGGTTTCCTTATGTTCGTCGCGTCTGGCGAACATGTCTAACAGCAAGTGACAGGAGAAGCTTTATGCCGTTCGATATGCATCTGAAATTCGGTTCCGGTGGCGTGACGATCACGGGTGATTCGGTTCATCAGAAGCACACCAACCAGATTCCGATCCTCTCCTGGTCGTGGGACATTACCAATCGGGGCGACCTGCACGCCAACGCCACGTCGGGCGGCAAGGCGGATGTCGGCGACCTGCGCATCGTGAAGTACGTCGACACCGCGTCCAACGCGATTCTCGAGGCGTGTTGTACCGGCGCGCGCTCACAGAATGCGTATATCTACGTCACCAATACGACGAAGGAGCCGACCGACTTCCTCACGGTGGAGCTCAGTGAAGGGGTAATCGTCACGGCGGTCTCGAACAGCGCCAATCTGGGCGGCGATCGTCTGACCGAAACGATCTGGTTGCATTTCGGCAAATTCAGTTACCAGTACCAGCCGCAGGATGAGAACGGCGCGCCAAAGGGCGGTATCAAGCAGTTCGCGTACGACATCAAGAAAGCCGTCAAGGCTTAGGCATATGACTCGATGTCCGCTGCGCACGACCGCTGCACGCATCCTTTCGACAGGTGTTGAGCGGGCGTGCGCGTCATGTCCGAACTGACGCCGCAAGAGCGCCTGCAACCGTCGCTGCTGGACCGGCTCACCGATCTGGCGCCGGCCCGGCGCGACGAAAGTCGCGAGCAGCGGGTCATCACCGCGGCGCGTCTGCGCGAATGCGTGACGCGCGATATCGAATGGCTGCTCAACTGTACGCGTGCGTGGAGCAGCGAAGCATTGGCGGCGCTGCCGGAAGTGGACAACTCGGTGCTGAATTTCGGCATTCCGGATCTGGCCGGCGAGGCGTTGTCCGGCATCGACGCGGACCTGCTGCAAAACCGCATCCGGGCCGCGTTGATCAACTTCGAACCGAGGCTGATCGGCAGCACCGTGCAGGTGAGCGTCAACGTGGACCCGGGTCGCATGGACAACCGTTCGCTCAGCTTCCGGATCGACTCGGAGATGTGGGCCCAGCCGATGCCGCTGTCGCTTTATCTGCGCACCGAGCTCGATCTGGAGACGGGCGAGTTCCGCGTGTCGTCAAGCTTCGCCTGACCGTTATGGACCCACGCCTTCTGCGTTACTACAACCGCGAATTGCAGCATGTCCGCGAGATGGGGGCGGAGTTCGCGCGCGAATATCCGAAGATTGCCGGCCGGCTCGGTATCGAGGGCTTCGAGTGTGCGGACCCGTATGTCGAGCGGCTGCTCGAAGGCTTCGCATTTCTCGCGGCGCGCGTGCAGTTGAAGCTCGATGCGCAATACCCGGTGTTCACGCAGCATCTGCTGGAAATCGTGTATCCGCATTACGTCGCGCCGATTCCTTCGATGGCGGTAGTGCAACTGCGTCCGGATCCCGCCGAAGACCTGCCGCCCGCCGGTCACGCGATTGCACGGCATACCATGCTGCGCAGCCTCGTGGGAGTCGGCGAGCGCACGCCGTGCGAGTACCGCACCGCGCACGACGTGACGCTGTGGCCGCTCGAACTGGCCGGCGCGCGCTATGTCGAAACGCCCGCGGCACTGGCGGCGGCGGGGCTCGTGGCGCGGCGCGGATGGGCTGCGCGCGCCGGCCTGCACCTGAAGTTCCGGACGCTCTGCGGTGTGCAGGCGAAGATGCTCGCGCTCGATCGCCTGCCGGTGTTTCTGGCCGGCGCCGACGAGTTGCCGAAGTTGCTGTACGAACAACTGCTGGCGAACGGCCTGGGTTATACGGTGCGTACGGCCGGCCCCAACGGGACCGTCGTCGATGAGCATCATGACCGCGCGGCGCTGGTCCCAAAAGGCTTCGACGAGGACGACGCGCTGCTGCCTTACGGCAGCCGGTCGTTCAGCGGCTACCGTTTGCTGCAGGAGTACTTTGCGTGCGCCGAGCGCTTCCTGTTCGTCGAATTGACCGGTTTGCACAAGTCGCTCGCGCGCGCCACGGGCAACGAGTTCGAGATCGTTATCTGGCTCGACCGGAGCATCGCCCGTTTGCACAACGCGGTGGATGCGAGCAATTGCCGCCTTTTCTGCACGCCAGTGGTCAATCTGTTCGAGCGCCGCTCGGACCGGATTCATTTGCAGCAGGGCAGAACCGAGTACCACGTGCTTGGCGACCGTACGCGGCCGATGGATTTCGAGGTTCACAGCGTGAGCGAAGTGCAGGGTTTCGGCGACCGCCAGGAACCCGAACAGACCTTCTTGCCGTTTTACGGCGGCAATGAGCGCACATGGCACGACGCGCACGCGGCGTTCTATACGCTGCGCCGCGAACCGCGTTTGCTGTCGGGCCGGCAGCAGCGCCGCGGCGCGCGCTCGAGTTACGTGGGCAGCGAGACGTTTATTGCGCTGGTCGATGCGCGCGATGCGCCGTATTCGACCACGCTGCGCCAACTCGGCATGCGGCTGTTGTGCACCAACCGCGACCTGCCGCTCCATATGCCGGTGGGCAAATCGTATACGGACTTCACGCTCGATATCGACGCGCCGGTCGCTTCGATCCGCTGCGTCGCCGGTCCGACGAAGCCGCGTCCGCCGATGGCGACCGGCGACAGCGCGTGGCGGCTGATCAGCCATCTGCAACTGAACTATCTGTCGCT
The DNA here is from genome assembly GCF_902859875.1 of Paraburkholderia solisilvae. Classification (GTDB taxonomy): domain Bacteria; phylum Pseudomonadota; class Gammaproteobacteria; order Burkholderiales; family Burkholderiaceae; genus Paraburkholderia; species Paraburkholderia solisilvae. The sequence continues at coordinate 20,857 of NZ_CADIKF010000068.1, read as the reverse complement.
GCTCGACGACGACCCGCAGCAGGGCGCCGCCGCGCTGCGCGAGATGCTGACGCTCTATTGCGACGAATTCGATGCGTCTTTGCGGCGGCAGATCGAGGGCATCCGGCATGTCGCCGCCAGGCCGGTCACACGTCGCGTGCCGGCGCCGGGGCCCATTACTTACGGCCGCGGCCTCGAGATCACGCTGACCTGCGACGACAGCGCCTTCGAAGGCACCGTGGCTTTTCTGCTCGGTTCGGTGCTGGATCAGTTCTTTGCGCGCTATGTGTCGCTCAACTCTTTTACCGAGACCGTGCTGTGCACGCTCGAACGCAACGAGGTAGCCCGATGGCCGACGAGGCTCGGCATACGCCCGATCCTGTAGCGATCGAACAGGCGTTGCGCGCGCGGCCGCAGGACTTCGAATTTTTCGAGGCGCTGCGCCGTATCGAATGTGCGTACCCGGCGCAGCCGCGGCTCGCGCACTCGATCAAGCCCGCGGACGACCCGCTGCGGCTCGCGCACAGCGCATCGCTCGAATTCGCGCCGCGCGGTCTCGACCGCTTCGAGCCCGGCGACGGCGCACGGCCGGCGCGGCTGTACGGCTACTTTCTGGGCCTGTTCGGACCCAACGGGCCGTTGCCGCTGCATTTGACCGAATACGCGCTCGAGCGTCAACGCAATGCGCAGGACCCGACGTTCGTCGCGTTCGCCGATATTTTTCACCACCGCATGCTGAGCCTCTTTTACCGCGCGTGGGCCGATGCGCAGCCAACCGTGGAATTCGACCGCCCGCAGCAGGATCGCTTTCGCACCTACGTCGGTGCGCTGATCGGCACGGCCACGCCGCATCTCGAGCAGCGCGACGCATTGCCGGACCGCTACAAACGCTTTTTTGCCGGGCGTCTCGGGCCGCAGGCACGCAACGCCGAAGGCCTGAAATGCCTGCTCGAGCACTACTTCGGCGTGCACGTGCGCGTCGTCGAATTCGTCGTCGAATGGATGCGTTTGCCGGCCGACGCGCATCTGCGCATCGGCGTGGCGATGGCGGGTCTCGGCCATACGGCGGTACTGGGCGCGCAGGTGCGCGGCGCACAGCAGCGCTTTCGTCTGTGTGTCGGTCCGTTGACGCGCGGCGAGTTCAACCGCTTTTTGCCGGGCGGCGATGCGTTGCGGCAATTCATCGCCGCGGTGAAGACCTATGCAGGCGAAGAGAAGGATTGGGACCTGCAACTGCTTCTGAAAAAAGAGGACGTGCCGCGCACCCATATCGGGAAGTCCGGCCGCCTCGGATTCAACGCATGGATCGGCCGTTACCTGAAAAGCGCGGACGCCGGCGATGTCGTATTGACGCCGGCGCGATAGCGCTCGCGTATCGAGGAAGGAAACCATGGCCGAAATCAGTCGCAGCGCGTTGTTCGGCAAGCTCAACGCGCTTGCTTATCGTGGCATCGAAAGCGCTACCGTGTTCTGCAAGCTGCGCGGCAACCCGTATGTCGAACTCGCGCATTGGATTCACCAGATTCTGCAGTGGCCGGATTCAGACCTGCATCGCATCGTCCGGCACTTCGACCTGAATCCGTCGAACCTCGCCCGTGACGTGACGGATGCACTGGAACGGCTGCCGCGCGGCTCGGCCGCGATCGCCGATTTTGGCAGCGATGTCGAAGAAGCAGTCGAGCGCGGCTGGGTGTTCGCCACGCTGATGTTCGGCGAGACCCAGGTGCGCACCGGTTACCTGATGGTCGGCCTGCTGCTCACCCGTCACTTGCGCCACGCGCTGCATGCGATGTCCGCCGAGTTCCGCAAGGTCAAGCCGGAAGCGCTGGCCGATGGCTTCGCCGCGATCGTCGCGGGCTCGCCCGAAGACGGCCAACCGGCGACGGACGGCTTTCGCGCGGATCGCGAGCCGAGCGCCGCACCGGGCGCGGCGAGCGATGCGCTCGCACCCGCGCAACTGGGCCGGCAGCAGGCGTTGCGGCAATTTACCGTCGATCTGACCGAGCAGGCGCGCAGCGGCAGGATCGACCCGATCGTCGGCCGCGATGACGAGATTCGCCAGCTCGTCGATATCCTGATGCGCCGCCGCCAGAACAACCCGATGCTGGTCGGCGAAGCGGGCGTCGGCAAGACGGCGGTCGTCGAAGGTTTCGCGTTGCGCATTGTCGCGGGCGATGTGTCGCCGTCGTTTCGCCACGTCCAGTTGCGCGCGCTCGACGTCGGCCTGCTGCAGGCCGGGGCGAGCATGAAAGGCGAGTTCGAGAACCGGCTGCGGCAGGTGATCGACGAAGTCGAGGCGTCGCCGCAGCCGGTCATTCTGTTTATCGACGAAGCGCATACGCTGATCGGCGCGGGCGGAGCGGCGGGCACCGGCGATGCGGCGAATCTGCTGAAGCCCGCGCTCGCACGCGGCAATTTGCGCACGATCGGCGCGACCACGTGGGCCGAATACAAGAAGCACATCGAAAAAGACCCGGCGCTCACGCGCCGTTTCCAGACGGTTCAGGTCGACGAACCGGGCGAAGAGAAAGCGATCCGGATGATGCGCGGCATGGCGGGCGTGATGGAGCAACACCATCGCGTGCAACTGCTCGATGAAGCGCTGGAGGCCGCGGTCAGACTGTCGCATCGTTACATTCCCGCGCGCCAGTTGCCGGACAAGGCGGTGAGCCTGCTCGACACCGCCTGCGCGCGGGTCGCGATCAGCCAGCACGCGGTGCCCGCGCAGCTCGACGACACGCGCAGGCATATCGATGCGCTGAACACGGAGCTGACAATCATCGCGAGCGAGAAGAGCGTGGGTGTCGACGTGACGACGCGCGAAGCGGCCGCGCAGGACAAGCTGGTGCTGCAACAGGCTCGCCTGCAGCAGCTTGAAACGGCATGGGCCGAGGAGAAGCGACTCGTCGAACGCATTCTCGCGCTGCGCGCCCGCCTCAAGGCCGAGGCCGTGACCGAGGCCAGCGCGGCGCGCACGGCGGCCGGGGATACACCCGCACCCAAACCCGCACCCGTACCTGAGCCCGCACCCGCGCCGCAAGCGCTGGATGCAGCGGCACGCGCCGCCGCATTGGCCGAATTGCGGCAGTTGCAGTCGCAGCTGGCCGAACAGCAGGGCGAATCGGCGCTGATTGCGCCGCATGTCGACTATGACGCGGTGGCGTCGGTGGTCGCCGACTGGACCGGCATTCCGGTCGGCCGGATGATTCGCAGCGAACTGGACACAGTGATGAATCTCGCGCGCCTGCTCGGCGAACGCGTGATCGGCCAGGATCACGCGATGGAGATGATCGCGAGGCGCATCCAGACCTCGCGTGCCGGTCTCGACAATCCGCACAAGCCGGTCGGTGTGTTCCTGCTGGCCGGCACGTCGGGCGTCGGCAAGACCGAGACGGCGCTCGCGCTCGCCGAAGCGCTCTACGGCGGCGAGCACAACCTGATCACGATCAATATGAGCGAGTTCCAGGAGGCGCATACGGTCTCCACGTTGAAGGGCGCGCCGCCCGGCTACGTCGGCTACGGCGAGGGCGGCGTGCTCACCGAAGCGGTGCGGCGCCGGCCATATTCGGTGGTGCTGCTCGACGAAGTGGAAAAAGCCCATCCGGACGTGCACGAAATTTTCTTTCAGGTTTTCGATAAGGGCGTGATGGAGGACGGCGAGGGCCGCCGGATCGATTTCCGGAACACGCTGATCCTGCTCACGACCAATGCGGGCACCGACGTGATCGCGCGACTGTGCAGGGATGCAGACCGTCTGCCCGACCCCGAAACGATGGCTGCCGCATTGCGTGCGCCGCTGCTCGACGTATTTCCGCCCGCGCTGCTCGGCCGCCTCGTGCCGATTCCGTACTACCCGCTCAGCGACGCCATGCTGGGCCGCATCGTCGCGCTGCAACTGGATCGCATCAGGCAGCGCATCGACGAGCGTTATCGCATTCCGTTCGAATTCGATGCGGACGTGGTGCGTCTGATCGTCAGCCGCTGCACCGTGAGCGAGTCGGGCGGACGCATGATCGACGCGATTCTGACCAATACGATGCTGCCCGCCATATCGCGCGAACTGCTCGCGCGCACGATGGACGGCGAGCCGGTATCCGGCATCGGCGTCACCGTGTTCGACGAAGACTTCGCATACGCATTCGCGAAGAAGGAATAGAAATGCGGCGCCTGTTGTTGTATTGAGCGCGACGCGACTGCTGCGTCGGGAACCCGACCCCGAGCGCAGACCTGTATCGAACGACTAAAGAGATTTCGATGTCCAGAGCCATCACGCTTTCGTCCACGCTCGGCGATAGCCTCCTGTTCGCGCAGATGACCGCGAACGAGACCCTTGGCCGGCTGTTCACTTATGAACTCGACGCGCTCAGCAAGAACGCGCAGATCGACCTGCGCGCGCTGCTCGGCAAACCGATGACGGTCAAGCTGACGACGCCGCAAGGCTATACACGCTACTTCAACGGCATTGTCAGCGAAGCGGGACAGAGCGGCTTCGTCAACATCGAGGACGTGCGCTACGCCGCGTATCGCTTCATGCTGGTGCCCAAGCCGTGGCTGCTCACGCGCAAACGCGACTGCCGCATCTACCGCAACCTGAGCGTGCCGCAAATCGTGCATACGTTGCTCGGCGAGATCGGCTATAGCGATCTGAAACAGAGCCTGACCGGCAACTATCCGGTCCGCGAATATTGCGTGCAGTATCGCGAGAGCGACTTCGACTTCATCAGCCGGCTGCTGGAGCAGGAGGGCATCTACTACTTTTTTACGCACACCGAGCGCGCGCACACGATGGTGCTCGCCGATGCGCTCGGCGCGCATGCGAGCGTGCCGGGCTTCGAGCAGATCCGTTACGCGCCGCCGAGCGGCAGCAGAGTCACGACCATGGGTTCGATTGCCGCGTGGGAAAGCGCGCGCACGATGAATTCGACGCGGGTCCGGTTCGACGACTACGACTACCTGAAGCCGAAGGCATCGCTGCTCGCCACCGAAGAACTGACCGACGCCGCCGACGCACACAGCGTGAGCGGACTCGATCTCTACGACCCGAGCTATTCCGGCACCGGTTACAGCCAGCAGCTGGCGGACGGCCAGCGCTACGCACAGGTGCATGCCGATGCGCTGAACGTGGCGCAGTCCGTCTGCACCGGCACGACCGACGTATGCGGCGTGAGCACCGGTGCGCTGTTCACGCTGAAGGACTTCCCGCTTGCCGACGTCAATCAGGAATACCTCGTGATCGACACCGAGATGCGCCTCGCGGAACCCGACTATATGGGCAGCGGCGGCTACGGCGACGACGTGCCGTTCCAGTGCCGTTTCAAGGTGATCCGCAGCCGGCAGCCGTTCCGCGCCCTGCCGACCACGCCGCGGCCGGTGATCGGCGGGCTGCAGACGGCGGTCGTATACGGAGAAACGCAGGAGGACATCGCCGTCGACAAGTACGGTCGCGTGCAGGTGACGTTCTTGTGGAGCCAGCCCGGCCGGCCGCATCCGGACAATTCCTGCCCGGTGCGCGTTGCGCAGATGTGGGCCGGCAAGCGCTGGGGCGCACAGTTCATGCCGCGCGTCGGCCAGGAAGTGGTGGTCAGCTTCGTCGACGGCGACCCCGACAGGCCGTTGATTATCGGCAGCGTCTACAACGCGGACAACATGCCGCCTTACAGCCTGCCCGAGAACAAGACGCAAAGCGGCGTGAAAAGCCGCAGCCACGAAGGCGGCGGCTCCGCGGACTACAACGAGATCCGCTTCGAAGACAAAACCGGCAGCGAGCAGGTGCTGGTGCACGCGCAGCGGGACTTGCGCGAAGAGTCGGGCCACGACCACGACGTGAGTGTCGCCAACAACTACACGCTGGATGCGGCGAATCAGATCGAGCTGATCGCGGGCCTCGCGAGCATCGTGCTGAAGAGCACGGGCGAGATCGAGATTACGGGCACGCGCCTGCAAATCGAAGGGGCCGTCGATGTCGAACTGAAGGCCGGCGTGTCGATGCAGATCGGCTCCGGGGCGAATTTCAGCGTGGGCTCGCTCGGCGCGATGGAAATCGTGTCGGGCGTGAATATGCACGTTCAGTCGCAGGCGCTGCAACTGGCCGGCACGCTTTCCGCGCTGCTGACCGGCATCGCCTCGATCGTTCCGGCGCCGGTGCCGCCGATGCCGGTTCCGGGCGTCTAGGAGAGCGGCCGTGGATTCGATCATCGCAGCGGCGCGCGAGATGCAGCTCTCCGAGGTCGCGCTGAATGTGCTCGCGACGGCGCGGACGCCGCGCTCGGCGGTCGAGGCGCTGCTCGACGCGGAGCTGGCCGCGGACGCGCTGGGTCTGCTCGCACGGCTGCTGCCGCGGCGCTATGCGGTCGCCTGGTTGTGCCAGTGCGTGCGCGCCGACGAACCCGCCCGCAGCGACGACCGCGCGGGCGTCGAACTCGCCGAACGCTGGGTGCGCGAGCCCGACGACACACGCCGCCGCGACGCGCTCGCTTACGCGCAAGCGCACCGTTTCCGGACCGTCGGCGCGTGGGTGGCCGCCGCGGCCGGATGGTCCGGCGGCAATCTCGCGCCGCCCGGCAGCGAGATTGTCGCTGTGCCGACGGAATTCATGACCGCGCGCGCCGCGGCCGCCGCGATCACGCACCTGGCTGCGCGCGCGTCCACCCGGTTCGCGCAGCGCCGCGCCGGGTTCGTGCGGGTTGCGCTGGACTTGCTGGGTCCACCTGAACGTATCGACGGAGGCATCCGATGAGCAGTGCGCACAGCCTGATCCTTTCCGTGCAGGACGAACAGGCGGAACGCGCCGGCAGCAGACCGGAGCAGAGGTTCGACGGCTGCGACGGCAGCATCGGCCGCTCGGAAGACTGCGACTGGGTGTTGAGTTCGGACGGCGTATCGCGTCTGCACGCGCAGGTGCGCTACCTGAACGGCATCTATTTCATCGAGGACCGCAGCACGAACGGCATGCTGCTGAACGGCGTGCCGCTGCGCAAGGGGGACCCCGCCGCGCTCAAGGACGGTGACCGTTTGCAGATCGACATGTTCGATGTGAACGTGCGGCTCGTCGGCGACGCCGACACGCAGCAGGATGCGACGCGGTTCGGTGGTGCGCACGACGAAGCCGCCGCGCCGGTTGCCGCGTCGCCCTGGGTATCGCTCGCGGCGTCTCGCGCGACGCCGGCACGTGCGGCGAATGTGGAGCGCGCCGCGGCATCGCGCGAGGACTCGCAGCGTGCGGGCCCGACGGACGGACCGTCGTATCGCGACGCACCGGTTGCGGCGCCCGCCGCTCGCGAAGGGCTGATTCCCGGCGCCGCGGACGCGCCAGGCGCAAGCCTCGACCCGCTCGCGCTGTTCGATACGCCGTCTTCGTACCTCGATGCGGGCGCGCCGCACACGCCGGCGCAAGCGGGCTGGAATCATACGGCGAGCGCCGCCGACCGCTTTCAGCCGCCGCATGTCGCGCCGCGCCAGGAGGGCGCGTCGCTGCTGCCGGAAGACTGGGACGCAAGCCAGATCGGCGCGATACCGGGGCGTGCGAAACGCGATGCGGCTGACGCGCCGCCTGCACGGGGGAAAGAGGAAGCGGTTGATCGGCAGGATGCGCGCGTGCGGTCCAACGCCTCCGATGCGTTAAACGCCTCCGACGCCTCCGACGCCTCCGAAGTCTCTGATGCGTCAAATGCGTCAAATGCCTCAAATGCCTCAAATGCCTCAAATGCCTCAAATGCCTCAAATGCCTCAAATGCCTTAAACACTTCCGATGCCTCCGATGCCTTCGACGGCCCCGACGCCTCCGATGCGCCACTGCCCGAACCCGTAACGGCTGACCCGTCGTTGCCGCCGCCGATCGCCGCCGCCGATACGCCGCAAGGCGCAACGGCGAGCGGCGATCCCCCGTCCGGGCCAACGATGGGGACGGCGGCGGCGCCAGCGCCGTCGCCGTCGCCGGTTGCCGGGATAGCCGCCGCGTTCCCGGCAACGCCACCAGCCGCAACCGTGCCTCCGGCCGCTGCCGTGCCGAACCTCGAGCAGATGTTCGTCATCGCCGTCGACGCGATGATGGACGTGCTACGTGCGCGCGCGGAGATGAAGAACAGCTTCCGTTTGCCCGCGACGCTGATCCAGCGTTTCGAGAACAACCCGTTGAAGTTCGCCCCCAATGCCGAGGAAGCGGTGAAGACGCTGCTCGCGCCGCCGAACAGCGCGTTTCTGTCCGGCATCGACGCGCTCGACGATGCCGCCGCCGACATTCGCAGTCACCAGATGGCGATGCTGGCCGGCGTGCGCTCGGCGTTCCAGTCGGTGCTCGCGTATTTCGATCCCGCGCGCATCGAGCAGGATTCCGAAGGGAGTGTGCGGCGCCTCGCGCTGGGTTACCGGCCGCGTTACTGGGAGCGCTACAAGGAACAGTTCGACATGCTGACGAAAAATCCGGACGAGTGTTTTCGCCGCCTGTTCGGCGAAGAATTCGCGCGCGCTTACGAGGAACAGCTGGCCCGTCTGAAAAGCGGCCGTGCCTGAACATACCGACGACTCACCGCCACGACATGACTCAAAGCAACAAGGTGATATGGAGCGAAGGACTGTTTCTGCGGCCGCAGCATCTGCAGCAGCAGGAACGTTACCTCGAGCGATACGTGGAACTGCGCACCGGCAGCCTGCGCCCGTATGCGTGGGGTTTTGAGGCGCTCGAGTTCGAACGCGATCTGCTCGCGATCGGCAAGCTCGGTATTCGCAGCGCGCGCGGCGTGTTCCCTGACGGCACGCCGTTCGCGATGCCGTACGACGACCCGCTGCCGCCGCCGCTCGATATCGATGCGAACTGGCGCGATGAAGTCGTGCATCTGAGCTTGCCGCTGCGTTCGGCGACGCAGCCCGACAGCAGCTGGCCCGGCACGCGCACCGATCAGCTGTTGCGCTACAGCGTGCGCGAGACCGAGGTGCACGATGCGTCGGGCAGCGCCGCGGGGCTCACCACGCTCGAAGTGGGCGGCATGAATGTGCGGCTGGTGCCGGACTCGCAGCCAGCGGAAGGGCTGATGCGCATACCGGTTGCGCAGATCGTCGAATGCCGCGCGGACCGGCGTGTGACGCTCGACGAAGCATTTGTGCCGACCGCGCTGAGTACGCAGTCCGCGCAGCGGCTCGTCACGTTTCTCACTGAACTGCTCGGCCTGTTGCATCAGCGCGGCGAGGCGCTCGCGAGCCGCGTCGCGGAGACCGACCGCGGCGGCGTGGCCGGCATTGCCGACTTTCTGCTGCTGCAGGTGATCAACCGTTATCAGCCGCTGATCGCGCATCTGGCCGAGGCGCCGTTGCTGCACCCGGAAGCGCTTTACCAGTTGCTGGCCGGAATGGCCGGCGAGCTCGCCACGTTCACCGCACGCGGCAAGCGCGCACCGGCGTTCCCGCCGTACCGGCACGAGGCGCTGCGCGAGAGCTTCGAGCCGGTGATCGCGGCGCTGCGCATCGCGTTGAGCGCGGTGCTCGAGCAGAGCGCGATCGCGATTCCGCTGCAGCAGCGCAAGTACGGCGTATGGGTCGGCGTGGTACCCGATCTCACGCTGCTCGACACGGCTGCGTTCGTGCTCGCGGCGAAGTCGGACCTGAAGGCCGAAGACATGCGGCGGCAACTGCCGAGTCAGTCGAAGATCGGCCCGGTCGAGCAGATTCGCGACCTCGTGAATCTGCAGTTGCCCGGCATCGGCGTATCGCCGATGCCGGTTGCGCCGCGCCAGTTGCCGTATGCGTCCGGCTTCCATTATTTCGAATGCGACAAGAGCTCGCCGATGTGGCGCACGCTGAAGACGTCCGGCGGCATTGCGATGCACTTCGGCAGCGGCTTCGCCGGTCTCGATCTGCAATTGTGGGCGGTGCGCGCATGAGCGCCGGCAAACATCGGCCCGATGACCCGGCGCTGCAGAGCGACGCGACCGTGGTGCGCCCGCAAGGCGGCGCGCCTGCGGCCGACGCCGCCAACGCGGACGACGCGACCCGCATCATCTCGCCGCGCGCCGCTGGCGACGCCGGGCCGCATAGCGCACCCCATAGCACGCCGCGTGTGGCGGCCGGCGCGCCGTCGAAGCCCGCACCCGCCGCGCTGCGCGCCGAACTCGGCGACTTTCTGAGCAGCGTCGCGAACCTGCTGGTGCGCGCGGCGAACCCGCTGCTGCTGCTCGCGGTGCATTTGCGCCATAGCGTCGCGCCGCCGGCCGACGTCACGCGCCTGCGCGAGCAGGTGGTCGCGCAGCTGCAGGACTTCGAGCGCCATGCGCAGAACGCGGGCCTCAATACGCAGGCGATCATGGCCGCGCGCTACGTGCTGTGCACGATGATCGACGAGTCGGTGAACAATGCGCCGTGGGGAGAGTCGAGCGGCTGGGCGCAGAAGACGCTGCTCGTGACCTTCCACGGCGAGTCCTATGGCGGCGCCAAGTTTTTCCAGATTCTCGAGCGGCTCGTCGGCGATTTCTCGCGGCACCTCGATCTGATCGAGCTGATGTACATCTGCCTTGCGCTCGGCTTCGGCGGCCGCTATCTGGTCGAGCCGGGCGGCCTCGCACGTCTGGCCGACATTCAGGAAGACCTGTACCGGCGCATCCGCGCGCTGCGCGAGGCGCCCGCCACCGAGCTCGCGCCGCACTGGCGCGGCATCGAGGACCGCCGCAATCCGATCATGCGCTACGTGCCGCTGTGGGTAGTCGCCGCGGCGGCGGCCGTCGTGCTGCTCGCGGCGTTCCTGTTCTTCGACATGAAGCTGAATGCGCAGGTCGAGCCCGTCAGCGCAACGCTCGCGAAGATCGGCCTCGAAGATGCCGCGCCGCCGCAGACCGTTGCCCGGCCGCCGGCGCCGGTACGCAAGACGTTGCGGCAACTGCTCGCGCCGCAGGAGCAGGCGGGCCAGCTCAGTATCGAGGACCGGCCCGATGGCGAGGAAATCGTGCGTCTGGCGGCCGCAGGGCTTTTCGCATCGAGCAGCGCGGATATCGCGCCCGGCGAGATCGGTCTGCTGCACAGGATGACCTGGGCATTGAACCAGTTGCGCGGCCGCGTGATCGTGGTCGGCCATACCGACGATCAACCGCTGCGCTCGCTGAAGTTCAAGGACAACTTCGAGCTGTCGGCCGCGCGCGCACGCAACACGCAGCAGATCCTCGCGCAGGGTCTCGATGACCCGCGCCGGCTCGAATCGAGCGGCGCCGGTTCGTCGCAACCGGTCGCAACGCCGGTCGACACGCCGGCCAACCGGGCGCGCAACCGGCGCGTCGAAATTCTGTATATCCCGGAGAACTGAACCCATGGACACGCTGAAAACGTGGGCGAAGTCGCGCGGGTTCGTCACCGCGCTCGGGCTGCTGCTGATCGCGCTGCTGATCTGGCTCGGCGGCCCGTATCTGGGCATCGGCGATAGCCAGCCGCTCGCGGGCGCCGGCGCGCGCCTCGCGCTGATGTTCGCGCTGGTGCTGGCCGTGCTGCTGGGCGTGCAGCTCATGCAATGGCGCGGCAAGCGCAAGACCGCGCGGCTCCCGGGCGAACTGGCCGGGCAGGAGGCGCAGCTTGCCGCCGCGGACGAACGCAGCGCCGCCGAACGTGCGCAGCTTCAGCAGCGCTTTCAGGAAGCGATCGACACGCTGCGCAAGACCCGCAAGAACGGCGGCAATCTGTACGCGCTGCCGTGGTACGCGATTATCGGGCCGCCGGGCTCCGGCAAGAGCACGCTGCTGCAGAACTCGGGCCTCGAATTTCCGCTGTCCGAACGATTCGGCAAGGAAGCGCTGCGCGGCGTCGGCGGCACCCGATACTGCGACTGGTGGTTCACCGACGAGGCGGTGTTTCTCGACACGGCAGGCCGTTACACGACACAGGATTCCGACGCGGCCGCCGATGCTTCCGCATGGGAGGCGTTCCTCAAGCTGCTGCGCCGCTACCGCAAGCGCCGCCCGCTGAACGGCGTGATCGTGACGATGAGCATGTCGGACCTGCTGACGCTCGACGAGCATGCGCGCGAGCAGCACATTCGTGCGGTGCGCCGCCGGCTCGACGAGCTCGCGCAGCATCTGAAGGTCGGCTTGCCGGTGTATCTGGTGTTCACCAAGTGCGACCTCGTCGCGGGCTTCGGCGAATTCTTCGACGACCTCGGGCCGGATCTGCGCGCTCAGGTGTGGGGCATGTCGTTTGCGGTCGGCAAGACGATCGACGGCAGCGCGTGCACGGCCTTCGCCGCCGAATTCGATCTGCTGCTCGAACGGCTCAACACGCGGCTGCTCGAACGCCTGCACGCGGAACGCGACCGCAGCCGGCGCGCCGCGGTGCTGAGCTTCCCGCAGCAACTCGGCGCGCTGCGCGAGCTCGCGCGGCAATTCGTCGAAGGCGTGTTCGCACGTCACCCGTATGGCGCGCCGCCGCTGCTGCGCGGCGCCTATCTCACCTCGGGTACGCAGGAAGGCGCGCCGATCGACCGCATGCTGAGCGCGGTTGCGCGCACCTTCGGAGTCGACGCGGCGCGCGTGCAGAGCGGCGCGGGTCAGCGGCGCACGTTCTTCGTCGAACGGCTGCTGAAAGAAGTGCTGTTCGGCGAGTCGGGCTTCGCCGGCACGAACCCGCGGCTCGAACGCCAGAAGATCCTGCTGCAGGCGCTTGCCTATGCGGGTATTACGCTCGTGACCGCGTTGCTGGTGGCGGGCTTTGCCGCGAGCTACGCGCGCAATCGCAGCTACGTCGACCAGGTGCAGGATGCGCTGACGGATCTTCCGCCCGACAACACGCTCGCCGGCGCGCCCGATCTGAAGTCGTACTTCGCGCGCGCGCTGGCGCGCCTCGAAGTGGTGGCGGGCGCGCAGGACGCGGCGGGGCAGTACCAGGACCATGTGCCGCTGCTGATGCGCTTCGGCCTGTATCAGGGGCACGCACTGCTGCGGCAGGTGCATGACGCGTATTTGCGTGAACTCAACAGCAGCCTGTTGCCCGGTGCGGGGGTGCGCTTTCGCGAAGGGCTCACGGCCAGCGCGAACGATCCGCAGGCGCTGTACGGCTACCTGAAAGGCTATCTGATGCTCGGCGAGCCGCAGCATCGCGATGCGGGTGAGCTGGCGGCGCTCGGCCGCATCGAATGGCAGCGGCTCTTTGCGCAAGACCCGGCTATCCAGAAAGCGCTCGACAGGCATTTCGACGCGCTGGTGACCGATCCGCAGAAACCGCGCGCGTTGCCGCTCGACAGTGCGCTGGTCGACAAGGCCCGCGCGACGCTGAAGACGGCCGATCTGTCGACGCTGATCTACGGCAGCATGAAGCTCGACGCCGAGCGCGCCGGCGCGCCGCCGGTGCGCCTCGATCAGACGCTCGGCCTGCTCGGCAACGTGTTCCGTCGCAAGAGCGGCGCGCCGTTGTCGCAACCGTTGCCGGCGCTCTTCACACGGCCGTATTTCGCGAGCGAAGTGGATCGCGGGCTCGACGACGCGGTGCAACGCTTCGTGAAGGACGACTGGGTGTTCGGCGCAACCCGTCTCGATCCGCTCGCGCGTTCGCGCTTCGAGCAGCAGGTGCTGACGCTCTATGAACAGGACTACATCGGCGCGTGGGACGGCCTGCTCGGCGATCTGCAACTGCAGCCGGTGTCGAGCATCGCGGACGCCAGCGCGCTGGCCGCGAAACTGTCCGGCCCGAGCTCGCCGTTGAAGGCGCTGCTGAACCTCGTGCGCGACAACACCAGCGATATGTTGCGCGGCCTCGATGCAAATGGCGGTGCTACCGCGTCAGGTGAAGGCGGTGCGTCCGGTGCATCGGCTACCGACGAGGCAAAAGCGCAGGCGAAGGCCGCGGCGGCGGGCAAGCGCATCGTGACGCAGCGCGCGTTGAACACGAGCCTCGCGCGCGAGTTGCAGAACGCCGGCGCTGGTTCGCCGGCCGGCGCGTCGAATGGTACGTCGGCCGGTACGTCGATTGGCGCGCCGGCGAGTCCCGCCGCCGGCGCGAGCGAGGCCGCGGCCGCGCAACCCGGCGCGGCCATCGAAGCGCATTTCGCGCAGTTGAATGCGCTCAGCGCGGGCGCACCGGGCGCGACCCCGCTCGATCAGCTGAACGGCGTGCTCGACCAGTTGAGCAAGACGCTGCTGACGATGAACGATCTGAGCGACCCCGCCGCGCAAAACAGCCCTGCGCTGCTCGCCGCGCGGCAGGAGAGCGGACAGTTGCCGCCGCAGGTCGCGAGCCTCGTCTCCGGACTGACCGGCAAGAGCGCGGCGCTGGTCGCAAGCGGCACGAGCGCCGCGCTTGCCGATCAGTTCCGCGCGGCCGCGGGCAATGACTGCGCGAGTTTCGTCGATGGCCGGTATCCGTTCGCGGCAGGCTCGGCGTCCGACATTCCGGTGCAGAACTTCGCGGATCTGTTCGGCAACGGCGGACGCTTCGACAGCTTCTTCAAGTCGACGCTCGCCAAAGTGATCGACACCAGCGGCCGTGCATGGCGCTGGAAGCCGGGCGTGATGGCCGCTCCCGACTGGCTGCTGGCGACGGCGCAAAACGCCGACCAGATCCGCCAGAGCTACTTCCGTAGCGGTGCGCAGATCCAGGTCGGTTTCACGCTGCTGGCGCCGCAGCTCGATCCGGCAATCGCCCGGCTGAGCGTCGAGATCGACGGCCAGAAATACGACTCCGCGACGGGCGGCGCGGCCGGCAGTGCGATGACCTGGCCCGGGCCGCAGCCCGGCCGCGTGGTGATCAGCGCGTTCGATACGGCGGGCCAGCCGGTCGGCGCGCCGCTCCAATACCAGGGCGATTGGGCGCTGTTTCATGCGCTCGACGCGGCGCATCTGCAAAAACAGGGCGACCTGCGCTATGTCGCGAGCTTCGATTTTGGCGGACACGTCGTGCAATTGCCGCTTCAACCAGCCAGCCTCACGAACCCGTTTCTGAACGGTGAGGTGCGGCGTTTCCGGTGTCCGCAATGAGCGGCGCCGTCGGCTTTTACGGCAAGCTCGCGATGGCGGGCGACTTCGTCCAGCGCCGCTTGCCGTCCGGCTTCGTGGAAGCCTGGGACCGTCATTTTCAGCGCGCCGTCGAAGCGGGGCGCCGCGAGCTGGGCGAGCGCTGGAGCGCGGTCTATCGGCGCGGCGGCATCTGGCGTTTCATGCTGTCGGCCGGCGTGTGCGGCGAGGGCGCGTGGTGCGGCGTGATCGCGCCCGCCGAGGACCGGCTGGGGCGCGAATTTCCGATGGTGCTGGCGGCGCCCTGCGCCGGCCATGCCGCGCACATGGCGGGCAACGGCGCGTGGTTCGATGCGCTTGAACAGGGTTATTGCGTCGCGTGCGCCGAGGCGCCGGATGTCGTGGCGTTCGATGCGCATATCGCGGCCTTGCCGGCTCCATTCGAGCCGGATGCCGATCCGGCCGCGTGCTGGAACCGCCTCGATTGGGAAGGCGGGCAGTGGCGCCTGACGTCATCCGCGTGCACCGGCATGCTGCTCGGCGAGGCGTGGCGGCAGGCTGCTGCGCGGTCCGGCGGGTGGTGTCTGTGGTGGACGCAGGACGTCGGGCGTCTGCTCGCGACGCGCGGTCTGCCGGATAGCTATGCCGCGCTGCTCGATGCCGACGCCGACGCCGTGCATGACGATGCGCCGCGCGCGCAGCCGACGGTGGACCGTGCCGTTCAGAGTCGCGGCGCGGCGCGCGCGGGGCTTGCGTCGACGGCGGAAGCGGCGGTGCTGGCGAATTCCGGCGCCGGGCATGCAGAAGCGGGCGCGCGGCGGCACGACGAAGGGCAAGCCGTGCGTCGTGACGGAGGGTACGCCGCGCGTGCTGCGCAGGGCTACGTGGAAGGCGACGCGGTGCGTGCCGTGCAGGACTACGTGGAAGGCCGCGACGTGCGTGCTGCGCAGGACTACGCGGAAGGCCGTGACGTGCGTGCTGCGCAGGACTACGCGGAAGGCCGTGACGTGCGTGCTGCGCAGGACTACGTGGAAGGCCGTGACGTGCGTGCTGCGCAGGGCTACGCGGAAGGCCGTGACGTGCGTGCTGCGCAGGGCTACACGGAAGGCGGTGACCTGCGTGCGGCGCAGGACTACACGGAAGGCCACGACATGCATGCCGCGCAGGGCTACACGGAAGGCGGTGACCTGCGTGCGGCGCAGGACTACACGGAAGGCCACGACATGCATGCCGCGCAGGACGACGCGGAAGGCGATGCCCTGCGTGCTGCGCAAGGCTACGGGGAAGACCACTCGATGCGCACCGCACAGGAGCAGATGGAAGGCCGCGCCGTGCATACCGCGCACGACGACATGCAACACCACGCACAACGGCCCGCGGTCCGGCACGCCGCTTCGCGCGCCAGCGCGCACCCGCACGACGTTGCGATACCGGCGTCCGCCGCCGACCCGAGCACGGACCTGAGCACCGACCTCGCCGATGCGGCGCTGCTCGATCTCGACCACGGCCGCACGCTGCTGCTGAGCGCCGACGACGGTCTGCCCGACCCGCGCCGCCGCGCGGCGCGCAGCATCCGCGCGGCGGCGCTCGCGAGCGCGCCGGATCTGGCCAGCTTGCAAGCGAACCTGCTCGCGCTGCATCCGTCTCTGCTCGCGTCGAGCCAGGGGCCGATCGCACCGTCGCCGGAGGACGGCGCCGCGCTCGCCGTGCGCTTCGACGCGGGCCGCATACACCTGTTGCGGATCGGCGCCGCGGCTGCGTGGCACTGGCGGCATGGCCAGTTGCGGCCGCTTTTCGTCGAACGCGCGGCGGGCGTGGGCGGTGAGTTCGACGATCTGCTGTTCGGCGCCGCGTGGCTCGCGATGCCGGGTCTCGGCAGCGCCGCGGGCCCGCAATGCGACGAAGCGGGCGGCGCGTTCGAACCGGGCGACCGGCTGCTGCTGCTGGTCACCCGCGCGCTTACACAATTGCCGCACGCGATCTTCGCGCAAGCGCTCGCGCTGCCCGCCTGCGCCGACGCGCGCATTCATATCGCCACGTGCGCCGGGCTCGGCGCGGCGCACGCGCAGTGGCCGCTCGCGGTCATCGAGGAGGGCGCATGACGACGACTTTCCGCTCGGCCGGCCGCACCGAAACCGGCAAGGTGCGCCGCTACAACGAAGACGCGATCCTGGTGCGCGACGACCTCGGTCTGTGGGCGGTCGCCGACGGGCTCGGCGGCCACGCGGCGGGCGACTATGCGAGCGCATTGATCGTCGAGCGGCTCGGCGCGTTGTACCGCGACGGCAGTGTCTACGACTTCGTCGAATCGATCGAGGACAGCCTCGTGCAGGTCAATGCGGATCTGCGCGCAGCGGCGCTGGCGCGACGCGTCGATGTGATCGCCTCCACCGTCGTCGTGCTGGTGCACGACAAGGACTTCGTGCTGTGCGGCTGGGTCGGCGACAGCCGCGGCTATGTGTACGAGGACGGCGGCCTGTGCCAGCTCACACGCGACCACGTGCACGGCCTGAAAACCGATGTCACGCGGTTCACCACGGGCGCGCGCGAGCAGGCCAACTCCGGTGTCCTGACGCGCGCGATCGGCGCCGAGGATCAGTTGCACGTCGACTGGGCCGTGGCCGGCAGCCGACCCGGCATGCAATTCCTGCTCTGCTCGGACGGCATCAACAAGGAACTGAGCGACGCCGAACTGGAGCGCGGCTACCGCGAGCACGACGCCGCTCCGCATGAGCAGCTCACGCAACTGTTCGCGCAGGCGCTCGGCCGCGCCGCGCGCGACAACCTTTCCGCCGTGATGGTGCGGCTCGACGAGCCGTGAGGATCCCGTCATGAACGACCTCGAAGCACTCATCCTCGCGTATCGCGCGCACACGCTGGATCTCGCCGCGCTGCTCGACGCCGTCAGCGCGCGCGGCGCGCAGCCGGCCATCGACCATCTCGCCGAACTGGCCGGGCTGCAGCGGCTGAGCGAGGAAGGCGAACTGGAACCCGCGGTGGCCGGCGCGTTGACGCGCTGTCTGCAGGCAGCGCAGGACCGGGTGGGCGCGGGCGTGCCGGGTGCGCATGACGCGACCGTCGTGAAGCCCGCACCGCGCACGCCTTCGCACGCCGCCGACGCGGCCACCGTGGTGCAGCCGGCGGCGCGCCACGGCGCGCCCGATGACGACGCGACCGTCGTGAAACCGGCCAGCCGCCGCGACACCGGCACCGGTACCGCTACAGGCGCGGACAGCGACAGCAGCCGCAACCAGGCGAGCTGGCGCCGCGTGGCCGAAGCGCAGAGCGGCGCCTATGCGAGCGTCGGCATGCTGCTGAAAGGGCGTTTTCTGCTCGAGCGCGAACTGGGCCGCGGCGGGATGGGCGTGGTCTATCTGGCGCGCGACGAACGCAAGGTCGAAGCACGCGACCGCGACCCGTATGTCGCGGTGAAAGTGCTCAACGACGAATTCCGCCGCCATCCCGATTCGCTGATCGCGCTGCAGCGCGAAGCGCGGCGTGCGCAGCAGCTCGCGCACGACAACATCGTGCGTGTCTACGATTTCGACAAGGACGGCACGATCGTCTTTATGACGATGGAGTACATCGACGGCACCGACCTGCGCACGCTGATTCGCGAACGCGCGTACTCGGGCATGTCGATCGACGATGCGTGGCCGCTGATCAAGGGCATGGCGCGCGCGCTCGAACGCGCGCACGCGAACGGCATCGTGCACTCGGACTTCAAGCCGGCCAACGTGATGGTGACGCGCGAGGGTGTGCCGAAGGTGTTCGACTTCGGCATTGCGCGCGCGGGCAAATATGGAGGCGAAGCGGTCGGCGAACAGACGGTGTTCGATGCCGGCACGCTCGGCGCGATGACGCCGGCGTACGCGAGCCTCGAGATGATCGAGGGCAAGGCGCCGCGCGCGGCCGACGACGTCTACGCGCTCGGCTGCGTGACCTTCGAGCTGCTCACCGGACGCCATCCGTTCGACAAGCTGAGCGCGCAGGTCGCGCTCGGCGAAGGCCGCAAGGCGCCGGTCGTGCCTGCGCTCACGAAGCGGCAAAACAAGGCCTTGAGCGACAGCCTCGCGTTTCGCGGCGGCGAGCGGCTGCAAAGCGCCGACGCGCTGCTCGAAGGCCTGCGCCGGCGCAGGCTCGGCGAGCGGCTTGCGCCGTACTTCGTGGGAGCGGTCGCCGTCGCGGTGCTGGCCGCCGGCGGCTGGGCGCTGCACGATCATCTGCGCCACCGGCATCTCGAAGACGTGGTCGCGCGCTTTTCGATCAGCGACCCGCGGCACTACGCGAATGAAGACGATGCGGCGCGGGCCCTTGACGGCCTCAGCGACGAACAGCGCAGACGCATCGTGCTGGACCAGGGCGAACGGATCCAGACCTTCCTGCTCGCGCGCCTGAACGAATACTGGAACCCGGCGGCGGGGCGGCTGAACTACGCGGCGGCTCAGCATGTGTTCCAGGTGCGCAACCGCTTCGAGCTGTTTTCGACTGCGCTGGATGCGCGCCGCAAAGAGATCGACGACCAGCGCGAAGCGGTGCTCGACGATCTGAACACGCAGCTTGCCGATGCGCTCGAAAACGACAGGTTATCCGAAGGAAAGCCGGGCAACGCAACCGACATCATCGCGCGCATGCGCGCGCTGGATCCGCATAGCGCGTGGCTGACGCGCCCGCAGCTGGAACAGACATTCGATACGTCGATCGGACGGCAGATCGGGCAGGACCAGTTCAACGACGCGAACGCGTGGATCTCGCTGGGCCTGCAGCTGTTCCCGGACTCGGCGCGCCTGAAGCAGCGCCGCAGCCAGCTCACCGCCGCGGTGACGGCGGTGGCGGCGGGTCTGCCGGTCCCGACGCCCGGTGCGATGAGCGTGCCCGATGCGCGCAACGCGCTCGTCAATCTGGCTAGCCGGCCCGCGCCCGGCGACGACTGGAAAGATGCGGTGGCGCGTGCGATGGCGGCGCTGCAAAACGACACGGCGCCGGAGACGAAGCAGGCGGTCGATGCGCTTGCCGACGGCATCGTCGTCGCAATCGGCCGGGTCAGCGATCCGGCGAAAGTGCAGCAAAGCCTCGATCTCGTCAACGTCGGTTTGCAATACGATCCGCAGTCGGCCGAACTCATCGAGCAGCACGATCGCCTGCAGGGTTTGCTGCAGCAACAGCAGATCGACCGGCAGATCGCCGGCGAGGAAGTCGCCTCCGCGATCGATTCGGTGCGCCGCGCGGCCGCCGCGAACAACGCGACAGGCGCGCAGGAATCGCTCGACCGGATCAAGGCGCTGCAACCGTCCAATCCGTTTCTGAGCGGCGCGGGTCCGCAACTCGTCAGCGCGGCGTATCTGAACGAGGCGCGTGCGTTGTGCCGTCAAGGCAAGCTGTCCGATGCGGCGAACCTCGCGTTGCAGGGCGCAAAAGCACTCGGCGACCCCGCGGAGCTGAGCAACGCGGCCGAACGCTACGATCTTGCCGCCGCGGTGATGAATGCGCGCGCGCAGCGTGTCACCGATGTCGACTACCAGGGCTTGCAGGCACGTTACGACGCCGCGCAGGCAACCGACCCCGCCGGAATGACGCAACTGGACCGCGACCTCGGCGCGAGCCGCGGACTGCCGCCGGGCGGCCTGCGAGACTGGCTCGCGCAGGTCAAGGCACGGGTTCGCGAGCCGCTCAACGGCACCCGCACCGGCGCGCTGGGTGTGTCCGAAGGCGGTTCGCGGCGGGCAGGGGAGCAGGCATGAGCGAACGCGAACGGCAGGTCAACCTTCGGTTGAACGAACTCGACGATGCGCACCGCCTGGGGCATATGGCGCGCGACGAATACCGGCTGCGCCGTCGTCGTTTGCTGGCGTCGCTCGGCGACGATACGCGCAAGGCGGGCCGCGACACGGTGCGCCGTCCCGCGCCTGCGGGCGACGCGGCAACGCTGGCTGCGACGAGGCCGCGCGAGCGCGGCACAGGCGCCGAGG
>NZ_CADIKF010000067.1 GCF_902859875.1 Paraburkholderia solisilvae | reverse complement strand
CACGCGGCCGGAGGGCGATGAGGCGAAGCAGATCGCGAACGACCTGCGCAACTGGGTCGGCAAGGAGATCGGCCCGATTGCGAAACCGAAGGACATCCGCTTCGGCGACAATCTGCCGAAGACGCGTTCGGGCAAGATCATGCGCCGTCTGCTGCGCTCGCTGGCGAAGGGTGAAGAGATCACGCAGGATGTGTCGACGCTTGAGAATCCGGCGATTCTCGATCAGCTCGGTGAGAAGTTCTAGATCTTGCTTAAGCCCACTACGTAACCGTCCGCCCGCGCAAGCGGCGGACGTATTTGTTCACCTCGAGGGCTTGAGCTACGAGTGATCGATCATCGCCCGTGACATCAGATGATCGACCGAAATCACCCCGGGCCCCCACGCGGCAATCCCCAACGCCATCGCTGCCCACGTGATGTGAATCGGCCAGCCATCCGGCACGGTTAGCTCGATGATGCACGTCATGAGCAGCAGACCGAGCGCTGCGAAGCGGGTGCCGAAGCCCAGCACGAGCAGCACTGGAAAGCCGACCTCGCCGCAAGCCGACAGAAATGCGACGACAGCGGGCGCCGGGAAGGAGTAGGGGCCGCCGGGAAGATGAAGTTGGAACTCGTCTGTAAAGAGGTCGACCGCCGTATCGTTCAGCTGCAGAAATCCATGCCACTTAAGGATGCCCGATCGCCAGAACGGCACCGACAACGCAATGCGCAAGACGAGTTGCGTGAGCCACGGCCGCGCCAGTCGCCGCACAAGGTCGCTCGCCACGCCGATTCTCGTTGCAACACAAGCTGCAAAAGTGAGCTTCACGTTTTCCAGTTCGGCCATCGTCCTCATTCTCCATGTTGAATAGCGGTCAATACACCGGATACGATCATCCCGTTCAGATTGTTTTGGATATCGAAAGAGGGCGCTTCGTCCAAAGCCTCGGCTACAGCGACGCCCAACGATTCGCCTGCGATAAGCGCGTTCAGGAACGCCGCGCCGCCCTCGGGCAGGCGCGACACGACCACGTTCTGCTCGGGCCGCGTCACGAGCGTGTCCTCGGGCTCGCCTGAATTGATCGGTTCGACCGGACCGTCGTGCCGGTTCATCGCGAAGATCGAGAGCGCGGAATAAGCGGAGCGTACGACGCGTGCGGCCGGATGCGGCGTAAACCTCAGTTCGCCCAACCGGGTGGGCTCGATGCCTTCGAATATCCGCGCCGGCAAAGCTGGCAGGTCGGCTGCGTGGTAGGCGTCGAGCCACGCTCGTTCAATACGCGCGGTGTCGGCGAGCCACGGCATCTCTTTCGCGTGCTCGTACTGTTCGATAAAGTCGGGAAAATCGCGTCCGTATTCGAATAACAGCGGCGACTTTGGAGGCGTCGCGCGAATGTGGAACCGCGCCATTGTTCTGAAAAAATCGATACCCGTGATGCGCTGTACGGCCGGATAGATGGCCGCGAGCGCGTCGATCAGGCTCACCGTCACGTTGTTGCGATACACGTTGTAGCGCTTCGCGGCGACCATTTCTGCGTCTCTTCGGGTCGTTGCGATAACATCTCGCGGCGTCTGCGCGGCCGGGTTCATCAGGCCGCGTGCGAAGGCCATTGGAAACTCCGCTGTGCGCGCTTTGCAGCAGGGTTCAGATTTCATTGAGGACATCCGTCGTAACCGGCAGCCGATACCGTTCCATGAACTCTCCGGCTGCGATTGCCTGCGCCCGTAGCACGGACCACGCGGGCAGCTTGCCGTCCCATTCGACAAGTGTGGCAGTCGGACCGATACGCTCGATGACGTTTTCATAGAGTGCCCAAACGGTATCGGCGACAGGGCCGTCGTGACTGTCGATCAGCAGTCGCTCGTCTTCGTCGTCGCTTTGTTCAGCGTATCCAGCCAGATGAATCTCGTCGACATGGTCGAGCGGAAATGCATCCAGGTAGGCGGACGCGGCGTAACCATGATTCGTCGCAGATACCAACACGTTGGTGACGTCGAGCAGCAGCCTGCAGCCGGTGCGGCGTACCAACGCTGTGAGAAATTCGGATTCGCTCATCGACGAACTTTGAAAGGCGAGGTACGTCGATGGGTTTTCGATCAGGATCGGCCGTGCAATGGCCTGCTGCACCTGGTCGATATGCCTGCATAAGCGTGCGAGTGTGTCCTCCGTGTACGGCAACGGAAGCAAGTCATTGAAATAGGTTCCTGCATGAGTCGACCAGGCGAGATGCTCGGACACGAGCGCCGGCTCATAGCGCGCGATCAGGTCGCGAAAGCGCGCGAGGTGCTGTTTGTCCAACGGCTCGCTACCGCCGATCGACATACACACGCCGTGAATGGAAACCGGATAGTGCTCGCGGATCGCCGCAAGCATGCGATGCGGAGGGCCACCGGCGCCCATATAATTTTCTGCGTGAACCTCGAATAAACCGTCGATGAGACCGTTGTCGAGAATCGCTGCGAGATGCTCGTGCTTAAAGCTCGTGCCGACCCGTCCCGCAGTGTCCGACGTTAGGCTACGGGGACCCACGTCTGCGCGTATCGCTTTGGTGCCACTGAATCCGCTCATCATAGTCCCCGTTCTTGACCCGGGTGTTACGACTTTATCGGAGTCAGCGAGCCGTGATTTCCAGCCGGCGTGACGATCTCCGTACACGTTCCAGCAGGTGCGAACTTCCACGAGTTGCCCTGAAAGTCCATTGTCGACGTACCTTGGCACGTCGTGCCAGGACCAGCTGCGCAGTCGTTCTGTCCTTTCAGCGCGACGCCGAAGCACTTTTCCTTATGAGCAGCGGTTGCTGCATTGACTTCTGCCTTGGTGAGCGGCGCAGCCTGCGCGGCCGTGGCGAGCAGGGTGGCCACGGCGCTTGCGAGCAGGGCGGAACTGACAGCGGTCTTCTTTGCAGACATTGATCTCTCCGTTGAGTAGAACTGACGTACCGCAACTGGTACGGTCCGATGTTAATCAAAAGATAGTCCGAATGCAGCGGGCCCATGCTTAGGACCGCAGAATCGGGCTCTCTTCTGATGAGGCCTTTAGCGAACGGTTATCACGCACATGTTCGTTACAGTTCGCATTGCCACTTTTGCATGCAGCCGGTGAGGGCGGCGCATCGTGTAACCGGTGACTATGGTGTTTAAGAATCCCCACCAAGACGCACTTTGGACATGGTGAAGATTGCGCGCAATTACCTGTAGGTATAGTCGGGCGTGCTTATTCGGTGCGTGCGTTGGCATCTGTGCGACAAGGTCAGCCCAAGTGACCTTGTCAAGGCGATAGGGCCGAGCGTTGCCTGACGGGGTACAGCCGGCTACGTGTTGAGATTGAGATATGGAAATGCATTTTTTGTGACATCTCTCCAGGGTACCGGGCCTCTATAGTTACGGTCAATCGCATAAGCGCACATGCGCAATTGCGACCATGTTGGTGGACCAGAGAGCTCGTACGGGCACGGTCTGCTGGTGGAAGATCATTTGCGGGTTCGAGGTCAAATTGGGCCCGCTTATTGATATTCTTTGCAGTTTGTACAAGAACCTTGAAGGAAATATCGGTGTTACTTTACTTAGCCGTTTTGCTCTTAGGGATTGTCGCCGGACTACGCGCATTCATAGCGCCTGCCGCGGTCAGCTGGTTCGCCTGCCTCCACCCAACAGATTTCTCGGGCACCTGGGCGTCGTTCATGACCAGCGTGTGGGCCGGAATAATTTTCAGCGTACTTGCGATTGTCGAACTCGTAACAGATCAATTGCCGAAGACTCCAAGCCGCAAGGTGCCGATGCAGCTCATTCCTCGACTGGTGAGCGGCTGTTTCTGTGGGGCGGTATTGGGCGCGCCTAGCGGCAGTTCCGTTGGATGTGCAGTCGTTGGCATTATTGGCGCCGCAATTGGTACGTTCGGTGGTTCCGAATTTCGTTCACGTCTTGCAAAATTACTCGGTGGTAAAGATCATCCGGCAGCATTGATCGAAGACGTCGTCGCTTTGGTCATCGCGATTGTGGCCGTGGTGATCCTGAGAGCGTAGCGCTGGTTGCCACAGGTGCGTTGGCAATGTTCAGTATGCTCAGCCCCAATCCATGCTTAGCTCTTTAGCTCGATTAGCCGCATGGTTCTAAAGCATCGCGCGCAGGCACGCTCCGAGCATGGGCGCGACTGCGTGGCGGTGCCTGTCCGATACCGGAAGGTAAGAGAGTTGCGATTCTCTCGATGAATTTGCGCGGGCATTCTGGTTCAGGAACGCGCCGCAGAGAGCGGCTTAGCCCTTCGCGCTCGCATGTGGAGGCCAGTCTGTGTAGCCCATCGACAAGCCCAACTTTCTTAACAAACGTCGATAGCCGACTCACACCTTGAGCACCAATTGAAAAGGCGGATAAACTTCGTTCACGCGAAGCCATCTAAAGCCATCGGGGCGAAGTGCTGCAGCACAACTGGTCTCAACACCAGGCAGGCAAAGCCGCCAATGATAAAATGAGGCTGTATGGGAGCGAGGCGTGGGCCCTGTTCTCTAATTCCGCAGGCAGGTATTCATTTGCCTTTAGTGGCTCTTCGGGCGTGAGCATGGGCGATGTCCAGGACGTACCGATCGACGGGACGCGAAAGCACAAGGCTTGAGCACGCCGGCAAGCATTTATTCGAGGTTGAAGGTTACGGCCCAAAGTTCTCGTGCGTGCAAGCTGCCTGCAGAAGCAAAGCAAACCTGCACGAACACGGTCCTTGCGGGTCCGCCTTGACCAGCATGCGCGGATAGCTGTCTGCCCCGTTGGCTGATCCGCCTAAGTTCAGGTTCCCGATGCAACCTGAGCGTCTATGGACAAAGTAAAATCAACCCGCAATTCTCGTCGCCCTTAGGTTAGAGCGCCGATATCGCCATCGGCAGTCTTTCGGAAAATCGTGTCGATAGCTTGTGCGTGCCTGTCCGATTACGTCGCGTCATTTTTTGCCCTAGCTGGTTGTCCCGCAGCTTCCATAATGAGACGCGTGATCTTGTCTGGCTGGGATATCAATGAGAGATGGCTTGCTTTAACTTCGATGGTCTTGGCGTTCATCCGTTTGGCCATGTAGCGCTCCAAGTCCGGATTGATAGTACGATCCTCGGTCGAGACAGCATAGAAACTAGGCTTTGATCGCCAGGCCGCGTGCTCGGTTTTGCCTGATAGCAGTTCTTTCCGAAACGGCTCCTGCGTCGCGTAGAGCGTTTTGCTTTCGCTTCCGGTAGGTCTCCCGCGAAATCGCGCAAGAATGCCGCCTCGCTAAGACGGCCCTCATCGCCGTCGAAAAGTATTCCGGCGGATGCGGGGGGCGTCGGAAAATTCTTGGCCAGGGCCGCGTAGTCTTCACCTGCATCGGGCGCTCGCGCAGCCACATAAACAAGAGCTGACACCATTGGATGCATACCCGCTTCGGTGACAATCATTCCGGAGAATGAATGACCGACGAGCACCGTTGGCCCATCTTGCCGATCTAGCACACGTTGCGCTGACGCGACCGCTTCGGGCAATGTCGTGAGAGGGTTTTGCACGGACGTGACGTTGAGTCCGGCCGCCTGCAATCTTGCGATTACTTCAGACCAGCACGATCCGTCGGCGAACAAGCCGTGCACTAGAACGACATTGCGCGCCCTGACTGGAGCTGAGATCGCGGCAGTACCACGGGTAGACACCAGCGAGAATGCGGCGCCTGCGATCATGGAGGCAGAGAAGGCTCGTCTATTCATCAGTATTTACTCCTTGTGGATTTCCGTCGCCCGACTGGATAGCGGAGCATACCCCCCGTTTACACGACGCCGCTTCACTGGAAAAACGTCGGATTGGGGCGGTACTGCGGAGATTGGGGGATGATCGCGGTTTGCTTTTCCGAAAACCGCTCGATATTGCGGGATCGTATGATTGAGTAGACGAGCTCAAGACGGCCATTGCAGGCGATGCATCACGTTGTGCTGTGATCGAGCTGCGCAGCGCGCCAAGCCAGCGATTGAACGCCGCCTACTGGTCCGGCTTTACGGTTTGACGGCCTGGCAACCGACTCGCCCGTTGCGTGAATGCGAACTCTTGTGGAGACATCCCGAATCTGCGCTTGAATACACTGCAGAAATGCGAGCTGCTTGCAAACCCGCACCGGAATGCGATTTCTTTCACCTTTGCGTTTTGTTCAACGAGCAATTTTGCGGCAAAACCAAGCCGTACCGACATCAGATAACGCATTGGCGTTTGCCCGGTTGCTTTAAACGCGCGGGTCAGGTAGTTCGGTGACACGCTCAATTCACGTGCAATCCAGTTCATATCCAGATCGGGGTTTCGGGCAAGGCGCAAGATCACCTGCTTTGCACGTAATACCAGGGCTGCGGCGCCAGTTCGCTTGCGACCGGACTTGGATTCTCCGTTAAGTACGACGTCCATCAAGTCGAGACATTGCTGCGACAGACGATGCCCCAACTCACGACTTACCGTACTGCTTTGGTCAATGAGCATCAGGATGACGTCGCGAACGGCCTGAACGTCGGGCGAACTTAGATCTCCGTCGTGAACTTCGGGAAAGTTGTAGGGCAGGCCTCGGACTCGTAACGTTTCCTTTGACAGCCTGAGCACCCCGAGTGATGTGGATTCGTCGAAGATTTGAACATACGAGTGCAGCGGATCTGTAATTATCAGGCTGTTCGGGCCGAACGCCCTCGATTCTCCATTCTGCTCGATGGAAATGGATCCAGACTTCACTATCTTGAGAAAAAGGTGATCGCCATTCCAGCACGCGCTATCACGAAGGGTGGGAGCCACAAGTTGCTTCGTCATCCGAAGATCGAGGATCGGAAGTTCTCCCAGCGTCCATTCCTGAATGATGCTATCCACCGAGCCGGCCGTATCAAGTTTGCACGTCATGCCATAGGAATTGAGCATGATAGAGGTCCACCAGTGTCGACGAGCCGGATCACTTATTTCATTGCCTGTTAAGACGATGGTATTTTTTTGCACGGGAATATTCATATGTCGGCGTTCAATGGGATACGCACAAAAGCTTTTGAGCTCAGGTTCCTTTGAGAACGTCAACAGCTTCAGAAGAGGCTAATTCCCATGATTCATGCTGTGACATATCGAATGCATGTTTTCAACTATCGATATGCATTCTATAAGCAATGCAGAAAGTTTTTGTTTAACCGAATACGTTGATTAACGGTATGCGCGTCCACTTCTATCTCATACACTGGGCTGCGTCGTTAGACAGCAATTCCAGGTCTCGTACGGATTTCACGGCCAATGCACGTAGGCGGAAGGACATGCAAGAATCCGTCGAGTCGATTTGGGAGAACATTCGCGGAAGTTGCTGATGCGGGGGGCGTAATCACAATTGAACTCACCCGCAGGGCAAGGCAACGACGAGCTTGCTTGCTGCTTCTCTCCTCACGCCTAAGAGTGTTCGGGTTAGGTTCCAGCAGGCGCCGTCCGTGTTCCGTAGGTGCCGCTTCCCTTCCATTTTGCTTAAGGGACAGCTGCCGGAACCCCAGTTCGATGGCTTTTGGCGGTCGGCTTAGGGCTGGTTGTGCGATCGCCAGATAGCTCGTTGCCCGCGTGAAGCTGCCTTGTTCGGCCTCGCGGAGGAAATTTTCGAGTCGACACGATTCCACGATCACCTCATGAAATACTGTAGCGGTATAACTACTATACAAGAAATAACGAATTGGTATAGCAGGTATCGGTTAGTGCGATGATTCGAGCAGATTGGCCGGTCGCTCCATTCAGCACAAGCACGCAGCGCCACGTCCTGTGCTGTGTATGTGGGACGCGACATCGCGCGGCCCGCCTTTGCTTCAGGGCTGACGATTTGCTGAGCGATCCGTCGATCGCAACCGTGTGTTAGTGCGACGTGCGGGCAACCAGACCTGCGACAGATGGATGGGTCAAATGGTGAGCATCCGTGCCGAGGAAGGTTGGATGGCCGTCGAGGGGGAACCTGCCGGTATAGAACTCGAGATTCTGTTTGCGCGTTGCACGCTAGACGCGGACATCGTGTTCCCGGCTGCAAGTTGCTGAAATATGCTAGCCGTACGGGGCTCTCTTGGAACCGATCAAGAACTCGGAGTGCATTCAGGGCGGCGCCTGAACACAGGCTGGCCCGCGACACCTGGAGGTCGACTTGAGGAGGGGCGATCTATCAAAGCAATGTTGTCGACCGGGTGCGGGATCGCATCAAGCTGGCAGATGGAAGGTCGTTCGACGTCACCTGGGATGCACCGGTATGCGGACGGCGCTGCTGCGGGTGCTGCCTTGGACAGTGCGGGACGTGAATCCGTAGCAGCTATTGATGCAGAAAAGGCTTCAAATCCAGCTTGAAGCTTCGACAATCGCGGTCCGTATAATTTGTTTGCGACTGCCTGATGATGAACACCTATTGCCGCTGGGGGCGTCCAGTTTTAGCAACACTGCGGCCGACCGTCGGAATGTCAGACTGTTCATCGATCGCATTTTCTACTTCCACGTGATACCGCTGAAGTTCCTTGAGCACGACCTCCCGCAATAACGATGTGCTTTCTGATATCAACATATCGTTTCCGCTACGAGCGGGGGTGGCTATCGAAAGACCACATTCCAGATGTGGCTTGTCGATACGATGCAAGCGCAATTTGGAATCGCCGATGCACGGCCGCACGCCGCTCAGAGGAATCACTGAACAACCGTATCCATGGCGGATCAAATCAAGTATTGCTGTGAGATTCTCGATCTCATGGACCACTTGGGCGGTCAATCCTTGTTCGGCGAGGGCCGCCGCTAAAACACCGTGTATAACATTGCTCTTCCCGGCGATGACCAGCGGTAGTTCCGGCAGTTTTTCGAGCCTTACCGAGCGGGGTGGTACAAAGCCATCTCGAACCGCCTTCAGGCTAGAAACAAGATAGAGGCGCTCGCTAGCGAGCGGTCGCAAATCCACCGTTTCGCTTGGGACTGGGTTATAGACTACCGCGCAATCGAGCTTTCCCGCACCAACCAGTTCTCTGAGATTTGCCGATGTGCCATCTACTGTTCTTAACGTTACCTCCGGCAATTGTTCACGAAATGCCTGAATCAGCGGAACGACAACAGTTCTCGCGAGAGAGGGCGCCAACCCAAGAACGAATGAGCCTTGAAGTGGCGCGCTTTCACCCTTCACCGCGCGCTCGGCAATAGCAATCTGACGAAGCACCATCGGCACCTGGTCGAGCAAACGTCTTCCCGCGTCAGTCAATACAAGTCCGCGGCCATTCCGTCTAAATAGTTCCGTCCCGAGTTCCGCTTCCAGTTGCGCCACTTGTCGGCTGAGGGCAGCTTGCGTCACATCTAACACGCTTGCAGCACGGGTCAGGTTGCCGATCTCCGCGATTCGCGAGAAAAGCTGAAGCTGTTTGATTTCCATGGATCAGATTGCCTTCTAAGTGCATACCAGATATGCATTGGCGGAATTTCGTGGAAACAAGATATTATAATGTAGTAATTCCCAAAACTCGAGAAGGACTGTCAAAACAGTTCCAGCGTGCGCCCCTGGATTCGCTCA
The DNA here is from genome assembly GCF_902859875.1 of Paraburkholderia solisilvae. Lineage (GTDB taxonomy): Bacteria > Pseudomonadota > Gammaproteobacteria > Burkholderiales > Burkholderiaceae > Paraburkholderia > Paraburkholderia solisilvae. The sequence continues at coordinate 26,636 of NZ_CADIKF010000067.1, read as the reverse complement.
CAGCCGCCTATGCGATCGCCGTTGGCGAACCGCAGCCGTTTGGCGGGGTGCGTACCATCATGCAAACCGGCATCGACCGGCCGAGCAAAGCGCCAACGGCTGCAGCCGAGGCACGACATATTTTGCTGTCTGTGAAACAGGCCGTTTCGGTGCCGCAGGTGTCGAAGGTTTACCGATAAAGAATCGGTTCCATGGTGCGGTAGCACCTTATCCCGCATCAGCCTGGAGCCGAACCGACCTCACGCGTTTTAGATACCCACGACTGTTGATGCCCAGGATTGGCGCGACGCGTTCCGAGTTCGGCGACATAGCGAAGATGGTCGTTCTCTGAACGTGAGTCAAACAGCGCTTGTTTTACCAATCAGCCTTTATAGCATCCGCACAGCGCTCCCCAATGATCACGCACGGCGCCATCGTATTGCCTGTCGAGATATGCGGCATCACAGAAGCATCAGCGACACGGAGATTATCAATTCCATAAACCTTAAGTCGCCCGTCCACGACGGACATACCATCACGCCCCATCTTGGCAGTACCGGATTGGTGCCAGATTGTGCTCACAGAAGTTCGAACGGCGTCCTCAAGCGCAAATCCTTTGAGATCCCCTGGCACGACCTCGTGTCTCAGGAAGGGGCGAAAACTCGCTGAGCGTCCAAGCTTCCTGCAAAAACCAATTGCCGCAACCATTGCCTTGAGGTCTTCCGGGTCACTTAACGTGTTTGCGTAGATTTCGAGTGGATCCCGCGGACTCGGTCCCGTCAGCCTCAGATGGCCGCGGCTCCTGGGGCGTACTAGTGTCGGCAGAATTGTCATCGAATCAACACCGCCCAGCCCAGACCATAGATTTAACCCGTGGTAGATCTGTATGTCCGGGGAGACCAGATCTTGTCGGCTCCTCCAGAAAAGCATGGTTTGGCTGCTGACCTCCGGGCTTTCAACGGGGACTAGTGTTCTCCATGCACAGCCTCGGAACATGCAATGATCCTGAAAATTCTGTCCGACACCGGGAAGATGCTGAATCACTGGAATCCCAGCGCGCCGCAATTCGGCTTGATCGCCAATCCCGGACTGCATCAAAACTTTTGGTGTATTAATGGCGCCGAGGGAAAGCACAACCTCCTGTTCGGCTTCAATACGATGCAGCTGGCCTCCAAAATACACCTCAACGCCCGCGGTTCGCTTGCCATCCAGCATTAGCCGCGTAACGACAGCGTGCGTGAGCACCGTCAGGTTTGACCGATCCATGTAGGGAAACACATAGGAACGGTAGATCGACAGCCGCTTTCCATCCCGGATGCGATGTTCGCTCAGGGCACAGCCGCTCTCGGCCGTCATCATCGGTCCGTTCAGAGATTCAAAGTTCTGAATATTCGAAGCAAGCGCGGCTTCACGCATCGCTGTGCCAATAGGGAGCAAGCGTGCTGGCGATACAAAGACAAGCCCCCCATTGCCACGTAAATCAGCGTCCGGCGTGCCGCCCCAGTCTTCAATTCTGCGATAAATGTCTGTCACCCGCTCATAGCTCCAGGCGGGGTCACCCGTTTCTGATGCGAAATAGTCCCAGTCGGATCTATGGCCGCGTACCCAGTACATCGCATTAATACTGGAGCCACCACCCAGTACTTTGCCCATATTCATGGGCATCGAACGACCTCTAACAGACGCATCCGGCCTGGCTTTAAAATCCCAGTCGCGCTCGCTTCCCAGATTGCTTCGCCATTGCGCGGATTCGGTGACACTTGGAACGTCGTCACTTCCCCCGGCCTCCAGAAGCAAAACGCTCGCCTCCGGGTTTTCAGCGAGCCGGCGCGCAACCACTGCGCCGGAAGATCCCGAACCGCAGACGATGAAGTCGTATCGTGATTTCAGGCCAGCAACGAGCGTCCGCTGGTTAGCATGCACTTGCGCCGCAAATGCAGAGTCTTTGGCATCGGACATAGTATTCACAGATTAAACAGAGTAGTTCGCGTAGCAACCCGAGCATCGGCGCGGAACCATGTCTCATCGTAAAAGTCGTCACATGGGCGCGCAGGACCAGTCTATTCAGCGTAGCTGAACCTTCGTGTTCGACGCGTGTACAGGACCGGTTAACCGATCATGTATTTCGTGCGTCTTGCGGTTTTTACGGAAATGCAACTGCTCGGTTTGAATTGCGTTTGCGTAAGCGGCCGGCAATTCTGTCCTGACGTGTGCAGTTGGACGATGGCGTCTGCAGGTTGAGCGGAGCGAATCAGCTTCACGACCGAAATTATTGATCAGGTTTTCATGGACGGCGCGGTAGCCGCCACACTGTGTGCTCTTGCCAAGCAAGGCTTCCTGATTGTTCGCGAATTTGTTCGTCGAATATTTGGCCCATCGGGCTACATCACCGACCCGCACTACCTCAGTCACATGTCACAGCGCAATTCAAGGCAATCGATAAGTTAAACGATTTCTCTGTCAAACGTTCGCTCTCTTACACGGGTTGATGATGAATAACATTCCTAACAACAGATCCGCAGTACAGTAACCTCGTTGAGCGATGCAACACCATCCCCCCGTAGCACGTCATGGAGGCTGCATTGTCATGTTTGTAAGGCCATGCATGGGAAACTCGAACGGTCTTGTGCATGGCCGATCGTCCAGATAATTACCGAAACGTGAAGCAGACTGTGACTATTCAACCGGACCCGAAGGTTTTACAAGATCAATCGATCGTATACGTGATTGACAACGATCCCCTAACTTGCGCATCAATGACGGGTTTGATGCAATCCGTTGGAATTCGAATAAAAATATTTACCGAACCCCGGCAGTTCCTCATCGCCGGCATGCAGGAAGCGCCAGCATGTCTTGTAATGGATCTTCGCCTGAAGGGGGAGAGCGGGCTTACTGTACAACGGCGTATTCGCACCGAAGGCATGCAGATTCCCGTGATCTTCGTTACCGGCCATGGTGATATTGCCACTTCAGTTAAGGCGATGAAAGAGGGCGCTGTCGATTTCCTGACCAAACCTTTTCGAGAGCAGGAGATGCTGGATGCTGTGACCCGCGCGCTTGCACTCGATCGCAAGCGTCGAGCCACAGATCGTCAGCGAATGAGCAACACACGGTGCTACGAATCCCTTACGCCGCGTGAACGTGAAATTGCTGGTTTGATATTCAGGGGGTTGCGTAATAAGCAAATCGCGGCTGAACTGGGGATCGCAGAAGTCACGGTTAAGATTCATAAGCGAAATGCGATGAAAAAGATGGGAGCAAGATCGCTTGTTGAATTTTTAAGCAAATTAAGTTCGCTCGGCCTATACCATGCTGGATGGAGTGCGAGTTTAGCGCCGAATCGCGAACTATCAAATGCCAGCTGTTCTCTACGTGAATTTCCTCAGCACGCTTCAACAACTTTGCCCCCACTTCCTGAAGGTTCGATGTGGATCAATGCTGCGATATCTTCGGGGTAAGAGTCGCTGCAACGTCTCGCGGATCGGGCTCGTCGGCGCAACCCTGCGCTTTAGCAGGCGCTGGACCAGACAAAAAGGCGCCGCGCTGAAGAATCTTGCAGGCAGAGACGATGTCTGCGTGTTGAGAATTTCGTGTTGCAGGCGGCTACGGTAGAGGGGCGGTTTATGTGCCTACAATCCTGATTCAGGATTTAGGTCCAGATTTCGCTCGGACAGATTCTCTCCTTTCGTGCTTTCAGCAAGTCGAGCGCGCCGCCAACGACCAGGCGATTGTCCGACGAACCGCTTAAACACATCGGAAAAGTGGGCTTGCGTTTGGAATCCGACTGCCAGGGCGATGCTGATCAACTCACCTGTAGTCCCGAGCAGAAGTCGTTTGGCAGCCTCGACTCTTTGTAGAAGAATGAAGTCATGAGGCCTGCATCCCGTCGCAACGCGGAACTGTGCCGTAAAGTGTGCTCGTGAAAGGCCGGCCGCAGTGGCCAATGCCTCGACCGTTATGGGCCCGGACATATGAAGCTCGATATAGTCGACGACACGCGCGAGTCGCCATTTCGGCAGAGCCGACACATCGGCGTTACTTTCGCAGATGTGGGTTGCGCGGACAACGATTGCACGTGCCAAGGTCTCGATATAACCCCTGTCCCTTACTTCGTCCGTTATACGTAGCGTACGTGCCAGAAGATCAATCAATGCATCACGAGGGATAATCGAGGCAAATGCGGTGTCGCCCGACATACGCCGCGTGCCGTGCATCAATGGTTGCTTTTGAAGCAGACCTTCAGCAACGGAAAGACGCAGAAAGTCGGCAGGTCCGGCAAATTCCGCTTGAAGCGTCTGCGAGGGCCAGCAAACATACGACATTCCTGAACTCATCACGCCGTCGAAGATCATGTCTGCACCATTCAACAGCCGGACGCGCGTCGGCGCGAGAGCGATGCCTAACAGGCCGCCACCGGCCGGCGCCACAAGGGCTTCCCGCCGTGCATGCACGCGTTTGTCGGTCCAACGATCCATAACAATTTCGGAGTGCGTGCCGAGATCTGAGAGATTTGATTGCGATTGGCCTGTAACACCAGAACGATCGACGCAGTCAGGCGGACCAACCTCTTGGACCGGTTTAGCGTTAAGCAATGTCAATTGATGAAACCTCCATCTCACGTAACCTGTTTGTGCGGGGACAGGCGGAACGACGAGTGGCACTCCGAGTAGGGAAGTCGGCGCCTGCTATGCAAAGCAAAGCATGAAAACGCTGCAACTTCGCGAGCGCTCCCCGCCTCATGAGGGCGATGACCTGGCGCATCGAATTTGCCTGTACATTTCGCCCGTGGACCAGACGTGCAATGAACGCCCCCTTGACTCAAATCCGAACCCCGGGACGAGGCACCGGATTCTGGTTAGATGCCGGAATGATTTCTCAAAATGATGAGCTGAACGATTTTGTCATCGGACAGTGAAAAATAGAATGTGAGAACAAGAGGGTCGGGTAAGCCGCGCTTGTCGAACGTCCCGTCGATGTGAGCTGTTACGATTGAATGGCCGTAATGCGGAACGATCTTTACGACCTCAATGACAAGCCGTTCGCCAATAATGTCGCGAATTGCCCAAATGGCGATCGCATCTTTACCCCAGTAATCGACAAGTTGATCGTTGACGATGGCGTCATCAACGAAAGCTGACAGCAGCGCCTCGAGATCGCAAAGATTCGTCGCCCGTATATAGGCGGCTACTGATGGCGGCAGGTTTCCCGGCCCGATGCCACCGACGTTCTGGTGCGTACCTAGGAGTTGCTCTTTCCCGAGATCAGGCATGTAAGTCATATCCTCGTTCAACTTCGACGATATTGCCGGAATTGAGCAAGGAAAGCATGTTACGCGGTGTTAATCGCCGTCATCGCTATCTGCGTGGATCTGGGATGGCGCTGCTCCGTTCCAGATCAGTCAGTGTTTGGCTTGCAACCACCAGGTCCTTCGTCTGATGACCTTCTTCAAACCGGTCGTAAATGGAGCGCAGCAGGACAGCAGCGTCCGTCGGTTTGCCCTGGCTGAACCATAGTCGCGCGAGCGCCGTGCCGGATCGAAGTTCGAGGCTGAGAGACAATTGAGCCCTCGCCCCTTCCAGAGATAGTTGAAACGCGCGTTCCGCTGCTTCCGGATTGGCGTCGGCGGTTCGCAGCCAGATTTCGCCACGGACTCTGTGCAGCTCGAGTACGTTCGGAGAGTAGGCGCGGTCAGCACTTTGAGCCAAGGCGGCGTCGAGCGTCGCCGCGGCCTCTTCAATTGCTCCCGACTCCAATAGACCTTCCGCCAACGCACGATGAAAGGCAGGAGTGAGAACATGATGTTGCTCTGACTGCAATAACGCTAGTGCGAGTCGCAAGTTCAAGACTCCCTCTGCCGGATCTCCGCGTGCTATCGCCAGTTCGCCGAGCATCGCCAAACCGACCGCGCGATAGGGGCCAAGCGAATGTCGTGTAGCCAGACCAACGAGACGCTGAATGAGTTGCTCCGCGTCATCAAGGTCACCGCGCCAGAGCAACACGGTGGTCGAATAAATCATCGCGATGCATACATCTATAGGATGATCTCGCGTGATCGCTTCGTCGATCGCCTGCGCTGCAATTCTGCCGGCACGGTCAGGAAAGCCTCTAAGCCACAGCGTGCGTGCAAGCGCGACCATGCCGCGAATTCGGTGGTTGTATCCGAAGTATTTGACGTGTGCAGCGCGCGAGTCTGTGGTTTTTTTCAAGCCCTGTTCGCAGTGCCACTGCGCGTTAGCCTGATCTCCGGTCAGATGGTAAGACACACCTAGCATCCATTCTCCCGTGGCAATCGCCGCTGGAGAGCCGATCGTTTGGGCGATCGTGATACTGCGTTGGGCAACCGATGTCGCGCCCTGAAAATCGCCGATGCGAGTCATGAAAATATTGAGGCCGGCGAGCAGGTTCAGTTGACGCTGCAGGTCGCCCAACGCGTTGGCGAGGCTCAGCCCATCTTCGATGGCTTTCCGCACTTCACCACTGTTGCCACGGGTGAACATGGTCGAAGCTGCCAAGGCTTCCTGTAGCGCCAGTTGGATTCCTTTGTCTGCAGAGTCGTTTGGCAGTGAAGCCAGTGCCTGCTCGCACCAACGGCGACACTCGAGGAGCAAGGAAAGTTCAAGGAAGAGCGGCGCCGACGCAGCGGCGAGTCGCACGCCGATCGCCGTTTCGCCCGCGCCACTAAAACACCACTCGAGCGCTGCGCGAATATTGCCGATGTGATGCCCGACGGACGCCGCGTCATCGTCGACGGCCGCTATGCCGACCGCCTCTTCATTGGAACGCCACTGCGCATAATACGAAGCGTGTCGTCTGGCGACCTCTTTGGCCTCGGTGTTCAATCCAAGCTTTTCAGCCGCGAAGGCCATTGTTGAATCCAGAAGCCTGTGGTACACGAGTCCGTCGATTTGGGCGACCCAGATGAGCGACTTGTCGATCAGACTGCTAACCGCGTCAGCGACTGCCATTGCGTCTATCTGGTCGTCCGTAGCAACGGCCTGGGCCGCTTCGAGCGTGAATACACCAACGAAGATGGAAAGTCGAACAAGGACGCGCCTGTCCCGATTTGACAAGAGGTTGAAGCTCCAGTCCAGCATCGCATGCAGGGTCTGATGGCGCGGGAGCGCACTACGGCGTCCCTGCCACAGGAGCTTGAAGCGATTGCTCAGCAGGCGGGCCGTTCCCTGAAGCCCATAGGTGCCGACCCGGCTACCGGCTAGCTCGATCGCTAAAGCTATTCCATCCAGTCGGCTGCACATCGCTGCGACAGCCGGCGCATCGGCATCCGTCAGGGTAGACGCATGGCCACTAGCAAACGCACGCTCCATAAAAAGTTGCACCGCAGGAAAAGAGAGGGCTTCAGCCGCTGTCAGGCATTCCTTAACGATTGGATAATCCAGTGGCATAAGAAGGTGTACGTGCTCACCTTCCGCGCGCAGCGCCTCACGGCTTGTGGTGAGAATATGCACCTGCGGAGCGTCGTTATAGAGCTGCTCCGTCAGCGAAGCAGCGGCGTCGATAACGTGTTCACAGTTGTCGAGCACCAACAGAATCCGGCGGCCTGCCAGAAAAGCCATGAGACCGGGCAATGGGTCATTCTCGCGTACGGAGATGCCTAGTACCGCGGCGACTGCGCTTGGGACGAGGGGTGCGTCGTTCACGGCGCTCAGATCTATGAAGTAAACGCCCTCCCCGAAGTCGCTCAGTAACGTATGCGCGACGCAGACAGCAATGGTTGTCTTACCGATGCCGCCCGAGCCTACTACGCTGACGAAGCGTCGGGTCGTCAGCAAGGTCGACAATGCTTCCACCGCACCTTCGCGACCGACCATCCGGGCTAATCGTGCTGGAAGCTTGTGCTTTGAAGCAGGGGCAGGGCCGAACTGAAGAGAAAGCGGGTTCGATGACTGCGCCGCGGAGCAGGTAACGTGTTCAACGAAAGAATATCCTCGCCCCGTAACGTTCGCGATATATCTGACTCCGTTCTGCCCGTCGCCTAGAACCTTCCGCAGCTCCGCGATTGCCACCCTGAGGCTGCCTTTTCCCACCACGATGTTGGGCCAGGCTCGCGCCATCAGTTCGCGCTGTCCAACCACTTCGCCGGCAGCCTCCGCAAGTGCGATAAGAACATCTAGCGCCCGGCTACCGACCTCGACCCGCTCGTTGCCTGCAAGCAATAGACGTTCAGCTGCAAGCAAGCGGAACGGGCCAAACGAGATCACGTCAGCAAGAGCCATAGAGCCGTAATAGAAGAACCATTGACGCTGCGGTTTCCGTTCGAACTAAATGTCTCGAATGCGCTGGTACATACCGGGCCGCTAGCTCGCTGAGGTCACCTGGACACCCCAATAGCCAGCTCTGCCAGCGATCGAATTCTGGCATCGAGTCTGTGAGCTGCCGCGGTTGTCTTTTCGTTCTGCAGTAGTCTCTTGAGACAAGGGTACCTGCCAATTCCTACCATCATCTGATGCCCAAAGCATATCGTGTTGAATTCCGATAGGTTGTTAAGAAAAATGCAAATTCATATCGATTTTCGTGCGTATAAAAATACGTCCCGATTGAGATTGCAAGGCTCCCGACGAGCCCAGGTTCAGTGCGGGAACGAGTGTAAGGATCGTGCGCAGTTGCCTGCATTGAAGTTCGACCCGCGTAGCGAGTAACCTTGCCCCGCGATGGAGAAGGAGCGCAGTGATCGTCACGCGGCATGACGGCGCGCGAGATCCAGACGCTCCAGACCACGCGGTGTACCTCGCGTCGGAATCGAGCTTTTACCCTATACTGCGCAGCGTTGGCAGCACACGTTGACAACGACACCTCTCTATATTCAGCTAGCCTGATTGCTGCGCTTTCCCGCCGATCGGGAGACACACCTGGCGTGAGCCGCCCGCGTCGCGGCGATGATCGCATCGAACCTGGAGCCCGGATGGCAGACGAAATACGCTTGCCGCGCAGGACCAACGTCATGCTCGCTATCGCGACCGCTGCGCTTGCGGCGGTCATCTTCACCATCGATACGATTGTCGTGCTCGACATCGCCGTCGCGACACTCTATGTGGTCGTCGTGCTGAGCGCAGCGCGTTTTTGCAAGCCACGAGGCCTGGTACTTGTCGGAGTCGGTTGCGTGGGGCTTTCGATCATCAGTTGGGCGCTCGTGCCGCCTACCCATCCGACCGCCGAAACCATCATCAACGAGTGCATCAGCATGGCTTCGATCGGCCTCGTGACGGCCCTGGCCTTGCACGCGCAGAAAGCGGTATCGACCCTGCGCAATCAGGCAAGTCTCCTCGACCTCTCGCACGATCCCGTGTTTTCGCGTCGCATGGACGGCAAAATTCTCTACTGGAATCGCGGCGCGGAAGTTTTGTATGGATTCAAGCGCGCTGAGGCGCTCGGCGCTGTCGCGCATACACTTCTACAAACAACGTTCGTTACGCCGATTGAGCAGATCATGAGCACGCTGCTTCGCGAAGGCCACTGGGAAGGCGAACTGATCAACCGGAAGGCGGACGGCACTTCCGTCGTCGTAACGACCCGCTGGTCGCTGCAGCGCGACAACGCAGGACAACCTTCGCTAATCCTGGAGACCAGCAACGACGTCAGCGAACGCAAGCGGATGGAGGATGCGCTGCAGCAGGCACGGTCCGATCTTGCGCGGTTGAACCGGGTCCTGGTGGCCGGCGAAATGACCGCGTCGATCGCCCATGAAGTCAATCAGCCGATCGCCGCCGTCGTCACGAATGCGCACGCGGGCCTGCGGTGGCTCAACGCCCAGCCGCCGACGCTCGAGGAAGTCCGGCAAGCGCTCACGCGCATCGCGGAGGACGGCCGCCGGGCCGGCGAGGTGGTAAGCCGCGTACGCGCGCTCTTCAGGAAGGTACCGCCGCGCATCGAGCGATGGGATCTCAATGAATCTATCGGCGAAGCCGCGACGCTGACACGCCCGGAACTGTTGCGCAACGGTGTCGTCCTGCGCCGCGATTTTTCAGATGGTGTTCTCCTCGTCAAGGGCGACCGTGTGCAGGTGCAACAGGTGCTTATCAACCTGATCGTCAACGCCGTGGAATCGATGAACGAAGTGCACGACAGGCCGCGCGAGCTGACAATCAGGACAGCAAAAGTCGACTCAGGTATCGCTACCATCGAAGCGCGTGATACGGGCGCCGGGTTTGAACCCGCTCACCTCGACCGCCTGTTTCAGCCCTTCTACACCACGAAGGCCGAGGGCATAGGGCTGGGCCTTGCCATCAGCCGATCCATCGTCGAAGCGCACGGTGGGCGACTCGAGGCCGCACCGAACAAGCCGCACGGCGCAATTTTCCGCTTCACGTTGCCAACTGAAAAGAGTCCGTGCAAGTCCGGAGGTACAGCGTTCGAGCAACTGGATTAGACGGGGTTGCGCCTCGGGTGCGAGGCCGTTGCGCGCGTGCTGTACTGCGATTGCCGAACAATGTACTAGCTCTATGCTCATTATCATTTGCATAACTATCAAACATGATTAAAGTGTAAATTCTGACATATCCGTCAAACATGCGGAGAGTCGAACCACAACCTTTCGCACTCCAGGGCGAAGATGAACACACGTACGTTTCTTGTTACTGGCGCGAGCAAGGGCATCGGCCGCGCGCTGTCGGACAGACTTGCTGCCGCAGGTCATGTCGTTGTGGGCATCGCACGCAACGCGAACGATCCGACCTTCCCCGGAACGCTCGTCTCCGTGGACCTGGGCGACAGGCAGGCGACCGACCAGGTGTTAAAGGAACTGGCTAAACAATTTTCGTTTGACGGGGTCGTGAACAACGTCGGGTTTGTTCGACCTGGGAAAATAGGTGAAATCGACCTGGACGTATTCGAGGACTCGTTCCGCAGAAACCTGACGCCTGCGGTGCAGGCCGTTCAGGCAGTACTGCCCGCCATGCGCGCGAAACGATGGGGGCGCGTCGTCAATGTGACGAGTCTTACCGTTCTTGGCGTCATTGACCGTACATCGTATGCCGGTGCGAAAAGCGCTTTGACGAGCTTCACGCGTACCTGGGCGCTGGAACTTGCCTCGGAGGGCATTACCGTCAACGCGGTGGCTCCGGGCCCGACGGAAACGGAACTGTTCCGGGTGACGAGCCCCATCGGAAGTGAAGGGGAGCGACGTTACCTGTCCATGATTCCGCTCAACCGGCTTGGGCAACCTGATGAAATCGCTGCGGCGATCGCGTTTCTTCTCTCGGAAGAAGCGGGCTTCATGACGGGGCAGACGCTGTTCGTCGATGGCGGCGCATCGATCGGCAAGTCCTTGGCCTGACGGTCGTCATGGTCGAATTTTAGTCGCATAGGACGCGTGCATTCGTGCGCGTACGGCGTGAACACGCGCGCTCCTTGCTCGATCAGCTTCATGCATGGCTCACCGCTACGCTGGAGACACTCTCAAAGAAATCCGACACGATTGGAGCCATCCGCTATGCGTTGAAGCGGTGGAAAGCGCTCATGCGCTATTGCGACCCCAGCGCGCTCGAGATCGACAGCCTGCTGATCGAGGGAGCACTGCGCGGAAAACCGGTGAAGATGGTTCAATGATTTCCAGATTTCACTCACAAGATATGGCCGACGGTATCGGCGCCCAAGCGATAGTGAGCACGATAAATCGAAATAATCGCACGCACGAAATGCGAAATTGGTTAACCTGTTCTGTCAATCGCGCATGTCTTCGTTAAAGGTATTATTTTTAGAAATGTTGAAGGCCTGCGCTTCGAAATTCACCGGGATTGATTGAAGACGTCGGGCTGGACGACGTACGTGCAGATCGATTCATGCCAGTACATACATCTGTACGAACTGGCATTGAACTATTGTAGATTGACTACGGCACTAGTTGATCATCACGCGATCAGAATGGAGATGAAGATGGCCAGGAAAGGGTATTTGCTCGCTGAAGTCAAAGTGTTTGATTCGAAGCATTTTCAGACTGAGTATGCTTCGAAAGTAAATGCCATTCTTAGCGAATTCGGTGGCGTCGTTATCGTAGCCGATGATGACCCTAAGGTGGTGGAGGGAGGACGCGACGTTTCTCGTGTGGTGATCATCGAATTTGAATCGACTGATCGGCTGAAGGAATTCTACGAATCCGATGTCTATCAAACGATAGCGCCAGAACGCCTTCGGTCCGCGCATTCGCACTTATATATGTTGGCCGGCGTCCAGGTCCTTGCGTGATTACCGGGCCGGAACAAAAACTTCGCACGTGGCCTCATCGGCTCGCGAGGCTCCACATCCCAAGCGGGCCAAGCCTGGCCGCCAATTCGAGCCATGTCGAGCGCCAGCCGGTGAGCGCCTCGATCCACTGCCGCTTGGCACCAGCAAGCGCAGAGTGGGCATTCAGCAACTCGAGCACATTGCCGGCACTGACCTCGTAGCGGTGTTGCGCGGCCTCATACGAGCGCTATGCGAGATCGAGCAACGCGGCGCTGTTGCGCGTGCGTTGCTGTGTAGTTCCGAAGTGACGCCTGCTGGTTTTTCGGAGTTGGAGAACCGAAGGCCTTTGAGATGATTGTGCTTCTAACCCGTATGGAGTGTACGATGAACAATTCAGTCAATACGAATAGTCAGCTGAATCTGAATGTTGGATTGACGGCTGATAGCGTACCGGAACAAATAATAAATTTCCTTGCCATGCCTAACTTCCCGGAATCGACGGCCACCGTTGCAGAATCGTTGGTTATTTTTCCGGATGGACTCGGTGCCGGCAGTAATATTTCTTACGAAACAGAAGTCTTCTCTAGTCCAAACCTTAAAGGGACATTGCTGGATTTTATAAAAAACTTTACCGACGGTACTTCACAGGACTTTACCGTAGTTGACGATGGTACCGAGAATTCGATTACTAACACTTACTCGCTAAGCAACTTGCACGGTACCCTCACTTCTTCCCAAATCAATTTAACGAACGGTACATCAGAGCAGATCGACTATACCAACCTTCCACCCGGCATACTCGACGAGGAATTTTTTTACTCCGATGCGAACGACAAGGGTGCCGAGATCGAAAAGGACGAGCATTTGGCCAATGGCGACAGTCAGATTAATTTCCTTGCCGGGCCGAACTCAAAGATCCCTGCGGGCCTCTCGTCTTTCGAGGAAAACTTCAATGCAATGCAAGAGCCGATTTCCTTGCGCACTGTGGCGAGCAACACCGGCGATATCACATTGGAAAGCTTCTCTTATGATGGAAACGGAAATCTGCTTTCCGAACACGAAACGGTGTACGACTCCAAAGGTAATGTGCTTTCGTCGCAGACCTTTGACGGAAGCCACGCGCAGTCCGGTGATTCGCGGCAAGTCATGCAGCTCGGGGCGGCTATGGCGGCGTTCAATCCGCCGGTGACCGGGGGCGCGCCCACCTTCCATGAACCGTTGGCGACGACGCATGCCGTGCTGGCCGCCCGCGCCTAGTGAGAAGAAGCTGGAGGATCAAGCGGTGGCGGACGCGATACATCGAGAGGCGGGCTCACGGCGTGAGGTCCCACCTGCCGGATGCGTCCGTTAGCGCTGCATACACGCCATGCCGACGAGCCAGTAAACGTCGTAGATCACATTGCCCTTGGCAATGGATATCCGAACCTGCCAGCATTGAAGGTCCGCCGCATCGCGTTAAGCGGCGGCCGCGCGAGGCTTCGGCGTTGGTTGATCAGCAAGTCTGGTTCGGCATACGCCTGAAGGCGAAGGTCGATTTCTTGCATCAACTTTCGCTTGATGCCTCAGCCGCGCACACACCTGAACCCCGCATACACGTATTGATATCGCGGCTGAAACCAGTTGCGAAACGTCGGCCGCATCATGCATTGCGCGGTGCGCGCGGAACCGCCCTTCATCACGTAATGCTGGCCGTCAAAGAAGTTCGCAGAATAGCCAGGATAGAAAGGAAATGCCTCGAAGTCCGGCAGCGGTTCGAATAACGACACCGTCCATTCCCAGCCATTGCCGAACATGCCTTCGGCGCCGAACGCGCTGACATTGCCTGGATGCGCGTCGACCGGTTGCGGATCCCAGCTGCGGAAATCGAAGTTGCCGGGCAGCGCGTCCGGCTGCGGCGTGCCCTCTGCCGCGCGTTGCCATTGCGCTTCGCTCGGCAAGGTCTTGCCGGCCCAACGTGCGTACGCGCTCGCTTCCGCGTGGCTCACGTAGGCCGGCCAGTCGAGCGGCAACGCAATCTCGTCGAACATCGTGCGCAACGTCCAGCCGCCGTCGCGCTTTGTCCAGCCGACCGGCTGTTCGATGCGCTCCGCTTCCTTCCACGCCCAGTCCTTGTCGTTCCAGTACGCGCGATTGCGATAGCCGCCGGCGTCGACGAATTGCAGGAACTCGCCGTTCGTCACCATGTAGCGATCGATGTCGAACGCGTCGACGTCGACCTGTTGCTCGCCGAATTCGTTGTCCCAGCCGAACTGGCCGCGCTCGCGCGGCATGCCGAGTGCGACGCGGCCGGCGGGAACGCGGACCATCGTCGCGGTGTGCTTTACGTCGTTGCCCGCAGATGAAGCGGCAGCGGCATCCGCCGGCGCGGCTTTCTGCTCGAGCGGCAACTGATGCAGCATGTACGCGAGCGTTTCCGCATGCATCAGCCGGTGTTCGATCGCGACCTGCAGCAGTTGCGCGGGCGCATTCGTCGACATGTCGTCGCTGTCGAAATCGAATGTCGCAAGCGCACGGTCGATTTGCGCACGCGCACGCTGTGCATAGTCGCGCACGATATCGAGCGACGGCCAGTCGGACGGTTGATCGGTCGGGAAGCCGCCGTCGACCGGGTCGATGCCGAACGCGAACAGTTTGTCGAGTTCGGCGTTGAAGGCGGGCAGCGGAAACAGACGCTCGTCGAACAGATTGCGGTCGAACGCCTCGAGGTGGCCGATATAAAACACGATCCGGTGGCGTTCGCGGATCGGTCTCTCATACAGGTATTCGGGTTTGACGACGTCAAACAGCGCGTCGGTGACGTAGCGGGCGTCGTGCAGACGCTGGACCAGCGGGTGTTGCAAACGAAGATCGCGATTCATTTCTCCGGGTCTCCTTGTGCAGCGAGTCGACCGGAGCCAGCGTTCAGCGCCTGCTCCGGTCCCGTGCAAGACAGGGTTGCTTGCGCGGGGGACGGATTCAAGACTTTAACGCCTGATCGCGGCCGTGTGAAGGCGCATCGGTCGCAAAAATCCCGGCGGTGAACCGTGTATCGCGTGAATCGTCCTTGTGACGAACGTTTTTAACGGTTACAGGTCACGCAGTCCTTCCAGGTCGACGATACGAATGAACTTTCCGCGCGTGTCGATCAGGCCTCGCTTCTGGAACTTCGACAATGTGCGGCTGACCGTTTCAAGCGTCATGCCGAGGTAGCTGCCCATATCCTCGCGCGTCATGCGCAGGTTGAATTCGGCCGACGAATAGCCCCGTTGCACATTGCGCCCGGAGACATCGAGCAGAAACGCCGCGACGCGTTCGTCCGCGCTCAGCGAGCCGAGCATCATCATCTGGCTCGCCTCGCGGACGATCTGCTCGCCCATCAGCTTGTGCAGCCGCTCCTGCATGGCGCCGCTCTCGCGACACAGGCGCTTGAGCGCCGCATACGGAACGATGCATACGGAGCTGTCTTCGAGCGCGATTGCACTGCACGCGTGCACGTCGTTGCTGATGCCGTCGAGTCCCAGCGATTCGCCAGCAAGACGCAGACCTGTTACCTGCTCGCGGCCGTCGCGGTGCGCCATGGTCGTTTTCAGCGAGCCGGAGCGCACCGCGTACAGGTTTTCGAAAGGTGTGCCTGCGCGGTACAACGATTCGCCGCGCCGCACCGCGCGGGCCGTGCAGATCACCGCCTCGAGCTTGGGCAATTCTTCCGCCGACATGCCCTGCGGCATGCACAGGTGGCGCATCGCGCAGGTGGAGCAGCGTGCGGCGTGACGCGTGGCCGGCGGCATCGCGGCCGCGCCGCGGCCCGGGTAATGCACGGCGATCGGAGTGAGGGCGGCGGATGTCAGCATGGCGAAGGGCGATGTAAGGTAACAATGCCCATTGTCCCACTGCGTGCGCGTACGGCTTCGCGTCAAAGTGACGCGCCGGTGGTGCGCGGGGGAACCTATCGCGGCAAGTGCGGGCCGCGACGGTCCCACGACGGTCTCTTTAGCAGCCTTGGGCGTGCTTTATGGCGTCTTTGGCGCCGCTGCCGCGTCCTGGTTTGCTGCCGATGGAATGAGCAGCACCGGCAGCGTCGACTGGCGCACGCAGCGCTCAGCGACGCTGCCGAGTATCAGCCGCTGCATGCCGCGACGTCCGTGCGTACCCATCACGATCAGGTCGGCCTGGTAGTCGGCGGCGGCCCGCAGCACGAGCGTCGGCACATCGTCGCTCGGCGTTGCTTCGCCGACCGTGACATCGCCGCTCACGCTGCGCTCGCGCATGGCCTGGGTCAGCTCGGCGGTCAGTTCCTTGCCCTGTTGCACGAACTGCTTCTGCAGAATGCCCGGGTCGTAGCCAGGCGCCTCGAAATACATCGGCGTGTTCTCGACGACGTAATACGCTCGCAGCGTCGCGCCGAACGACGCGGCGAGATGAAGTGCGGCGTCGAACGCGCCGCGCGATGTACGGCTGCCGTCGACTGCTACAAGGATGCGTTTGTACATGGAAGCTCCGCGCAGTAAAGGTGTCGGTCTTTTATCAATTGCCAGAAAAGCTTAATTGATCATGCGTCGCGCGTGTGCACAAGCTCATGATGTCAATCAGATGCTTAGCAAATTCCGTGACGCGCCACCGCCGCTTATGATGCTTCGTGACCCGCCTCGCACCTGCGATTGGGAGCAATGAGGGATTCTTTTTTATCGTGTGAACGATGCAACTTGCCTTACAATTATCGTCCATGCCGACAAGCTGCCTGCCAAGATGATCAACGAGCGCAAATCGACGGGCCTGCCCGACAAGATATACGGCGACATCCTCAATCGCATTCTCGAAGGCGAGTACAAGGAGGGCGAGCGGTTGCCGACCGAACACGCGCTCGCCGAACGTTTCGACACGTCGCGGCCGACGGTGCGCGAAGCCCTTGCACGGTTGCGCGCGGACGGCATTATCGTCACGCGGCACGGATCGGGCACCACGGTCGCGCGCCGTCCCGATCCGGACGTGCGCCGCTTCGCGCCGCTCGAAACGCTTTCCGACATTCGCCGTTGCTACGAATTCCGTATCGTCACCGAAGCGGGCGCCGCGTCGCTTGCCGCGCACATGGCCGAAGAGGACGACATCGCCGCGATCGAGCGCGCGTGGGACGAACTCGAGCGCGTGATCGAAACGCAAGGCATCGGCGCAAAGGACGATTTCGCATTTCATCTTGCGGTCGCGCGCGCGTCGAAAAACCAGTTCTTCATCACGATGATGTCCTTCATCGAAGAGCAGATCGCGTTCAGCATGAACCTGTCGCGCAACCTGTCGCTCGTGAAAACGCTCGAGCGGCAACGGCTCGTGCAGGCGGAGCATCGCGCGGTGCTCGATGCGATTCGCAGCCACGATGCACTGGCGGCGGGCGACGCGATGCGCGCACATCTGATGAACGCGCGCGACCGGATGTTCGGCTCGTGAGCGCAACGAGTTCGTCGTGCCGTAGTACGCGATGCGCCGCAGCCGCTCGGCGCGTGGCTTTCCATCATTCAGGCCGTTCTGTTGTGCCTATTTCCGCGCGCTTTACCGCGTCGTATTGAAGTGAATCCTCCTCATCCGCAGTCGCTTGCCTTGCCCTTTCGCGATGCCTTGCTGGCCATGCTCGGCATCGGTCTCGTCAACATGCTGGTCGCACTCGATCAGACGGTGGTCAGCACCGCGTTGCCGTCGATCGTCTCCGAGTTGCGCGGCTTCGAGTACTACGCGTGGATTGCGAGTGCGTATCTGCTCGCGTCGGTGGTCACGGTGCCGGTGTTCGGCCGCCTCGGCGATTATTTCGGCCGCAAGCGCTTCGTGATCGCCGCGGTCATCACCTTCACGGTCGCGTCGTTGCTGTGCGGCATCGCGACCAGCATGCCGTTTCTCGTTTTCGCGCGCGGGCTGCAAGGCGTCGGCGGCGGAATGATGGTCGGCACCGCGTTCGCGTCGATTCCCGATCTGTTTCCCGATCCCCGCACGCGCGTGCGCTGGCAGGTCGTGATGGCCGCTGCGTACGGCATCGGCACGGCGGCCGGACCATCGCTTGGCGGCTGGATGAGCCAGCATCTCGGCTGGCGTTCGACCTTCCTCGTGAATTTGCCGGTGGGCGCGCTTGCACTGTATTTCATCTGGGCGCATTTGCCGTATTACAGGCGCGAACAGGTCGGCGAAGTGCGTATCGACTGGGGCGGCGCGCTGCTCGTCGCGCTCGTGCTCGGCGGCCTGCAGACCTTTATCGAGGCGGTGCCGAAAGACGGTCTGACGGGCGGCAATCTGCTGCTCGCGGGGTTCGTCGTGATCGGTGCGGCATTGCTGCTCGCGTGCGAGCGGCGCGCCACGCATCCGATCATTCCGCTCGATCTCTTCAGGGATGCGCAACTCGTCACGTTGTTCACGCTATCGGTGTTGTCCGGCTTCGTGATGTTCTCGCTGATCTTCTTCGCGCCGCTGCTGTTGCAAGGCGGCTTCGGACTGTCGCCGCAGCAGGCGGGCCTGCTCGCGACACCGATCGCCGCATGCATCGCAATCGGCAGCGTGATCAACACGCGCATCGTGCTTCACCTGCCGCGGCCAACCGCGATTCTATCGATCGGTTTCGGGTTGCTCGTCGCGGCATCGATCGGCATCGCGCTCGCCACGCCCGTTACGCCGCATCTGTATCTGGAGCTGTCGATGGCGGCGGTCGGTGTCGGCCTCGGCTTTATCCTCAACAACCTGAACGTGTTCGGGCAGGAGATCGCGGGTCGCGAGCGGTTCGGCATCACGACCGCGCTGCTGCAATCGACGCGGATGGTCGGCGGCATGTTAGGGACGAGCATCGTCGCGACGATCATCAATCGCCGTTACGCATCGGGTGTCGACGACGCGCTGCGCGTGCTCGGCGAACCGGTCGCCGCCAAGTGGCGGCCGGCGCTCGCCGACCCGCGCATTCTCGTCGACGAAAACCTGCGCGACTCGTTGCTCGCGCAACTGAAGCGGGCAGGGCTCGAAGGTCCCGGGCTGCTCGATGCCGCGCGGCATGTGCTCGTGCAATCGATTCACATCGGCGTCGTGCTGACGGGCTGTGCGGCGCTTGCCGCGGCGCTGCTCGTGCGCAGGATCTCGCACATCACGTTTCGCACGCGATAGCCTCCACGGGCGGCCGCCGGCCGCCGTTGCCGCCAATACCCGCCGGCGCGTGCCGCCATGCGGTTGCTTATGCCGCGGCCGCCATCTGCCCGAATAGCGCGTTGCGCGTGCGCTCGCTGACGGCGATATCGAGCGCCACCGCCCGTTCGACACCAATCTGCACCGGCGCGCCGAGCCGGCCGATTTCGATGCCGGTTCTGCGCAACAACCGTTCGATCGGTGTGGTCGTCACAGTCACGTAACGGGTAATGCCCATCTTGTCGGCGAAGGTGACCAGTTCCTGGATCGCGTGCATCGTCACATCGGCGAAGCCGAAGCTCTGCTCGTGGTCGTCGCTGGTTTCGATCGCGAAGCGGCTCAGTTCCCAGATGTGCCGGCCGAGCGGCGCGGCATCGCCGTGCAACAGCTGCGGGAACGTGTCCCTCAACATGTTCGGCCCTTCTGTCGGCATCAGACGCCAACAGCCGCGTACGCGCCGCGTCGAGTCCTGAATTAGCATGTAGTGCGGGCCGAGGGCATCGTAGCCATCGACCTCCATCCCCGCGATGATCGGGATATCCCATCCCATGCGCCCATGAAATACACGCGCCCGCAGGCGGTACATCTCGTGTAGATCGGTGCTGTCGAACTCTATCGGGGTACCAATTCGAATTGCTGCTTGCATGATGTTCTCCTGGCCCGGGTCCGTTCCCGTACGCAGAAAAACTTATGCATTCTGGATAGACATTTGCACCTACCAACCTGGATAGGTGTCCGGTTAGTCCCCTCGTCAGCAAAATTGAGATGAACATTACCCAACCCAATGGGGATTACCATGGAACTGCTGGAAAATCATTGGCAAGCGGCCGTCAACCGGCCGGCAGACGTTTCGTCCGCCGTCGACCGCGTTTTAATCATCGCTTATCGGAAAAAGAGAAAGGAGAGCCAACGGCAGTTTTGGGCTCGATTTGGCGTCACGCAATCGCGTGGAAGCCGCTTCGAGTCCGGCGCTGAAATCCCGGCGCCGGTATCGATTCTGCTTGGGCTTTATTTTTCAAAGACCGTCAACGACGGCGATCTCGGCAAGGCTGGACGCGTGATGTCCGGCGAGGCGAGAGAACTGATCAACCTGGATCAATAAGGCCGAGTTGCGTTGCAATGACGGCCGCGGCGCGCCGCGAGTTCACGCCGAATTTCGCACGGATATTCTTCAGATGGAAGTTCACCACGGCTTCCGAACATCCGAGGATGTGCGAAATCTCCCACGTGGACTTGCCTCGCGCCGTCCATTGCAGGCATTCCCGCTCGCGTGGCGTGAGTTTCGGCAGCAGCGCCTGCGCGTGATGGCTCAGGTAAGGCTGGCTCGTGTCGATCACGAGATCGCGCAATAGCACCAGATTCGGCAACACCACGTCGATGTGACGCCAGAAGTCGCTCGACGGATTGCCGTCGTTCACGAAGCACACCATGCCGTTTTCCTGCTGCGGCCCGTGAATCGGCAAGGTTACGCCTGCGCGCAGCCCGTGCAGGCGCGCTTCTTCGTACATCGATTGCTGCGGGTTCGTCGAGAACAGGTCTGGCGACCAGACCAGCGGCGATGACTTCGTGATGCAGTGAGCGACCGTCGGGTCGATATGCGCAAAGCCGTGCGCGTCGTAAAACTGACGCCAGGCGGGTGCGTACGTGCTGCGCAGGAACGAATCCTCCATCCGGATGCTCGGGCGCGGCACGATCGCGACCAGTACATGGTTGAACCCCCACCCCTCCGCGAGGCGGGTCAGCTCGTTGAACCATGTGGCGTCGTCGGCCGCGTTCAGCATCGGCGACAGCTGTTCAAAATAAGGTAGCGACAAGGCGATCTCTCAGGGCGCGGCGAGTCATGCCGCGGGATGCTGCCTGCGCGCGCCATGACCACTCGTCTGTACTGTATCAATTTAGCATCATTATTCTTGTTTTACTGAAAAACTGCGACAGATAAAATTGCTGATTCCAAACCTTACATAAAAATCAGATCGAGCATTCGGAAATGGCGAAAACGGACGCGATTTAGGAAGGTTTATCGAAACAACGTTCGGCAATTACCGCAGATATATCAAGTATTGCCGATCCAATCGCCCACCGAAATCGACTTTGCTAATAAGGTTAAATATTCTGCACGGTGTGTCGACGTCACTGATTCGTCATCTTCGCGCCATCCCGCTTGAGTCGTTTCCGATGGTTTTGGCACGCCGACGCCCGGTCTGACGACCCCAGCATCGCCCAAGTATACCCATATGTTGCCAAGTTGTTTGACAACATTGCCGTCCAAATGATACCCTGGTGGCCTTTATCGCATCTTCGACGCGAGCCGCCATGAACGTTTCCCCAATTCACGCGCAAGAGTTTTCGGCCAGCGTGATGGCTGTGCCGCCGCTTGCGCGCCGCGCGGACTTCAGCCTCGATCCCGAGCAGAACGCGAAGCTGATTCGCCATATCGAAGCGGGCGGCGTGCGCACGCTGCTGTACGGCGGCAACGCGAATCTGTACCACGTCGCGGTGAGCGAGTATCGCGAGTTGCTGGATATGCTTGCGGCGAGCGCCGGTCCGCAGACGCGCGTGATTCCGGCACTCGGCGCCGACTACGGCAAGATGGTCGACCAGGCGCGCATCCTTTCGCAGACCTCATATCGCACAGCGATGGTATTGCCGTTCTCCGGCTTTACGACTTCGGCAGGCGTGGAAGCGGGCCTCACGCGCATCGCGGACATGGCCGGCATGCCGCTCACGCTCTACGTCAAGAGCGAGGACTATGTGGACGTCGAGGCGCTTGCGCGCCTCGTCAACCGCGGCACGCTGATTGCCGTCAAGTACGCGATCGTGCGGCGCGATCCGTCTGATGATCCATACTTGCGCCGCCTGCTGGAGCAGGTCGGCCGGGCACGCGTGATTTCCGGCATGGGCGAGCGGCCGGCGCTCGTGCATGTGCAGGAATTCGGCCTCGCCGCGTGGACCACCGGTTCGGGGTGCATTGCGCCGCACGCGGTGACGGCGCTGCTGAACGCGGCGAAGACGAATCGCGACGGCAAAGCACGCAGCCTGTACGATGCGTTCATGCCGCTCGAAACGCTGCGCGACGAAATCTCTCTGATCCGCGTGCTGCACGATGCGGTGACGATGTCGAAAATCGCGGACATGGGGCCGATTCTGCCGCTCCTCAGTTCGACTCCGATCGAACATCATGCGAAGATCGATGCTGCGACGCAGACACTGCTCGCATTCGAGCGCAGTCTCGCGGAAGCTTCCGCGGACAACTGAAGGCGCTATACCCATTATTTGGTTTCGAGCCGCGCGCAACAACGCGAGTGAGGACGCGCGGCACATGACAGGAGTTGCACGATGCAAATTACCGGAGACATGCTGATCGGCGGGTCCGCGGTGCGCGGTACCAAGGGCACGCTGCGCGCGTTCGACCCGGCCCGCAACATGGATCTCGAGCCTGAGTTCGGCGCAGGCGGCACGGTGGAAGTCAACCGTGCGTGCGAACTGGCCGCGCTCGCGTTCGATCCGTTTCGTCTGGCGCCGCTCGAAAAGCGCGCACGTTTTCTCGAAGCGATCGCGGACAACATCGTCGCGCTTGGCGACACGCTGATCGAGCGCGCGCAAAGCGAAACGGCGCTGCCGAAGGCGCGCCTCGAAGGCGAACGCGGCCGCACCGTCGGCCAGCTGCGCCTGTTCGCGTCGCTGGTGCGCGAGGGCCGGTGGCTTGCCGCGACGCTCGATTCGGCGATGCCGGATCGCAAGCCGCTGCCGCGTTCCGATCTGCGCGCGCAGAAAATTCCCGTGGGTCCCGTCGGCGTGTTCGGCGCGAGCAACTTCCCGCTCGCGTTCTCGGTCGCCGGCGGCGACACGGCATCGGCGCTCGCCGCGGGCTGCCCGGTCGTCGTGAAGGCGCACCCGGCGCATCTCGGCACGTCGGAGCTGGTGGGCCGCGCCATCCAGAAGGCAGTGGCCGACAGCGGCCTGCCCGAGGGCGTGTTCTCGCTGCTGGTCGGCGCGGGCAACGAAATCGGCGAAGCGCTGGTCGCGCATCCGTCGATCAAATCGGTGGGTTTCACTGGTTCGCGTCGCGGCGGTGTCGCACTCGTGAGCATCGCGGCCAAGCGTCGCGAGCCGATTCCGGTGTTCGCGGAAATGAGCAGCGTCAACCCGTTCTTCGTGCTGCCAGGCGCGCTTGCCAGGCGCGCGGAAGCGATCGCGACGGGCTTCGTCGAATCGGTCACGCTGGGCGTCGGCCAGTTCTGTACGAACCCGGGTATCGTGCTGCTGCTCGATGGGCCGAACAAGCAGACGTTTATCGATGCGGCCGCGAAAGCGCTCGCACAGAAGGGCGCGCAGACGATGCTGACGTCCGGCATCGCGAACGCGTACAAAGACAGCGTGTCGCAACGCGGCGAATTGAACGGCGTGCAAAGCATCGCGCAGGGACAACAGTCGGATGCGTCATGCTCGGCGCTGCCGGTGCTGTTCCAGACGAACGCAATGCAGTTCCTCGCGACCGCGCAACTCGAGGATGAAATCTTCGGGCCGACGTCGCTGATCGTCACGTGTAGCGACATCGCGGAAATGGTGAAGGTGGCCGAATACATCGAAGGCCAACTGACCGCCACGCTGCAGATCGAGCCGGAAGACTACGAACTTGCGCGTCAACTGCTGCCGACGCTCGAGCGCAAGGCCGGCCGCATTCTCGCGAATGGCTACCCGACCGGCGTCGAAGTGTGTCACGCGATGGTGCATGGCGGTCCGTATCCGGCAACGTCGGATGCGCGCGCCACGTCGGTCGGTGCGATGGCGATCGAGCGTTTCCTGCGTCCGGTCTGCTATCAGGATCTGCCGGCTGGTCTGCTGCCTGAATCGCTGCACGACGACAACCCGCTCAAGCTGCTGCGTATCCGCGACGGCAAGCCGGTGCAGGCTTAACCGGCCTGTCGCTTGCGAGCACACGGCGCGCGAAGCCTGATCGGCGACGCGCGCCGTTGTTTTTATCGCAGCGGGTTGTCACACAAAGCGCCCACAAGCTCGCGCAAACTCGATCTGTCTTCACACTGCGCCGGGCAGTGCAATCTGCCCGGCCATCCCTGTCTCCCGACACGCATGCCGTTTGCAGCGCGTCATCATCACGCGCCGCAGCCCAATCAGAGGAACGACCCGCGATGACCGACAACAGCCGACGCTATCCCGACCCCGCCGTCCGCATTCTCGATCCGCGTTTTACTTCGTTGCGGCTTGCGTCCGCATCGGTCGAATGCCTGTTTCAGGGCGCGCGCTGGTCCGAAGGACCGGTGTGGTTCGGCGACGGGCGCTATCTGCTGTGGAGCGACATCCCGAACAACCGGATGCTGCGCTGGGATGAAGAGACGGGCGCCGTGACGCCATTTCGCCGCCCGTCGAATAACGCGAACGGCAATACGCGCGATCGCGAAGGCCGGCTCGTCACCTGCGAGCATCTGACGCGCCGCGTGACGCGCACCGAGTATGACGGCTCGATCACCGTGCTCGCCGATCGCTACCAGGGAAAACGCTTCAATTCGCCGAACGACGTGGTCGTCAAATCGGACGGCTCGATCTGGTTCACCGATCCGAGCTTCGGCATCGACAGCTTCTACGAGGGAGAAAAGCAGGCGCCGGAGATGCCGCAGTGCGTGTATCGCATCGACGGGCAATCCGGCGAAGTGACGCGCGTCAACGACGACGTGATCGGCCCGAACGGTCTCGCATTCTCGCCGGACGAATCGATTCTCTATATCGTCGAATCGCGCAGCGAGCCGCGCACGATTCGCGCATTCGACGTCGTGCAGAACGGCCGCGCGCTGACCAACAACCGCGTACTGATCGATGCGGGTCCGGCGGGCACGCCCGATGGTTTTCGCATCGATATCCACGGCAATCTGTGGTGCGGCTGGGGCATGGGCACCGATGAACTCGACGGCGTGCGGGTGTTCTCGCCGCAGGGCGAAGCGCTGGGTCATATCGCGTTGCCCGAGCGCTGCGCGAATGTGTGCTTCGGCGGACGGCATCGCAACCGGCTTTTCATGGCGGCGAGCCACGGCCTGTACGCGCTTTATGTGAACACGCAAGGCGTCAAAGGCGGCTGATAGCGCGCGCGCCGTTGCCTGACAAGTCGACAGGCGCGCAAGCGTGGCCGGGCGGCGCCGTAGTTGCCGACCTCTGAATGGATGTTGAAAGCCTTGCCGTATAACGGCTCGGTCCTGCCTCTGGACGCGCAGGCGGGTTGACTGGAGGGACACCTGTTGCAGGCGATTTGCTTGACATCCACGTCGGCGGTTCGCTAACGTTCATCGATCAGTGCGCAAGTCTCGATCACGCGCCATGCGACAGGTGGCATGAAGAGCTGCCTTTTTCGTAGTGGCCTGGCGGTGAACACAGGTTGCACGGACAACTAATTTCATAGACTCAGCGTGAACGCGCGACACGCCGAATACGCGTAACCACGATGATCAAACCTATCGCCGCCGTGAGCGAAGCCACTGCGGTTCGCTTGTCAAAGGAAGTCGTCAGCGGACCGAACGATCTCTCCCTCGCGCGCGTGAAGCAAGCGTCGCACTGATCTACGCTATCGAATATCACACCAACATTTGTCAGGAGCCGATGTGGCAAAGAGAAAGACGCCCGAAGAATTGCGCAGCCATCGCTGGTATGGCGTGAACGACCTGCGTTCGTTCGGCCATCGCTCGCGCACCTCGCAGATGGGCTACAGCCGCGAAGAGTACGCGGGCAAGCCGGTCATCGCGATCCTGAACACGTGGAGCGAGATGAACCCGTGCCACACGCACTTCAAGCAGCGCGTCGATGAAGTGAAGCGCGGCATCTGGCAGGCGGGCGGCTTTCCGATCGAGCTGCCGGTGCAGACGCTCTCCGAGCCGTTCCAGAAACCGACCACGATGCTGTACCGCAACTTCCTCGCGATGGAAGCGGAAGAGACGCTGCGTTCGTATCCGGCCGACGGCGTGGTGCTGATGGGCGGCTGCGACAAGACCACGCCCGCGCTGCTGATGGGCGCGATCTCGATGGATCTGCCGGCGATCTTCCTGCCGGCCGGCCCGATGCTCAACGGCAACTGGAACGGCCGCACGCTCGGCTCGGGTTCGGACACCTGGAAGTACTGGGCCGACCTGCGCGCGGGCAAGATCACCGAACAGGACTGGCAGGGCGTGGAAGGCGGCATCGCGCGTTCGCCGGGGCACTGCATGACGATGGGCACCGCGTCGACGATGACGAGCGCGGCCGAAGCGCTCGGCTTCACGCTGCCGGGCTTCGCATCGATTCCGGCGGCCGATTCGCGGCACGCGCAGATGTCCGCGCAAACCGGCATGCGCATTGTCGACATGGTGTGGGAAGAC
>NZ_CADIKF010000066.1 GCF_902859875.1 Paraburkholderia solisilvae | reverse complement strand
GGCCGCCGCGGGCCGCCGCGCTGCGAGTTGCGCGCGAACGCCGTATCGCGCGCGCTGACCTGCCCGGCCGGCGTGCCGTTCAGATCGACGCGCGCGGCGCCCTCGGTGAGGCATGCCCAGTAGCGGCTGCCGCGGCACCAGGTCGCGATGGCTTCGCGTATTTCCGCTTCGGTGAGCGCCAGTTCCTGCGCATGCGGCAGCAAATCTTCAAGAATGCCGATTTTCAACGGCAGTTTCGGCTCCGGCTTCTTCGGAAAAGCGCTGGGAAAGCGCTTCTGCAATTTGCCGATTGCATGCACGACCGGATCGACCGGCTCCTGCGGCGGCCGGTTCTTCTGGCGACCGCGCGGGTCCGCCTGGTGCCCCGCCTGGTGCCCCACCTGCTGGCCGCCTTGCTGGCCCTGGTGTTGGCCCTGCTGTTGACTCTTCTGTTGACCCGACCGCCCTTGCGGTTGACCAGGTTGGCCCGGCTGACCCGGCCGCCCGGCCTGCTGGCCACGCTGCGCGCCCCGCGCATGCTGACGGTGCGGCCGCTCGCCCTGACGCGCCTGCTGCGGCACGCCCTGCCCGCCGCCCGGCCGGCCGCGCCCCTCGCCGGACTTGTCGGCCTGGCGATGTTCTGCGGATTTTTCCGCGGTTTGTTCGGAGGCTTCCTGCTTTGCCTGCCGCGCCTGCTTCGCGAGTTGCTTCTTCAACTCGGCCAGTTGTTCGAAACCCATGCTCAGTCCTGCAAAAATGACGCGTGATTCTACCAGCCCCGCGCAATGGCCCGGTGGTATTGTCCGCGCGCCGCGCGCCGCCGCGTAACCGATGCGTGCCTAGCGCTTGCGCCAGGTCTCGCGCATCACCATCAACCGCAGTTCGGTCATATCCTCGATCGCATAGCGAATGCCTTCGCGGCCGAGGCCCGAATCCTTCACGCCGCCGTAGGGCATGTTGTCGACCCGGAACGACGGCACGTCGTTGATCACGACACCGCCGACCTCGAGTTCGTCCCATGCTTCGTGCGCATGCGCGAGGGAATCCGTGAATATACCGGCCTGCAGGCCGAAATCGCTGTCGTTCACTGTCGCGAGCGCGTCGCTGAAGGTATCGAAGCGCTCGAGTATCGCAACCGGTCCGAACGCTTCCTTACGATACAGGTCGGTATCGCGCGCCACGTTTTCGAGCAGCGTCGCCTCGAACTTCGCGCCGTCGACCCGGCCGCCCGCGACGATCTTCGCACCCGCCTTCACCGCTCCTTCCATCCAGCCGGCAAGACGTTTCGCTTCCGATTCGGAGATCATCGGTCCAACGAAGGTCTTTTCATCCTTTGGATCGCCCATCTTCAGCGACTTCGTTTTTGCAATCAACTTTTCGCGCAACGCGTCATAGAGGTCCGCGTGCACGAGAATGCGCTGCACGCCGATACAGCTCTGCCCCGACTGATAGAACGCGCCGAACGCGAGCCGCTCGACCACGTAATCGAGCTTGTCGCGCTGGTCGGCATCGACGAGCGCGGCCGCATTGCCGCCGAGTTCGAGAATCACCTTCTTCTTGCCCGCTTTTTTCTTCAGATCCCAGCCGACCGCGGGTGACCCGGTGAATGAAAGCAGTTTGAAACGTTCGTCGGTGGTAAACAGATCGGCACCATCGCGGTGCGCGGGCAGGATCGAGAACGCGCCCTTCGGCAAGTCCGTCTCCGCGAGCACTTCGCCGATGATCAGCGCGCCGACCGGCGTGCGGCTCGCCGGCTTCAGCACGAACGGCACGCCGGCCGCGAGCCCCGGCGCCACCTTGTGCGCGGCGAGGTTCAATGGAAAATTGAACGGCGAGATAAACGAGCACGGCCCGATCGGCACGCGCTTCACATAGCCCTGATAGCCCTGCGCGCGCGGCGAGATCTCGAGATTGATCACTTCGCCGTCAAGACGCACGGACTCTTCCGCGGCGACCTTGAAGGTGTCGATGAGCCGCGTCACCTCGCCGCGCGAATCGTTGATCGGCTTGCCGGCTTCGATGCACAACGCCATCGCGAGCTCGTCGAAGCGCTCGCGAAACCGCCGCACGCAGTGTTCGAGCACGGCCTGCCGCTTGAACGGCGGGTACGCGCGCATTGCCGGCATCGCGTCGGCCGCATGCCCGATCGCCGCATCGATTGCCTTCGCATCGGCGAGTGCGACGCGCGTTGCCACTTCGCCGGAAAACTTGTCGGTCACTTCGAGATCGGTGTTGGCCGCGACCGGTTCGTTTGCGAGGTAGTACGGGTAAGTCTTCTGCAACATCACACGCTCTCCTTGAGGACGGTCGTCGATCGAGTCATTGCGTTCATCGCGTCAGTCGATTGCGGGCTGAGCAAGGGGCGTGCCTTTGCGTTCAGCGGGCAGCGTACCGCGTACTGCGGGCGATGCGGTACTTGCGGCGGCCGGGCGCGTGGCGCATCGCGGATGGATGGCCGCGCCCCGGGATCGCCCGCCGCCGGGATCGCCCGCCCCTCAAATCTGCGCCGACAGCCGCTTGATCTCGCGATTGAGCACGCGCTCGTTATCCGAGTAGTCGATCGGCACGTCGATCACGTGCACGCCCGGCGTCGCGAAGCAGTCGCGCACCAGCGGCGCGAACTCCGCCGCCGATGTGATGCGGTGACCGTGCGCGCCGTAGCTCTTCGCATAGTCGACGAAATCCGGATTGGCCAGCGTCATCCCATAGTCCGGGAAATTCATGTTCTCCTGCTTCCAGCGGATCATCCCGAACGCGTCGTCGCGCAAAATCAACACGACCAGATCGAGCTTCAGCCGCACCGCCGTTTCCAGCTCCTGCGAATTCATCATGAAGCCGCCGTCGCCGCATACAGCCATCACCTTGCGCTCCGGATGCACGATCTTCGTCGCGATCGCGGACGGCAGCCCCGCGCCCATCGATGCCAGCGCGTTGTCGAGCAGCACCGAATTCGGCTCGTGCGCGCGGTAGTAGCGCGCGAACCAGATCTTGTACATGCCGTTGTCGAGACAGATGATGCCGTCTTCGGGCATCGTCTCGTACACGTCGTTGACGATGCGCACCGGGTACATCGGAAACCGCTCGTCGTGCTGGCCTTTCGCGAGATGCGCTTCGAAGTGCGTCTTGATCTCGGCGAAGCGCGAGAAGTCCCAGTGCTCGCCGCGTCCCTTCAACGCTTCTTTGAGCTGCCACACCGCGTTCGCGATGTCGCCGACCACTTCGATCTGCGGGAAATACACCGCATCCACTTCGGCGCCGAGGAAATTCACGTGAATCACCGTCTTGTCGCCGGCGTCGGTGCCGCGCATAAAGAACGGCGGTTTCTCGATCACGTCGTGGCCGACGTTGATGATGCAGTCCGCGTGATCGATGGCGCGGTGCACGAAGTCGCCGTCCGATAGCGTTGCGTTGCCGAGCCATTGCGGATGCGATTCGTCGATCACGCCCTTGCCCATTTGCGTCGTGAAGAACGGCATGCCGACCTGATCGACGAACTGGCGCAACATGTTGCACGTGGTCTTGCGATTGCCGCCGGCGCCGATCATCAGCAGCGGATGCCGCGCCGCGGTAATCGCTTCGACCGCGCGCGCCACCGCCTTTTCCTCGACGATCGGCCGCCGGCTGTAGCTCTTCGGAATCGGCTTGCCGTCGCCCTCCTCATGCGCGACGTCCTCCGGCAATTCCAGATGCGCGGCGCCGGGGCGCTCGTCTTCGGCGCGCCGGAACGCCTCGCGCACGGCCGCGGGAATATTGCCGATCGATACGATCTGCCGCGTGTATTTCGTGAGCGGCTCCATCATCCGCACCACGTCGACAATCTGGAAGTGGCCTTGCTTGCTCGCCTTGATCGGCTTCTGCCCGGTCACCATCAGCATCGGCATGCCGCCGAGCTGCGCATAGGCGGCCGCGGTGACGAAGTTCGTCGCGCCCGGTCCGAGCGTCGCAATACACACGCCCGTGCGCCCGGTGAGACGCCCGTACGTCGCGGCCATAAAGCCCGCTGCCTGTTCGTGGCGCGTCAGAATCAGCTTGATGCGTGAACGGCGCAGCGATTCGAGCAGGTCCAGATTTTCTTCACCGGGAATGCCGAACACGTATTCGACGCCTTCCGCCTCCAACGACTTGACGAACAGATCCGATGCTTTCATGAAAGAGCCTCGAGTTGAAATCAGGATTTAAGCGCGGGAAATGCAGCAGATGAAGCACGATACCGGAGCCGGCGCAGGGAGCGCGCGCCGCTTTACGCAGGCCGTGATACGCCGCAGACGAAGGCGACTCGCTGCGGACGGACAGACGGCGGATAAAGGGAGCACGACCCGAGTGCACAACCTGGCGCAACCGGCATGATTGAAAGCTTACTCTCTCACGCGCCATCGCGCGTCGAATGACTGTGATGCAGGGCAAGCGCCGGTTGGCGCAGCACAGCGCGCACCCTCGATAAAAAAGACCGCTGCGCGCTTCCGATCGCGCAGCGGTCTGGCGTATTCCGGCGACGGACGGGTACGCCGTCCGTGCGATGTTCCGCTCAATGCTTCAATTGCTTCAGTTGTTTCAGCAGTTCTTTGGCGGCAGGACCCGAGGACGCCGGGTTCTGGCCGGTCGTCAAAAGACCGTCGACCACCACATACGGCTCGAAATCGCCACCTTTCGAATAGCGGCCGCCCTGTTCCTTCAACATGTCTTCGACGAGGAACGGCACCACCTTGGTCAATTGCACCAGTTCTTCCTCGCTGTTCGCAAACCCGGTGACGGGCCGGCCCGCGACGAACGGCCTGCCATCTTTCCCTTTCACGTGTCTGAACACACAGGGTGCATGACAGACCGCGGTCACCGGCTTGTCGGTCGCGATCGCCCGCGTGATCAGCGCGGCCGAATCCTTGTCTTCCGCGAGGTCCCACAGCGGGCCGTGCCCGCCCGGATAGAACACCGCGTCGAAGTTGTCCATCGACATGGTCGACAGTGTGTGGGTGGAGGCGAGTGCCGATGTCGCTTCGCTGTCTTTCTCGAAACGGCGTGTGAGATCGGTCTGGAATTGCGGTTCGTTGCTTTTCGGATCGAGCGGCGGCTGGCCGCCCTTGACCGATGCCAGTGTCAATTCCGCGCCGGCTTCCTTCAACACGTAATACGGTGCCGCGAGTTCCTCGAGCCAGAATCCGGTTTTCTTGCCGGTATCGCCGAGTTTGTCGTGCGAGGTCAAAACAATCAGGATTTTCATATCGATTGCTCCAGAGTGTGCTTGCCGCTTGCCCGTCTGCCGCACCGACGATTCAACCGGAACGCTCGATGCACGGCAAGCCATCTTTCGATGATCTTGTCAAATACGCAAGACACGTTACATCTGCCCGACTGCGTTCGTTTCGAGTAACGTCTAGCGGCAACGCCGAGGCAGCAGGCGCGGATTGATCCGATTTTCATACGGCCGGCCATAACGTATGCCAGCGCGCACGCTGTGAACCACGCAAGCTCGCGCAGCACGATGCCGACCGGCGCCTGAGGACGCAAGCGGCGGCAATCCGCCCGCATGCCGTGAGCGGCACGCGCGCCTTCATCGCGATATCGGGCTTGAATCCGTTGCGCGTCCATGCTTCCATGAAAGCATCGCGGCGCAACGCGTATTCTCCGCGCAGCATATCGATCCATTTTTGCGCAGCGAGGTCTTCGCGCTTTTGCCGCGCTTCGACTGTTCTGGTGCGCGCATGCCCGCCGCAGGCATACCTTCGTATAGGTATCGCAGACGGTGATTTGCTTATCGGACACTACCGTACGATTTTCACCGCGTGCGGCCGACGATATGTTCGAAGCAAGTCCACAATACACGTGTCCCGTCGAAATCGGCGGCGCGGCCGATCCTGCTGCACGGCCCACATCGGCACGACCCGGTCGTTGCTCCGTCCTCCGTTACGAGGTGATCCGCGATGTCGTCGTTCATGCCCCTTCCCGTTCAGCCGTCGACCGCTCGCGCAGGCGGCGCCACGCGCGCGGTCCTGCCGCCGCCGCGGCCGCGCATGCCGGTCGGTCACGAAGTCTGCTGGCGGCGCATGCCGCAGTCGCACACCGACGACACGCCGGCACACGGCAATCGTCCGATCGTGCTCGCGCGCTGGACGACCTGCGGCGAAGGCGAAGGCGCCGCGGTCGGTCCGCCTGGTTATTACGTGATCGCGCTGGCGTTGCGCCCGATGCTGCTGCGCCTGTCATCGAACGGCCGCGTCCTGCACGACGGCCCGCTCGAGCGCGGCATGGTGCAGGTGACGGCGCCCGCTACGCAAACCGAATATCGCGCGCATGCGCCCTCGGACTTTCTCCATATTTACCTGTCGGCCGCCTATGTCGCGCGCTGTCCGGACGTGGTGCTCGCCGCCCGTTCGCAACAGGCGCACGACGCGTGCTATCCGTTCATGCGCGACGCGGTGATCCGGCAACTGATGCATGTGCTTGTCGAAGCGCTCGACAGCCCCGACCCGGCGAGCCGAACCTGCGTCGACGCCATCGCGCGCGCGATCGCCGCGCGCGCGCTCGGCATCGCGTTGCAGCCGGCCGAACCGGGCCAACCCGAAACCGGCAAAACGCCGGCGCTCGAAAACTGGCGTCTGCAACGCACGATTGCATTCATCGATGACCATCTCGATCAGTCGATTTCGCTGCAACAGCTTGCGCACGCGGTCGGCCTGTCGCCGACCTACTTCGCCGCGCGCTTTCGCGCGGCGGTCGGCGCATCGCCGCGCCTCTTCGTGATGCGGCGGCGCATCGAGCGCGCGAAGCTGCTGCTCGCCTCGACGCGGATGAGCATGATCGACGTCGCGCTGAATGTCGGCTTTCGCACGCAATCGCATTTCACGACCGTGTTCGGCCGAGAGGAAGGCGCAACGCCGCACCAATGGCGGATGCGTTGTGCGAACGCGGACGATCGCGCCGCAAGCGCCGATGCCGACGACCCGCATGCACCGCACCGCGCCGCGTTGTCCGATCGCCTCGGGCTGCGCGTGCATGATGCGGGATCCGTCGCCGTAGCGCGAAGCGCGGCAGCGGGCGGCTGATGTTGCCTGATCGTATAAGGTGGGATTGGTGCGGGCGTCATGATAGCCCGGTCATTGGATGATGAGCCGCGCATACCAGGGCAGCATCGCTATGCGCCGTGTGCATCGTTGCGCACGCATCGATGCGGCCTGCCGCACACGCGCGTGGTGCAGGCGCACGGTCTCCGCGCAGGATGCCGGCGCGTTCAGTCCGGCATCACAAAGCACTGCACCGCGACGTCGTCGTGAAGCACGAACTCGGTCGCGCGCCCGGCGCGCACGTCGAGCAGCAATCGCTCGAGCTCTTCCAGCTGCGCGCGCAGCGCGTCCGTGTCAGTCGCGTGACGGCTGTCCAGTGCATCGCTCACGATGCGCCGGCGAATCATGATTTTTTCTATCGCGCGGTTGCGCGTCACAAACAGGCGTTCCATATTTTTTCGTCGAATCGAAACGCACGCGGCAAACCGGGCCGCGCGCGCGTGTCGCTTCGACTACGCGACACTTGCATGATTCCTTCATGCACCGAAAAAATTTTGCGTGCGGCGCGGCACGCATCGGCCGCGCGTGCGGCCGCTCACTCGTCGTCCAGATTCAGCAGGCTGTCGTCGCCCTCGGTCCATCTCGGCTCGGGGCTCACACCGCGCGTTTCGCCGAACAGCGACTTGTAGCGGTTCGGCTGCGAGCGCAGATACTGCTTCGGCGCCCGCGCCCGCGCACCCAGTTCCGCCGCTGCATGCCACGGCCAGCGCGGGTCGTACAGCACGGTGCGGGCCAGTGCGATCATGTCCGCATCGCCGTTTGCGACGATGCTTTCCGCATGTTCGAAGCTGCTGATCAACCCGACCGCAATCACCGGCATGCGCACCGCGGCCTTGACCGTGCGCGCGAGCGGCACCTGATAACCGGGACTCACGGGTATCTTCTGCGCGGGATGCAGGCCGCCGCTCGATACATGGATCGCATCGCAACCGCGCGCTTCGAGCGCCTGCGCCAACGCGACGGTCTGCTCGATATCCCAGCCGCCGTCGACCCAGTCGGTGCCGGACACGCGCACACTGACCGGCCGGTCATCGGGGAAGGCGGCGCGCACGGCATCGAATACTTCCAGCGGAAAACGCATCCGGTTTTCGAGCGAACCGCCGTATTCATCGCTGCGTTGATTCGACAACGGCGACAGAAACTGATGCAACAGATAGCCATGCGCGCAATGCAGTTGAATCAGGTCGATGTCGAGGCGCGCGGCACGCGTTGCGGCAGCGGCAAACGCATCCCGCACGCGTTTGAGTCCTGCGCGATCGAGCGCGACCGGCGCGTGGTCCTGCGGATCGAACGCCAGCGCGGACGGCGCCTCGGTCTGCCAGCCCTGCGCATCGCCCGGCGCGAATTGCTTGCGGCCCGCCCACGGCACTTCGGTCGATGCCTTGCGCCCCGCATGATCCAGTTGCAGCGCAAGCGGAATACTCGACCAGCGCCGCACACTTTCCAGCGTGCGACGCATCGCGGCTTCGGTTGCATCGTCGTAGAGTCCGACGTCGCCATACGTGATGCGGCCTTCCGGCAACACCGCGGTCGCCTCGATGGTCAGCAGCGCGGCGCCCGATACCGCCAGTTGGCCGAGATGAATCAGATGCCAATCGTTCATGCAGCCGTTTTCGGCCGAGTATTGGCACATCGGCGCGATCACGATCCGGTTCGACAGAGTCAGGCCACGTGCCTGCAACGGTTTGAAGAGGGCGGATTGAGCCACCATGCACTCCTTGATCGAGCTTGTTGCGTAAATTCGCTGATACGCTGCGCGACGTCTGTCACGATTAACTGTAAGCAGGTCGCACGCGTGGCGTGTTACGTCATCGAGTGTAGAAGATTGGCGCGCAATTGCGTCGCTTTGCTGCGTATGCCAGGCCGCCGCGCGACGATCGCGCGGCGCGGCCCATTCGCATCAGCCATTCAACACGGCGGGCGCGGTCACGATCGACTTCAACGCCGGCACCGGCTGCGCGAGCTTCGCCAGATCGGGAAGCGGACGCCGCCGCGCGGCATCGCGCTGCCAATGCGCCTCCAGCGACTGCGCGATATCGAGCAGCCGCGCGTCGCCGCGATGCGCGCCGACGACCTGCAGGCCGAACGGCATGCCCGCATAATCGGTGCCGCACGGCAGCGCAATCGCCGGATTGCTCGTGAGCGTCACGAGGTAAGTCAGCGCAAGCCAGCGGTAATAGTTTTCGAGCGGTTCCCCGTTGATCTCCGCGAGATACGATTGCGACCACGGGAACGGCGTGATCGGCGTGGTCGGCGAGACGATCACGTCGTAACGCTCGAACACCGACTGAAAACGCCGGAACAGGCGCGTCTGCTCCGCATGCGCCCACGCCACGTCGGCCAGCGACATCGCGCGCCCCATCTCGTAGTTCGTGCGCGTGTTCGGCCCGAGCAACGCGGGGTCGCGCTCATAGATTTCCTGGACATCCGCGACGAAGTTCTGCGCGCGAACGATGTCGAAGCAACGATGCGCGTCACCCATATCGAGGTCGAGCGGTTCGCATATTTTCACGTCGCGTGCGAGCACGTCGATTTTCGCGCGGAACGTCTCGCGCATCGCGTTATCGACTGCGCTCGCGCCGAAGTCTTCCGTGTAGGCGACGCGCAGCGTCGCAATATCGAACGGTTCGACATGCGCGAACCGGCCCGCGTCGACCGCGAAGCTCAACGGATCGCTCGCTTCGAGACCGACCGTCGCTGCCAGTTGCAGCCGCATATCCGCGACATTGCGGCCCATCGGGCCGACCACGGTGACCGGCGACCAGCCGAGCTTGCGCCGGTCGTTCGGCACGAGCCCCGGCGTCGGACGAAAACCGACCACGCCGCACAGCGCCGCGGGAATGCGCAGCGACCCGCCGGTATCGGAGCCGGTGCACAGCGGCAGCATATCGGTCGCGAGCGCCGCGGCCGAACCGCCGGACGAGCCGCCCGCATTCAGCAACGGGTTGAACGGATTGCCGGTCGCGCCCCACACCGCGTTGCGCGTATTCGCGCCCGCGCCGAATTCGGGCACATTGGTCTTCGCCGTGACGATCGCGCCGGCGGCGCGCAAACGCGCGACCATCACGTGGTCGTGCTGCGGCACGTGCGCGCGATAGAGCGGCGAGCCGTATGTGGTCAGCAGGCCGGCGGTCTCCTCGAGATCCTTGATACCGATCGGCAAGCCATGCAGCAGGCCGAGCGGCTCGCCGCGCAGCACCGCCTGTTCGGCGCGGCGCGCGGCGGCGCGTGCGCGTTCGAAATCCGTTGCCGCGATCGCATTGACCGCCGGGTTCAACGCTTCGATGCGCGCGATGCACGCGTCCAGCAACTCGACCGGCGACAGCTCGCGGCTGCCGATCATGCGCCGCATTTCAAGTGCCGATAGAACGACAACTGATTCATCCATATTCGATGCAATCCTTGCGATTCGAGGGGGTGTTGTGTTGATCCGCACACGTGCAAACGTTGCGCGCGAACATCGAGTGCGACGGGCGCGTGATTTGCGTTCGCAGCGCCCATCGGCATGATCGGGAGGCAGCGAGACGCGGCCCGGGATCGAGCGGTCAGCGCCTGCCTGATGGGTATGCCATCATGCGCTTTCGCGCAGCGCCGAATAATCCGCTCATCTTTTCATGCCAAAAAAGCTCATGGAAGACTACTCGATTTTCAATGCCGGCCACGTCGTCCTGCAATCGGGCCTCACCTTTCGGGACGCGAAGCTTGCTTACAAGACGTACGGCAGTCTCAACGCCGACAAATCGAATGTGATTCTCTACATGACGTCGTTTTCCGCGCATCACTACGACGTCGACTGGATGATCGGACCCGGCGCGGCGCTCGATACCGATCGCTACTTCGTGGTCGTGCCGAATCTTTTCGGCAATGGTCTGTCATCGTCGCCGAGCAATGCGGTCGAGCCGTTCAACGGCGCGCGCTGGCCGAACTTCACGATCGCCGACAACGTGGCGATCCAGCATCGGTTGCTCACGCAACAACTGGGCGTCGACGAATTGCAGCTCGCGTGCGGCTGGTCGATGGGCGGCATCCAGGCCTACCATTGGGCCGCGCTGTATCCGCATAGGGTCAGGCGTCTTGCGGTGACATGCGGCGCGGCGAAAACGTCCGAACACAACAAGGTGTTTCTCGAAGGCATCCGCGCGACCTTGACCGCCGACGCGGCCTTCCAGAACGGCACGTTCGTCTCGCGGCCCGAGCGCGGACTGCGCGCGATGGGCCGCAGTTATGCGGCGATGGCGATGTCGCAGACGTTCTATCGCGAAGAGCTCTGGCGGCGTGCCGGCTTTTCGTCGCTTGAAGACTATCTGGTGATGTCGTGGGAAATGAATTTCCTGCGGCGCGATGCGAACAACCTGCTTGCGCATATGTGGACCTGGCAGCACGCGGATATCTCGGCGAACCCGCTCTACCACGGCGATTTTCACGCGGCGCTGCAGGCGATCACCGCGCAGGCGCTGATCATGCCGAGCGCCACCGACCTGTATTTTCAGGTCGAAGACAACCGGCTCGAAGTCGAACAGATGCGCAACGCGAGGCTGTTGCCGATTCCGTCGGTCTGGGGCCATCGCGCCGGATTGCCGAGTGCGAACGTCGAAGACGCGGCGTTTATCAGCGATGCGATTCGTGAGTTGCTCGCGCAGTAGGTGTCACGCGACGGGTCGCCGCTCAGTGGGGGGGATACAGAAGATCGGCGTCGTCACGGGCGCGATCCGCGCGGGCCTGGCGCAGGTTCGGATTACCGACGAAACCACGGCGAAGGCGCTGTTGCCGGCGAACATCCGGCAGGCGGCGGTGGCCGTGGCCAGCGGGCCGTGCCGGGGACGGCCCAAGTCCGACGTGACAGTGAGGCGGGACGTGCTCAGCGGGACGCGGACATCGGCGCCTTGGTGCCGCTGTGTTCGTTGAATGCGCGTCCAAGCTTCAGACGCACCGCCACATGGGCGAGCTTCGCGCGATCCACCGATACGCCGAGCACTTCCGCGGACTCCTCGTACGTCAACCCCTCCACCTCGGAGAGCAGCAGCGCCGCCCGCTCGGGGGGGGCGAGCGAACGGAACTCGGCGAGAATCCGGGAATGAACGTCGGTGTTGCGGACACGGCGCCTGCCTGCGCCGACGCCCGCGGGCGCGCCGCGGGTTGCGCGGCGCGTGCGCTCATAGCGTTCGTAAGCGGAGCCGCTGCGCAGCACGCTGTGCGCGGCGGCCAGCATTCGCACAAGCGTCTCGCGTTCGCTTACCGCGCAGTCTGCTTCGGCGTTGGCGTTGGCATTGCACGCATTGGCCACCATGGCCTCGGCGAGCGGCACATCCTCCGTCACACGGTACGCAAACGACCACACCCGCGTAACCAATGCGCGTAAAACCGCTGGATTCGAGACTGCATTCATGCGTAGTGCTCCGCTTGGAGAAACGTCGTTATTCCAAGATCGAACGACGCAGCAAGAGCTTACACATGCGACGGAAGTCACGCTATGCCAATTGCGTCAAATTTCTTGCTCATTAAGGGCATTCTTTGTGGCAATGCGCCAGCCGGCAGGATGTTCGCAACAATACACCCGAATTGTGCCAACTTTCCATTAATACAACCTTTCCTTTTTATTCTATTGGTATTACCAGATCGTCGAATCGGCCGTGGGCCCTGTGTCGAGGGCTACTGGCGATAGCGGGGAAATGAGGACTACGGCCCGGTGCGAGATGTCAATTCGCTGATGATTTTCGGTGTTTAGCGATGCGGGCGCATTGTTTATTTATATTGCCTTTGGCTGACTGTCTTTAACTGGACTAAAAACTGAATTGCATTTCAGTGAATAGAGTCGAAATGACGCAGATTTCGAACCACATAAAGCGTCTGCGTTTTTCTGCAGAATTTCATTAGCCGGCGGCGCGTGGCGCGCCGTCGGCTCGCGCGATCAATAATACGGGTACGGGGCGTACATCACGGGCGGCGCGTAGTAGCGCGGCGCCGGCTGATAGTAGTACGGCTGCGCCGGCGCGTAGGCGGGCGCCTGCGGCTGCGCGATCGTATTGCCCTTCGACGTCATACATTGCGCGTACGCCGCATCGTACCGCGCCTGCAGACCGCCGGCCGCGTACGTTGCACCATTTGCGCCGACGGCGCTGCCCAGCAGCAAGCCGCTGCCCGCGCCGATCGCCGCGCCGACGCCGGCGTTGCCCGCTGCCGCGCCGAGCAGCGCCCCGGCCGCCGCACCGCCGAGCGTGCCGAGCGCCGTGCTGTTCACGCTGTTTTGCGTCGCGCCTTGCGCGGCGCCCTGCGCGTCGCTGGAATGGTACGCATAGTCGCGGCACGCGTAGTCGTCCTGCTGGAACTGGTTGAGCGGCTCGCCTTTGCGCGGCAGCGCAACGATGCTCGGGCCCGTGGGCGGCGCGACCGCGCAGCCGCCCAGCGCGAGCGCAATGGCAATGACCGGCAGCACAACGGTGATGGTTCGGGTTCGGGTACTCATACCGGTTCTAGGTTTTAAGAGTGGTTTCAATACTGCAACGTTAGACGAAATCCGACCCGGCATGAGTTACCGGATCGTTACTGGATATTTTCGCCGATATACGGGCAGGCGCGCACGCGATGGCTTGCCCGCGTGCGCCTCACCCCCGTCGACACAAATGCGGACGAATGCCGGTAAGAAATGCTTACCAAATGTAACGCGTCTGTTGCGAGAAGCTCGTTTCGCGGCACCCCGCGACGCGCATTATCGGCCCCAACGCAACGTCGGCGTCTGCACGGCACTATCCCAGCGTTTCATCATCTCCGCATCGAGTGAGCACAAAGTGAGCGACGCACCGGCCATATCGAGCGATGTGGTCAGCGAGCCGACCTGCACGCGTCGGATTGTGAAGCCGCGTTGCCGCAACCACGCGTGAGCGGAATTGAACAGCAGGTATAGCTCGCTTAACGGCGTGCCGCCGAGTCCGTTGACCAGCACGAGCAATGCCGCGTCCGCCGCCGGTTTCAGGTCGTCGACGATCGCCGTGAGCAGTTCGTCGGCAATCGCATCCGCCGGGGCGATACGCGCGCGACGACGGCCCGGCTCACCGTGAATGCCGACGCCGATCTCGATCTCGTCTTCGCCGATCGTAAAGGTCGGCTTGCCCGCGGCCGGCACCGTGCCACTCGAAAACGCGACGCCCATCGAAGCGACACGCTTCACCACATGATCGCCGAAGGCCTTGCATTGCTCGAGATTCGCACCGCTTTCGGCCATGCTGCCCACCAGCTTCTCGACGATCATGGTGCCCGCCACGCCGCGCCGCCCGGTCGTATAGCTGGAATTTTCGACTGCGACGTCATCGTTGACCAGTACCGTTGCGTTCGGCGCCTCGCACATCTCGGCAGCCATTTCGAAGTTCATCAGATCGCCGGAATAGTTCTTCACGATGAAGAGCACGCCCGCGCCGCTATCGACTGCTTGCGCCGCCGCCATCATCTGGTCCGGCGTCGGCGACGTGAACACCTGGCCCGGGCACGCGGCGTCGAGCATGCCATAACCGACAAAACCGCTATGCAGCGGTTCATGCCCCGACCCGCCGCCGGAAATCAGCGCGACCTTGCCGGGCGTCGCGGTCTTGCGCCGTACGAAAACCGGCTCGAGGTTCAGTTCAACGAGGTCCGCATGCGCGGCGGCGAAACCGGCCAGGCTCTCGGCAAGAAAGTGGTCGACGCGATTGATGAATTTTTTCATCGCAGATCCTCTTCTCTTTTACGCCGCGCGGACAAAGTACGCGCACACCGCGGCAATCATCAGTTGGCTCGAATGCGCGCCCGGGTCGATATGGCCGCGCGAGCGCTCGCCGGGAAACGACGCGCGCCCTTTCATGGCGAGCATGTCGCGCGTGGCGAACATGTTTTCTTCGGCAACCTTCTTCAGTGCGTCCAGCACTGTCGCCACTGCGTCAGGAGCAATCTTGCGCCCAACCGCCGGCGCCGTGTCGCAACGCATCGGCGCCCGCACGGAACCTGGCTTTTCGCTGAACGAGGTGCCAGGCGCTTTGTCATCCCCAATGTTCTGACGATGGACCGCGAAACGATCCCGCCACGGAAGCAGAACCGATAGCCCCGCGACTGCTGGTACAGTGGCGCGTCGGCGCGCCATGCCGCTCGGCCCGGCACGCATGCGTCGCCGTCGCCGTCGACTCACACCACAAGCGCGGCCAGGCGCCGAAGCGACAGTCGGGGAGTCCTGCGGAATGGAATGAAGCATGAGACCCCAGGGGTAAGCTGCGCAGCGCGACCATCTGGAGTCATGCGTCGGATCAAGCTTTAAGCGGTGAAGCGCCTGCCTGGAGCAACGCGCATGGAACCGGCGCAACGCTGCAGCGCCAACCCGCGGTCACGCTGCATGGGGACCGGCCTAAGCACTCAAGCGCCAACGCTGATCGACTCGCACGGAGAACGCATAATGACCCAGCCACGCGGTTCGTTTTTCACACGCGGCGCCGCCGCACTCGCCGCGCTCGCGGCCGTTTCGCTCGCCGCCTGTTCGAGCAGCGCACCTGTGGAATTTTCGCTGACGGGCGCGGACGCGCCTTCGCTGTCACGCGCCGACGATCTCGATTTCGCTCCGATGGACCGCTCGATCGCCGCGTGCAAAACCGTCTCGCACAACGCGGGCGCCGACCGCTGTACGCAGGTGCGCGCCTACGAGTCGTGCATGAAAACACGCGGCTATATCACGGTGCTCGGGCCGGAAAATCCTTCGGGCTGCGGCGATCCGGAATGGGAACAGGATGTCCGCAAGTGGCTCAAGTGACGGGCACCGGCCGCATTGCATGGGTCTAGCGTTGCCGGGATGCGATGCCGGCCGCAACCGCTCGACGCGGAGCGCGCGGGCATGGAGAGCGTGGAAATAGCGCGAGCCGGCCTCGCGAGGCTTGCGTCGCGGCAAGCCGTACGTCAAACGCGGCGGCCCTGTTCGGTCAATCGAGCAGCTTCATTGCAATATCCGCCGTCTGCCGCATCTGCGCGCGCTGGCGGCCGGTCTTGCCGATCACACGCATGCCGTGCACGGTGCACAGCATCAGCCGCGCGGTTGCGTCGCAATCGACGCGCTTCGAAATCGAACCGTCTTTCTGCCCCACGCGGATCAGTTGGACGAGCAGCGTTTCGACCATGCGCAAGCCAGCCGTCACACGCTGCGCCACATCCGCATCGAACGTGCCGAGCGCCATGGCGCTGCCGGTCAGCATGCAGCCTCGCTTGCCCATCGCGCCCGACGATACATCCGCATAAAACATCAACACCTGATGAACCCGGTCCCGTGCCGTCCCGTCCGCTTCGGCAAAACGCCGCAGAACCTCATTGCGCGTGGCCAGCAGCCTGTCAAACGCGGCGAGAAAAACCGATTGCTTGTCTTTGAACGCCTTATAGACGCTGCCGGACGCAAGTTCCATCGCGTCGGTCAAATCGACGATCGAGGTGGCGTGAAAACCGCGCTCGCAAAAGACCGTCACGGCCTTGTCGAGCGCCGTTTCGATATCGAATTCGCGAGGACGTCCCCGGGCTCTGGATGGCGCTGTGGCGGTCGTATCTGTCATGCATGCATTATAGGAAGGGGCCAATTTCTTAATCAAGCCGGTGGATTCTAATGCAACCGGTTGTTAGCCACGTGACAAATGCATTTCGACAACGACAACCCGACTCGACAGATCGTTATGTTGATGTATCGTTTTTGTTAGTTAATTTTCATCGATATCTCTTGCTCTTCTCCACGAGCGGCGCAAGGCCGCCCGCCGACACCGGCTTCGTCGCGTCGACCGCATCGCGCAGCACCCGGTTTTCTTCGGTCTTTCTTTGCAGCAACGCCTGCAAATGACGGATCTTTTCGACCGCCGCGCTCAGATCGGATACCAGCACGGGCGGATTGCGCAGCGCGGTGGCATGACGATCGTCGGTCGCCGGGCGTTTGCGTGGTTGCGCTGCGGCCGGCAGCCTGTCGGACTGTGACAGCGGCTGCGGCGCCGGCCTTGGCTGCTGCGCATGCAGCGGAACCGGATGTGAAGACGGCTGGGAGGACGGTTGTGCAGCGGGTAGTGAAGCCGGCTGCGCTACGCGCTGCATCGGCTCGACCTGCTGCGGCACAACGACGACCGAAGACAGGCGAAACCCGGCGCCGCGCACCGTCTCGATCACGAGGCTCTGTTGCAGCGGCGCCAGCGTTTCCCTCAACGACTTGATGTACACGTCGACAATGCCTTCCTTGACCGACGAGCCAAACCAGACGTTATCGATAATGTCTTTGCGCGA
Source organism: Paraburkholderia solisilvae (assembly GCF_902859875.1). Lineage (GTDB taxonomy): Bacteria > Pseudomonadota > Gammaproteobacteria > Burkholderiales > Burkholderiaceae > Paraburkholderia > Paraburkholderia solisilvae. The sequence goes on along the minus strand of NZ_CADIKF010000066.1, from coordinate 19,915 downwards.
TAGCACCTTGTACGGATTCTCGACAAAAAAGCGCAGCAGCCTGTAGCACGTCGGCCCCAACTGGAGCTCGGTTTCCGCTGCTTCATTGCCGATGCGCGCGAACGCGCGGCGCGCGTCGAAATCCATCGTCAGCGTTTCGACCGACACGCGGCGCCGCACCTCGCGATACTCGATCGGCCGCAGCACGACCTGGATACGCGCGATCACTTCGCGAATGCCGAACGGTCTTTTGACGTAGTCGTCCGCGCCAGCCTCGAGCGCGCGGATACATTCGTCCTCGCCCGCACCTTCTTCGCCGAGCACGATGATCGGCATCCGGCTCGTTGCCGCATGCGTGCGCAAATCGTTGATAAGCGACAGACCGGATGCGTCCGGCAATTTCCAGCGCAACAGAATGGCCTGCGGACGTTCCTGTTCGATCAGCGTCGCCGCCCGCTCGACCGAGAACGCGGCGAGTGGTTCATGGCCTGCCAGCCGAACCTCGTTCCACAAGCGTTCAGCGCCAGACGTATCCCACTCGACAATCAATATTTTTGCGATATTTCCCATAAATGCGCGATGGCCTTGTCGACGAAGCCCTTCAAGCGGCGCGCCTCCGGTCGTAAGCGTCGCATTCGACGCAAAGTAACCCTCTGGACATCCGCATCATGTTCATACCGGTCCGGCATGCGCCGCTTGCCGGCCCTTATGCTGCGTGCTGTCCAGCGTACTGAGTGAGTACTCAAGCGTACCGTACATCCCGATCAGGTGCAGCGACCCACCAGCCAAACCGGGTCCGCAACTTTCGTGAACGACACAATAAAGGAAACACAAACTTCCAAAATTGGAAAATTCAGACCTCGCGATCAGCATGCTCGCCCAAGCTTTCTGCGGGCCTACCACTCGACTGCACGAAATGTCGCTGGTCGCATCGGCGTTTTCAAACCTGAAAACGCGCATTTTCTAAAAAGGGAGTTGCCATTTCCATAACAACCCATGCGACGAGAATATTCCAGAGTTGCTCAATCCGTGACTGGCATGGCACATATGCATCACCGGGAATTCGTTCCGCCATTCACGGACAATTTTTCGCGTACGGTGTAAAAGTTGCGCAAACAGGTCCGCACCGAAGCGGCGATGTAGCGGCGGCTGCCCGATGCCGGCCTGTTTGCACGGACGCACCGGGTACGCGAGATGACGAAGGCACGCTGGCCGGGTGCGCGCGCCGCGCCGCGTGACATGGGCGCAGCACGCGGCAACCGTGCATGAAAGGGAAGCGCTGCAAGCAGATCGCAGGCAGCGGGATCGCACGCCAAATGGCCAGCACGGCCGACTGACGTCACGAAGAAACGAAGGCAGCGACGCGGAACTACTCGACCGTGTGGATCACCGGCGGACGCAGCCCGTCTGACGCTGCCTGGGGTGAGGACATCGCCCACGGCGGGGGCGGCAAACCGGTCGGCGTGCCGTTGGCGTTGCCGGCGGCTGCCGTGTCTTGCGACGCGGCGCCGGAAGGGTCCGACGCGGCTTGTGCGGACGTCGTGTCGCTGCTGTCGCTGCATGCGCCGAGCAACGCGCACATGATGACGACGGCAGCCGCACGCCGTTTGATGATCGAGTTCAGCAGAGTCGTCTCCTCGCAATCGAAAATCAGCCGGCGCCGGGCGGTCGAACCGCGCTGCGAGGCGCCGGCTGATGGTTTACACAAACATTCCATGCCTGCACGACCGGCGCGCATCGTTACGCATCGCGCACCGGTTGATTGCACCTACCGCAACCGTCAGCTGCCGAGCGCCGGGTCCGACATGCTGTCGCGCCCCGTCTCGACATGGCCGGCGATGCGCCATTGCGCGTTGCTGTCGGCGTCGACCGTGATCGTCAGGTCGTACCAGCCATATGACTGGCGCAGATCGACCATCACGGTATTCGCGTCGTTGCCGCGCACCCGCAGCGAACCGTCGATCCGCGACGATGCATACGCGCTCGAGATATGGAACGTGCACGCGTCGCGGCTTTCGTTCTTCAGGCGCAACTGCAGATTGCCGTTCGCGACGTCGTAACCGTCGGCGATCTGCACACTGCCGCTCTGATGCCGCCCGCTCGCATCGACCTTGCCGACGAAACGGCGCAGGAAGCCATTCGGCCCATGCACCGAAAAGTCATAGCTGCCACCGGCGGCGAGCATCAGTTGATCGGCGAGATCCTTGCCCGCTTCGACCGTATAGCTGCGCGGCAGGTCTTGCGCATTGCCGGAGTAGACGAGGAAGGTCGCGCCGAGCCGGCCGGTGTTCGTGATGTGCAGGTGGAATGCATTGCCCTGCCCGTTCACGTCGCCGCGCACGAAGAACTCGTAGTCGAGCGCGCGCGCGGGACGCACGCCCGGCTCCTGCTTCGGCAGCGACTGCGCGCCCGGCACGGCGGGCACGACGTCCGGATGGCGGTTCTGGTCCGCCGGGAACGACGTGGCCGGCAACGGCGGCACATGGCGATTCGGATTGCGGAAGTCGAACGCCGACGTCAGGTCGCCGCAAACCGCACGGCGCCACGGCGTAACGTTCGGCTCGTTCAGACTGTTGCCGCGGCCGAAGCGCGTCTGGATGAAGCGGATCACCGACGTGTGGTCGAACACTTCCGAGCACACGTAGCCGCCCTTCGACCACGGCGAGACGACCAGCATCGGCACGCGCGGCCCGAGGCCGTACGGGCCGGGCTGATTGTCGCCCGCCCCCGCATAGAACTCGTTGGCGGTCGATACGGTCGAGCGGCCGGTGTCCGGCGTCGACGATGCGTACGGCGGCGGCATATGATCGAACAGCCCGTCATTCTCGTCGTACGTGATGAGCAGCACGGTCTTGCTCCAGACTTCCGGATTCGACGTCAGCGCCTGCAGCACCTGGTCGACATACCACGCGCCGTAATTCGGCGGCCAGTTGCCGTGCTCGGAAAACGCCTCGGGCGCAACGATGTACGACACCTGCGGCAGCGCGTTGTTCTGCACGTCTTTACGCAGGATGTCGAAATATCCGCCGCCTTGCAGCACATTGGTGCCGGTGCGCGCCGCTTCATACAGCGGGTTGCCCGGCTGGGCGTTCTGGTACTGCTTGAAATACAGCAGCGACGTGTCGCCGAAATTGCCGATAAACGGGTTGTCGGTCCAGCCCCACGCGCCCGCGGCGTTCAGGCCATTGCCCACGTCCTGATAGACCTTCCACGAAATGCCGGCCGCCTGCAGCTTCTCCGGGAACGTGCCCCACGAATAGCCGGCTTCCGCATTGTCGATCACCGGGCCGCCGCCGTTGCCGTCGTTGCCCACCCAGCCGGTCCACATGTAGTACCGGTTCGGATCGGTCGGCGTCATCGCCGAGCAGTGGTACGCGTCGCAAATCGTGAACGCGTCGGCAAGGTTGTAGTGAAACGGCATGTCCTCGCGCGTCATGTAGAACATCGTGGTCGCGCCCTTCGCGGGCACCCACTGATCGTAGCGGCCGTTGTTCCATGCCGCATGCGTGCCGATCCAGCTGTGATCGAGATCCTGCACGAATTGCAGGCCGAGGTTCGGCAGATTCGGACGGAACGGCAACACATAGCCGTCCGCATTCGGAGCCGGCTGGTAGAACACCGGCTTGCCGGTGGAAAGCGGAATCGGGCGCGTGTCGCCGAAGCCGCGCACGCCGCGCAGCGTGCCGAAGTAGTTATCGAAAGAACGGTTCTCCTGCATGAAGACGACGATATGCTCGACGTCCGCGATCGTGCCGGACGCATTGTGCGCGGGAATCGCCAATGCATTGCGGATACCGACGGGGACGGCGCCAAGAGCGGTGGCTGCGCCAGCGGCTTGCGCAGCCGCACGCAGGAAATCACGACGGCTATTTGAAGTCATATTGATCAATCATTCAGAGAGGTGGGAGGGGGACGGCGCGAAAACCATCGGCAAGCCTGGTCGAGAAAAATGACTCGCTTGTGGCAAGCGTTTGCGCAATTGCAGGTGTCCTTCCCGATTGTGATTAGCATTCCTGGATAAGCCGTTTTGCGCGGTTAAACCGCAAGTGCTTGTGCTGATTCGGTTTACCACCTGAGGAATGCTTCGTTCTGCATGCAAGTCGCATCGACGAAGGCGACATTCGGTGTCTGAAATGCGTTGCGATCAATCGCGAGGTGCTTTCCCTGGTGCACATTCATCACGAATGCTGCTACGCGTGAGTAGCTGAACGCCGCGCGCGATCTCGCGGGTCATGCGCAGTTCGCGGATCGCGCGTGTGACACGCGGCGTTCATACGCGCGGGTAATACTGTTCGCGATGTTCGTGAGTCGACAGGCGGTTCGCGAGCGGACTCGTGCGTGTCGCTTGTCGCGTCGCACGGTGCTTCACGTGCGTGGTTCCCGATGCGAGCCTGCCGGCTCGCACGGCGCCTTTCAGGCATCATGGCGTGCCCACTCTGCATGGCACACGCCAGCCCATTGATGCATGAACAGCCTTCGGCCTTCCCCCCAGCCGCGCAGTCGTCTGCGCGCCGCCTTCGAAGTGTTCGCCGTATTCCTGCGGCTCGGGCTCACCAGCTTCGGCGGTCCGATCGCGCATCTGGGCTACTTTCGTCGTGAGTTCGTCGCGAAGCGCAACTGGCTGGACGAACAGCGCTATTCGGAGCTGCTTGGCGTCTGCCAGTTCCTGCCCGGCCCGACCAGCAGTCAGGTCGGCTTTTCGATCGGACTGCTACGCGCCGGATGGCTCGGCGCGATCGCCGCGTGGTGCGGCTTCACGCTGCCGTCGGCGATGCTGCTGCTTGCCTTCGCCGTACTCGCGCCGCATCTCGCGGGTGCGCTTAGCGACGGTCTCGTGCATGGGCTGAAGCTCGTTGCGGTAGCGGTCGTCGCGCAAGCGGTATCGGACATGGCGCGCCGCTTGTGTCCGGATCGCCGGCGCGCGGCCATCGCGCTGTGTGCGATCGCGACGCTCAGCCTGTTGAATACGGCTTACGCGCAATTGATCTCGATCGTACTGGGCGCGCTGCTCGGTTTCGCGTTATGCCGCACGCTGGCGTCAGCGGATGCGGCTGAGCCGGCATCGGAGCTCCCACTGCGCGTCGCTCGCCCGGCAGGCGTGATCGCGCTGCTGCTTTTTGCCGTACTGCTGCTCGGACTGCCCGTGCTCGCACGGATCCACGGCGGCCAGGCCCTGCGTGTGTTCGACGCGTTCTATCGCTCAGGTGCGCTTGTATTCGGCGGCGGCCATGTCGTGCTGCCGCTTCTGCAACAGCAAACGGTCGCCACCGGCTGGATTGCGCCGAACGACTTTCTGGCTGGCTATGGCGCGGCCCAGGCGGTGCCGGGTCCGCTGTTTACGTTCGCCGCGTACCTCGGGTGGATGATGTCGTCGCCGCCGAACCATTGGGCGGGCGCACTCATGGCGACCGTCGCGATCTTTCTGCCCGGCATGTTGCTCGTGCTGGCCGCGTTGCCATGGTGGCAATCGTTGCGCGCACGGCCCGCGACGGCGGCGGCGCTGGCGGGCGTCAATGCGGCCGTGGTCGGTCTGCTCGCCACCGCGCTCTACTCGCCGGTCTGGACCGGCGCGGTGCACACGCCGGTCGACTTCGCCGTCGCCGCGCTCGGCTTTATCCTGCTGGTCCGCTGGCATGCGCCGCCGCTCGCAGTCGTCGCGCTGTGCGTCCTGGCAGGCGTCGCAACGGCCGCGCTTCACTGAACGACGAGCGCCGCCGGCAGCAACGCCCGCCGGGGTGTCATTCCCGGTGCGCGGACTTGAGCAGGTTGTCCCGCAACGTGGCCACTGCCTTCAGCAGCTTGGGGAAATCGTCGCCATTCAGCCCGGTCGCCGCAACCAGGTTGCGGCCGAATCTGTTTTCGCGCAGATCGCGACCGGCATCCGTCAGCGTAACCAGCACCTGACGCTCGTCCGTCGGGTCGCGCTGCCGCCGCAGATAGCCCATCGTTTCGAGCTTCTTCAGGATCGGCGTCAGCGTGTTCGACTCGAGAAACAGCTTTTCACCGAGCGCACTGACCGTCACGCTGCCGGTCTCCGACAACACGATGATCGTGATGTATTGCGTATACGTCAGGCCGAGTTCGTCGAGGATCGGCCGGTACGCACGACCGAACGCCAGATTGGCCGAATAGATCGCGAAACACAGGTAGTCGGCCAGCCCCCGCGAGGACGACTCCGCCGCGTCGACGGAGCGGCCGCCGGCCTGTCCGTCTATTTGTGCAGGTTTGCGGGCCGGCTTGTCGGCCGCTGCATTCGTTGCATTCGCTGTCCTCGCGGCCGCTTTGCGGGGCGCTGGCGAACGCGGCTTTTCTGCCACGTTGGTGCTGCTGGAACGTGAAGTCTTCATTTTCATCCTTGGCGGCATTCATCCAGTCAGCCGCGTCATCACGAAATATACATCGGATGCGATTTAATCGAAAGTGCTTGACATGGCTCCTTTCATCGACAATGATTCACGCATCCGATTCAATCGCATACGATCTAAATTGCGAACCCGGACTCTAACTTGTTATTTCATAAGGATATTTTCCATGTCGCGCATCGAAAACGTGTTGTATACCGGCAAAACGCACACCACCGGCGGCCGCAACGGCTCATCGCGCAGCTCGGATGGCAATCTCGACATTCAGCTCTCGCGGCCCGGCACCGGCACGGGCACCAACCCGGAACAACTGTTCGCGGCGGGCTGGTCCGCCTGCTTTATCGGCGCGATGGGACGCGCCGCCGCCGCGCTGAAAGTGGTGTTGCCGCAGGACCTCGCCGTCGACGCGGAAGTCGACCTCGGCACCACCGATGACGCGTTTTTCCTGCAGGCGCGCCTGAACGTCAGCCTGCCGGGTCTCGCACCGGACGTCGCTCGCACGGTCGTCGACCGCGCCCATCAGTTGTGCCCGTACTCGAAGGCCACGCGCGGAAATATCGACGTCGCGATCAACGTGGTCTGAGCGCCCTTGCCGCTCGCTGCCCTTTTGCCCCTGTTGCCTTGCTTGCACCCTTGGAGATCATCATGAAGACCTCGCTTGTTGCCGTTCTGCTCGCCGCATCCGCCACGCTTGCTTCGGTCGCCGCGCCCGCTTTCGCCAGCAACTACGGCCCGGCGCCGTTTTACCGGCCGTCCGTGAGCGACACGCGGCCGGTGCCTCAGCCTGCGGCCCGCGCAGATGCACCCGCCACGACGATGGCGTCCGACGATGAGAACGATTCGAGCGACTCGAACAATGCGCAACAAGCGTACGGCGGCGTGAGCGCCGGCAGCTCGCAAGCCGATACACGCCGGAATCTGACGTTGACGCCGTGGCAGCACGGGCTGTTCGCGCACCATTGATCGGCGCGCGCTGGCGGCGGATCGCGGCACGCGCTGCCTGCGTTCTGCGCGGCGCTGTAAAAGAACGATGGACGGATAGCGAGGTTGACGGCACGGCCGTCATACCTCGCTTTTTAATCTGGAATCCGTATTGATAAACCGGTATGCGACGGCCGCCTGTCATCTGTGCACAACGGGGCGCCGCCAACGCGCTAAGGCTGCTCACCCAGTTGCGCGACCGTCGTGACCTGCCTGAAGTGATGGCGCCAAAGCGACACACCCAGTTCCCCCGTCCGGTCGAGCGATGAACCCACGGTCAGATCGGCGACCAGAGTCGGGCTCAGCCCGGCGTCGAACAACATAAAACCAGCGGCAAGCAAACAGGTCTCCGTTTGCATTCCGCAAACCAGCACGCGCTGAGGTGCGCGCGTGGCGAGATAGTCGAGCATTTCGCGCGGCGGCAGATAGCCGTGCTTGATAAACACCGCTTCGGTTGCGACGAGACTTTCATCGTCGCGCGCGGGATGCCAGCCCAGTTGCCGTTCGAACGGCGTGCGGCTTTCGTCGTGACGCTCGACGGTCGCGACCGACGGCATCCGTTTCGCCAACGCGCGAATGCCGGCCACGAGCCAGTCGGGCGGCGCGAACGACGGCTGTACATCGACGATAAGCAGAATGTCCTGCATGAGTGGCTTCCTGAAGCGCTTTTCCACGGTATTCACCGTGCCTGCAGCCGGCCCGGCGCCGATGGAGAGGCAGCGGCTGGGCCGGAAACACGATACGAGCGACAACATCCGATCTTCTGTCGACCTGCATGATGACGCACGCACCGCCCCATGCATAGGGTTGCCCGATGGGCCACTATCCGCCCTCGCGCAGTCGTGTCCGGCATCTCGAAGAAAGCGGATGGCATGGTCTCACGCTGCCGGGAAAAAGTCCGTGAGAGCCGGCGGCGTCCCGCAACTGCCCGCAACCTCCCGCAGCTGGCCATTGACAGCCATCCGACTGCCAGTCCATCCGCAACGCGACTCGCCGACACCGACTGTTTCCTTCCCGGACATCCAATGCGCTCAATGTGCCCGGCTATCGACGTTGCGCGCAGCGTCGCCAGCGACAGTAACCGACCGATCGACCAGCACAAGCTTCAACGGCCTTTGCGCATCAAGCTTTTTCTTTTCGATCACATATTTCCAGCCGTCGCCGCTGCCAGGCTCGCGGAAGAATATGGCAACCGCAACATACCCGGTATCGGGCTTCATCGGCTGGGAAAGACTGGCGGATGCAGCGGGATTCAACACCGACGACATGCTCGCTTGCAAATCCTGCGCGAGCACGCTCCGGTCATTTTTCAGCAGATCATCGTACGACGCGCGGTCAAACATCTGGCGATCCTTGAGTTGATAGACGCGCACCGCGACGGACGTCGCGCGGCCGGTATCGTCAGGGTTCAACGACGCACGCGTCGTCAGGTCGACGTCAAGCGTCTTCACCTGCGTGAAGAACACTGCGCGATACGCATTCGACGAAGTGTCCGACACCGCCTGCCACGCACCGCAGCCCGATAGCGCGACACTCCCCATGCAGGCCATTGCGGCGGCACGAAGAAACGGACTGCTGCGACGATTACGCATGATGTGCACTCCAATAGGGGTTCGGCGCGGGCGCCGGAAAGGCTTCGCACACGCCGAGCGCAATGTTGATGATGCGTTCGCCGCCAGACGGCAGCACGGTCGTCCAGCCCAGCCGCGCGGGAATCCCGAAGCCGGTGGGCGGACCGATAACCGGCCGTGGCGCAAGCTTCGATGGAATTGCCATACGCAGATGCACGTCAGCCTTGACGCCGACGTATAACCGCACATACGCAAGCAACTCGCGATGCAGCGCGGCGCCCGGCAGCAGGTCGCTCACCTGCCGCGCGTCGGCGGGACACAGCGTCGCGCACACTGCGCGGCTGCGGTAAATCACGCGCTGGCCCAGTACGTAACCGCCGCCGAGCCCGCGACCGCCGCGCGCCCGCGCCGCCGACGACGTCAACGGCGTTGGCGCGCCGGCATGCGCAGCGACCGGCCAGAACTCGTCGACCCGCACCCCGACGCCCGGCGCCGCCAGCGCGATCACACCGGCAAGCCCTTCCGGCGTGCGCGTGCGCTGCACCAGCAGGCCGAGCAAAGCGAGCATCCGTGACGCGGGCAAGCCCGCGCGCGCCGGCTTGTCGCCCCACCCGAAGCCGGCCAGACACAGCAGGTTGCGCGAATGCGCGTCGACGCCGCCCGCGCGAAAACTCTCGGGATATCGATATTTTTTCCACGCGCGATACAGCAGCGTGACGAAGCGGTGATTGAACTGGTCGAGAAACGCCTCGACCGCCTCATGTCCCTCTTCGCGCAGCGCAATTTCGTCGACCATATGCGACGGGACGACGGCGTCCACGCCGTACAAGCCCATAAAAGTGGTCCGGATGGTCGGCGGCGCGCGGTCGTCTTTGTCATCGAATTCGACTACGGCGACCTCGCCCGCCGGGAAGCCGAGTCTCGGCCGCGGCCTGAAGCGCACGGGCTCGTGCTGCGCGGTGTCGCGCGTGCCGAACCCCGGATGCGATGGCGAGCGCGCCTCGAACAGCCGCAGCAACTGCATGAAGCTCATGCGCGGCGCGTGCGCGAGCAGCGACGCGACCAGCGCAGACACGGCCAACTGCTCTTGCGCAGGCGTCTCGACCGGCTTCATAGCGCCCCTCGCTGCGCCTTGCTGCGCGGCCAGTCTGTGCGTGTCCGCGACGGCAGGCTCACGAGCGACAGCTTCGTGAACAGGTTGAGTTCCGCGTAAAGCGCAAAGAAGCGATGCAGCAGTTCGCCGAACAACAGCACGTCGCCTTCGCCTGCGAATGCATGCGCATCGAGCGTCACCTCGATCAGCACGCCGCGCTCGACTGCGCCGCCCGACACCTCTTCGAGCAGTGTCTGCGACACCCACAAAATGCCGGCGAGACGCCGCCGGTTCAACTCGTCGTCAGTCCAGTCGTACAGCGCGAGCGCGCCGCGCAACACCTCGGCGTCCATCAGTGACAGAAAATTCGGCGCCAGATGCGACAGCACGCGCCACTGGAAGCGATCGCCGGTCGGTGGATGCAGCGGCAGGGTCGGCGCGACGAGATTGCGCACCCCCGCGACATTCGGTGTGCTTTGCGCGAGATCGCAGATGCTCGCCTCGCGCAAGCCCTTGCGCGGCAGCATGCCGTTCGTGCCGGTCACGCGCAGCGACAGGCTTTCTTCCGGCAGCGCCTCCATGGTTTCCCACGCGTGGCCACCGAGAATGAGCCAGGTTTCGTGCAAGCCGCTGACGCCCGGCCGCACGCGGGTATGAAAATAACGTTCGGGCGCCTCATGCCGCAACATGCCGCCGCGATGCCGGAACGTCGCGAACGGTACGTATTCGTAGCGTTGCGCGGTCTCGTGATCGAACGACCCGACTGCATCGACCGAAAAAGTCTCGACATGCTCGCCATGATGGCCGGCCGGGACCACGCGATACTCCGTTTCGTGATGATCGACCGTGACCGGCTCGGCATCGAGCGCGAACAGATTGATCACCGGCGTGCAGAAAAGCCGCACGTTTTCAGCACTGAACGGCTGGTCTGACGGATACGCGTGCTTGAGGACCATATCGAGTTCGAAACGGGTCGAGCCTTCGGGCAGCTTCGCGATATCGAGCCCGCACAGATCGACGAACAGGAATTTCTCGCGAAACGTGAAGTATTCGAGCAGCAGTTGATACCCGGAAAACGCAGCGTCGCCCGTCGGCCATAAGCGTTCCTCCGCCGAGAAGCCGGCGGGCTCGAGCGTCACGCCGGCAAGCGGTCGTGGTTCGCCATCGCGCACTTCGGGAATGCGCCACATCACGGTGTCGACATCGCGCGTCAACGCGAGATGCATCGCGAACGCGGTCGGCAGATCCGCGTTCAGATACACGCGCAGCCGCGACAGATCGGTGTCGGCGCGCCGCGACGAATGGTGCAGCGCGAACCCGAGCCGAATGATCGAGCGGCCGTCGTGGCGCACCAGCGGACTCGCATGCGTCAGCGCGAGCGGCTGCAGCATGACCGGCTGCGTCGTGCGATACAGGCAGTGGACGATCTTCGGCGCGATGCTGTCCGCGCCGGCCGGCCGCGCAACGGCGATCGGCGCCGAGCGCACGGGCACACCCGCGGGCACCGTCTCGGTCTGTTGCAGCTTTTCGGCCGGCGGCGTGAGTTCAACCACCGACAAGGACGGGATCATCCGCAGGTAGTGCGGCCACAACAGGCTCACGAGGCCTTCGGTGAGCTCCGGCAATTCGTCGTCGAGCTTTTGCTGCAGACGGCCGGTCAGAAAGGCAAAGCCTTCGTGCAAACGCTCGACATACGGATCGCGGTCGCCGACGCGGTCGAGATTCAGCATGCGCGCGCGGTCGGGATGCGCCTTCGCGAATTCCTTGCCGGCCTCGCGCAGGTAGCGCATCTGCGCTTCGTAGTAGCGCAGGATCGGATCGTCGTGTTCCATCGTAAGTTCCGCTATGACAGGGTGAGCGCGCGAGCGGGATCGAGCACGGTCAGCTCGGCTTGCAACTCGCTGATGCGGCGGGCCAGCGCCGGCTTGTCGGCGTCCTTGCGGCGGTTCATCGCCTGCAGGGCCCGCAGACGTTGCTGCTTCACGTCGAATACCAGCGCGGGCTCCCAGCGCGCAAGCGGCAGCGTTGCGGATAAGCCATCGAGTTCGGCAAGCAGTGCGAGCGCCATTTCGGCGCGGCCCGCATGGTCGGCAACGCGTGCCATCACCAGCCGTTGCAGATACCGATGACGGTCGTTCTTCAGTCCGGGCAGCGATTCGAGCCAGCCGAACGCCGTCTCGACATCTTCGCGGCCGGCCAGGTCGCGCGCCTGCGCCTCGATCTCCAGCCAGTCGCCGGCCGCACCGTCATCGCGATTCGCCGCGACCGGCCACGGCGCGACGCTCTCGCCGGCTTCGAGATCGCGCACGACCGCGTGATGTGCGATCCATTCGAGCGTGGTGTCGTCCGCGAACGGCGTGCCGTCGGTAAAGGCGAGGCGTTCGATGCCTGACAGCCGTTCAAGGAACAGCGCGAAGTCGGCGCGTAGCAGTTCGCGCCACATGGCGTACGGCGCGCCGATATGGTCGAGTGCGACGTGCTGGAAATACTGAAGATCGAGCCAGAGATGATTGGCGCCTTCCATGAAAGCGCCTTCCACGCGTTCGAGCAGCGTGTGCCACTGCTTTTGCAGCACGAGGCGTTTGAGCTGCTGGCGCTGCTCGCCGCGCGGCGCAACAAGCCGCGTGCGGGCGCTCGCATCGGCGGGCGGGATGTCGTGCACGGTGTCCCAGCGAACGCTGCGCGCAATGCGCACGGACGGCAGATATCCGTTTTCCTCGTTGCGCAGCCACGCGGTCATGATTCGGGCCTGTTCCAACAGATCGCGCGTCGACGTGATCGCGCACGCGCCCGGTTGTGCCGCTTGCGTGTGAAGCTGCGACGACACGGGTTCCGTGTCGGCACTGCGCACCGGTTCTTCGTTGCGATCGAAGCGCGCGACAAGCGGTTGCAGGTTCGGGCGGGCAGCATCGGACCATGCGCCGGTGCGGGCGACGAGCCCATCGAGCGCCGCGATCGCGCGTTCGAGATCGGCCGGGGCAAACTCGCCGCGGCTTTCCAGCAGATCGAGCATGCGGGTTGTGGCCAGCATGTCGAGTGCGCCCTTCTTTGCCTCGGCACGCGCGGGCAGGATCGCTTCGTCGAAGCGGTCGACCAGCGCCGCCGTCAGTTCGAGACCGTCCGCGAATCCGGCGGGGCCATCGCGACGCAACCTGGCCAACGTGTAGTAGCCGGCGACGCGCAGGTCCTTGCCGGTCTCCTTCGTCAACTGCTCGCACAAGCGGATGATCGACGCGTCGTCGATACCGGAAAGTTTGCCGGCTTCGTCCTTCAGTTCGAAGAAGGCGTCTTCGTAGCCGGGGTCGCGACCGGCAGCGGCGCCACCGTCGCTGCTTTCGCTGTTGCTTGCGAACGGTTGCAGCCATGCGTCCCATGCGCTGAGGCGGGCGCGTGACAACTGTTCGGCGTCGCGTGCGGGAAAGAGATGCTTGAGCAGGCCGGAGAGCATTATCGGGCCTCCGGTACAAGGCTGCCGGGCAATGGCGTCGTGCCATGCCTCGCCGCCGTGAGCGCCTCGGGCGGCAAAGGCGGCGGGCTGATAGCGGCAAGTTTCGCCGGCCTCGCTGTGGCGGTATTCGCGGCGGTCTTCGCCGTGTTCGTCACGAAGATGCGTGACGGCAACGTGAAGTGACGCAGCGCGAGCGCATCGAGCGGGCCCGCGCCTGCTTCGCTGCGCAACTGCACGCGCAGCGTGATACCGAGGCTCGAGTCCGGTGTCCACGACAGCAGGTAGCGCGCGTTGTCCTGTTGCGACACGGTTGCACGCTCGAGCAGACGGATCAAGCCGAAGCGGCCTTGCGTGTCGAGCGCCGAGCGCAAACCGCCCTGCTCGGTTTGCCATTCGATATGCGACCGGTTTTCGAGCGATTGACCGGGCCATTCGAACGGCACCCATTCTTCCTTCTGATTGAAATAGTGCAGCTCGCGGCCGGATAGCACGAATGTCGTGTCGGTGATTCCAGGTGTCGGGACGGCGCGCAATTCGTAGCGCACATGTGCATCGCCGGACGGGAACAGGACGGTCGATACGCGCGTGAGCTTGTTCAGCGACGTGAGGAAGTCCGGGTCGAGCGTCAGCGCAGCATGGTTTGCGCCGCGGTGTGCCGCCTGATTTGCACCTTGATTTGCCCCCTGCGTCGCGACCCAGCGGTCGCCCTGGCGTTCGACGACGCCCGCCAGCTGCGTGCTGACGAACTGGGCGATCACGCCATTGTCGACGCGCATGAAGCGCGCCATGTCAGGCAACGACGCGTCGTTGTCGGAATCGGCGAACGGGTAGCGGCCGGCGAAGGTGCGATTCCAGTCCGTGACGATCGCGCTGCGCCAGATTTCGTTCAAGCTCGATGCGGCCGGCTGGACCACGACTTGCCAGGTTTGATCCATTGGCGCTTCAAAGAGATTGCCGAAGCCCGCCCATGGTTCGCCGAGGCTGGCGGCGAGACGGCTTGCGTAGTCGCGACTGTCCGCGATGTCCGACGTCCTGCCTTGCAGCACCGCTTGCGCGGCAATGCGCGACATCGCGTCCGGGTCGGCGCTTGCGACCATTTGCTGGACCTTCAGGCGCATCGCGGTCACGCGTTCGAGATAACGCGCAAGGCTCAGATCGCCGGTCGCGCTGAGCCGAGCGGCGCCGTTGCTATCCGCCGGCGGCGCGGAAAGCGGGCCGCTGCCGGTCAGGCGCAGGATCGGATCGAATACGGCGGCCAACGATGCGTGTGGCTCGCGAGGTAGTTTTATCCGGTTGCGCGCGGCAACAGACGTGCCGTTGCTGGCTTCGCCGGCGCCGACCAGATGCTGCGCCTTGCTGATCAGCGTGTCGGACAGCGAGGGTGTCGTCGTGCCCGCGCCTGCCTGATAGACGATCACGTTCATCAGCGCGACGAGCGGTGAACGCTGCGCGTCGCCCAGCAGCGTCAGCTGATCGACCGTGCCCGACAGCGTGGACGCGGGCTGCCAGCGCACGCTGTTCAGGAACGTCCCCCAGGCGCGCGCGTAGTCGTCGAAATAGCGCTGGCGCAGTTCGGCGTTCAGCGTCGACGGCGCAGATGGAGTCGCTTTCGTGTCCGACAGTACCCAGTCTGCCTTGACGTCATATTGCTCGCTGGCGCCGTCGATCGCCTGCGAGATGCGTTCGTCCCACGCGGCGCGCGTGAAGATGCCGGGAATCGTCACTGTCGTGCTGAAGAGGCCGCGGCTTGTTAAGGTTCCTGAGGAAGCCTGCTGCGCGGCGTCACCGAGCAGGCCGGCTAGCGACACGGGTGGGTACTTCGGCCTCGCGTCGTCGAGAATCTGCTGGTAGATCGCGTCGGTCGAGTTGCGGATGCCGCGTACGCCGATGATCGTCTGGCGCGTCGACGCGACAAGCGTGGGGTCCGCGGCGATCGGCGATGTCGATGTCGATGTTGACGTCGCCGTGCCTCGCGAGCCGTAGCTCAGATGGGTTGCGTAGAACGCGAGCAGATGGCGACGGAGATCGTCCCACGCCCCCGCTGCAAGCGTCGAGTTTTGCGGGTACGCCGGGACATCTGTCGCGATCAGTTGAGGTGTCAGGAATGCGGCATTGGCCAGTTCAGGCTTCGTCAGCATCAGATAGGTTTTCAACGTGTCGTATGCCGCCTGGACCTGCGCATCGCCGCCGCTCGCGATTTCCGCGTCGGATAACAACGCGAGCTGGCGCAACCGCTCTTCGAGTTTTTTGCGCAGCGGGTCGGCGACGATCCGTCGTGCCGCGGTTTCATAGGCGGGACGCAGAGCGGCGAGCAACGCAGCGTCGCGATTGAGCGCGAAGCGCGTGGTCCATGGAGCGCCTTCGCGCTGGCGCGCTTCCAGCGTGTCGATCCGCTGGTCGAGGGTGTTCAAGGCAAGCGCGGCCCGTGTGCGGTCCTGCGTGCCTTCAAGCTCGGCCAGCGTCTCTTCGGACGTCCGCAGCGTCGCGCGCTGGGTAACGCCGGACACGACCATGCCCATGATCCATAAGCCGAACACGGCTGTTGTCAGCCATGCGGATGCGGTCGTTACGGAAATGCCGACGCGGCGCCCGCGGACCTGCTCGCTATGTTCGGCGACGGTTTGCCAGATGCCGCGTGGAGGACGTGGTTCGGCGCTGTGAGTTGTCCGGGTGGCGGCCGGCGCGGCTGCCTTGGCGGCTGGCTTGGCGGCTTCTTCGTTGGCCGGCGGAGCGGCTGCCTCGCGCTCCTTGAAGAGCGGTGCGAATAGCAGTCCATGCACGGCGTGCCGGTGGAAGCGGGAACGGGCGACCTTCAGGATCGCCGCCGGCAACGAGGCATTCAGCTTTGACAGATGTTTCGACAGCGTGGCCGCATAGCGATCCACATGATCGTTGGAGACACGCACGACGCCCTTATCCGCGAGATTGTTCACGAGGTCTTGCAGAGAACGACCGATCTGGTCGGCGTCCACGCGCGCATTCGACCAGGTCAGTCCGATGACTTCATCCGGGCCCGTTGTTTCGCCGCCGTCGTCCGTTGCATACAACATATAGGCGGGTGCGGCCCAGCGCAGCGCGCGTGCGTAACGTGCGAGCCGATGGGCGAGATCGTCGGCCTCAGCGGGAGCGTTCGCGGAACCGAGCGTGCGCGTCACCACCACGATTGCGTCAACCGGGCGACGGCGGCGCATGCGACGGATCTGATCGAGCCAATGGGTGTCGAGCGTGGCGCCGATTTGTTTGGCGTACAGCAGGACGGCGTCGCCGCTGATTGCATAGCCCGTGCCGGCGATGTCCGGCGCGAGCCGTCTGACGAGGGGTTCATCGCCGGCTATAAGCACCCAGCGGTCACGATAGCGCCAGCGCCAGCCGTGACGGTCGCGAAGGGTGTCGCGCAAACCGATAGCACGATCGCGTTGTGCGTCCTCGTCAAGTTGCTGGCCGTTGGCAATGGCCGCCGAACGCTTGCCGGAATCGTAGCGGGTGAACCAGCGAACGGCTCTCAATGAGGCAATCAACAGCAGAGCGGCCTCGAAATATTGGGCGAACAGCATCGCCAGGAGCAGCATGGACAAAAGGCAAAGCTCGATGATGATCTTCGTATCGCGCGACCATCCATAGCGTGCGCCCTCCGTCCATACGGCAATGCCGAGGCAGAGGAAGACAAGTGAGGCCGCCATCCCGATATAGAGACTGGCGGATTGAGTGTTGTTCTTGCTCATTGGCTATTTCCTGCATACGACGGCGACGAGGTTGCCGTCTTCCTCGCACAGCACAAGTTGCGGATCGGCGGTGATGCAGGCATTTTCAGCAGCGAGCGCGAGGGCTAGCCACGGGCCAGCTTTCGAGCAATCGCCGATGGATGTCTCGAGCGCCATCCAGGCGGTGTCGTCTCCCGCCTTTGTGGCTCGGCGAACCGTGCTCATCCGCTCACCCTTCAGTCCGTGCGTCCATACGGTACGAACGCGCTCTATGGACGACATCGCCCAACGTGCCGCAAGTTCAATCGCGTTGGCGGCGCTGCCTGGCACATCTCTGGCCGGCCGGTGCAAGCACAAAGCGGATGAGGTTGGCGATAAGTTCAGGCGCGGATGCCCGAGAAGCAGCGCTACGCCTGCCTCGGCGACACCGTCAGGCAGGACGGTACTGATCGCATCGTGAAGTTCGATTGCGATCAATAGATAGGTGACGTTCGGGTCCTGAGCGTCGAGCCAGGCATCGGTCCGGAAGAGTGGAAGCCCTTGTCCGACGGAGGGTTCGCCGTTCACCTTGCCTGCCCACGCCTTCCCGGCGATGAAATCTCGCAGTTGCGCTTCAACGACGGCGGTCTTCATGCGCGACTGCACGTGAAACTCAATCTGGAGCTTGGTATGGCGCGGCAAGGCGTTGAGTTGCGGCGTCAAACGATGTGTCAAATGCTCGAGAAGCCAACCGCATAGGGCTGCGTGACGTGCGGATTCGTTCAGTTCGTTACCGGGTTCGAAGCGCGCGCCTGGTATTTCGAGCCAGCGGGCCGCGACATCCGAGTTTGCGCCCGAGCCGCTCGCTCGAAGCTTTTGTTGTCCGACTGCTTTCTGAATTTCTTCGAGCGTGTTTTCGGCGTGGTCTGCCGAAAAACACCATGCATGGCCGAGAATGGCCAACGACTTGCTCGCGAGCGCGTGACACGCCTGTTCCGCTTCGGCGCTGACACGGTTGGCGGCGATCGCCTCACTGCGACGGGCGTGGCCATACCCAAGCCAGGCGCACAGTAAAAACGCCCACGCCAGAAACGGATAACCCGCGATGCAGAACCAGAACCACAACGTGTTCGTGGGGCGGCCCGCCGGCCAAACCATGATCGTGAGTCCCGCACCGACGCCGAGGACGAGCGCCAACAGTACGATCCAGATGATCGCTGAGGGTTGCGGTGGCGGAGGCACCTCTATTGGTGGAGGAATACGGTTGAAATCGACAGGCATGGGTTAGTGAGGTTGCAGCGTTGGGACGACTCATGGAGGACGGTATCGCAGCGCGTGCGTTCGTTCGTCCGCACGTGATAGCTATGCGATGCCGATGCAATATCGGCTTGCAAGGCAAGCGTCCTCGATTGATCACATTGACGGCGGGCTTTAGTTTCAGTCGTCGATATCATCAACTGGCGGCACAGTTTTAATTCCTCGATATACTCGCCGATTCAATTGCTGATAAACACCCGGTTCACAAACAAGATTCTTGACAAACCCGCCACCTTTCTTTACATACAGTCCACTCGGAAAGCCTTGATAAATCACATAATCGTATCCGTCAATTTTGAATTTTATGTGCGTAAAGTTTAGATTCCCACCAACGATGTCACTAATTAAAAAGCGATTGCTTGGAGAATAAGGCGCATCCGGGAATTGCAGCTCAATTCGATCCGGCGTGCCAAAACGATATTGAACATATCCGTTTTCTGGAGACACATTCCCAGACGCACAAAGCGATATTATTTTATTTTCTGATGCGCAACTAAAATAAATCTCTTCGTGAGACTGACACAATGTGGCCTCTTCCGCATTTACCCCTGCAGCCAAACCAATCAAAATCGCAAAAATAGCACAATGCGACATCATCTTCACCCTGTTGCATGTCAATTGAAATCTCCACGTATATTGATTTTTTGAAAATTGACAACCCGCGCCTCGTAGCTATCAGTCCTGGAATTAACAACCCTGGTGATCGCGTTTACCTGATCTGCAGTTGCGCCTTTATCAGCTATCGCCGGAAGTTCGTGTGCCACCCAAAAATAAGCCGCCGATCTAACCGCATATTTCGGTAGAGACACGAGATCAGGATCTTCTTCGAAATTTGCACGATCTTCGGGCCATTCGCCTTGGTGATTTTTGTGCCAGTTTGTGAACTCTCGATAATTCGTGCGTCCAGTCAATTGTTTCATACCTCTCCCACGGTACCTCCAACCGTCGCCGCTTTTATAATCTCCGTTACCCAGATCAGATCGTCCGCCGTAAGCGCCATTAGCAATAGCCTCAAAATCTTCCTGCACCATTCGAGTACCGTCAGCTTTGAGTGATATCACTTTTTCATATCCGTGAGCTATAGCCTGCATGGGATTTTTCTTAAAATAAGTGAACATCATCAATGCACTTGATTTCCATACAAATCCCTCTTCCAACCTGAATGAAGGACCAACCTCTTGCATGACCTGAGCAAAGAAATGGGCTCTCCGGAGAGGAGAGTCCAGTTTGTAAAATTCAATGTGCGCGTTAAGTTCATCGGCCACGCCTTGAAGATCCTCCGGTCGAGCGCCTGGAAAAAGTTGTTTCATCATTGGCAAGGTAAAATGGAACGCGCGTCCGAGGAAATTGCCGACCAACCCGATCGGATGAACATGAAAAACCTCCGCCCCCGGAAACCCCGGCAACGCCGCCCTCACCTCCTCCCACCACGCAAGCCGGTCGATGCGCTTCTGCTCTTCCTCGAACTGCGCGCGCTTCCCCGT
>NZ_CADIKF010000065.1 GCF_902859875.1 Paraburkholderia solisilvae | reverse complement strand
GGCGCGGGCGTTCGTCGCCCTCCGTGCCGGCGCCCTCGCCCGCGTTGCCGGTGCGTTCCGTCGCGCCGGCCGGCGCGGACGCGGCGCGCGTATCGTCAGCAACGGGCGCAGTGCGAACCGCGCGCTCGGATTCGGACGAATCGGTATCGTGGATGTCTGTCAAAACAACCTCAAAATGTCAGGTCGCGCGCCCATTGCGGGCGCGGCATAGGTTCTTACGTCAGGCGCTGCGTGATTCGGACTCGTCGTCCGTCACCACGCCGGCGTCCTGCGCGGCGTCCGGGCGGTCTTGCGGACCGTCGTGCGCCGCATGGGTCGAATGCGGCTCGATTGCGTGCTCGGCTTCACTGCGCGGTTCGCTATGGAATTCGCTGTGAGGTGCGCTACGTTCGTTCATGGCCGGGGCGGCACCCGGCTCGTCGTTCTGGGCTTCATCGGCAGCGGGGTGCGGCGCGGCGCCGCCAAGGTCATCGTCATCTTGCACGTGGCCCGCTTCGCGCGTGTCTGCTTGCGCTGTGCGCGCCGATGAATCGGTCACCTCGCCCTCGGCTGGATCCGCCATGGGCGCTGACTGCGCGACGCTGTGGGCAGCGACGGACTCGCCATGGTTCGCGCCGGTATGCGCGACAGCTTGCGCATCGGGACGCACCGCGTCTGTCGCGTCCGTCGTGTGCTCCGCTGCAAGCGCCGCGCCTGCCGCGTCCGGTTCAGCTGCTTCGTTCGATGCTGTTTCGTTTGATGCCGTTCCGCCCGACGCCGGCTCGTCGGAAACCCCGTCATTCGGTGCGGACTGCCCGGCATGCCCCGGTGTCGCCGCGGCGTCGCCCGCGACATCATCCGGCAGCGCTTGCGGCAATGCCGCCTCGCCCGTCGCATCGACCACGCCATCGCGCGCGGACGTCTCGTCGGCCGGCGCTGACGCATCCGCCGCATCGCCATCCGCGAACTCGATCGAATGCTGTGCAAGCAGATCGATGTTGGCCTGCGCGGACGGGTCGTCGAGCGGCGGCAGTTCGTCGAGCGCTTTCAGCCCGAGGTCGTCGAGAAACTGACGCGTGGTCGCGTACAAGGCCGGGCGCCCCGGCACATCGCGATGACCGATCACCTCGATCCAGCCGCGGTCTTCGAGCTGCTTGACGACCTGCGTATTCACCGTGACGCCGCGAATCTCTTCGATATCGCCGCGCGTGACCGGCTGCCGGTAAGCGATGATCGCCAACGTCTCGAGCACCGCGCGCGAATACTTCGGCGGTTTTTCCGGATGCAGACGATCGAGATACGTGCGCATCGCCGGCGTGCTCTGAAAGCGCCAGCCGGTGGCCAGCGCGACCAGCTCGACGCCGCGCCCCGACCACGCCTGCTTCAGGTCTTCAAGCAGCGTGCGAATCGTATCTGCCGACACGTTATCGGCAAAGAGCTTACGCAACTCACCGAGCTTTAATGGCTCCTGCGCGCAGATCAATGCAGTCTCGAGGACGATCTTCGCCTCTTGGGTATTCATGCAGCTAGGTCAGACCCTGTGGTCAAAAGAACCGGATCAAACAGACGACAAGCAGACGATATGGAACAGAAGACGCGCTCGCCCGATTTTGATCGGTCATATTGATGGGAGCACGCACCGGGGGGAGGCAAACAGGCATTCAGGCCAAACCCAGCCGGACGACGGAGCAGCGATATTCCGGAAAGGAACCGCGTGACTGGCTGCATATTACGCAAAAAGATCCAGTGCGTAAAGCCAACACGGGTCAACGCGGGCCGAGGGCGGCCGTCTGGGCACGGGCGCGGGCAGTTTGTACAGGTGTTCGGCCGATCGCGCCAAGCGATACCCGGGCGGGCAGCGGTTCAGCGCCGAACCGCGCGGCGCGCGCCGCCTCGCATCACAGACACCGCCGTGCGCCCCCGTTCAGCCCACCGGCCGGCCGTCGAGAAAGCGTCGCAGTCGCGCGACACCCTCATCGAGCCGCGCCGTGTCGCAGGCGTAACACCAGCGCACGAAGCCTTCCCCCTCCGGGCCGAACGCGCTGCCCGGCGCAAGGCCGATGCGCGCGTCGCGCACCAGCGTCTTGCACAGTTCGAGGCTGCCCGCCGCCGCGCCGGGAAGTGCAAAGAATAGATACATCGCCCCCGGCGGCGCCTTCACGGCGACGCCCGGCAGCGCCGACAGCGCGTGCACCAGATGATCGCGCGACGCCTTCAGCTCGCCGACCAGCTGCCGCGTGAACGCCTCGCCATGCTGGACCGCGGCCACGCCGGCCTGCTGCACGAACGCCGGCGCACACGACGTGTTGTATTCGACCAGCTTGCCGAGGTCGTCCATCAGCGAGGCGGGAGCGACGATCCAGCCGAGCCGCCAGCCGGTCATCAGCCACGCCTTCGAAAACGAATTCACGCAGATGACACGTTCATCGCGCGCGGCAAGATCGAGGAATGACGGCGCCACAGCGCTTCCTTCCCCGTCGTCGTAGTAGAGCCGCTCATAGACCTCGTCGGCGATGATCCAGATGCCATGGCGCCGGCAATGATCGAGCACCGCGCGCTGCTGGTCGCGCGTCATCACCCAGCCGGTCGGGTTGTTCGGCGAGTTCAGCATCAGCACCTTCGTGGCCGGCGTCAATGCGGCGAGCAGCCTGTCGAGATCGAGCGCCCAGCCGCGCGGGCCGTAGTCGAGCGCCACGGTTTCGACCTGCGCGCCGAGAATTTTCGGAATTTCGACGAGATTCGGCCAGAGCGGCGTCACCTCGACCACGCGCTCGCCCGCGCCGACCACCAGTTGCGCGGCGAGCATCAACGCATTGACGCCGGCGCTCGTCACCGCGACGTGGTCGACCGCCGTCGCGCCGTGCAGCGCGCTCACATAGCCGGCCAAGGCCGCGCGCAGCGGCGCGATGCCGAGGTTATGCGAATAGAACGTCGCGCCGGCGGCCAGCGCTTCGCTCGCGGCGTCGCGGATAAACGACGGCGTCACGCGGTCGGACTCGCCGAACCAGAACGGCAGCACGTCGGGCAGGCTGAGGCCCGCGTTCGCCACCTCGCGGATTTGCGACGGGCGCAGCGCGCGTACCGCGTCGCGCGCGTGGGGAAGCAGGGCTTGGTGCACGTCCGTTTCGCTCATCGGGACATCCGGGCAAAGTCGTCGGGAAGTTGTCAGTTTATCGTGTGGCAATGCGGATGCGGGCGATTGGCGTGGCGCAGGGGCATTTGTACACGCCGCGCGGTGAGGGCTCTGCCGCCGTGACCTAACGCGAGGAGCCGGGCCGACCTGACGCCGGGCAGCGCGGCGCGCGACGCAACCTGACGCGACGCGTTGCTGCGATCCGAACGGAACTGCGCCGACCCGCCGCCGCCGACCCAACCCAACCCAACCCAACCCAACCCAACCCGACGCGAACCGAACCGACGCGACACGACCGAACCGAACCGAACCGAACGCGAAGCGACGCGACCCAACGCAACGCAACGCAACCCGACCCAACGCGCACAAGCGTCGAGCGTCTCGCCACACGCTCAATGCAAATCTTCGGTACGCGCCGGAACCTGCCTGATCAACCCCCACACGGCCTCGGCCGCCGGCGACAACGAACGGTCGCGGCGCCGCACGAGCTCGACCGTGCGTTGCGCACGCGGCGTCAGCGGCCGTGCGACCAGCGTCGCGTCAGCCGGCAGCGGCAACGCGAGCCATGGCAGCACGCTCACGCCGATACCCGCCTCAACGAGTCCGTACACGGTGGCAGGATGGCCGAGCTCCTGCACGACCGTCGCGTGCACGCCGTGCTCGTCCAGCGCCGCGTCGATGATCGGCCGGCTGCCCGACGCATAGTCGAGCAGCACCAGCCGCTGCCCGTCGAGCGATTGCCACTCGACCTGCTGCCCCTTCGCGAGCGGGTGGTCGGCGCGCGACACGAGACAGAACGAATCGGTCATCAAGGTCTCGGTCAACAGATCG
Organism: Paraburkholderia solisilvae; assembly: GCF_902859875.1. Lineage (GTDB taxonomy): Bacteria > Pseudomonadota > Gammaproteobacteria > Burkholderiales > Burkholderiaceae > Paraburkholderia > Paraburkholderia solisilvae. The sequence continues at coordinate 33,316 of NZ_CADIKF010000065.1, read as the reverse complement.
TCGGCGGCAATCGGCCCGACGACCACGCCGAAGTCCACTTCTCCCGATTTCACCTTGCGCACCACGTCGCTTTGCACATCGTCGCGCAAGCCGAGCGCGATATACGGAAACTGCCGCCCGCAGGCGGCAATCACCTGCGGCATCAGACGGCAGGCGATCGTCGGGCTCGCGGCCACGACCACCCGGCCGCGCCGCTGCTCGCCGATTTCACGGATCTCGCGCAGCGCGTCGTCGAGGTCGGTCAGCAGGCGCGACACGCTCGCGACGAGGTTGCCGCCCGCCTCAGTCAACTGCACGTCGCGCGTGGTCCGGTCGATCAGCTTGAGGCCGAGTTCCGCTTCGAGCTCACGCACGCAGCGGCTCACCGCGGACTGCGTCAGGCCGATTTCATCGCCCGCGCGGCTGAAGTTTTGCAGCCGCGCGACCTCGATGAAGACGCGCAATTGCCGCAGCGTCACATTCATTTGGGCCCCTCATCAATGCTGTTGTTTGATGCGAATTGTATGCGGGAATGCGCGCACGTTTCGCCGCCGGCGTGTGTTGGCCCCATTTCGTTGCGGCGCAGCAATATAGCGCAAACGCACGGGCGACGAGCCTCGCTGCACAAGATTGGTGATTGTCCCGATTTGCGGGTCGGGTTTTTTGGATTCTCATACGGGCCTGGCTAGCACCCGTATTGGCTTGATGCCACGGGACTTCGAGCCGATTGGGCGACCGATTGGCACACTTCATGCGTTGAGATTCGCGCAAGGTCGGCGCCGAATACGGTTCGGTCTCCCATCCACCGTGGCAAGCCCCGACCCGCCTGGCACCCGGCCCCAACGCGCCATCCGTACACGACTCAAACGGCTTGACGCGCGGGAACCGGTGCATCGAGAGTGCGCGGCGCGGGGCAGCGCACCGGAGTTAGCTTCGCTGAGGTGAAACATGATGCTGTTCGACGATTTGAAAGACAACGAGTGGGCTCTGGTCGAGGCGTTGTTCTGTGCGGAGCCGGCACGGAGCGAACGTCGCGGACGGCCGCGTGTGGAAGCACGCGCCGTAGTCAACGCGGTGCTGTGGGTTCTGTCGACGGGCGAAGGCTGGTCCAAGCTGCCCGGGCGATATCCTTCGCCGCCGACCTGCCGTCGCCGTTTCGACGAGTGGCAGTCGGACGGCACGCTCGCTGAAATAGTCAAGCGACTGGGCACCAGCGGCCGCCAGATTTCGTTGCGCGGACGCATCGGCGCGACGGCGGCGAAGCCGCCCGCACCGCCGAGTCGCGATCGCCTGCGCGGCGCGTTCTGGACCAATCCGGAATCGTGGCGCGCACCGGTGAAGATGGCCTGAGCGCCGCCGCGTCACCCGCTTCCGCGTTTGTCCGCTGCTTGCTTGCCGTCGGGCGCCTACGGGCGCCCGACGCATAACCGCCCCCCATCGAAGCGTCATTTACGCTGCCGCGACATCCGGCGCGATCGCCGCAGCGGCGCCGGCACGGCGCGCGCAGCATCAGGCGGCGGCCGGGGCGGCCGGAGCTCATTGGGCGTCGCTCCCGCTCCCAGTGCGCGTCGCGCGCTGTGCCGCACTCTTCCGCGCAATCCGGCGCGACATGGACGTCACGTCCTTCGTGTCCGCGGGCATGTCCGGCGCCCGGCCCCGTCCCTACGCCCAGCCGTTTCGATGTCGCCGCTCGCCACGCGGCGATGAAACAACCATTTACCATTATTTACAGCACGCTTTCTTCAGCAGGCATACCGTTGGAGCATGCAAACCAGTCGGAACCTACCGTCCTGACGGGAGCCCTCCATGCGACCAATGTCCCTGTTTTTGTGCGGCATTGTCGTCTCAACGCTTGCCGCACCCGCTGCGGCCCAACAACGGCCGCAAGGCTGGAACTGGAAGCCGGACCAGCCGGCCACGCTAGAGGCGTGGCAACAGGCTGAAACGCGTAATCACGATTTCACGCCGCCGGCGCCGCGGGGCGACCTGCGTGGCGACATCGCAAGCAACGTGCGCGCGCCGCGGCCTGAGCCGCCGCGCGGCGATACGCCGCGCCGCCGGCCGCCGCCCACTCATCCGTGACCGCCTCGCGGCGATCACGCACGTCAGCCATCCGCGACGACACGCGTCAGCCGGTCGCTGATGTGCGACGGGTTCGCGGTGAATAATCGCCTGATCGATCAGTGACGCCGACGTGCGAACCACGTCTTCGGCGCGTAATCGGCGTAAACGACGTAATCGACGAATTCGGGAACCCGCCGCGAGTCGGCCAGTCTCATCCTTTGCCATAAGCACAGCGTGGCAGAAGTATCCGGTATGCCCGTATCCCTGCGATACGGGCTTTTTTTTGCCACGGGCAGGTTGCCGGCGGAACACGGTCGCGATCGAAGATGAACGGCGCACGTCGGATGGAGCGCGCGCATTGTCTCGCGGCGCAGGACGGGGCGCGCCGTCGTCGCACATCACCGCTCGCGTGACATGCGGCTGCGAACCGGTCGGTTCGCGCTATTCCGTCTTCTGAAGGTCAGCTCCCGAGCTTACGGAAAACCGGACTGAAACAGCTGGATGCGCCGGCCGGCGACCGCAGCGAACCACGCGACGCGCGCTCACCGGCTGACTACAAGTGCTGACCCGCTCGCCGACTATAACTGCCGACCACGGCGCCAACTGTGCAGCGCCAACTGCGGCGTCAACTACAGCGCCGTCGCGCGCGGCTCGCTCGCGACGTAGCTGGTCGTGCGCCGCACATCCCAGTCGCGTCCCTGTTCGTCGCGCGCCAGTCGCGCAAATTCGGCGCGGCCGCGCTCGGTCAGCACCGCGATGTCGACGGGCGCGTGAAAGCCCGGCGCCGGCGCGACGGTGCGCTGCCGCACCGTATCCATCATGCCCAGCGAGCGCAGATATTCGAAAACGCCGGGGCGTTTGGCCCACGGCACCTGGCGATATTGCGCCCGCCGCAATGCTTCGAGTACCGCTTCATTGGAGTAAGTGGTCATCTCACTTCTTTCTTAAAGTGCAGCCATCACGTGTTGCGCGACAGTGGCCTGCCGGACGGCATACAGCGACGCCGACGAATAACCGGCCGTGCCGCGCGCCTGCGGCCCATTGTGCTGGCCGCGGTCTGTTTTCATTCCGGCCCCCGTTGACCGGATGATAACGTTCCTGCGCGTAAAAAAATGCGGCGATGCAGCGGCGATCCCGCTACGATACCGAACGCGCAAATAGTCGGAAACGCATGTTCCGAAACGATACGTTACCCCAATCAAATTGATTCTATTCATTTTACTGTTGCTTTTTTTTGCTGCCTTTCTGCTGATAAGACGTGCGCGCGTGCTCATTGCGGTTGCGGCCGCAGCCCTCTTCTGGCTGCTCGCGACGGGCTGGCTCACCGCGCCGCTGCTCGCGATCGCACAGCCGCCCGCCGTCGCCTCCGCAGATGTACCGCCGGATGCATTTGCCGCGCGCACCGCAATCATTCTGCTGGGCGGCGGCACGGCTTACACATCCGACGGCACGCTCGTTCCGAAAGGCGATGCGCGCGACAGTATTGCGAAAGCCGCCGCATTGCACGCGCAATGCAAACGTGTCGCGACCGTCTGCGACGTGATAATAAGCGGCGGCAATCCGCAGCATCACGCGGCGACCGAAGCCGACAACTATCTGCCGTGGCTGCTGCGCGATCAGGTGCCTCGCGCGGACATCATTCTCGAGAACCGCAGCCTCAACACCTATGAGAATGCACGCAACGTCGCCGCTATTTTGCCGCACGGATATTACGGTTCTTTGATCCTCGTCACTCCGGCATACCACATGCCGCGCTCGTTACTCGATTTCCACCGCTTCGGCATGATGCCGCATGCGGCCGTATCGGCCACACGGCACGCGCAACGCGGGTTGCTCCCCCGCTATCGTAATCTCTTCTCGGCGGAGCTCGCATTGCACGAACTGATCGGCCTCGCGCAATTTCACGTGTACAGCGCGCTCGGCTGGTTCTGACGCGCGCGGCGCTGGCCCCGATTGCGCATACGATGATGCGACTCTCTCATGTCAATTGATTAGCGATCCGAACATCATTGGCAGGATAACGAACAGCCCCTTGCCACCCGATCGCGCACAACGCTGTCGGCGCGGCGGCGCGTGAACTCCGTTGCGCAACGCCGCTCAGGTAAAGAACGTCCATTTTTACCTTTCCACCCGTAAGCGGAGCGCCTTCGGCACGGATCGTGCGCGCCCGCAAGGCGTATGGGGCGGGCCTTCGCCGCTATGCGATGCGGACGTAACGAAATGTAACTGTCTGTGAAATCTGTTACCAGATGCCCGCTGGACTGGACATTGCTGGATAGAATGCATTGTCTTTCCACTTGGACAGGCCATACTTGGGTCCATAACCACTCTCCGGAGGTAGCGATGAAGAAAGTGTCCCTTGCAGTCCTGGTTTCCCTTTCGGCATTGACGGGTGCAGCTTACGCGCAGCAGGATAACGGCATCACGATGAGCACCGACCCCGCCAAGGCCGCCGACATCGAGCAGCGCGCGCAAGATTTGCAGGCCCGTCAACAGGCCATGGAAAGCGCACCGGCGCCGCGGCATCAAAAAGGGATGATGCACCACAAGAAGTCGAAGGCGGAGTCCGCTCAATAAGATCGATGGTCTTCGCGCCACACGCTCGCGCTTGAGTTCAGGCGCGGCGGTGCGCGCAGCAGAGCCGATGCGAAGCCATCAATAAAGGCCGGAGCCGCGCAAGCGGTTCCGGCCTTTTTCATGAGGTTCGCTGCGCCGATTGCCTCTCCCGCGCGACGGTTGTACAGACACGCTTTGCGCGCAAGCGCGGTCGAGGCGATGTGCTAAAGTCGCGCACCTGACCCGATTCAACCCCACGCGAACAACCGTGCGCACCCCGGTGCGGAGGAAAGCATGAGCAACATCCAGCTGGACATCGAATGGACCGAAGCAGCGTCCCGCAAGATCGAGAAACTGATGCCGCGCGGCAGTCAGGATGCGTTCCTCGCGCTGCCGCCGGTCGAATGCCTGCCGATGGAAGGCGACGTGCTGTTTCTCGGACCGGCCGGCAAGCAACAGCCGTTCATCGTCGCAGAGCGACAGTATCATCACGACGGCGATGCGGACTGGACCATCATCCTGATCCTCGACGTGCCGCACGAGACACACTGATCGCACCCGGCACGACCGCGCGAGCCAGGCTTCGGCGGGCCCGCCTCCTGTTCCGCCCCAAGCGCCTGCTCAGGCCGCCCTGCTTCTCTCAGCGGCACCGAGACGCGACGCGCATCGCTCACGCAATCTTCCTGAGCACCCGGATTTCCGAATGCTCGATCCAGTCGGCGACCGCCTGCCGATAAGCCGCGATATGCGCTGACTGCGCATGCCCGGCCAGCGCGTCCTCGCTTTCCCAGCGTTCATAGAAAACGAAGCGGCGCGGCTCGCGCAGGTCGCGATGCAAGTCGTACTGCAACGCGCCCCGGTCCGCGCGCGACGGCGCAACGATGCCTTCGAGCGCCGCGCGCAACTGCTCTTCATACCCGGGCTTGGCGATGGAGATGGCCACTACTGCGATTTCACTCATTGCGTGCCTCCTTGTTGTGCAAAATCGGAGAGGATACAGGCGAAGCCGCCATCGCGCCGGCCGCGTTCATGGACGCCCCGCGAGCGTCGTGCGGCTGGTCGTGACTTCTTTCCCGAGTCTGTGATAACCCGAACATTCGCGTAGCTTTCGACCTGCTAGACTGCTTTGGGCAAGCTCGCCGGGGGTCGATGTTGCAGGCGCCGCCCGCGCGATATCAACGCGGCGCATCCGCCGCGCCGAGGCTTACGCCACCGCCACACGGTTTCCCGGCTTCTCGGTCCCACCACGCGCCGCACGCTGCATAGGACAACCTGAACGCCATGCCAAACGTCGACGATACGACGCTCACTGGCCTCTTGCAGCACATGGTGCTGGAAGAGGCCGGCTGGGCTGCGCCATGGCGCACGATCACGCTGCGCAGCGTATTCCAGCCGGTCATATCGATCACGCACCAGCGCGTGGTCGGCTACGAAGCATTACTGCGCGCGTTCGATCCGGTCGGCCATCCGATTTCTCCGGCCGCGCTCTTTTCCGGCACGCGTTCCACCGCGGACGCGCGTGCGCTCGACCGGCTTGCGCGCTGTCTGCATGTCGCGAACTTCATGGAACAGCGCATCGACACCGGCTGGCTCTTTCTGAACACACGGCCGCAGGTATTCGAAACCGGCTGGCCGCAGCGCCCGTTCATCGACGAACTGACCCAGCATTTCGGACTGCCGCAGGAGCGCGTCGTGATCGAAGTGCTCGAACAGCCTGCCGATGACGAATCGGCGGTCGCGAGCATGCTTGCCGCGTCGCAGCCGCGCGACTTTCTGCTTGCCATCGACGACTTCGGCACCGGCTTCTCGAACTTCGACCGCGTGTGGCGCTTCCGGCCCGACATCGTGAAGCTCGACCGGTCGCTGGTTGCGCGCGCGGGACGGCGCGACAGCGACAATGCGCTGATCAACCATCTGATCACGATGCTGCATCAGTCCGGCACGATGGTGCTCGCCGAAGGCGTCGAAACCGAAGACGAACTGATGACGTTGATGCAAGCCGATGTCGATTTCGTCCAGGGCTTCTGGTTCGGACAACCGAAGCCGTCGATCAGGACCGCGTGCGCGCGTGTGCCCGAACTGATCGAACAGATGTGGCAGCACTTCAGCGATTACGAACGCACGCACACGCGCTACCAGCGTCCCGAATTCGAAGGCTTCACCGAGGCCGTGCTGGCCGGCGCGCAGATCTTCGCCGCGTCGGGCAACCTCGGCGAGGCCGCGCAACCGGTGTTCAGGATCGCCGATGCACGCCGCGTGTTCGTGCTCAACGAGCACGGCGAGCAGACGCAGCCTTCGATCACCGCGCACGATATACCGCCGCCGTCGCCGCGACTCGCCCCGCTCTTTCCCGACACGCGCAACAACTGGTCGCGACGCGCGTATTTCAAGCACGCGCTGGCCGCGCCCGGACGCGTCGCGATGATGGGTCCGCACTGTTCGCTCACCGACGGCGAAGACTGTTACACCGCGGCGGTCGCATTGCAACGCGATGGCCAGTTCAACGTGTTCTGCGTCGACTTCCTGCCGCGCAAGCGCGTGGCGCAGACGTAACTTTGCGCGGCCCCAGCGGGCGCACACTTACGTTTGTTCCGCGATCCGCAGGCGCGGCATTGCTCACCCGCGCCGGCGTGGGTACGGGCAACGACTCGCACTCACCGCTCATTGATCACCACTCACGGCTGGCTCGCCTCGCGTCACTCATTCATCGCCGACTCTGCGCCTGCCCGATTTGACGTCGCCGCGATGCGACTTGCCATCGAGGCGGCGCATCTGCGATGCGCGAGTCGGCCGCGTCGCAACGCGCGCCTTGCGGTTCACGCTGACGCTTGCAATCAGTTCTTCGAGCCGCGCGAGCGCCGCTGCGCGATTCATCTCCTGAGTGCGGTATTCCTGTGCCTTGATGATCACCACACCGTCGCGCGTGATCCGGCTGTCGTTCAATGCAAGCAGGCGCATCTTCAGCACCTCCGGCAAGGACGACGCACGCACGTCGAAACGCAGGTGGATCGCGCTCGACACCTTGTTGACGTTCTGGCCGCCCGCACCCTGCGCGCGCACCGCGGTCAACTCGATCTCGTTCGGGGCAATGTCGTAGCGATAGGTCATAGACGCCAGTGTACCTGGATGATCGGCCGCGCGGCACGTGACATGCTGAACTGGCCGAACGGACGAGGTCAGAGCGCGGAAAAAATCAGTTAGACTCGCCTGCAGTTTTTGCCATGCTTCATCCCAATATCCAGCACGCACGAGAGTCCGGTCAATTCGATGCGCTATTCGGTCGAGATCAAGAAATTTTTGTACAGCCAGTATTTTTATGGCGGCTTACGTATTGCGGTCGGCGTGTCGCTGCCGGCCGTGCTGTGCCTGATCGTATTTCACAATCGCGAGCTCGGTTTCACGATTGCGACCGGCGCGCTCGGCGCATGCGCGGTCGACATGCCGGGTCCGCTCAAGTACAAGCACAACGAGATGCTCGCGTGCAGCGTGATCGGCTTTCTGTCGGCGCTCGCCACCGGCCTTGCGACATTCAACGTATTCTCGCTGTGGTGTACGGTCGTGCCGCTCACCTTCGTGCTGTCGCTGATCGTCGTGTACGGCAACCGCTGGCCGCAAATCAGCTTCGCCACGCTGTTCATGATGACGCTCACGCTCGAAGAGCACTTCACGCCGCTCGAGGCACTCATCAACGCGTCATGGATTCTGCTGGGCGGCCTGTGGTACACCTACTGGTCGACCTTCGTGAGCCGCTGGATGGTGCATCGGATCGAGCAGCAGGCGCTCGCCGAAAGCGTGTTCGCCTGTGCGGACTACCTGCTCGCGCGTGCGGACTTCTACGATCTCGATAACAACCTCGACGAGTGCTATCGCAATCTCGTCGCGAAACAGATCGCGGCGGTCGAGCGGCAGGACGCGGCGCGCGACATCGTGCTGCGCAACCTGCCGAAGCTCAAAAGCGGCCGCCTCGAGCAGGCCCGCGTGACGCTCTTCAACCTGTTCATCAATACGGTCGACCTGCACGAACTGTTCGTCGGCGTGCATACCGACTATCCGCTCGTGCGCACCACTTTCGGCGGCTCCGACGTGCTGGTCTTCTACCGCGACCTGATCCGCAAGGCGGCGGCCGACCTCGAAGATATCGGCCTCGCGGTATTGCAGGACCGGCCGCCGCGCGGACGCATCAACGTCAAGGCGGAACTGCGCGCGATCGAATACGAACTCGATCAGTTGCGCAAACACGGCGTGCCCGCCAAGCGCCCCGAAGCATACTCGGCCATGTCGTCATCGTTCAGACGCTTATGGAGCGCGACGCGCCTGATCGACAGGATGCGGCGCAGCCTCGCTGACGAAACCTCGTCGACCGAAACCGAACTTAGAATCGACCAGGCTCTCGCGCGCTTCGTCTCAAGCCGGCGCGTGCCGTTTCGGCAGATTTTCTCGAATCTGACGATGTCGTCGCCGAGTTTTCGGCACGCGCTGCGCGTGACGATCGGCGTCGCGGTCGGCTTCTGGCTCGGACGGCTGTTGCCGCTGACCAACGCGTACTGGATCGTGATGACGGTGATCATCATCCTGAAGCCCGGCTACTCGCTGACCAAACAGCGCAACGGCCAGCGTATCGTCGGCACGGCGATCGGCTGCGCGGCGAGCATCGCGCTGATGATGTTCGTCAAGGAGCCGCATATTCTGCTCGTCGTGATGTTCGCGTCGATGGTGATGAGCTATAGCCTGCTGCTGTTCAACTATGCGGCAAGCGTCGTCTTCACGTCATCGTATGTGCTGCTGATGTTTCATCTGCTTGCGCCGGGCAGCATGCGGATTATCGGCGAGCGCGCGATCGACACCGCTGTGGGTTGCGCGATCGCGATTGCGGCAAGCCATCTGTTCCCGTACTGGGAATATCGGCTGATGGGCAAGCTCGTCAACAGCATGATTGCGGCGACGCGCCAGTATCTCGAAGCGAGCTGGTGGTGGGGCGGCAAGCCGGCGTTCGCGGTCGCGCCCGCCGTAGTCACCGAGGTCGCCGCGCGTGCGCCGCGCGCCGCGATGATGCCCGCCGGGACCGCGACCGAGGTCGTGGCCGGCCGCGCGGACGCCGTGGGCGGCAGCATGCGCGGCAGCGCATCCGGCGACGCGCACGGCGGCGTGTCTCGCACCGCGTCCGGCGGTGGGTCTGGCAACACCGATGGCAACACGATTGCCAACGCCGTTGGCAACACAGTGGGCAACCCACCTGGCAATGCGTCGGGCGACACCTCCGGCAACGCCTCTGCCAACGCGCCGGCCAACGCACCTGCCAGCGCACCTGCCAGCGAACCTGCCAGCGCATCCACCACTCCGGCCGGCAAAGCCGGCGAAGAGCCGGTCAGCAACCGGAGCGCCGAACTGGACACCGCGCGCGCCGACGCAAAAGACGAACTGATCGCGACGCTCGCGGCCGCCACCGCGACGGCGATTCCCGCCGATCAACCGACCGGGCCCGCCACGAACCCGCGCAGCGGCGCGACCGCGGCCAGCACCGCCGCAGCGGCCGGCGCGCTCGATCGCGACTATCGCTACCGGTTGGCGCGCAAGAACGTGCACGTTGCGTTTGCCAATCTCGGGCAGGCGTTCCAGCGCATGATGCTCGAGCCGAAGTCAGCGCAGAAGTTCGTGCCCGAACTGAACGACCTGCTGATACGCAGCCACGTGCTCGCCTCGGAGATCACCGCTGCGGCGCCGCTGCTGCGCACCGCGAGCCAGACGGACCGCAAGTCGCACCAGGCGCTGCAGCGAGGACTCAGCGTGGTCCGCGAAAACCTCGAACAGGCCGAGGCAGGCAGCGCGCCGCCTGCCGATCAGGCGGACATCGTCAGGCAGTTGAATCGCGAGCTCGACTCGATGGTGATCGACGCGGAGAAAGCGCCGGAGAGTGCCGGCAAGCCGGAAGCGGTCAACGAACTGAAGCTGCTCGCGCACCAGTGCAAGCAGATGCTGAGCGCGTCGTTTCAGATCCGCAAAGATGCGAGCGTGATCCGGCTGCCGGAGAATTGATAAAGGCGGGATGGAGGCGAACCGCCGCGTCACTGTGCCGCACTGCCCGACGCGCCGGAACCGCTCGCGGCCGGGGCGGACGCGGCCGTCGCCGGGTCCGGCGCATTCTCGCGATCGAACTCGCGCTTCTCGGTAATCGCGTTGTACAGCACGGTCGCGATCACCAGTAACACCACGACCACGATCAGCACGGCAACACTGAAGGTCGGGTTCTTCTTGCGCGGTTCGTTCATCTGAAGGCTCTGCCTGCGGTTAATCGACAAAGGCGGCATTCTACGCCGCCAAGCCTTGCGAGCGGCTTGCAGCCGTGCGCCGCCGATCGGCCTTCACCGGTGTTCGGCACAGGTCGGTCAGTGAATGCCGGTCACCGCCCCCGGCCGCACCGGCAGCGCCGTCGAATACTTGATCTGTTCCATCGCAAAACTCGAGCTCACGTCGTAAAGCGGCACGGAGCGAATCAGCTGCTTGTACACGCGGTCGTAGTCGTCGATATCGGACACGACCACGCGCAACAGGTAGTCGGTCTCGCCGCTCATCCGATATACCTCGACCACCTCCGGAATGTCCTGCACCGCGCGCGTGAATGCCTGCGCCCACGCCTCGGTGTGCTGGTTCGTGCGCACCGCAACGAACACGGTCGTGCCGACGCCCAGCTTGCGCGGGTCGCACAGCGCGACTTGCGCGCGGATCACGCCGGCTTCCTTGAGACGCTGCACCCGCTTCCAGCACGGCGTCTGCGACAGGTTCACCCGCTGCGCGAGCTCGGCGATCGGCATGGTGGCGTCCTGCTGAAGCAATTCCAGCAACTTCCTATCGATGATATCCATGGATGATGTCCATTTAATTTCCGCTTACAGATAGAAAAATATTCTATCTCTTGGCGTTCTCGGGAAATTATATGGAAACTCTTTCTCCGCGCAAACCGGTATAAATGTGACAGCCCAATCGCATCAGAACGAAGCCAATACCGGAGCCTCCGATGAGCCATTCCACTTCCGCGCCCACCGTCGATCGTCACGGCAAACATGCGACGCGACATACCGCCGCCACGACGCGCATGGCGCCGCCTGTTCAGGCGGCGCAGCGTCCCGCTCACGCGCTCGAGCGTCTGCGTGGCACGCTCGACGCCGCGTTCGACGCGTGTCGCGAAGCGGCCGATCCATCGCATGAAGCGCGCTTCGCGCGCGCGGTGCGCGCAGCGCTCGTCGAAGCCGCCGCCGATACCGCATGGCTCACCGCCGCGCACCGCGAAAGCACCGTTGAGAAGTATCAGCGACACCTGCTCGCGGCCGATCCGCTCGGCCGCTACGCGATCGCGGCGCTCGTCTGGCTGCCGGGGCAAATGAGCCCCGTGCATGCGCATCACACGTGGTGCGGCTATGTCGTGCTCGAAGGCGCGCTAAGCGAAGCCATCTACGAATGGAACGCAGCGGAAGATTACGCGGTGCCGTTGCGCACGCAAGCGCGCGACGCGGGCGCGGTGTCGTACGCACGCGCAGGCCGCGGCGGCATTCATCGGCTCGGCAATGCGAGCGAAGCGCCGGCAATTTCACTGCATGTGTATGGCGTCGCGGACACGCAGTTCGCCACCCACGTGAACGATGTCGTGCGCTGCGCGGAACCCGCGCAAAGCGCGCTGACGCCCACGGTGCGTGTCTGAACCCTGTTGCTGCCCATGACCGCGACGCGCGACGTGACCTCGACGCGCGGCGCATACGCGGCACCGCCTGGCGATGATGGTTGCACCTGCAACCATCATCGCTCTCGCTAGGTCTTGCCCGCTTCTCCCGCGGTCGGAATCTGCGGCGGCACCGATGCGCTCTGCCCGGTGGAAGGCGGCGCCGGGCGCGGCTCGTGCGAGACATCGCGCGCCGGCGGCGTCGCCAGCCCGACACCGGCTCCGCCACCCCTGCTGTCGACGGCGGCGAGGCCCGGCTCCGCCGTTGCCTTCGGCCGGCGCGTGCCCATCGTCGTCTCGCGGTCCTCGCGGTCCGCGCGCCCGGCATCCGCCGGATCGGCCTCGTCGACCGCCGCCTCGCGCAACGATTGCACCGCAGCCAGATCGTCGGGAAACGGCTCGCCCTGCCGATCCTGCGCGCCGGTGAAGATGCGCATCTGCGGCACCGGAATCTCGATCCCCGCTTCATCCATCTGACGCTTCAGCCGCAGATTGAACGCACGCGCGACGCTCCACTGCTGCAACGGCCGCGTCTTGATCTGTCCTTTGACGACCATCCAGTTCGGGTCGAAGCGGTCGAGCCCCCACACTTCGACGGGCCCGAGCATCTCGCGCCGATAACGGAAATCGGCCATCAGGTCCGCACCGACCTCACGAATCAGTTGGGTGATCTGATCGACGTCGGCGGAAAACGGCACACGCACTTCGAACACCGCATACGCAAAATCGCGCGACAGGTTCTTTACGATCTTGATCTGCGAAAAGGGAATCGCGTGAATCGCGCCCTGCCCGTCGCGTAGCCGCACCGTGCGAATCGACAGATACTCGACCGTGCCCGCATGTCCGCCGTCGACGTCGATCCAGTCGCCGACCGAGATGGTGTCTTCGAGAATGATAAACAGCCCGGTGATCAGATCGGCCACCAGCGATTGCGCGCCGAAGCCGATCGCAAGACCGATCACGCCGGCGCCGGCGAGCAGCGGCGTCACGTTGATGCCGAGATTCGCCGCGGTCACGATGCCCGCGACCGTCAGAATGAGGACGAACAGCACATTGCGCAACAGCGGCAGCATCGTGCGCGCGCGCATGCTCGGGTTGCGCGCCTTGTTGCGCGGGTTGCTCGGATTCAGCGCTTCGAGAATCGCGGTGTCGATCAGAATCCATACGAGCCACGACAGGAACAGCGTGACGACGATCGCCGTCATCGCATGCGCGATGCCGCGCGCGGTCACGCTATCCTCGATGATCTGCGCGAGCGAGATGCCCCACAGCCGCGCGGCGAGCTCCAGATACGCGAGCCAGATGAACAGCATGGTCAGCGTGCCCGCAAAACGCGTGAGGCGCGTCACATACGGCGAACGGCGGCGCCGGCGCGCGCTTTGCGGACGCGTGACGCGAATCACGATGGCCGACAGGAAGAACGCGAGCACCAGCAACAGCGCGGTAATCACGGAAATCTGCAGCACATTCTCGCCGCTGCCCATGCCGGCGATGGTCGCGACCACCGACGCGATCGCGAGCACCAGCATCGGCAGGTGCCACAGCGAGCCGAGCACGTCGAACGCATCGGTCGCGACCTTGTGGCCATGCCGCTGCTCGTACGAGCGGTTGCGGATCAGATGCGCGACCGGCCGGCGGAACGCGATCGCAAAGTACGCGGTCAGCGCGGCCGCCGTCATGTTCGACACCGTCGAGAGAAGCGCGGCGAGATTGGTGCCCAGTTGATGCGCGACTTCGTAGTTCACGGCCGCGTCGCCGAGCGCGCTGCAGATACCGATCGCAAACAGCATCCGCCGCGCATGTTCGATCAGCAGATGCACAGCCTCGCGCCGGTGACCGGAGCCGAACAGCGAAAACATGATCAGGCAGATCGCCGAAAACACCGCGCCCGCCACGATCGCATACGCGATCACCATGCCGAGCGTGCGGCCGAGCGCGTCGGGCATCGAGCGGGCGAACGTCAGCGCGGCGAGAAACGCGACGATCCACGGGCCGACGCGGCGTAGCGCGAAGATCAGCAACTCGCGCGTGGTCGGATTCGCATTCAGATCGACGACGATCCCATAACGCGCGTGCAGCTTGCGTTGCACAAAAATCAGCGCGGCCGCGCAGGCACCCCAGCCGGCCAGCATTGCGAACATATCGAGCAGAATGCGGCCGAATTTCTCGTGGCCCTGGCTCGACACGATGGTGTAGAGCTCGTTGCCCGCCGCGTTCAGCCGTCCGGACCAATAGCTGTACGGCGTGCGCCCGCGATTGACGTCCGCCTCGACCGACGCGAGACCGGCCGCGATCGCGCCCAGCAAGCCCGGACTCGGCTGCGCGGGCGCCACGGGCCCTACGGTTTGCGTCGCTTCGCGCAACTTTTTCAGTTGTGCGACGAGCGCGGTGCGCTGTCGATCGTTGTCGAGCGTCGTGATCACGCTGTCGAGCGACCGGTTGAGCTCGGCCTGACTCGCAGGCGACGGCGCGGATGCCGCGTCGGTCGCCGATGCGGCGGAGGCAGGCGAAACGGTCGCGCTGTTGATCAGACTTTGCAGCGCGGGCAGCACGGGACCGCCCGCCGCATGCGCAGCGCGTGACACCGGCAGCAGGCCGCAGACAAGCACAAGCGCCACACACGACGCCCAACGCGATGAGCACGTTAAACGGCCGTTGCGCGCGCCAATGCACAAGACGATGCGCGAAAAAACGCGCGCGACAATACGCCCCGCCATGCGGCTCGTGATGCACACGATGAGCGCAAAGCACAACGAAAGGATCGCAAACGTGAAGGTGACAACGCGCGTCGAACGCCTGCCGGCGTTCGGCGTAGCGGGACATTCACGCCGCGGCGGACATGACTTCATGGCAGGTCGGTGACTAAACGGCAGACGGCCAAGTTTAGCCGCAGTTGCGCCCGCGAAACGGTATACGGGTGCAGGGATGCGTAACGGAATGTTAGATCGCTTGCGCAGATGCGCGCGCCTGGTTCTGCACCGCAGCATCTGCAGACAAATGCGGGCGGCCAGGCGCGGCGAACCGGATCGGCAGAATCAAATACGCGCATATCAGCGCATGCCAGCGCACTCGCCGCACCGTCGCGCCCATCGGCGCGTCGGCGCCCGGGCGCTTCATTGCACGACTGATTATTTGTCCATCTGCTTCTGCTCGGCGCTGGAATCGCCGGATGCCGCGGCGGCATTGGATGCGCTGTCATTGGACCACTGCTGCAACTTGCGCCCCGCCGTTTCGAGCCCCGCGCCGGTCGTGCTTGCGGCCCTTGCGAGCGCCGCATTGGTCGCGCTGGCCGCATCATGCAGATTGGCTTGTGCAGTCGATGCGAGCTGACTCGGATCGATCTTCACCGTCCCTGCCGGATTCGACGCATCCGAAGCAGCGGTGGCGAAGTTCTGCTGCACGGTCGCGCGCGCGGCATCCGTCTGCTGGCCGACGTAGCTCGCCGCCTGATCGAGTTTCTGCCCGGCCTGCTGCGCGACGTCGTTGAGCTTGCTGTTGGCCTGCTCCGCCGATGCGTCATTCTTGTGACACGCGGCAAGGCCGCCGAGCAGTATCGCGGTGAATACGGTACAGCGTGCGAGCGGATGACGTGAGAACGGATTCATTGAGGAATGTGCGCCGCGACAAGCGGCTTTCGCATACGGAAACGTTTCAATGATACGCCGTTGCGTTCGACATCCTCCTCAGCGAGTACATGAAAGCCCGCGCGCTCGAAACTGCGCTTCGCGCTCGCGCTCGCATGCGCGGTGAGCATCGGCGTGCCCGCCGCGCGCGCGACCGCTTCGAAGCGCGCGAGCAGCGTCCATGCGATGCCCTGCCCCGCGAACGCAGGCGACGTATAGAGCATCTCGACATGATCGGCCGGATGCAGTTGTCCGAACGCGGCGATCGTATCGCTCGCCACCGCGACGAGCGTCAGGCCCTGTGCGAGGCGCGCACTGAACGCCTCGAGATCATCAGCCGACGCGGCCCATGCGGCGCGTCCCGCCTCGTCGTAATGCGAAGCGGCAAGCTGCATCACCGCATCGCGAAACAGCACGGCGAGCATCGGCGGATCGCCGGCTCGCAGGGTTCGCCACTCAATATGATTGATTGCCATGCTTGCATCATCCATTGTTGCCTCACCATTTGCGCGTGCGACGCGCTTCTGTCGGATTCGATGGAGTAGACTCGTCAGCGTCCAACGTGTTCCATCCTCAACGGAGGCATTCGATGGCGGCAAAAAAGATTCTCTTTCTGACCGGCGACTTCGCCGAAGATTATGAAACGATGGTGCCCTTTCAGGCGCTGCAAGCCGTCGGGCATCGCGTCGATGCGGTGTGTCCCGGCAAGCGCGCGGGCGAACGGGTCAAGACCGCGATTCACGATTTCGAGGGCGACCAGACTTACAGCGAGAAGCCCGGCCATCAGTTCACACTGAACGCGTCGTTCGACGACATCGACCTCGCGAGCTACGATGCGCTTGCGATTGCCGGCGGCCGCGCGCCCGAGTATTTACGGCTCGATCAGAAAGTGATCGACGTGGTGCGTCACTTCGCGTCGAGCCGCAAGCCGATTGCGGCCATCTGTCACGCGGCGCAGCTGCTGGCCGCCGCCGACGTGATACGCGGCAAGCGCATCGCCGCGTATCCGGCCTGCGCGCCTGAAGTCCGGCTCGCGGGCGGCGAATACGCCGACATTCCCGTCGATGCCGCCCACACCGATGCGCCGTTCGTCACGGCGCCCGCGTGGCCCGCGCATCCGGCATGGCTGCGGCAGTTTCTTGTGTTGCTCGGTACACGCATCGAGCTCTGAGCGGCGCATGCCGCACATACGGCACATGCGGCACATGCGGGCGGCACATGCGGCACGTATTGCACATATCGCGCCTGCGGCAACGGCGCGCATGCGGGTCCGATTGAGACTTATCTGATGGTCCGAAAGCGAGGGGCTCCCTAAAGTCGGCGACTGACTTCGGGAGGCCTCTTCATGGACCTGACCAGCTGGATCATCATCCTCGCCATCGCATGGATCGCGGTGGCGTTTTTTTGCCTGCGCACGCGCACGGACTGGTCAATTGAAAATCGCGCACGGCGTCGCACCGGCACGCGTCTGCTTGCGCAGGCCGTGTTCGCGCTCTGGAGCGCGGCGCTGATCGTGCTGCGCGGCTTCGAACTGGCCGGCGGCAAGTTGCATCTGTCCAGTATCGTGTTGAGCGTTGCGGCGCTGCTCGCCGGGTGCGGCTGCTACTGGCTGATTCGCGGCATGAAGTTCCTCAAGGCACGCAGGCTGTTTGCCGCTTACTGAAGCCCCGTATCGACGCGCTGCATCACAGCGCTGCATTGAAACCCGCATTGAAACGCCGCCGGCAAGTTGCGCATCGCCACGGCGCCGTCGCTCAACCGACACCTCGCGCAGCACGCCCATGCGCGAAGTGAGCGCGCAGCCGTCATCGCGTACTGAGCGGCCAGATCGCGAAACCGAGGTCCTGCGTGCCGCCTGTTTCTTCGGTCACTTCTTCTTGCTGCGGCAAACGCGATGCGGAATCGGGTAACGACAGGAAGAAGGTCGTGCCGACATCCTCCATCGACTCGGCCCATACCCGCCCGCCGTGCCGCTCGACCACGCGGCGCACCATCGCCAGACCGATCCCCTCGCCCGCGGCGATATCGCCGTGCAGCCGCTGAAATGCATTGAACAGGCGCGGCAGCGCGACCTCGGGAATGCCGAGGCCGTTGTCCTTCACATAGAAAATGCGCAACGACTGCACGCCCGGCGGCGCCGGCGCGGTGCCGATCTCGACGATGCCCGGACGTTCCGGATGCAGATAGTTGATCGCATTGCCGATCAGATTCGCGAACACCTGCTCGAGTGCGGTCGCGTCGCCCCACACGCGCGGCAGCGTATGCACGACGATGCGCGCGCGACGGGCGCGGATCGACACCTGCATCGCGTCGATCACGCGCTGCACGATGTCGCGCACATCGACCTGCTGGCGCCGGTACTCGACACGCCCGACACGCGACAGCCGCAGCAGCGCATCGATGATATGCGAGGCGCGCAGCACGGCTGTCTGCAGGAAGTGCAGCGCCTCGCCGATGTCGCCGTCGATCAGATACTCGATATGCGCGCGCTGCGCGTCGGGCAGCGACGATTGCCGCACCGCCTTGCGCAGGTCGTCGCAGGCGTGCAGCAGCTCCTTCGAAAAACCTTGCAGGTTCACGAGCGGCGCACGCAGACCGTGCGACACGCTATAAATGAACGTTTCGTTTTCCTGGGTCTGCTGGCGCAACGATTCGTTGGTGCGCGCCAACTCGCCGGCACGCCGCGCGAGATCGAACTGGAAGCGCGCCTGCAACCGTTCCGCTTCGAGCAGGCGCCGGCTCGTCTCATGCAGCGTGCGATCGAGACGCGCGATCTCGTCCGTGCCGGTGTCGAGCGGCGCGAGCGGCTCATTGCTCGCGAGGCGCTTCGCATTGTCGGACAGCACGTCGAGCCGGCCGCCGACGCCGCGCGTAAACAACCAGCAGGCGATCGCGACAAAGGCGAGCGAGCCGAGCACCGCCGCCACGATCAGCACCTGTTGCCGGTCGCGCGCCGACGCGGCCGCGTTCGCGCGCAGCGCATCGAGCCGCCGCTCCTCGGTCTGGAACGCGGCCACCTGCATACGGAAATTGTCGACCACGTCGGTGTTGGCGAGATCCCTGAAGCGTTCGACCACATCACGCCGCCGCCCGGAGCGGATCAGATCCTGCACACGGTCCGCCCACTGACGGTAGGCTTGCACCGCCTGACGGACCTGTACGGCACGCTCGACTTGCGCCGGGTCGTTCGACACGGTCTCGGCGAGCCGGTCGATGCGCTGATCGGTCTCGACCCACAGCGAGACCGGCGTGCCGACGTCGCGCGAGCCCGCGACCACCGCACCGCGCAGCCGCAGCGAGTCGAGCAGCACCGGTTCGAGAATCGCGGTGGTCTGGCGCAGCACGTCTTCGCTATGCAGGCTCCAGCGCTCCGCGTCGCGTGCGTCGGCCTGCGCCTTGACGATGCCCGACAGCAGCGCCAGCTCGATAACGGCCGGAATCGCAATCAGCAACAGCCCTTTGGTGGTCAGTCTCATTGAAGCGCGACGAAGATTCGGGAGCGCCGCCGGCCGGCGCACGCGGGACGGTCATTATGTCGTTGTTTGAGTGGCGTGACAAAAATCGTAAGAACCTCATCATTTGATGAGCCGCCGTAATCGGAATCGAAGAATATGCCCATGAATGGAACATCGAGCCACACCAATATCGTGCATTGATCGCACTCGTATAGTGCGCAGCCGATATGGCGAGCCATACCCAATGAACGACATTCAGCGCCGCGTTTGCGCGCACAGTCCATTTCGGTGCGGATCTGCACCGCATCAACGCGTTTTCGACCCAACTTGGCCCACTTCTTGCGTCCGATGCCCGCTTTTTGCGCAAAGCGGTTTCAACGCCACATGGACAACCTCAAAACCGGCACCGACACACTCTTTCTGCTGCTAGGCGCGGCGATGGTGCTTGCAATGCATGCGGGATTCGCGTTTCTCGAACTCGGCACGGTTCGCAAGAAAAACCAGGTCAACGCACTCGTGAAAATTCTCGTCGACTTCGCGGTATCGACAATCGCCTATTTCTTTATCGGCTACACGATCGCTTACGGCGTGCAGTTCTTCGATAGCGCGCAGGTTCTCGCCGCGCATAACGGCTATGCGCTCGTGCGCTTCTTCTTCCTGCTGACCTTCGCCGCGGCGATTCCGGCGATCGTCTCGGGCGGTATTGCCGAACGGTCCAAATTCAATCCGCAACTGTTCGCGACCTTCGTGCTGGTCGGCTTTATCTACCCGTTCTTCGAAGGGATTGCGTGGAATAACCGCTTCGGCGTTCAGGACTGGCTCGCCGCGACGTTCGGCGCGCCGTTCCACGATTTCGCCGGCTCGGTGGTCGTGCATGCATTCGGCGGCTGGGTCGCGTTGCCGGCCGTGCTGCTGCTCGGCGCGCGACACGGGCGCTACCATCGCGACGGCCGGATTGCCGCGCATCCGCCGTCGAATATTCCGTTTCTCGCCCTCGGCGCGTGGGTGCTCGCGGTCGGCTGGTTCGGCTTTAACGTGATGAGCGCGCAAACCATCGACAAGATCAGCGGCCTCGTCGCGGTCAATTCGCTGATGGCGATGGTCGGCGGCACGCTCACCGCGTGGCTTGCCGGCCGCAACGATCCGGGCTTCACCTACAACGGCCCGCTCGCGGGACTGGTCGCCGTGTGCGCGGGGTCCGACGTGATGCATCCGCTCGGCGCGCTGATCACCGGCGCGCTCGCGGGCGTGCTCTTCGTCTATATGTTCACCTGCGTGCAAAACCGCTGGCGCATCGACGACGTGCTCGGCGTATGGCCGCTGCACGGTCTGTGCGGCGCGTGGGGCGGCATCGCGGCCGGCATCTTCGGGCTGCGCGCGCTGGGCGGGCTCGGCGGCGTGTCGTTCGCCGCGCAACTGATCGGCACGCTCGGCGGCATCGTCATCGCGACCGTGGGCGGTGTGATCGTCTACGGCGCCATTCGCGCGACGGTCGGCTTGCGCCTCGGCCAGGAGGAAGAGTTCGACGGCGCCGACCTGTCGATTCACCGGATCTCGTCGACGCCGGAGCGGGAAACCGTGCTGTAACACGCGGCGGGCGCGGAAGCGGCGCCGCTGTGCGCGCGCCGCGCGGACTGTCTGGTGCGCGCCGAGGTATGAACGCGCTGCGCGGCACTGCACTGCAGACACCCCGCGTCGCGCTGCACGTCACACACTGTGTGCACTGCACTGCACTGCGCCGCACCGCGGCTACGGCTACGGCTACGGCTGTGCTGCACGTCACGACACGGCACGGCGCTGCACGTCACGTCACGTCACACCGCACCGGATCACATCACGTCGCTTCACAGCGCGGCGCGTCACGGCGAAACACGGTGCGACAAGACACATCACGACAGCACACGGCACACCAAGGCCACACACCATGGCGCCCCGTTTCCCGCGCGACAATGCTAGACTTGCGCACCGGAGATGGCATTCTCCCTTAACCGCCCACGTGGCTGATGATGCCTGCTTCGTCCGGCTGACAACGGACGCGGCGTCATCACGCCTCACGCCGCCGCAAGTTTGCCTGCGCGTCACTGTCAGCCGGGTTTGTCGACGTTTCCGACTTTCCTGGGTCTGTCCATGTATCTATCCATTCTTGCCGTCGGCATCGGCGGCGCACTGGGCTCGCTGTTTCGCTGGTTTCTCGCCATCCGCATGAACGGGCTCTTTCCGGCGCTGCCGCTCGGCACGCTGGCGGCGAATCTGATTGCCGGCTACATCATCGGCGTCGCCATCGCATTCTTCGCGCGCAATCCGAATCTCGCGCCCGAGTGGCGCCTGTTCGTCATCACCGGCCTGATGGGCGGCCTGTCGACCTTCTCGACGTTCTCCGCCGAAGTGGTGCAGCGTCTGCAGGAAGGACGCCTCGGCTGGGCGATGGGGGAAATCGCGATTCATGTGGGTGCGTCGGTGATCGCGACCCTCGCCGGACTCGCGACCATCGCGGTTGCTGCGCGGTAACAGTGAGGTAACGGTGAGGTGGCAGTGAGGTAGCGGTCAGGCAACAGCCCGATCGCCATCATCGCGTAAAGCGTCCGAAAGCGATTGCGGCCGGCATGAGCGCAATCTGCAAGACGCTGATGCAACGATTCCCCGAGGATGAGGGCGGACGGCTCACCTGATAGTGAAACCCGTGCAGCCGTCCGGCAACGCCCGACACAGCGTTGCGCACCAGCGTGCCGTTTTGCAAAACACCCTTCCCGGAACACGATTGCCGACGTCGTTGACAACGTTGACACCCGTGTCAAAATGAATCGAACGCGAGCCTTGGTTGCGGTTCGCCACGGCGGCACGCGCCGGGCCAGCTGCTCAGGAATCACCGCCCATGACCGGCACCGACTTACCCCAGCTCCTTCCCAACCTGCTGCCACGGCTCTGGGGGTTCGCGCTGCGTCTGTCGGGCAACCGGCAGGATGCGGAAGACCTCGTGCAGCGCACCTGCCTGCGCGCGCTCGAGCGGCAGCATCAATTGAAGCCGGACAGTTCGCCGCACAGCTGGCTGTTCGCCATCGCCCATACGATATGGCTCAACGAGATACGCGCGCGCGGCATCCGCAATCGCACGCACGTCGCATGGGACGACGCACTGCTCGAGGTGATTGCCGATCCGGCCGCCCCCTCGCCTGAAACCCTCGTCATGCACCGGCAAATCGTCCGTGCGGTCGCGCATCTGCCGCACGCGCAGCGCACCGTGCTGCTGCTCGTCGCGGTCGAGGGCTTCACTTACAGTGAAGCGGCGGCCACGCTCGGCGTGCCGATCGGCACCGTGATGAGCCGCCTCGCGCGGGCGCGCCGCTCGATCGGCGCACTGGCCGGCGAAACACCGCCGCGCGCCCCGGCGGAACTGACGAGGCCGCTGTAACCGGAAAACACCGCCTGACGCGGCGCGCAGCAATGCAAAGACTCGCGGTCAGAAGAACGCACCATCGAGACCACACCGCCGCAGGCCCCGACGAACACCTGAAGACCGCCGTCTATTCCACTTGAAATATTAAAGATGACTCTATTCCGCACAATAGTGTCCTTTGATTGCCGCCGTTTATCTGTCAGCACACTGCAGCGACAATCAGTGCGATTTTGACAGGCTGCCGCCCGTCCTCCCCGCAAGCTCTGTGCGCAGGCCGCGTCAATTCCCCCTGCTTTTGCAAACAGCGTTTTTTTGTGAATTCACCTGATCCAGTTCGGCATTAATCCGCCACGTCGGGTGTTATGTGCTTCGTGGACCGCGCGCAATTGCGGTCTCCATGCAGTCTTCTTTTCGCGGCGGACAACCCCGGTCGTGCGAGTGAGTGCAGCAGGCAGCCTCCTGGTGAGTGCGCGCTATGCCCACTCGTCCGTCGAATCCGCCTTCGTTTTAAAGCATTAACTTGATTCGGCTGGGATACCAATATGCTGAAAAACTCAAAGCGGATGATCTGGGCGCTCGGCGCGCTTGTCGTGATCGGTGGGGCCAGCGGGCTCGTCGCGTGGCGCAACGGTTCTGGTCCGGTCAGCCAGGCCGCGGCGGCCGACCATGCGGCGCCGCCGGCGGTCGAAGTCGATGTCGCCACCGTCATCTCACGTCCGATTATCGACTGGCAGGTTTACTCCGGCCGGCTCGAAGCGATCGACGCCGTTGAAATCAAGCCGCTCGTGCCCGGCACGATCGTCGCCGTGCATTTCAAGGACGGCGCGCTCGTGAAGAAAGGCGACCCGCTCTTCACGATCGACCCGCGTCCGTATGTCGCCGCGGTCGATCAGGCGGCCGCGCAACTCGCGATGGCCGTCGCGCACGAAAAGTACACCGACGCCGATGCCGCACGCGCGGACCGTCTGCTGCCCGACAACGCAATCGCCAAACGCGACTACGACGAAACGCAAAGCCGTGCGCGCGAAGCGATCGCGCAGGTGAAAGCGGCGCAGGCCGCGCTCGAAGCCGCCAAGGTCAATCTCGACTACACGCAGATCACCGCGCCGGTGGCGGGACGCATGTCGCGCGCGCTGCTGACGGTCGGCAACGTGGTGGCGCCCGGCGCGAGCGCGCCGGTGCTGTCGACGCTCGTGTCGGTGTCGCCGATCTACGCGGCGTTCGATGTCGACGAGCACACGTATCTCGACTATCTGAACCGCGATAACAGCCACCCGGTGCCGGTATCGCTCGAGCTCGCGAACGAAACCACCTACTCGCGCCAGGGCGCCGTCTACTTCGTCGATAACCATCTCGACACGGCCTCCGGCACGATCCGCGTGCGCGCGCGTTTCGACAATGCGGACGGTTCGCTGGTGCCGGGCCTTTATGCACGCGTGCAGGTGGGCGGCGGGCAACGGCACCCGGCGATCCTGATCGACGACGCGGCGATCGCCACCGATCAGGCGAAGAAATTCGTGCTTGTGGTGGACAGCACGAATCATGTGCAGTACCGCGAGATCGTTCCGGGCGGCCTGCATGAAGGCCTGCGCGTCGTGACGAGCGGGCTGAAGACGGGCGACCGGATCGTCGTGAACGGCATCGAGCATGCGCGTCCCGGCGACCTGATCACGGTCCACCCCGTCGATATGGCGACCGCCGCGCGCGCGGCGGGCTCGGCCGCCTGATGCCGAAGAGGCGTTTCGCCGGTCAGGCCGCGCGAAACGCCAGATGATCGTCAACCACGCGTGAGCTGGGCGCCATCGGGCGGCCCGCGCAACGGACGCACCGCGCGGCGCCTGCCCCGGCGACGCAGCTCAGGCAACAAGTCACACGACGGAACCTCATCATGAACATATCCCGATTCTTCATCGACCGGCCGATCTTCGCGGGTGTGCTATCGATGCTGATACTGCTTGGCGGGATCATCTCGCTCGCCCTGCTGCCGACCGCCGAATACCCTGAGGTGGTGCCGCCCTCGGTGGTCGTAAAGGCGCAATACCCGGGCGCGAACCCGAAGGTGATCGCCGAGACTGTCGCATCGCCGATCGAGGAGCAGATCAACGGCGTCGAGAACATGCTGTACATGCAGTCGCAGGCGAACAGCGACGGCAATATGACGACCACCGTCACGTTCAAGCTCGGCATGGACCCGGACCTCGCGACGCAGCTCGTGCAGAACCGCGTGAACCAGGCGCTGCCGCGTCTGCCCGACGAAGTGCAGCGGCTCGGCGTGACGACCATCAAGAGCTCGCCGACCCTGACGATGGGTGTGAACCTCGTGTCGCCGAGCGGCCGCTACGACATGACGTATCTGCGCAACTACGCGCTGATCAACGTGAAGGACCGCCTGAGCCGGATTCCGGGCGTCGGCGAAGTGCAACTGTGGGGCGCCGGCGACTACGCGATGCGCGTGTGGCTCGATCCGCAGAAGATCGCCGAGCACAACATGACCGCGACCGACGTGGCCAACGCGATCCGCGAGCAGAACATTCAGGTCGCCGCGGGTATCGTCGGCGGCGCGCCGTCGAATGCGCCGCTGCAGCTGAACGTGAATGCGCGCGGCCGCCTGACGACCGTCGAGGAATTCCGCGACATCGTGCTCAAGGCGTCGCCGGACGGCGCGGTCACGCACCTGGGCGACGTTGCGCGGGTCGATCTCGATGCGCAGGAGTACGGGCTGCGCGCGATGCTCGACAACAAGCAGGCGGTGATGATGATCATCAACCAGCAGCCTGGCGCAAACTCGCTCGCGATCGCGCAGAACGTCTACGCGACGATGAAGGAACTGAAAGCCGACATGCCGGACGGCGTCGACTACAAGATCGCGTATGACCCGACCGAGTTCGTGCGCGACAGTATCAAGGCGGTCATTCATACGCTGATCGAGGCGATCGCGCTGGTGGTGGTGGTCGTGATCGTGTTCCTGCAGACCTGGCGCGCGTCGATCATTCCGCTGATTGCGGTGCCGGTGTCGATCGTCGGCACATTCTCGCTGATGCTCGCGTTTGGCTTCACGATCAATGCGCTGTCGCTGTTCGGCATGGTGCTGGCGATCGGTATCGTGGTCGACGATGCGATCGTGGTGGTCGAAAACGTCGAACGGAACATCAGCAACGGGCTCACCGCGCGCGAGGCGACCTATGCGGCCATGCGCGAGGTGAGCGGGCCGATTATCGCGATCGCCTGTACGCTCGTCGCGGTGTTCGTGCCGCTCGCATTCATGACGGGCCTGACCGGCCAGTTCTACAAGCAGTTCGCGATGACCATCGCGATCTCGACGGTGATCTCCGCGTTCAACTCGCTGACGCTGTCGCCGGCCTTGTCCGCGCTGCTGCTGAAAGACCACCACGCGAAGAAGGACTGGCTGACGCGCGTGATGGACAAGTTATTCGGCCGCTTCTTCCACCACTTCAATCACTTTTTCAATCGCGGCGCGGAGAACTACAGCAAGGGCGTCACCGGCGTGATCGGCCATCGCGCGATCATGCTCGGCGTGTATGTCGTGCTGCTGTGCTGCGCCGGTCTGATGGCGAAAATCGTGCCGGGCGGCTTCGTGCCCGCGCAGGACAAGGACTACGTGATCTGCTTCGCGCAGCTGCCCAACGGCGCGTCGATCGATCGCACCGAAGACGTGATCCGCCAGATGAGCGAAATCGCGCTGAAGCAGCCCGGCGTGCAGCACGCGGTCGCGTTCCCGGGCCTGTCCGTGAACGGCTTCACCAACTCGTCGAGCGCCGGCATCATGTTCGCGAAGCTGTATCCGTCGGCCTCGCGTGGCAAGGGCGAATCGGGTAATGAAATCGCCGCGGCGCTGAACCAGAAGTACGCGGCGATCAAGGGCGCGTATGTCGCGGTGTTCCCGCCGCCGCCGGTGCTCGGTCTCGGCACGCTCGGCGGTTTCAAGATGCAACTCGAGGACCGCAGCGCGCTCGGCTACGATGCGCTCAATAGCGCGGTGCAGGCGTTCCTGAAGAAAGCGGCGCAAACCCCCGAACTCGGTCCGACCTTCTCCAGCTACCAGATCAACAACCCGCAGCTGAACGTCGATCTGGACCGCGTGCGCGCGAAGCAACTGGGCGTGTCGATCACCGACGTGTTCGACACGATGCAGATCTACCTGGGCTCGCTGTACATCAACGACTTCAACCGCTTCGGCCGGGTCTATCAGGTGCGCGTGCAGGCCGATGCGCCGTTCCGCGCAAGCGCCTCCGACATCGGCCTGCTGAAGACGCGCAACTCGGCGGGCGAGATGGTGCCGCTGTCGTCGCTGGTGAAGGTGACGCCGACCTACGGGCCGGAGATGGTCGTGCGCTACAACGCGTATACCGCCGCCGACATCAACGGCGGTCCCGCGCCCGGCTTCTCGAGCAATCAGGCGCAAGCCGCCGCGGAACGGATCGCCGCCGAGGTGCTGCCGCGCGGCATCAAGTACGAATGGACCGACCTCACCTATCAGCAGATTCTCGCCGGCGACTCGGCGCTGTGGATCTTCCCGATCAGCGTGCTGCTCGTGTTCCTCGTGCTCGCCGCGCTGTACGAGAGCCTGACGCTGCCACTCGCGGTGATCCTGATCGTGCCGATGAGCCTGTTGTCCGCGCTAACCGGCGTGTGGCTCACGCGCGGCGACAACAACATCTTCACGCAGATCGGCCTGATGGTGCTGGTCGGGCTGTCCGCGAAGAACGCGATCCTGATCGTCGAGTTCGCGCGCGAGCTCGAAATGAGCGGCCGCTCGATCGTCGAGGCCGCGATCGAGGCGAGCCGGCTGCGCTTGCGGCCGATTCTGATGACCTCGATCGCGTTCATCATGGGTGTGGTGCCGCTCGTCATATCGGTCGGCGCCGGCGCGGAAATGCGCCACGCGATGGGTATCGCGGTGTTCTTCGGGATGCTCGGCGTCACCTTCTTCGGGCTGATGCTCACGCCCGTGTTCTACGTCGTGCTGCGCAAGCTGAGCGGCGCGGAGCATCTGGTCGACAAGCACGGCAACCATCCGCACGTGCAGGTCGCCGCGTCCGTCTATGAAGAATAAAGGGGATACGATGAGAACACTTCCAATCAGAGCCGTGGTGAAGCGCTCGGCGCTGCCGGCCGCGTTGCTCGCCGCCTTGCTCGCCGCGGCCGGTTGCTCGCTCGCGCCGACGTACAAGGTGCCGGATGCGCAGGTCGCACCGGCCTACAAGGAAACCGCCGACGACTTCAAGGAGGCGGCCATCAAGGTGCCGGCCGACGGCACGTGGAAAACCGCGGAGCCATCCGAAGCCATCGCGCGCGGGCAATGGTGGACGATCTTCGCCGATCCGACGCTCGACACGCTCGAGCAGCAGGCGCACGACGCGAACCAGGATCTGAAGGCCGCCGTCGCGCGCGTGAAGGAAGCGCGCGCACTGAACGAGGTCGCGCGCGCGGGTTTCTTCCCGACCATCGGCGCGGGCTTCGGCCCGACGCGCCAGCAGATTTCCGCGGTGTCGTTCCTGGAGCCGGACGGCACACACATTCCGGAGCAGACGATCTGGCGCGCGCAGGCAACCGCATCGTATGAGGTCGATCTGTTCGGGCGCGTCGATTCGAACTACAACGCGACCAAGGCCGACGCGCAGCAAACCGAGGCGCTATTGCGCTCGGTACTGCTCGCGTTGCAGGCGGACGTCGCGCAAAACTACTTCTCGCTGCGCGAACTCGACGCCGAGTCCGATGTGCTCAAGAACGCGGTCGATCTGCGCGAGCAGGCGCTCAAGTTCGTTCAGGACCGCTTCAACGACGGCGAGATCAGCGAGCTCGACGTCGCGCGTGCGAAAGCCGAACTCGAAAGCGCGCGCTCGGACCAGATGACCATTCAACGCATGCGTGCGGCGTCGGAACACAGCCTCGCGGTATTGCTCGGCAAGACGCCGTCGGAGTTCACGATCGCGGCGAATCCGCTGACGCCGGTCGAAGTGCGCATTCCGCCCGGTCTGCCGTCGTCGCTGCTCGAGCGGCGGCCGGATATTGCCGCGGCCGAACGCGCGATGGCGGCAGCCAATGCGCGCATCGGCGTGGCGCGCGCCGCGTATTTTCCGTCACTGAATCTGACCGGCAATGCGGGCTTCGAAGCGGCGACCATCGGCAATCTGTTTCGCGCGAGCAGCTGGGCGTTCCTCGCGGGACCGGCCGCCGGCACCGCGCTCACACAGACGATCTTCGACGGCGGGCAGCGCAAGGGCAATCTGAAGAACGCGCATGCGCAGTTCGACGAGCAGGTCGCGAATTATCGCGAGCAGGTGCTGATCGCGTTCCAGCAGGTCGAAGACAACCTGTCGGATCTGCGCATTCTCGAAGACCAGACGCAGACGCAGGGACGCGCGGTCGCGGCATCGTCGCGCGCCGCGCATCTGTCGCGCGTGCAGTACAACGAGGGCGCGGTGGCCTACCTCGACGTGATCGATGCGGACCGCACGGTGCTGGACGCGCGCCGCGTGGCCGTGCAGCTCGACGGCGTGCAGGCGGCCTCGACGGTCAACCTGATCCGCGCGCTCGGCGGCGGCTGGGGCGACAGCATGCCGAAGCCGTCGGACGAGCCGAGTCTCGCGAAGCAGTAAGCGTCATTGGGCGGCGGCGCGCGGTTGCACCTGCACCGCCACCGCCGACTCAAACACCGCGTGAACCGAATCGCCGGCCTTCACGTGGCCGATGTCGATACCAGGCGACACGGAAAGCTGGACAGTACGCGACGGCCCACGCAGCACGATGATCCGTTTCTTCCGGTCGACCCGCTGCACGGTCGCGATCACATCGACGCGATGCACCACCGCCGTGCGCCCCTCCGACGCCGGTATCGCCGCGGTCGTATCGACCCGCTGACGGATGCCGCTGCCGCCGGCTTTATCGAGCCGCAGCAGGAGCGCGTGCTGATACGCGATATCGAGCACGTCGCCGACATGCAGCTTCGACACATCGGCAATGGCCGGGTCGACCGCAATGTCCTCGACGTCGCCGCGCGGCCCCTTGATCGTCACGCTATTCGCACCCGGATTCACCGCGACGACTTGCGCCTGCACCCGGACCGGATCGAGCACCGCGACCGCGCCCTGGGGCGGCTGCGCAGCCGAACTTTGCGCGTGCGCCAATGGACTGCCGGACATCCCTAAAACCAGTATTGCTACAGCACCGATTTTCCCGTGATCGACTGGCATTCGAGCCTCCCTTTTAAACGGGTTATCCAACCAGGCAGCCTGATTTCGGTTCATCCATTAAATCTTTAAAAAGAAGACACGGCTTAAAATAAATATCTCTTGACTTTTTCACAGCGGGGAATCGATTTTGACTTCACTGGCCGTGCATATAACATCGAATACGCAGGCGACATAATTTCAGCTCCATCGGATTATCAACCAATGAATAGGCGGGCCTCTCTAAGGGTTTACATCTGGTATACGGGCGCACCCGCACATGCGTGAAAACTGCGAAATGCGGCGGTCTCCGGACCATTATGCGGCGCCACATATGACGACACTTCCGCTGGATAACGGCCGCCGCACAAATATGCAGTTTGAATGTTCATTTCATAGGAAATTTACATTACGTTCCAGTAATGATGATATTTTTCTGCAAGCTCTCGGGATCGGTAAAAACGCGCTATTAATGTTGAAAACAAGATTCAATTACACGTTTTAAATCTGGCGGCGCGAAATCATAAAGGTCGCGTTTTCCACTAGTACCGCTACAAGCGGAAATCATCGAAACTTTTTCCGGTAAGCGGCGCGGCGCGCGCCGCCCAGCGGATAACCTTTGGACGAGAGAAAATGCGCTCTACCACTGACAATCTACCGAGCGTCGCCCGGAGAATGCTCGCGGGCAGGATGCTGACCGATGGTGCGACCATCGATACCGTCGCTGACGCTCTCCACATATCGGCCTACACGGTGC
Source organism: Paraburkholderia solisilvae (assembly GCF_902859875.1). Classification (GTDB taxonomy): domain Bacteria; phylum Pseudomonadota; class Gammaproteobacteria; order Burkholderiales; family Burkholderiaceae; genus Paraburkholderia; species Paraburkholderia solisilvae. Next base: position 2,587 of record NZ_CADIKF010000065.1, on the reverse strand, counting down.
GCCGCTACAAAACGCTGCTGGACGACGGTGGTCTCGACGCGTTGCGCAAGATCAGCATCGGCGGCCGCACGTCGGTACTCGACGACACCGCGCGGCAGTGGATTGCCGACGCGCTACGCGGTTCGGCGAAAGAGCATGGCTTTCCGAGCGATGCGTGGACGAACGGCCGCTTGCGCGAACTGATCGGCTCGCGCTTCGGTGTGCACTATTCGCGCGTCTATACCTGGCAGATCGCGACCGACCTGGGCCTCGGACACCGGCTGTCGAAATCGCGCCGTTGAATGAATTGAAGCGAAGGTCGTAGCAATGCGTGTCCGCCCGCCCTCCCCCCGATGCGCGGAAGATGAAAAAAAGGCGCCACGTTTCCGTGGCGCCTTAAAAAGTTCTAGCCATTCCGAGGGCCGTGCTAGAACCTGAGAGACGAAATCCGAAAAGCGATGGTCGTTGCCTGCATCTAAACTCAGGTGAGTTGGCAATACGAACATGTTAGCGCTGCTATGCGACATGAATACGACATCGGACGGCAAAACCAGAAAACCACTGCATTGCCGGTGAGTCGCAAAAACGCACTTTCGGAATGAAGTTCCATTTTTTATGGTTATGCTGACCAAGTCAAGCAAAATCTTCCCGTTCGCCATACGCTGGAAAACCCGCTTCAGATACAATGAAACGGGCACTTAAACGTCTTCCGCCCGGTCTGCGCGCAAGCGGCGGGTGCCTTATCGTCACTGAGGCGTCGTGATAATCCGAAATAGAGTTTCAAAAAAATTTACATGAAAAGGCCATCGACTGCTGCCGCCTTTGATGCCTCCACTCGCATCGCCGCTCGCGAAAAAGAGGGGTCGGGCGAAGAGGTCACTGCGCTTGCGCGCGGTTTGACGGTGCTGCGTCAGGTCGCGGCCGCCCACGCGCCGCTCAGCAACCGTGAGCTGACCGAACTCACGGGCATTCCCAAGCCAACGGTATCGCGCATCACCGCCACCCTCGTCAGTGCCGGCTTTCTGTTCCAGCTGCCGGACAGCGAACGCTTCGTGCTGACGTCATCCGTGCTCGAGTTGAGCAACGGCTTCCTGCGCAACTTCGACATCCGCGGGCGAGCGCGCCCGTTTCTGATCGAACTGGCCGAGCGCACGTCGCTCTCCGTGCATCTGGCCGTGCGCGACCGGCTCGACATGGTGGTGATCGACGCGATCAAGCCGCGCTCGGCGGTGCTCGTGTCGCGTCTGGACGTCGGTTCGCGGATGGACATCGCCCGCACGGCGATCGGCCGCGCGTACCTGTGCTCGCTGCAGGCGAGCGAACGCCGGCAGTTGCTGACGAGCCTGCAGACCGCGGCCGGCGACGACTGGGCGCCGCTCGGCGGCCGGCTCGACAGCGCGATGCGCGAAACGTCCGAGCGCGGCTTCGCGATTGCGATCGGCGAATGGTACGAAGGTTTGAACGCAATTGCGACGGCGTTCGTCGGGCCGGCCGGCGAACGCTATGCGGTCAACTGCGGCGGCTCGGCGCCGCAGTGTCCGCGCGATTGGCTCGAATCGCGCGCGGCGCCTGCGCTGATCGAATGCGTGGCGAAAATCACCCGTGAAATCGGCGGCACCCCGGGCCTGTGCGTCGACGCCTAGCCGGCGGCGGCGCCCGCGACGCCGCTTGTGCTCGCTTGCCGGTTCTGTTCCGTTCCGCGGCGGGCGATCCGGCTGTCGCCAGTATTACATTCCACCCGGCCGACTACGCCGTTTCCCGGCCCGCCGCGCCCCACGCCGTTTTCAATCTGTAACCTACGTAACCTTGCGAAAAAAAGACCCGCTGGACTGTTGCCAGGGGCGCACGTAGCATCATGCTTTCTTGCGGGCCATGCCCGGCGACGCAAGGTAGCTGCAAGCCTGCGTGGCTGCGGCGCCGGCAAGTGCCGGAGCATCAACGCGTCGACATCTGCTGTGAACACGTAGCGCAGCGCTTCGAACAGGCGCGCCGCGTGGCACACGTCGCATCCACGCTCACGCATTACGCTTCGTAAGGACGGCCCGTGCGGACGTTGCGCACGGGCGCGCTGCACGGCTCGTCGCCTCGCTCTTTGTTCCGCGTGAGTCTTTGCTTCGACTCGTTGCCTCAGCGCGTGCTTCGACTCGCTGCTGCGACGCGCTGCGTTGCTTTGCTGCCTTGCTTTGCTGCTTCGACTCGTAGCCTTGACTCGATTAAAAGCGCCGCATCGTGTTCGCTCATCGGCCGCGCCGGCCGGTGAGCGCTCCGCGCGCCCGCTCCCGCTGCGAACTGTCATCTCGACACACGCACGGCGCGTGTAACGTCGCGATGCGCCGTAGATTTGCCCAATTCCACGCCAGCCAGCTGAATAGAACCGATGGACGAAAAACAAAAGCAGTCGGAACCCTCCCGCCACCCGACCCCGGCGCCTGCATCGGCCACCGGGCCGTCATCCGGGTCACCGGGCGGACCGCCGCGGCGAGGCCGCGGCCGCTGGCTGCTGGCGGGGGTGGTCGTGATCGTCGCGGTCGTCGCACTCGTGCGCTGGCATCCGTGGCGCAAGGCCGACGAAGGCGCCGGCGCAAGCGCGGCGGCCGGCGCGAGCGGC
>NZ_CADIKF010000064.1 GCF_902859875.1 Paraburkholderia solisilvae | reverse complement strand
ATATGGATGCCGCCGTGCCACATGCCCCGGGCGCTGACCAGATACGCGCCCGATGCCTCATGCGCGGCCAGCAGACGGTAGATTTCATGTTCGTCGGTGAACCGCGAAGATGCCTCTGCTTTGCCTTGTCCTTTGCGCAGAATGGGAAAAGCAAACTGCAACGGCTCTAACCGAGCTTTGGCTTGCTGCTGAGGCGTCTGCGGCGACTTCTTCGGCGCTGGTTTGATCGTCATGGGCCGCCTCACTCGGAAAATCCGAAGTTCGTTCCGCTTTTCGCGTCCTTCAGCGTCTCGCTACCCCATGTCGGAAACTTGAAGTTGCCCCCATCCGGGCCGATAACCGTGAAACCCCCTCTAAGCTCAATTTCCCCAACAGGACTGCCAAGAATGATCTTGCCGTTCTCCAACTTTATGTAGGCACCCGCGCCGTCGCCAACGGTGACGCCATTCTCGCCGATGATCTTCAGTTCGCCATCCGACGAACTCAACATCATGTCCAGTTTCGACATCAACTCCATCGCATCACCCTGGGCCTGAATCTGCACCTTGCCCCTGGCAGCAAAAAGCCGAATGCCTAGTCTCGCGGCAAAAAAGGAAAGCGCGTCGCCGGCGGCCATCGTGATCCGCCTCATCACTCCGATGTCGAGCCCTTCGCCTGCCGTAACGAACATCTGCTTGCGTGCAGCGACCTGCACGTTTTCGCCGCTGGCAATCCCTATGCCCTCCGGAGCACTCGCGACGATGACCGGTTTCTGCAGCCTAGTCAGTTTCTGCTCGATGAACAGGCGTTGCTTTTCCACTTCTGCCTGCAACGCATTCGCCGCATTCGCGGCCTCGTTGACCGAACGCAGAATCTCCTGAGCCTGCTCGAGCGTGAAGTCCGCGCCTGGCATCGCGAGTTGGGGACCCGTGCCGCCGGGTTGCGCTTCCGAACTGATCAGCACGCCCATCGCAGCGCGCAGGACCGAATGGCCATCAGTGCGCAGTTCCGCGCCCTCGCCTCGCTTGTTCCGATCGGCTTCGACCATATGACCAAGTGTGAGCGCACTCGCCTGAAACGGCGTTCTCAGACTAGCGTGCTCGTTGCCTTCTCCGTCCTCCATCTCCAACGCATTGCCTGCGGCTGACACGAGGCGATTGCGAGTATGATTCAGGTTATTGACCAGGTCCGGATGCTCGCTATCGTGCATTGCACCGACAATGACCGGCCGATCCGGATTCCCGTCCGTAAAGATCAGCGCCACCTCCGCGCCGTCGACCAGCGGAAAGTGATGTCCGTAGTTGTCGCCGCTATAAGGCTTCGCAAGCCGCACCGGACGGCTCGTGCCTCCAGGGCTCCATTCATCCAGGTCGAACGGGAGCTTGACGACGTAGTGGCCCTGCTCGGTCAGATACGCGTATTTGTAGTTCCCTGGCGAAGTCACGCGCGCCGGCAAAATTCCGGTAATCGACGGGCGCGGTGTCCAATCGACTTTCGGTCGCCAGACGCGATCCGAAGGAATCGCCTGGAATCTGACCCAATACGATTCGCCGCGTCCGCCGCAGGACTCGACGGACGTGATGAATAACCCGTGCGGCGCGTCCGCCGGGTTGTGTTCTAGCCGCATCACCTCGCCGGCCTCGAGCGCGAACGGATTACCCGTGCCCGAAAACGTGATCTGCTGCGCCAGATGAGCCTGATGACGCAACAACGCAATGCGCTGGCCCTCTTCGCGCGTCTTGTAATGCTCCCCCCAGCGATAGTCGATTGCGTTCGTCGTCGTATCGTCACGTGCCGCGTTCTGGTCCACAAGCAGCGACACATCCGCCTGACGGTGGTCGTAGTCATGCAAGCGCACCGCTTCCAGCACCCGCCGCATATGCCGCTTCAGCGACTTCACCGCCTCGGCACCCACACTCTCCAGGCCGGCATCACGTCGCAGCGGCACGACACGCTGATTCCGCGCGTACGCATCCAGATCATCGCCAAACACGACAACCGCGCGATCCTTTTTCTGTTCCCAACGGAACCAGATGCCCTCTTGCGCCGCCATTCGCCGGATAAACGCGAACGTCGTCTCGCGGTACTGTGTGATGTATTCGTGCCGCTTGTACTCGCCGCGCAGCCTGAACTCGAAATCCACGCCCGCGCGGTAACCGAAATGCCGCAGCGTATCGGTGATGATTTCCTCAACCGACTGCTGCTGAAACAATCGGCTCGTTGCACCACGATTCAGGTCTGCAAGCGTCGGTTCAAGCACGGCCCTATAGCGCGTTTCGTCCGCAGACGTCTCGAGTTCGTCGAACTGCGTCACGATGCCGTGCACAGTCCGAGCCGGTGGCTTGTTGCTGAACTGCTCCGCGTTTTCTCCAAACATCTGACGCAGGTGAGCCATATCGGGATCGATCGGGTCGATGATGAATTTCGCCGGCCTGCCGAGCACCTGATCCATCCGGATGCCGGCCATTTCGCTCGTCAACTCGATCTCATAGCGATACAGCTCGCAAAGCGCATCGCGCGCTGCGAATCTGACAACCGAGAACGGCGCCGGATGCGGCGCCAGCTTCAGCTCATAAGCCTGCGACGGTAGGACCATCGACATCTTCGACCTCTCTCCATCAACGTTGAAACGGCGCATGGACACGTGCGGTTGGAGCGCTGCGGCGCATCGCGCGCCAACCGTTCACGCGGTTGATCTGCCGATCAGTTTTTGGCCTTCGGCATCTGCGATACCAGTGACAAACCGATGTCCATCCCTTCGACCTGGAAGTGCGGCACGATAAATAGCTTGATGCGGAAGAAGCCCGGGTTGTCTTCGATGTCTTCGACCGTCACCGTGGCTTCGCGCAGCGGATGCGATGCCTGCAACTCGTCACCCGGATCCTTCATCTCGGTAACGAGCCCCTTGATCCAGTTGTTCAGTTCGAGTTCCAGCAGACGCCGGTCCTTGGTCGTGCCGATGTTTTCGCGCTGGATCAGCTTCAGGTAGTGCGCGATGCGCGACAGCAAAAAGATGTATGGGAGCCGTGCGTTGATGCGGCTGTTCGCCGTCGCCTCCTTCGTCTCGTACGGCGCAGGCTTTTGTGCCGAGTTGGCTGAGAAGAAGCACGCGAAATCATGGTTCTTGTAGAACGACAGCGGGATAAACCCGAGATTTGCGAATTCGAACTCGCGCGTTTCCGGAATCAGCACTTCCGTCGGTATCTTGGGCTGCGCGCCCGTGCCGAGGTCGTACAGATGCACCGGCAAGTCCTCCACCTTCCCGCCCGCTTGCGGACCGCGAATCTGCACGCACCAGCCGTTGTTCACAAAGCTGCGAACCATGTTCGCCGCAAACGCAAACGATGCGTTGACCCACAGATAGCGGTCGTGATCGGGGCCTTTGACCGCTTCCTCGTAATTGAACGCGCGCACCGGCGTCGTATCCTTGCCATACGGCAAGCGCCCCAGTACCCGTGGCATCGTCAGACCGACATAACGGGCATCGTCTGTATCGCGGAAGCTCTTCCACTTGATGTATTCCGCGCGATCGAAATAGTTGCCGATGTCCTGGATCGACGCCACTTCTTCCATCGTCCGCTTGCCGAAGAACGCTGCTCCCACCGAGCCGATAAACGGCATATGCGCCGCCGCCGCGACCTTCGAAATGTTCCGCAGCAGCGCGACATCTTGAGGCGAATTCGCGAATTCGAAATCGGTGATCATCGCGCTGACCGGCTGGCCACCGGGCGTGTCGTACTCGTCGATGTATGTGAGGCGATACAGACCGCTCTGGATGATCTCCGGCGTGTCTTCGAAATCGCGCATCAGCGCGTCCTTCGATACGTCCAGCACTTCGATCCTGGCGTTCTTGCGAAAGTCCGTGCGCGACACGAGCATTTTCAGTCCGCGCCAGCGCGCTTCGAGCGCCTGGAACGCCGGATGATGCATGACCGCGTCCAGTTGAAGGCTGATCTTGCGGTCAATCTGGCCGATGTGAAAATCGAGCAACGACTTGTCCAGACGGTCGACCGGATGACTTGCACCGCTGACCAGTTCGAGGAACGCGCTCATGCCTCGCGCGATCCGTTCGTCGGCCGATGCTTCGGAAAGCATGTCGTTGTCGCGGAATGCCTCGAGCGGACGCGCCTGCGTGACCGGCTTCAGATTGATCTTGCTGCACAGCGACGCATACAGGCTGTCGCTCGCGTCGAATGACGCGTCGGCCGGCGCGTCGAGGACGCGGGTTTCGGTAGCCTCGTGGCGGAATTCGTGCTGTTGTTTCATCTCGTTGTCTGCCTGCGTTTGTATCGCTACGTAATTGCGGAATGCGCTAAGCGCCGGTTTCGGCGAACTTCGCTTACGCATGCCCCTCCTGCTGGATCGCCGAACTTCCAATCTGCGCCAGTTCGCTGCGCAGCCTGTCAGACAGGTGCCTGTCCTTCAGGACCTTCTCGAACTCGCGACGGAACGTGCCGTTGTCGAGCAGGTTCGATTTCAGATCGCGCAGCAGATTGCGTATTGCGAGCAGTGCCTGCAGTTCGGGAATCTGCCGCGCGACCTGCTCGGGCTCGAAGTCCTTCATCGACCGGAACGCGAGGTTGACCGGCAATTCGCCGCCTTCAACCGCGAGGGCATTTTGTGCGTCGAGCTTGAGGTCGGGCGCATGGTCGGCCAACACCGCATCGAAGTTGTTCCTGTCGATGTTGACTTTCTTGCGCTCGGCAAGCGGCGCCTGTTCGCGTCCCGCGCTGAAGTCGCCGGCAACCAGCAGCTTCAGCGGCAACTCGACCTTCTTCTGGGCGCCACCCGTATGCAGGTCCAACGTAATCGAAACGCGACTCTTCGGAATTTCGCGCTGGAAGCTGTCCATCCGTGTCCTTTTCAGTTTATTCAGATAATAAATTCCCGCAGAACCCGTCCAATTTATAAATCGGGTTCTGTCCAGGATAACGCACACGCCCCTGCTTAAATTGATAAGCACGGTCTTTTCACATTTGTTCGAGTGCCTATATTCGCATAAAGAGAGTGCAAAGCAATATCCCGCAATGTCGGTTTGACAAATCTTTGCAAATTTTGTCTTAAGTGATCCCGCTCTTTTCTCATATCCCAACGTGTTAATAGGCGGTTTTCATGAGAAATATCTCCATTAAAATCATTAAATCACCCGCCAATACTTAACATTTTCTTAATATCTTAAAATACCTTAAAATCAAATAATAAATATTTGCCATTGATTGATACATCACGTACACTCCGCTCTCTCCAATAGATAAAAATACTTCGACACTGGCTTATCTTCACTTATCGAGCCGGAGTCTCAGTATTTTTTCGTATTACCTGATTGCGATTTAATTCATCGCGACTCACTAACCGACCAACCGACTGACATCACACCCATGCGGATCGATAAACCGCTTTGGCACGAAGGCCTGATCCTCACGCAGCAGCATTTCCAGCAACAGGAACGATGGGCTGAGTTCTCGCTGCGCCAGTTCACCTCGGCGGCTCTCGTCGAGCCGTGGGGTACGCTTGGCGTCGAGATCGACGAAGAAGCGCTTGCCGGGGGGCGCCTCAAACTCACGCGCCTGCAACTGCGCTTTCCGGACGGCACGCCGTTCGACACTACCGTCGCCGACGCGCTGCCGCCTGCTCGTGATCTCATGCAAGGATTGCCGGCCGATCTGCAAAACGTCGTGGTGTTCGCGGCGCTGGCGCTGCCGGATGCGAACGGCAACAACTGCCGTTTCGACGAAACCTCGCTCGCGCGGCCGCGTCGAGCGTTCCGCGAATTCGTTCGTGTAACCGACCAGAACGGCGCAGGCGAAGCGGAGATTGCCGCCCAACGTTACGCGGTGCGCCTGCTTTTCGATTTCGAGCCGTGCGCGGACGACACGGTGTGTGCGTTCGCCCGCCTTACCCGCTCGGCTGGCGGGCAATTCCGGCTGGATCACCGGTATGTGCCGCCCTGTCTGACGTTGGCCAGCCATTCCCTGCATATCGAGCGGATCAACCGTCTTGCCGACATTCTGCTCACGAAGAGTGCCGCGCTCGGCGCGCGGCGCGGTGAACGCATCGAGCAGATCACCGAGTACGGTATTGCCGATGTGCAGCTCTTCTGGCTGTTGCACTGCGTTCATGCAGCCTGGCCACAGCTGCGTTTCCTCGCGTCACATCCGGGGCAACCGCCGGAGCGGCTCTACGCTGTGCTCGCGCACCTTGCCAGCGTACTGATGACATTCTCGACCGGCGCGCAGCTCACCGATATTCCGCCCTACGACCACGTCCGGGCCGATGAAGTCTTTGCCAGCCTCGAAGCGAAAATTCGCGCGTTGCTCGATGCCATCATCCCGTCGCGCGTCGTGCCGATTGCGTTGACACACAAGAGCGCGACGACATGGATTGGGCACTTCCACGACGAACGTATCGCCACGAATACGGCGGACTGGTATCTGTCCATCCGCTCGTCGCTGCCGCCTTTCGAGCTCGTCGAGCAGTTCCCGCGGCTTTGCAAGATCGGCGCGCCCGACGACGTCGAACACATCGTCAACTCGGCGCTGGCCGGCATTCCACTCAAGCCGGTGCAACGTGTACCGTCTGCCATTCCGGTGCGTCTCGACAACCACTATTTCGCACTGGACGCCGACCATCCCGCGCATGCCCGCATGCTCGCCGCGCACGCCTGCCAGATTTATCTGCCCGTGTCGATTGCTGACGCAACGCTTCAACTCCACGCGGTGCTGCGCTCATGAATTTTTTCGACTTCGCCTGCCACCCGTCCGGTTTGATGGACCGCTCGCCCTGCACACGTCCCGTGTCCTCGCCGTGCAGCATGCGTAGCCTGCTGCGCGACACCGCACTCCACGTCACGCTGATCGCGACCGGCGGTACCGCTTTGGAGTTCGACAAGCTGCGTCAATCCTGCGAGCAACTGATCGACGACTTCGCGGCTGCGCTCCATCATCTCGGCTATCCAGAGGACGTGCGCGAGGACGCACAGGTTGCGCAATGTGGGCTGCTCGATGAAACGGCATTGCGCCATCTGTCCGGCGATCATCGCTCGCGTTGGGATGCGCAGCCACTGCAGATCGAGCGAACCGGCCGGCACGATGCCGGCGAACGTGTGTTCGAGCGGCTCGAGTTTCGCATGCGCGAGGCGTCGCCGAATGTCGACCTGCTCGAGTGCTACGCCAGCATCCTGGCGTTAGGGTTCGTCGGCCGGTATGCGTCTGCGCAACCGAATTCGTCCGGCACGCGCGGCGAACCCCGGCGTACGGCTTTGATCGCCCGGCTCAACACACAATTGGAGTCGCTCCGCCCCGAGCAATACCAGGCATTTGTTATCGACCGGCCCGACCGCCGGTCGACCGATTGGCTCTATAGGCTGTCGCCTTGGGCCGTCGCGGGCCTTGCGGGTGTGGCGGCCGTCATCGTATGGCTCGCATGGGACGCGACGCTCGACGCGAAACTGGCCCATCTTGTAGCGCAGGCGGTACGACCGTGAGATTCACCACCGCCAAATCCGCGCCACGCGTGTCCGCGACGTCCGGGACTATCCGTGTCGAGCCGGCGTCGTCAGAACACGTCCGCATCGAAACGGCACATATCGAAGGCGCCGCCCGTCACGCATCCGCGGCAGTGTGCAGCGATGCGAGCACGCATCCGTCGAATGCCTCGGCACACTATGACCACGCGCAAGCAGGCCTCGGTTATCCGTTTCGCACCGTTGTTCTCTTCGCGGCGGTGCTTGCGCTCGCCGTCCTCTGGCTTGTCTTGCCATGCAGTCGTGCAACGGCGTCCGTCGCAACTGGCGCGATCGGCCTGCTTGCACTCGGGTTCGTGCGGCTGCGCACCCGCCGGCTTGCGTTGGCCCGCACCGGGAACGCACACGTACTTCAGGCGCTCGGCTCGGCAGCAGCGCATATCCCCGTACAGCTGCGAACGCGTATGCCGCTTGTCCTCGTCGTCGGGGATGGCTTGCCGGAACTGTTCGATCGCGACGGCGAGGCGCGCTTCGCGCACGTCGGCGACGGTGCGGTCTGGTTGCGTGCCGACCGGCATCGCGACCTGCCGAGGCTTTCGGTCGCGGTCCGGCAGTGGCGCGACGGTCGAGCGCCGGACGGCATCGTGCTGTCCATCGCGCCGGCGCTGCATTCGGGCGTCGACATGCTGGTTCAGCAACTGCGCACCATACGCGAAGCATTGTCGGACGCGTCGCGCATGCTCGGCGCGCGCCTACCGGCCTACATTGCCGTCTACCAGCGCAGCGCTTCCGCAAGGAACCGTTTCGTAGCAGTTGAGAGAAGTATTGCGAGCGCGTCCGGATCCGCGGCGCAGTCGGCGAGCAGCGCGATCGATATCGCGGCGCCGCAGTGGTACGGCGTGTCATCGAGCAAGCCGTTCGCACCGCAGATGCTTCCTGTCGACACATCGCAGTGGCACGCGACGGTCCCTGCCGGTGAGCCCTTCGAATCCATCATCCAGGCTGCCGAAGCAGAAGCGTGTCAAACACGCGCCGCATGTGTCTGCGCCGCGCGCGCCGCCGCACTCGCATCGCTGGTCAACTGGACGCGGCGCATAGTGCTCGGCACGCTGACGGACCGCCGCCAGCCGTCGAGATCGTGTCCGCCGTACGGCGTCGGATGGATCGATTGCGGTCCTGCAACCGGCGCAGGCAAGCCGTGGGAGCGCGATGTCGAATCACACACCTCAGTCGCGCCGGTAGCCGTGTCCGCGTCGCCGTCACCGTGGCCTTTGCCTCAGCCGCTGATCGAGGCGATGCCGCGACGGCCGTACATATCGCCACGGCTTTCCGCACTCGCACATATGCTCGCGCTTGCAGCATGTGCAGCGGCGGTCGCCTTTTGGGGCGCCGCCTCAAACAACGCGCACATGATCGATCGTATCGGCGCAGATCTCGCTCGTTACGCAAGGATCCCGGCGGCGCACGACACAGCCAGACGCGACGCGTTGCTGGTTCTCGTTGCCGATCGCGACCGGCTCGACCGTTTCGCCCGCCTCGGTGTCCCGCTGCAGTTGTCGTTCGGTATGTATCGCGGTACGCAGTTGCTGCCGCTCCTGAACGATGCGATCGCAAGCTGGCAGCCGCCGACTGCACCGCCTACGGTCGTCACGCTCGACAGTATGTCGCTGTTCGACAGCGGTAGCGCGCAACTGAAGCCCGGCTCGACACGCGCGATGATCAGCGCACTCGACATGATCAAGTCAAACCCCGGCAAGCGGATTCTGGTCGCGGGCTACACCGATGCGCTCGGCAATCCGGACAGCAACCTGAAGCTGTCGCTCGCGCGCGCCGCCGCGGTGCGCGACTGGTTGATCGACGCGTCGGGCATGTCAGCCACACGATTTGCGATTCAGGGTTACGGCGACACGCGGCCGATCGCGAACAACGACACGCCTGAAGGGCGTGCAAGAAACCGGCGTGTCGACATCACGCTCGTATCCGACGCAGCCCGTTAGCGGGCTCCGCCTATGAATCCGGTTTGGTTCCCGAAGCGCCCCGCTCCGGGAATTGGGAATCCCGGAGCCCCGGCTCCGGGCGATTGGTGCAGTACGAAGCAAGTTGATGAAAGGGAGTGAAACATGGCAATTCCGGCTTATATGTGGCTCAAGGACGATGGCGGCGCCGACATCAAAGGTTCGGTGACCGTGCAAGGTCGTGAGGGCAGCGTCGAACTCGTCGCGTTCGATCACGGCGTGCATATTCCGACCGACGGCAACACCGGCAAGCTCACCGGCACGCGCGTGCACAAGCCGATCGCGCTGACGAAGGAAACGGACGCGTCGACGCCGTATCTGTACAAGGCGGTCACGAGCGGCCAGACGCTGAAGGCCGTCGAGATCAAGTGGTACAGGATCGACGACGCCGGTAAGGAAAAGGAGTACTTCAACACGAAGCTCGACAACGTGAAGGTTGTCGCGGTGAAGCCGAAGATGCTCGACATCAAGAATCCGGACTATGAGAAGCACAATCATCTCGAAGACGTCGAACTGCGCTATGAGACGATCACGTGGTCTTACAAGGACGGCAACATCATCCACAAGGATACGTGGAACGAGCGCTCATGACCGCATGATCATGACCGCCTGAACCCGGTCCCGGCCGCTCGTGCCAGCCCGGCGGCCGCGCACGCCGGCAGCACGATGTGCGTTTCACATGCGACGACACGCTGATCGACTCGCTCTCGCAAATGTGCATCGAGCGCGACTCCGGCGCACGCGGCGTCGACGCCTTTCTTAATCTGCGGATTTTGCCCGCGGTGCCGCGCGAACTGCTCGCGCGTATGGCGACGGGCGCCGCGCCCGCGGAAATCCGGCTTTCGGGGTCGCCAGCGGACGGTCTCGTCATCGACTTTGTCGAGCCGGACGCCGCCCGTCGCGACACGCGAGCCGCCGCCGATCTCACCACTTGACAAACGCAGCCACGAACCTGCGCGTCGACGCAAACCGGTGCAAACCCAACGCAAACCCAAACCCAAACCCAAACCCAAACCCAAGCAGACCTATGCCCGCCGGCCCGTCTCTCTATGACATCCTGCTCGCGCATATCGGCGGCGAGCCGCTCGATGCGTACGACGACCGCACGCTCGAATGCATGAGCGTGCAGCAAAACATGCGGCGTATTCTGAACACACGCGCCGGTGCGCTCAAGCATCTGCCCGACTACGGGCTGCCTGATTTGACGAACATTTACAAGGCACTTCCCGCATCCGCGCACAGGCTGAAGCAGCAGATGGAAACGACGCTGTTAAAGTACGAACCGCGTATCCGCACGCTCGACATCGCGATCATCGACAACGACGATCCGGGCGTCCTTGTGAGCTTCGAGATGATCTGTCATTTGCGCAGGAGCGGACTTGTGCGGTTCGGCACGCATTTCGAACCGCCCGGCCGCATGCGCATCGTGCGCAGGTGAACCTCGCGCAGGTGAAATGTGCTTGATCCGTGTCGCGTTCCCAAGCTCCCTCATTACGCGCGCCTGACCCGCCTCCATGATGCAATACGCTTCGCGAAGCCGGTCGAAGCCCAACACACGCAGTCATCTCTCGGCCAAATAACACCCGCTGAGTGACGATTTTCGGCCGCGCCACAACGCAGTTCGAGGTCACAGCCCCAGCAGACGACGCATCGACGCGCATCGCATCAGGACTACGCGTTATAAACGTAACTTTTCAAATACCATCAATGGGGTTACTCTATCGACTCATACCGTGACTGCCGAGGGTTGCTCCATGAACCGTCCCCCGATTCCGCCGATGTTCATCGCCGATGCGCCGGGCCTCGATTTCCTGAACTCGATCGCCACGCCGGTGGACGTCGAAATCGACTGGCTCGACAGCGGTGAGGGGCTGCTGACGTGGCTCGAGCGGGCATCGCTGGTGCCGCGGCCGGTACTGGATACGTTTCATGCAAGCGCGCTGCCCGGCGAACTGGACGCGGTCGCAGCGCAGGCGCGGAGCTTGCGCGAATGGTTCAGACAATTCGTGCGTCGGCACAAGGGGCGGCCGTTGACGCCGAAGGCGCTGGTCGAAATCGAGCCGTTGAGGCGGTTACTGGAACAGGACGATGCCTTCGCGGAGATTGTCGTTCACGGTCACGGCGAAGGCGCGGTGTTCGAACTTCAGGCGCAACGTCGTTGGCGCTCGGCGGAAGCGCTGCTGCTGCCGATCGCCGACACGCTCGCGAAGCTGATCTGCGGCGAAGATTTTTCGCAGGTAAAAGCATGCGAGGGTCTGCAATGCACGATGCTGTTCGCCGATCACACGCGCGGCCATAGCCGCAGATGGTGCAGCATGGCGCTGTGCGGCAATCGCGCGAAGGTAGCCGCACACCGTAAACGCCGGAAGCAAATGCTGCACGAAGCCCCCTTGAACGCGCAGCCAGGCGCACATTTGAAATCGCAGCCAGAAACGCGCCTGCAATTGCACGCCCAAGCCCAAGCGCAGACGCAGACCCAGCAAAAAGCACCCTAAAAGCACAAGCACCCGCCAGAGCGCGCATTATTGCGAGAAAGCGCGACGCACCGCGCGGGCACCCGCACGCCACCGTACAGCCACCCGCACAGCCACCGCACAAGCCCACCGCACAAACCACCGCACAAGCGTGGGCACGTCCCGCGCCCACGCTCCGTTAAAATGGACCATTCACCGCGCTCGCATCGCGCCGCCGTGCCTCTCATCCGCACGCGGGCAGCGATACGAACCCGCCGCGTTCAAGACAACCGTTCAGCGCTTTGCAAGGTACCCACATGCGGATTCTGGTCGTCGAAGACGAGCCCAAGACGGGCGCCTATCTGAAGAAGGGGCTGGAGGAATCCGGCTACAGCGTCGATGTCGCGGCCGACGGCGCCGATGGTCTGATTCTCGCGCAGCAGGAAGAATACGACGTGATCGTGCTCGATGTGATGCTGCCGACCATGGACGGCTGGGCCGTGCTGAAGACGTTGCGTGCCACGCGCGCCACGCCGGTGCTCTTCCTGACCGCGCGCGACGACGTCGATGACCGCGTGCGCGGCCTCGAACTCGGCGGCGACGATTACCTCGTCAAGCCGTTTGCGTTCGTCGAACTGCTGGCGCGCGTGCGCACGCTCGCGCGACGCGGCCCGCCGCGCGAAAGCGAGTTGCTGAAAGTGGGCGACCTCGAGATCGACGTGAACCGGCGCCGCGTCAAGCGCGGCGGCAACCGCATCGAACTCACGCCGCGCGAATTCTCGTTGCTGCAGTTGCTCGCACGCCGTCAGGGCGAAGTGCTGAGCCGCACGCAGATCGCATCTTACGTATGGGACATGAACTTCGACAGCGACACGAACGTCGTCGAAGTCGCGATCCGACGGCTGCGCGCGAAGATCGACGACGGCTACGACGTCAAGCTGATCCAGACCGTGCGCGGTGTCGGCTACGTGATCGACTGCAAAGAGTCCGACTGATGGCCAGCCGCTCGCTGACCACGACGCTCGCCCTCGCGTTCGCGGGCACGACAATCGCGGTATTCGCGCTGGCCGGCAGCGTGCTCTACTTCGCGCTCGAACGCCAGGTGACGCTGCAGGACGACAGCGAAATCGTGCTCGCGGCGCGCCATACCCGCCGCCTCGCCAACGAGCTGCAATCGTTCGCCGACGTGCGCGCGCACGCGGACCGTCTCACGAGTCAGGTGCTGGGCAACGCGACGCTGTCGATGGATGTGCGCGACGCCAACGGCAACCCGCTGTTCAGCCACAACACGGCAGACGATACGACGTCGCTGGTCGAGCCGCTGGTGGCCACGCAGCGGGTCGCGCCGTCCGCGCGCATCACCGGTCGCGCGATTGTCGAGGCACAACGCGGCTCGGGCATGCCGGTGCGGGGTCTGGCCGCCGACGCGTCGCTTGCCGACGGCAGCGCCGTGACGATCGTCATCGCCCGCGATATGACCGACCGCTGGCTGCTGCTCGATCACTATCGCGACCGTCTGTACGGCGCCGGCTTCGGCGGCATGCTGCTCGCGTTCCTGATGAGCTGGATGCTGGTGCACGAATCGCTGCGGCCGCTGCGCCAGCTTGCCGCGCATGCGGCAGGCGTCACGGTCGACCGTCTGCATGCGCGGATGGAAATCGACAACGCGCCGCGCGAACTCGCGTCGGTCATCGCATCGCTCAACGCCATGCTCGAGCGGCTCGCCGGCGGCTTTCAGCGAATGTCGCAATACACCGCCGACCTCGCGCACGATATGCGCACGCCGCTCGCCAACCTGCGCGGCTCGACCGAAGTCGCGCTCGCGCGGCCGCGCAGCGCCGACGAATACCGGGCGGTGCTCGAATCGAATCTCGAGGAATGCGAGCGCATCTCGCGGATGATCGAAAGCGTGCTGTTTCTGGCGCGCGCCGAACATCCGCAGTTTGTCACACGCATGAAAGCGCTTGATGTCCATGAAGAGCTCGCGCGGGTCGCCGACTACTTCGAAGGCATCGCCGACGATGCGGGCGTGCAGGTGCGCGTCACCGGCGGCGGCGAAATCCGCGCGGACGCGGAGCTGTTTCGCCGCGCGGTGTCGAACCTGCTGGCGAATGCGATACGGCATACGCCGCGCGGACGCGAAATCGAGCTGCGCGCCGAAGAGAGCGCCGACAGTCTGCGGGTCACGGTCGCGAATCAGGGCTCGCATATCGATCCCACGAGGCTCGAGCGCGTGTTCGACCGCTTCTATCGCGCGGATCCGGCGCGCCACCATGCGCCGGCCGGCCCCGCGTCGACCGGTCTGGGACTCGCGATCGTGCGCACCATCATGGAACTGCACGGCGGCCACGCGTATGCGGAAAGCGACGACGCCAGCACGCGTTTCATTTTGCGTTTTCCGCGGAAGTCAGCACCGCGCGATCCCATCCGCCTCCCAGTGATTTGAGCAACTGCACGCTGGCGTCGATACGGCGTGCGTCGATCTGGTCGACGGTGCGCTCGTTGGTAAGCGCAATCGTCTGCGCGGTCACGACGTCGAGATAGCTGACCGCGCCCGCATTGAAACGGTTCGTCGTCAGTTGCAGCGAGCGCTCGGCTGCGCTCGCTGCGCGCTGCTGGCTTTGCGCTTCGCTCGCGAGCGTGTTCAACGCGGACAGCTGGTCCTCGACCTGCTGGAACGCGACCAGCACCGTCTGCCGATAACCGGCGACCACGCCGTCGTACTGCGCATGCGCGCCTTGCAGCGCCGCATCCCGACGGCCGCCGTCGATCAGCGTGCCCGCGATCTGCGAGCCGAGCGACCAGAACAGGCTCGGCGCAGTCAGCCAGGGCGCGAAGAACGTGCTTTCGAGACCCGCGCTCGCCGACAAGGTGAGGTTCGGATAGTAGGCGGCGCGCGCTTCGCCGATCTGCGCATTCGCCTCGGCGACGCGCCGCTCCGCCGCCGCGATATCCGGCCGGCGCTCCAGCAACTGCGACGGCAAGCCGGGCGGAATGGCGGGAACCGGCACCGCGGCCGTGTCCGGCGCAATCGTGAAGGTCGACGCCGGCTCGCCGATCAACGTCGCGATCGCGTGCTGCAATTGCGCGCGCTGCACGTCGATGTCGGTGTCCTGGGTGCGCGTGCTTTCGAGTTGCGTCTGCGCCTGCGCCACCGCCGACGCATCGACCACGCCCTTCTGGAACTGCTGCTCGATAATCTTCAACGCAGCGGCATAGGCGGTTACGGTGTCATCGAGCAGCTTCTTCTGGATATCGAGCGCGCGCAGATCGAAATAGTCGGCGGCGAGATCCGCGCTGATCGATAGACGCACCGCGTCGAGGTCCCCTTGCGTCGCCTGCGCCTCGTCGCGCGCGCCGACCGTCGCGTCGCGTACGCGGCCGAACAGGTCCGGTTCCCAGCTTGCGTTCAGGCCGACCAGGTAGTCGGGTTCCGTCACACCGGCGCGCGACGTGTGCTTGACGTTCTGCGACGTGCGGTAACGCAGTGCCGAAGCCCCGGCCGTAACCGTCGGAAAGAACCCGGCGCGCTGATACGCGACCATCGCGCGCGCCTGCTGCAATTGCGCGACCGCCTGCTTCACGGTCTGGTTCGACACGTCGACACGCGCTTCGAGGCTGTTCAACTCCGCGTCGTCGAAGGCGCTCCACCATGGGCCGCGCGGCGCGGTGTCGGCGGGCGCGGCGACCGACCAGCCATGGGTCGGTGCAGGCGTGGCCGAAGCACCCGCATAGTGTGCCGGCACGGCAACGTCGGGCTTCGTGTAGGCCGGCAGCGTCGAGCACGCCGCAAGCGAACCCGCCGCTGCCGCGATCAGCATGACGAAAAGCGACTTGCGCATCGATGATGTGGGTCCGTTCGTCATCGTTCGCTCCTGGTTGTTCGCGCCGGCTCGTTTCATTTGCTGGCCGTGCCCGCGGCCGGGTTCGCCGCCTCGACCGCGACCGGCTCACCCGCCACGATCGCGTCACCCGGGTTATTGATCACGCGGTCGGTTGTCGCGAGCCCCGTTGCAATTTCGACATACGTGCCGAAGTCGCGGCCGATCGTCACGGTCTTCAGCTGCACCTTGTCGCCGGGACCGGCGAGCGCCACCGTCACACCGTCCGGCCGGAACAGCAGCGCGCCGACCGGCAGTTCAAGCGCCGGATGCGCGGAATCGAGCTGCAGATGAACTTGCGCATAAGCACCCGGCAACAACGCGCCGTCCTGGTTAGCGACGTCGACTTCGACGCGCAGCGTGCGGCTCACCGGATCGATCGCATTGGCACTGCGCGCGACCTTTGCGTCAAAGCGCCGCCCCGGATATTGCTGCACCGTCAGATAAACGGGCGTGCCCGCGCCGACTTCGCTCGCATCGTTCTGCGGCACGTCGATAAAGACGCGCAGCGTGTTCGTCTGTTCGACATGGAACAACTCGCCGGGCATCGCCGCGAGGCCGGGCGTGCCGCCTGCGGTCACGAGCGCGCCGACGTCGACATTGCGCGCGGTGACCACGCCGTCGAACGGCGCGCTCACCTTCTCGTACGACACAAGCTCCGACAGGCGCGCAACATTGGCCTGTGCCGATGCGAGTATCGAGCGCTTCGCTTCCATATCGCTGGTTTTGAGGTCCGCGTCCTGTTGCGCAACCGATTGTGTCTGCAACAATTCCTGCCAGCGCTTCGCGGTCGTGTTCGCGTAGTCATAGTTCGCCTGGGCGGTGGCTTCCTCCGCGCGGGCCTGACGCAACTGCGCGTCGAGCTCCGGCGTCTGGATGACGGCCAGCGTGTCGCCGGCTTTGACTTTCGCACCGATGTCGGTGTACCAATGCTGCACGTAGCCGCTCGTGCGCGCATAGATCGATGCGTCCGCGTACGGCATCACCGACCCCGGCAGCAGCAGTTCGCTCGACGCGGGCGCCGGCTTCGGCATCACGACCGACACCGGCAGCGCGCGCTGCGCGGCCACCTGATCCGCGAGCGCGCGTTTCGCTTCGAGGCGCGGCGCCAGACCGATCCCGAGCAGCACCGCCGCGAGTCCGGCCAGCGCGAGCGGCACGCGATAGCGCCGCCGCGCGGCCGGTTGCGGCGCGGCGCCGTTCTGCGCGGGCGCATGGCTGTCTTTCGATCGTTCGAGTTCAGTGTCGGGAGTATTCATCGCGGTTTCCTGGCGAGGACGCATGGCGAGCACGCGCGGCGGCTCGGCTCATACTTCGGTCATGCATGCGCTGAAGATGCGCGGTTGGCGGCGCGCGCCGCAGCGCGCTTCGCGAGCCAGCCATGCACCATGCCGAATACGACCGGCACGAAGATCAATGTCGACAGCGTGCCGGCTGCAAGGCCGCCAATCACCGCGCGGCCGAGCGGCGCGTTCTGCTCGCCGCCGTCGCCGAGGCCCAGCGCCATCGGCAGCATGCCGATCAGCATCGCGAGCGCGGTCATCAGCACCGGGCGAAAGCGGCTGAACCCGGCATCGAGCGCGGCGGCAAGCGGCTCCGCACCCGCCGCGAGGTATTCGCGCGCGGTGTTGATCACGAGAATGCTGTTCGCGGTGGCGATGCCGATGCACAGGATCGTGCCGGTCAGCGCGGGCACGCTCAATGTCGTATGGGTGGCGAACAGCATCCACGCAATGCCTGCAAGCGACGCCGGCAGGCCGCTCACGATGATCAACGGGTCGACCCACGACTGGAAATTCACCACCATCAGCAGGTAGACCAGCACGATCGCGAATGCCAGTCCGAAGCCCAGCCCGGTGAACGATTCGTTCATCGACTGCACCTGGCCGCGCACGACGATCGACGAACCGGGCGGCAACTGCGCACGCGCGTCGTCGACGAGTGTCGACACATCCGACGCGACGCCGCCCAGATCGCGCCCTTGCGCGGATGCGAAGATATCGAGCACCGGCTGCACGTTGTAGTGCGATACGACCGCCTGCTGCGTGCCGCGCGACATCGTGCCGAGTGTGCCGAGCAGATTCTGCGGATTCGTTTTGGGCGCGAGCGTCGTGATCGGGATATTCGCGAGCGTCTGCAGCGAATGGATGTCGTATTGCGGCACTTCGGCCATCAGCGGGTAGCTGACGCCGTTCTTTGGATTGAGCCAGAAATTCGGCGTCGTCTGCGAGCTGCCGGACAGCGCGATCAGCAGGTTCTGCGCGACGTCGCGCTGCAGCAGCCCCGCTTGCATCGCTTTCGTGCGATCGACGTCGACATTGATCGCCGGTTCGTCGCCGGGCTGCTGGATACGCGCATCGACGAGACCGCGCACGCCGCGCAGCTTCGTCAGCAGCGTATTGGCGACCGCGCGGTTCGCATCCAGCTTGTTGCCGACGATCTGCACGTCGATCGGCGCGGGCAAGCCGAAGTTCAGGATCTGGCTGACGATATCCGCCGGCAGAAACGCGAACGTCACGCCGGGAAATGCCGCGTTCAGCACATTGCGCAACTGCGCGACATATCGGGCGGTCGGCGGGTGGCCGGGCTTCAGCGCGATCAGGATGTCCGCATCCGCCGAGCCGATCGGCTCCGACGCGTCGTAAGTCAGGTTGATGCCGCTCACCGGCACGCCGATGTTATCGAGTATCGAGCCCTGCTCGGACGGCGGAATCACCGTGCGGATTTTCGCTTCGACCGCATCGGTGATGCGCGCCGTTTCCTCGATGCGCGTGCCGGTCGGTGCGCGCAGATGCAGGCGGATTTCGCCGGTGTCGACGGCTGGAAAGAAATCGCGGCCGATAAACGGCACCAGTGCGAGCGAGCCGACGCACAGCAGCAGAAACAGCGGAATAAAGCGGTAGCGCTGCGCAAGCGCCTGCTCGAGCGCGCCGTGATAGCGCTCGCGCAGCCGTTCGAAACGCCGCTCGAACGCCGCCTGGAAACGCGCGAACAACGCGAAGCGGCCTCGCGGAACACCGCTCTCGTCTTTCCGGCGCGCCCGCATCAGGTACATCGCGAGGGTGGGAATCAGCGTGCGCGAGAAAAAGTACGACGCGCACATCGCGAACACCACCGCTTCCGCAAGCGGTACGAACAGATAGCGCGCGACGCCCGACAGCAGGAACATCGGCACGAACACGATGCAGATCGACAGCGTCGACACGAAGGTCGGCACCGCGATTTCGCCGGAGCCGTTCAGAATCGCGTCGTGCAGCGGCTCGCCGTTCTCCAGATGATGCGTGATGTTCTCGATCGCAACCGTTGCGTCGTCCACCAGTATGCCGACCGCGAGCGCGAGGCCGCCGAGCGTCATGATGTTGATCGTCTCGCCGAGCACCGACAGCGCGATCAGCGAGGTCAGCACGGCAAGCGGAATCGACACCGCGATGATCAGCGTTGCGCGCCAGCTGCCGAGAAACAGAAGGATCATCGCGGCGGTCAGGCAGGCGGCGATCGCCGCCTCGCGCACCACGCCGGTGATCGCCGATTTCACGAACACCGACTGGTCGGAGAGCGGCGTGATTTTCAGCGCGCTCGGCAGACCGGCGGCAATCTTCGGCAGCATCGACTTGACCTGCTGGATGATGGTCAGCGTCGACGCGCTGCCGTTCTTCTCGATTTCGAGCAGCGCCGCGCGCTTGCCGTCGCTGCGCACAATATTGGTTTGCGGCGCGTAGCCGTCGATCACATGTGCGACGTCGCGCACGTACACGACGCCGCCCTGCACGGTCTTGATCGGCAGATTGTTCAACGCGGCGATCGTATCGGTGCTGCCGTTCATCTCGACGTTGTACTCGCGCGTGCCGATTTTCGCGGTGCCGCCCGGCAGGATCAGGTTCTGCGCGTTGACCGCATTGACGACGTCGAGCGGCGCGAGGCCCTTCGCCTGCAGCGCGGCCGGATCGAGCTCGACCATCACCTGACGGATCTTGCCGCCGAACGGCAGCGGCACCGCCGCGCCCTGCACGGTCGCGAGCTGCGTGCGGATAAAGCTGTTGCCGAGGTCGTATAGCGATTGTTCCGGCAACGTGTCGCTCGACAGACCCAGTTCGAGCACCGGCACCGTCGATGCGTTGTACGTGATGATGTTCGGCGGCAGCGTGCCCGGCGGCAACAGACGCAACAGCGACTCCGAGTTCGACGACGCCTGCGCCACTGCGCGATTGATATCCGCGCCCGGATGGAAAAACACCTTGACCACTGCGACGCCATTCAGCGACTGCGATTCGATATGCTCGATATCGTCGACGTCGGTCGTCAGCGCGCGTTCGTAGATCGACGTGATGCGCTGCGCCATGTCCTGCGCGGAAAAGCCGTTGAACGACCAGACGATGCTGACTACCGGCACATTGATATTCGGAAAGATATCGGTCGGCGTGCGCAGAATCGCGAGCGGCCCCATGATAAAAAGCAGCACGGCCAGCACGATGAACGTGTACGGGCGCTTGAGCGCGAGCTTGACGATCCACATGGCTGCGGTTTCCTCGGCGTTGAGCGGCAGGCGCTCGTGAGCCGCGTGCAGCGGCAACAAAAGCGTTCGTGGTGCGTGGCAGTGAGCGCGGCAGCGGACGACCCGTTACCGCATCGATGACGAGTCTCTTTCCGGCGCGGCGCTGTGCCGGTCAGTTCGCTCGCTGGAGCGAGTCGTAGCGGTCTTTCGTGATGCCGCGCCCGTCATACAGAAAGGCCGCGAGTTGCCAGATCGTCGCGTCGGACTGCGTCTTGCCGAACGACGGCATCGCCGTCATGTTCACGCCGTGCTTGATCACCCAGAACATCAACGCCGGGTTGTTGCGGCGGCTGGCCTCCAGCAGATGCGGCGCGGCCGGCGCAATGCCCTGTCCGACGGGGCTGAGCGGTTTGCCCGGCGCGCCGTGACACAGCGCACAGGTCGAGTCGTACAGACGCGCGCCCGCGCGAATGTTTTCGAGCGACATCAGATCCGCGGGCGGCAGGTCCTTGCCGCCGTAATGATGCAGCGATGCTTCATAGGTCCGGTGCAGCATCCACGCGACGACCGGATTGTCCGGCGCATTGCCCGACACGTCATAGACGCCGGAGTAGATGAACGCGCAGGCCGCCGCAACGGACAGCGCGAGCAATGCGGCGGCCGTCATGGCGATGGTTGCGATTCGGGTACGAATTGACATGCTGATGGGCACCTGGATGCGTGGACCTTTTGACGGATGACGCGGCGGCCGGATGCTCGAGACGCTTATGTCGTTCCGCTTACATGACTCGATAGTAACGAGCGAGGGTTTGCGCTCCGCCGTCGCGCGGATTACCGTTTTGTTATCTTCGAATGAAATGGGTCGGCGCGATGTCGGCAGATAACGCGCGCTTTTCAAATAGCACGTGGGTAGCGCGCCGTGCGGCGGGTCGGCGTGAAGGACTGCGGACCGTGGTGGCGATGACCAGCGCGTATTCGATCTCGACGCGCAAGGCTCCGGACGCGCGGCTGACGGCGCCGCGCCTGGAAGAAGCCTGGAAGAAGCTGGGATGCCGGGAAGCCGGGACGAACGCTTCGCGCGCCGCGCCCGGCCGCCGAAAGCTTAATGCACGGCGCCGAGCTGTGCTTCGAAGAACGTGCGCGCCGCGTCGATCGTCAACCGGTGGACTTCGTCCTGATCGCTGATCTGCTTGCAGGGAGGCAGCGTTGCGCGGCCCAGCTCCGTGCAGGTTGCAAGAAAATCGGTGTGCGTCACACCGTCGAATCGCGTCAGCGCAGCGTGCGGAATCAGCCGCGCCGCAACTACGCCGTTCGTCATCGGCGGTGCGACGGTATCCGCGTCGCCGAGCACGATTTGCACCGGTGTCTGCAGCGCCTCGAGACTCGCCGGCTGCAGCGCCTGCACGATGGCCGGCGCCATCAGGAAGGCCGCACGCACATGGCCGATGGTGTGGTCATCGCCCGCACGCGCGAAGGCGGCGCGAATCTCCGGACGCTCGAGTTCGCGCGCGTACTGCTGCTGCGTCACGGCGAATTCGGGTTGCGGCAGGCACACCGCGTCGTCCGGATGCGCCTGACAGAACTGCTCGAAGCGCGCCGGCTGCACCCGCGCACCCGCCGCCACCAGCGATGTATATCCGCCCGCGGAAAAGCCGGCCACCCCGAGTCGCGACACATCGACATGCGGCCCGACGAGCGGGTCTCGCGCAATCGCATCGAGCGCCACGCGCAAGTCCTCCGCGCGATCCCACGACAGCAGCGCACCGGGCACGGTCATCGGCTCGGCGCCGTTGTTGCCGGGATGATCGACCGCGACGACGATATAGCCGTCGCGCGCGAGCGCAATGCCGAACCAGCCCATCATGCGCGCACTGCCGCCAAAACCATGCGAAAGCAGAATCACCGGACGCCGCGCACCGCTTGCGAACGACGCATCCGGCGCATCGGAGCCGACGTTGAATAACGGTTTGTCGGGCGGACCGATTACGACCGGCTGCTCGACGGCATCCGCACTGGCCGGATACCAGACCGTAATGCGCAGTCTCGGTCGATGCTGCGCATCGCGCAGGCTCGCGGTCGGATCGCTCGCAACACGGTGAAGTTCACCGACCGGCGCGGCGCACGCCGCGGCTGACATGGCAACCGCCACCGCACACTGCAGCACAAACGCGGCGCTGTTGAAAAGCCTGGTGCGCATCGTGTCTCCTTGTACTTGTTGTAAGGATGACCTCGATCATCGCCGCGCCGCGGATTTCGTGCAACGTTTCGCCGTGTTTCCGGGTTCAGTCCGGCATGCCCTGCCCGCGCGTTTCGGGCAGGAACCACGGCAGCACGATACCGAGCGCATACACCGAGCCGAGCGCGAGCGCCGCTTGCGGCACACCGCCGAACGACTTGATCATGCTGCCCGCGATGATCGGGAAAATCCACGCGATCAGACGCGCCGCATTGAACACGAAGCTGATCGCCGTCGAGCGCACGGTGCTCGTGAACAGCTCGCACGGATAGATTGCCATCCAGACGTACGCGCAGCCGAGCGTAAAGAAACCGTTGATCGGCGCGACCACCATCATCGCGCCGACGCTCGCCGTGAGCTTGTAGGTGATCACCGTCGTGACGAGCGCGCCGGCGAAGCTCAGCGAGAGAAAAGTCTTGCGGCCGATCGCGTCGATGATAAAGCCCGCCACCAGATACGCGGCGATCGCGCCGACCGTATACACGATCGACACTTTCGAGCCCCACGACAGCGGATCGGCCATGCCTTCCGCTTTCGCGATCGCCACGGTATAAGTGGGCAGCCAGCTCGAGATCGCCCACCAGCCGACTGTCGTGACGATGGACAGCACGAGCAGAATCACCGTGCGCCGCGCAGCTTCACGTTCGATAAAGAGTTGCGCGAGCGTAAACGGCCGCTTGCCGTCGCGTGCCGCGGCGCTCGCCGCCGGTTGCGCGGTGGTCGCATTCCAGCGTTTCTCGCGCACCGCACGCTGCCATTTCTCCGATTCGTTCACATTGCGCCGGATATACAGCACGAACAGCGCGGGCACCGCGCCGAGCACGAACATCAAACGCCAGCTTTCGGCGCCAAGCGGGTGCAGCGTGGACATCGCATACCAGACCACCGCGGCGGTCAGCGTGCCCCAGCCGAAACCCGATTGCAGAAAGCCCGCGCCTTTTGCGCGCGCCTCTTCGGGCCAGGTCTCGGACAACAACGCAATGCCGGTGCTCCATTCGCTGCCCATCGCGAGGCCGGTCAGAAACCGCAGCGCGCACAAGGTCCAGACCGTATCGGAGAGCGCGGTGAAACCGGAGAACAGCGCGTACAGCAGCACCGACCACAGCATCATCCGCTTGCGCCCGACGTAGTCCGCGAGAATGCCGCCGACGAGGCCGCCGATACCCCAGCCCAGCAGCGTGATGCCGATCACGAGGCCCGCGTAGATGGTCGGCGACGCGGCCTGCGCCGGCGTCAGCACGGAATGCAACATCGGCCCGAGCACGACGACGAGCACCAGCGCTTCGTAACCGTCGAAGATCCAGCCGAGAAAGCTGGCGCGCAGTACGCGCCAGTGCATCGACGTCAGACCGTCGTACCAGCGGCCGCGTGCGCCGACTGCAACCTGTCCTTGTTCCATCTGCGTGTCTCCTTCGTTGTGTCCCGTCGATGCGGCCGCCGGTCGTGCGCCGGCGTGCCGCCACACCACTCTACGCAAACTTCCGCGTCAACGCTGGCCGAACGTCGCGCCGCTGAATACCTTGCTCACGCCGCGCGGTTCGCTGCGCCAGTATTGCGGCGGCGCGGTCACGCTCGCGCCGAGCTGCGCGGCCGCGTGCCACGGCCAGCGCGGATCCCACAGCACCGCACGGGCGAGCGCGATCATATCGGCTTCGCCATGGCGAATCGCCTCGTCCGCCGCGGCTGCGTCTGTCACGAGGCCGACGCCCATCGTCGGCACGCCGGTCGCCTCGCGCACCGCCTTCGCGAACGGCAACTGGTAATGCGGGCCAAGCGGAATTTTCTGCGCCGGCGACAGGCCGCCCGTCGATACGTCGAGCCAGTCGCAGCCGCGTTGCTTGAGCCGCTGCGCCAGCTCGATCGTCTCGTCGAGATTCCAGCCGCCGTCGATCCAGTCGGTTGCCGACACGCGCACGCCGAGCGGTTTGTCCGCGGGCCATGCGGCGCGCACCGCATCGAATACTTCGAGCGGATAGCGCAGCCGGTTGTCGAGCGAGCCGCCGTATTCGTCGGTTCGCTGGTTCGAGAGCGGCGACAGGAACTGGTGCAGCAGATAGCCGTGTGCGAGGTGTAATTCGATTGCGCTAAGGCCGATGCGCGCCGCGCGCCGCGCGCTCGCCACAAACGCATCGCGAATGCGCTGCAGGCCGGCGTGATCAAGCGCCGACGGCGACGCTTCGCCGTCGCGCAACGCGATCGCCGACGGCGCACACGTCTGCCAGCCGCCGTCCTGCGCGGCGATCAGCGTGCCGCCGCGCCACGGCGGTTCGCTCGATGCCTTGCGTCCCGCGTGATTCAACTGCATGCCGATCGGCATGTCGCTGAACGCGCGCACTTCGTCGAGCACACGCGCGAGCGCGGTCTCGTGCTCGTCCGTGTAGAGCCCGAGGCAAAACGGCGTGATGCGGCCGATAGGCTCGACCGCGGTCGCTTCGAGCAGCATCATCGCCGCGCCGCTCAACGACAGGTTGCCGATATGCGTGCGATGCCACGCGCTCGCCGCGCCGTCGATCGCGCTGTACTGGCACATCGGGCTGATGACGATGCGGTTCTCGAGTTCGAGCGAGCCGAGCTTCAAAGGGGAAAAAAGTGTTGCGCTCATGGATGCGGTTGACTCCAGGGATAACGGTTCAGGCGGGCGGCGCTTGCCGTGACATGCGTGCCGGCGCAGATGACCTGCCGTGCCGCGCGCCAATGTCGGGTCCGGTCTGGTGGCCGGGCGCGCCAGACGATGGCGCGCCGCCGCGCTTGACGGACCGGCATCGCCGGCAGCCGCCTTGGTGTCCGCATAGAATGCGGGTTTCAGCCCGTCTTGAGAATTTCTGATTATTCAGCGCAGACATCTCGAATCGTGATGGCTCGATTACGACCGAAGAAGAACCACCGTTCTCCCGCCACCATCAGACCAAGGGAAAACCCGCATACATGAGGGACATCATGCGTGTCACCGAAAGCCGTCCGCTGCGCTTCGACATCGAATCGCTGCGGATTTTCGTCGCCGTGATCGAAGAAGGCAGCATCGCGGCGGCGTCGGGCAGAATGCATCTGGTCGCGTCGGCGGTCAGCAAGCGCGTGTCGGACCTCGAAGCCGATGCCGGTACGCCGTTGCTGTACCGGCATAGCCGCGGCGTGCAGGCGACGCCCGCCGGTGAAGCGCTCTACCATCACGCGAAGCGGCTCATCGAGCACCTGCAGCAGATTTCCGACGAGTTGTCCGAGTACTCGCAGGGCTTGCGCGGCCATGCGCGCATCTACGTGAATTTCACCGCGATGGTGTTGTATCTGCCGGCCGCGCTGCATTCGTTTCTGCGCGTCAATCCGCAAGTGCGCGTCGATATGGTCGAGAAAACCAGCGATGAAGTCGTGCACGCCATCGCAAGCGGCGTCGCCGATCTCGGCATTTGCGCGGCCACGCCGGCGTCGCTCGGCGATTTGCAGGTGCGCCCGTACAAGCTCGACAAACTGGTGCTGATCGTGCCTCAGGCGCATCGCTTCGCCGGGCGCGCGACGATCGCTTTCAACGACGCGCTGGATGAAGACATCGTCTCCATGCCATACGGCACGTCGATTCCGAAGCTGTGCCGCGCCGCCGCCGAGCGCGCGGGCCGGCGCCTGCGCGTGCGCATCGAGGTGACGAGCTTTGAAGGCGTGCGCAACATGGTCGGCGCGGGCCTCGGCGTCGGTGTGCTGCCTGAAGCCAGCGTGCTGCCGTATGTCGAATCGGCGGCGATTCGCGTCCTCGGGCTCGACGACGCATGGGCGCTGCGGCCGCTGGTGATCGTCGCACGCAACTTCGATACGCTGCCGATGCCGGCACGCATCCTCGTCGATCATCTGCAAAAGGATGCGGCGCTTACGCGTTGATCCGCGCGAGAAACGCCTGCACCGCGCGGTTGAACTGCGCGGGCCGTTGCAACGGCGCGAAATGACTGACGCCTTCCAGTAACATCCACTGCGCGCCCGGGATGGTGCGTGCGAGATATTGCGCGTGCTCGCGCCGGATGAATTCGTCGTGCTCGCTTTGCACGATCGTGACCGGCACGCGAATCTGTGCAAGCTGCTCTGCGCTGCAATTGGGTTCGGTCTTTTGCATCGTGCTCACCGCGGCGACGAATGCGTCGAACTGGTCCGGCGTCGCCGACAGTTGCGCATAGTCCTTCACGTGGCGTGCAAAGCAACGGTCGATGACCGGCGTCGCTTCGAAGCGTTTCGCGCCACTCGGGTCCATATTGCAGCCAAAATAAAACGCGCCGGCGACGCGTTCGGGCGACTGCATCGCAAGCATCAACGCGGTACACGCACCGTCGCTCCAGCCAATCAGCGCGGCGCGCTCGATTTGCAATTCATCCATTACCGCGCGCACGTCGGATGCCATCAGCTCGTAGCTGTACGGCCGCGCGTCGCGTGTGCTGCGGCCGTGCCCTCGGCTATCGATCGTCACGACGTAGTGACCGTCGCCGACCAGCGCCGGCACCTGATGCCCCCAGTTGCCGCTGTGTCCGAGACCGCCGTGCAACAGCACGACCGGCACGCGGTTGCCGCGTGCGCCGCAAGCCGCATGCCAGATCTGCGCGCCATCGTGTTCGGTCACGCCTTCATGTCGATTGGCGGGCAACGGCGGCGCACCCACCGCGGCGAACTGCGCGAGATCGTCGTCGAAAGGTTCCATGCCGAGCGGCTCTCCTCGTTGTATGTATTGCGCGGTGCGCGCGACGTGGCAAGCGCGTCGCGCGCACCGCCATTGTCTGTTCGATTTTCCGGCAATCGTTAAGGAATTCCCGTCAGTTGCCAGTGTTATGCCAGGTGGTGTGCGCCGCCGTCATCGTTGCACGGCAGCGAACGTCGTGCACCTTCGTGCACGGTCGCGGAATAGGTCTTTAACGGGAGTGTCATGCAATGAAACGACTTTACACGATGATCCGCAGCGTAGCCGCCCTCGGCGCGCTGCTTGGCGCGGGTTGCGCCGGCGCACAGTCGATGGCGTCCGCGCCGGCGAGCGCCGCTGCCCCCACTTCCGCGTCGATACACCTCGAAATACCCGGACTGCCGTCCGGCCCCCCCGTCGCCACACAGACGCTGTCGCCCGCGGCATTGACTACGCTGCTGCAAACCAGGTCGCCGCTGCTGCTGCAACTGGCCGGCACGCCGAAGTGCACGATCAGTATCTCTTCGCTCGGCTATTACACGGTCGACGGGCGCGGCAAGCCGACGACCGCGGCCACCGCGGTGATGCAACCGTCCGGCCCCGGCTGCACGGGCTCCCATCCGGTCGCGCTGTACGCGCACGGCACCTCGGCGGACCGGAATTACGATCTGA
The DNA here is from genome assembly GCF_902859875.1 of Paraburkholderia solisilvae. Classification (GTDB taxonomy): domain Bacteria; phylum Pseudomonadota; class Gammaproteobacteria; order Burkholderiales; family Burkholderiaceae; genus Paraburkholderia; species Paraburkholderia solisilvae. Next base: position 10,359 of record NZ_CADIKF010000064.1, on the reverse strand, counting down.
CCAACCTGAACGGCGACATCAACGGCGACGACGACGCGCTCACCGCAGCGGCCATCTTCGCCGCGCAAGGCTATGACGTCGTGTTGCCGAACTATGCGGGCTATGCCGGCTCGTCGCTGAACTATGCGCCGTTCCTCAACGCGAATCAGCAGGCGGCGGACATGATCAACGCACTGCGCGCGGCGCGTCTCGCGTTCCCATCCATTTTGCTCGACGGCCTGCTCAACAAACTGTTCGTCACCGGTTACTCACAGGGCGGATATGTTGCGATGGCCACCTATCGGGCAATGCAGCCGCTGACGCTCGAATTCCATCCGGTAGCACTGGCGACCGGTAACGGACCTTATGCACTGTCGCATATGGCCGACGAGGAAATCGACGGCAGGCCCAGCGGCGGCTCGCCGGTGCTGTTCGATCTGGTCGTCAACAGCTGGCAACAATCGTACGGCAACGTCTATCCGTCGCCGACCGAGGTGTTCGCGCCGCAATACGCGGCAACCGCGCCCGGCCTGTTACCCGGCACCGTGCCGGAGACCACGCTGTTCGCCGAGAACGCGATACCCGCGACTGCATTGTTCCAGACCGGTTCGTTGCCGGGACCCAATCTGACGGATCCGGATACCGCGGTGGTCGTGCAAGCGGGCTTCGCTTCGGCTAACTTCTTTCTGAACACGAGCTTTCGCGAGCATCTCGTCGCGGACGTCGCGGCCAATCCGTGCAGCAACCCGACGACCGGTCAGCCCATCGCCAACTGCGCGCCGACGACGGGTTTCCGCCAGGATGCACTGCGCAACGATCTGCTCAATTTCAAGCCGGCCGTACCGCTGCAAATGTGCGGAGCGCATTCGGACAGCACCGTGTACTTCGACAACACGCAGATCGCCGCGCAGTTCTTCGAGCAGGAAGGCGTGCCGGCGTCGCGGCTCACGGTAGTCGACGTCGATCCGGGCAATGCGGCGCCGGCCGGCCCGTTCGCGGCACTGCAAGCCGCGTTCGCAGCCGCCCGCGCGCAAGTGGCGGCAGAGCTCGGCAATTCGCCGACCGGCCAGCTCGAGTTGTCCGAGGACATCCACGATCTTGCGGAGGCGCCCTGCGTGGTCGCCGCGCGCACCTTCTTTCAAGGCATGATGAAGTAAACATGCTGCGCGCGGCGTGCGATGACGTCGCGCCCGGCTATTTCGGCTGCTGGACGTAACGCAGGTAGGGCTTCAGTGTCTTGAAGCCCTGCGGATACTTCTTCTTCGCGTCGTCATCCGATACCGAAGTCGGGATGATCACGTCGTCACCCAGCTTCCAGTTGACGGGCGTCGCGACCGCATGCTTCGCGTTCAGCTGCAGCGAATCGAGCAGCCGCATCACTTCGTCGAAGTTGCGGCCTGCGCTCATCGGATAGACAAGCATCGCCTTGACCTTCCTGTCCGGGCCGATCAGAAATACCGAGCGCACGGTCGCGTTATCCGCCGCGGTGCGCGTGCCACCGCTCGCGTTCGGATGAATCATGTCGTACAGCTTCGCAACCTTCAGGTCGGAGTCGCCGATCATCGGATAGTTGACCGCGTGACCCTGAGTCTCCTCGATATCCTTGACCCATTTCTGATGGTCGCTCACCGGGTCGATGCTCAGGCCGATGATTTTCGTATTGCGCCTGTCGAACTCGGGCTTGAGTCCGGCCATATAGCCGAGCTCGGTGGTGCAGACCGGGGTGAAATCTTTTGGATGCGAAAACAGGATCGCCCACTTGTCGCCGATCCATTCATGAAACCGGATCGTCCCTTCGGTCGTTTCAGCGGTGAAATCGGGCGCTTCTTCTCCTAGACGAATCGACATGTTCAGCCTCCTCGATGAGTTAAGTGCGTCGTGATGGTCTCGCCGCGTGCGCCGTCGGCGCATGCGGCTGCTTGCATTGTAGTCAGCGTTGCGGCAACGATTCGATATTCCGTCGAGCGTTTTTAGCCAATTTGCGCGCGCGCAGCGATGCGTGGGCGGACAAGCAAGCCATCGCTTTACTTCGTATGAAACGATCGCGGCAGTACCGCGCATATTGCGGCAATGCAGCGAGGCGGGATGGTCATTCGATGTCGTCTGAATGAACCACCCCGCCTCGCCATTTCATTGCGCAGCCGCGCTCTCACGTGGCGCGCTTCAGGCGATATCCGTCGATACCGCAAGCGCGCGCCATGTTTCGAGCTCCTGTTCGACGTGGCGGTTCTTCGCGTTGATCCGCGCCACCGTGTCCGAGCCGAGCGGCAGACGCACCGGCGGATTCGCGCTGTCGACAAGCTTGAGCATCGCCGCCGCGAGCTTTTGCGGATCGCCCGGCTGCGCGTGATTCGCGCCTGCGGCAACGTCGCGCGTGACGCCGACCGTCTCCGCGTAGTCGGCGATCTGCTGCTTCGTCGACACCAGCGAGTTGTCGTTCAGGAAGTCGGTCCGGAAAAAGCCGGGTTCGACCACTGTCGCGTGTACGTTGAGCGGCGCCAGTTCGGCCGCGAGCGCTTCGGTCAGACCTTCGACTGCAAACTTCGTCGCGCCGTACACACCCCAGCCCTGATACGCGGAATAGCCGCCGATCGACGAAATGTTGATCACATGTCCGCTCTTTTGCTTGCGCATTTGCGGAAGCACCGCACGCGTGACCGTCAACAGGCCGAACACATTCGTGTTGAATACAGCCTTGACTTCATTGTCGCTCGCTTCTTCGACCGCGCCGAGCAACCCGTAACCGGCATTGTTCAACAGCACGTCGATACGCGAAAAGCGCGCGATTGCCACTTCGACCGCCTGTGCCGCTTCGGCTTCGTTGGTCACATCGAGTTTGACTGCCAGCAGATTCGGATGATCGCCAAGCTGTTCGACGACCGTCTGCGGATTGCGCGCGGTTGCGACCACGCGGTCGCCCCGCTGCAACGCATCGCGTGCGATCAGCGCACCGAAACCGCGCGATGCGCCCGTAATGAACCAGACCTTGCCTGCATTCGCTTGAGACGTTGCTTGTGACATTGCGTTTGACATGATTCGCTCCTCTGAAGATTAAGGCTTCGTGCCGCCGCTGGATCACTATCGAGTGGCGCGAAGCGGATGACACGAATACTAGGAGCGCGCGAGTATTTGAACTAGGCAGAACCGGTTTGAATGATTTTCAACCTGTGGTTGTTAATTGGTTTGCATAACGACGGCGGTTATGCGCGGTCAACGATGAGTATGGAAGGGTGTCGGGGTGGGAATGCGACGCAAGGGAACTTCGCGCGTTGCGGTGGCTGGAGGAAACGTTTGTTCCTCATGGCGTCGGCAACGCGCCACCCGTACAGGCTTAAGTTTGTGCCTTGGGGCGCCCCCTGAAGCGTCGCACTGTGAAGACCATCAGCCACAGCACCAGGCCGGTCAGTGTCCACGAGATCGAGGCAACAATCACGGTCGCCATGTTTTCAGCGTCCTCCGGGTTGTATTCCCGTCCGAGGCCAGTAACGCGTATAGCGAACATGGTCGAATCGTGAAGCCAGTCAGGCATTGGCGCAGGCCATTGAAGATAGACGTTCGCGAGCGATCTTCCGATGAGGAACGTGAGCAGGATGAAAACCCCGATGCGTATTGCCCGTTTCATCGGACTTCCACGATTCCGTAGGCGTTGTCGTTCGTCCCCGGCACAGGAAGGTCAGGTGGCCGTGAACGCAGATAGCGTTCAAGCCTGTCGAACTCAGTGCCTGACACCACGGTAATACATCCTTCGCTGACTCTTAAACGGCCCTCCGGGTGCAGCCGGAAGTCACCTCGTTTCACACCGTTGATAAACGTCGCGTCACCTGAACGCTCATTCCAGAGCATGAACCACCTGGAGCGGTCGGATGTATAAGGGTTATAGGACGAAACCAGGTCATGGAACCATCCCAGACGCCCACCGGAATGCCTGTCGATCAGATAGTATCTTCCCGGTGGAATTGGCCCGATCTTTTCGATAGCCACCGCCCGTGGATTGTCACGCCCATCCTTTTGCCCTGAGTAGGCTGTCACGCCACCAAAGCCCGAGCAATAGAGTGTGGAAGTCGGCTCGTTGTTCAGCCTGAATGTGCACTGTACCGGCATGGTCGGGCCTCGTCACGCAGCGCGCCATGCATCGGCAAACAGCAGATTGCCTTCGTAGTCGTTCCAGTTCCATGCGATTTCGCCGTGTCGCGGTTCGGGTACACGGATCAGCGTGTCTTCATCATCGGTAAGCCAAAGGTGCAGGTGTGTGCCCATCGCGACTTCTCTCCTGTGTGAAAAAGGCCGAAATCAGTTCGGCCGATTTTTAGCAGGTCGCTTCGAGTCACACGTAAAAATCTGTCGCAGCCTGTCGTGTATTTCTATTTTTCAGGCGTACCGCATGCCACTACGATAAAGACTTCGAAGGTCCATGCTTCGAAAGACGCACCTTTCTCTCACGGCGCGCGCGTTGCGCTTCTGACCTTCTTCACCGCCTGCGCGCTGACCGCGGGCGCCTGGTTGTTCCAGCTGCCGCGCACGAAGGTCAGCGCGTCCGCGATCTGCTGATCGGTCAGCGTCGCGTGATACTTCGGCATCGGATACGGCGCCGGCACACCGCCGATCACAAGCGGGCCCGTACCGTTCAACGTCACGTTGATCAGCGATACCGGGTCCGGCTCGAGCACGTTCGGGTTGCCGGCCAGCGGCGCAAGCCACGGCGCCGCGCCATTGCCATCCGCACCGTGACAATGCATGCAGAACGTCGCATAGGTATGCGCACCGGGGTTGCCGGGCAGCCCGGTCAGCATCACGCGCGCGCCGTCAGGATGCGGCATGTATGGCGGCCCATCGTTGCTGCGCCCGCCCGGCAGCGACTTGAGATAGCGCGCAATCGCACGTGTGTCGGCGTCGCTCAGCATCTGCGTGCTGTAGTTGATCACGTCCGTCATCGAGCCGAACGCGGTCGCGTGCGCGTTGGCGCCGGTGCGCAGGAACGTGTTCAGGTCATCCTCGCTCCAGCGTCCGAGTCCCGTGTTGTGATTGCCGGTCAGGTTCGAGGCGAACCAGTTCTCGAGCGGCGCGCCCGTCAGAAACGCCCGCCCGCTCTGGTCGAGCGCCTGCTCCTGAAAGCCGATGCCGCGTGGCGTATGGCACGCGCCGCAATGGCCGAGGCCCTGCACGAGGTATGCGCCGCGGTTCCACTGGGCGTCCTTGTCCGCTTTCTGCTCGTAACGCGTGTTGTCGAGAAAGACGACATTCCAGAGCTTCAGCGGCCAGCGCATATTGAGCGGCCACGGAATATCCGTCGCGCGATTCGCCTGCTTCACGGGCGTCACGCCTTGCATGAAATACGCGTAGAGCGCCTTCATATCGACGTCGCTGACCTTCGCGTATGACGGATAAGGCATCGCCGGATAGAGCGCGTGACCGTCCGGTGCGACGCCCTCGCGCACCGCGCGTTTGAAATCCTCTTCGCTGTAGCGGCCGATGCCGGTATCCGTATCCGGTGTGATGTTGGTCGAATAGATGCGGCCCATCGGCGTCGTCATCGGCAGGCCGCCGGCAAACGGCTTGCCGCGCGGCGTGGAGTGGCACGCGAAACAGTCGCCCGCCTTCGCGAGATATTCACCGCGCGCGACCAGCGCCGCGTCGGCGCCTTGCGCCGCGCATGCGGCCGATGCGCCGCCGCACAATGCGATGGCCGTCAATGCGCGACGCAACATACGGCTCGGCATGTCGCTTTGTACGCGAATGCGAATCCAAAGGCGAACACGCAGACGCGGGCGCCGGCGGCTGACCCAAACATGCGGCGGCAGAACGGAAAGATGCGATTTCACTCTGACTCTCCTCATGCCGTCTGACCGGAGTGCAGCTGATCGCCGACCGGCAACCGCCGGATGCGCGTGCCGGTCGCCGCGAAAATCGCATTCGTGATGGCCGGGATAACCGCCGACGTGCCGGGTTCGCCGATACCGCCTGGGTCTTCGTCGCTCCTGACAATGATGGTTTGAATGCGCGGCGCCTCGTTGATCCGCATCACCCGGTAGTCGGTGAAATTGGTCTGTTCGACGCGGCCGTCCTTCAGGGTAATTTCGCCCCACAACGTCGCGGTGATGCCGAAAATCGCGCCGCCTTCCACCTGCGCCTCGATCGTGTTCGGGTTCACCACGTGTCCGCAATCGACCGCGCACACCACACGCTCGACGCGCACGTCGCCGTCCTTCACGTCGACGTCGGCGATCATGCAGAAGAAGCTGCCGAACGCGTGCATCACCGATACGCCGCGCCCCTTGCCTTGCGGCAGCGCCGTGCCCCAGCCGGCCGCGCGCGCCGCGACATCGAGCACATTGCGGGCACGCGGCGTGTTGCCCAGCAGCGCGCGCCGGTATTCGACCGGGTCCGCCTTCGCCTGATGCGCAAGCTCGTCGACGAAACTCTCGACGACGAACGTGCCACGCGTCGGACCGACGCCGCGCCAGAATGCGGTCGGAATGCCACGCGGTTCCTGACGCACATAGTCGATCCGTTGCGAATGAATCGCATACGGCAGCGCCGCAGCCACCTCTATCACGTCCGGATCGATGCCCTTCTGGAACCACGCCGGAAACCAGCGCGCGACAATCGACGAACCGGCAATCCGATGCGTCCACGCGACCGGCTTGCCGTTCGCATCGAGCCCCGCGGCCACGCGATCGTAGTAGCACGGACGGAACATGTCGTGCTGGATGTCCTCCTCGCGGCTCCACATCACCTTGACGGGTCCATCCACCTGCTTGCCGATCGCGACCGCCTGCGCGGCGACGTCCGATTCGAGCCGGCGGCCGAATCCGCCGCCGATCAGAAAGTTGTGCACGACGATTTTTTCGGCGGGCAGCCCGGTCACCTTGACGGCCACGTCGACGACGCGCGTCGGCACCTGGGTGCCGATCCAGATTTCGCATTGATCGCCGCTCACATGCACGGTGCAGTTCATCGGCTCCATCGTTGCGTGCGCAAGGAACGGCTGCTGATAAACGGCATCCAGCTTTTGCGCGGCGGCCTTGAAGCCGGCATCGACGTCGCCGTCCGTGCGCGCGGCAGCGCCGGGCTGCTCCGAAGCGCGCCGCAAGTCGTCGAACAGCATCGCGCTCGTCAGGTGTGCATTCGCGCCTTCGTGCCATTCGATAACGAGCGCGCTCGCGCCGCGTTTCGCGGCCCATGTATGGTCGGCGACGACCGCCACCGCATTGTCGAGCTTGACGACCTGACGCACGCCCGGCTGGGCGAGCGCGACCCGATCGTCGACGCGCGCGAGCTTGCCGCCGATCACCGGGCAATGGACGACCATCGCGACGCGCATGCCCGGCATCTGCACGTCGATGCCGAAGCGCGCAACGCCATTCACCTTTTCCGGCGAATCGAGCCGTTTGCGCGGCGTGCCGATCAGCGTGAACGCCTGCGGCTTTTTCAGTGTGACGGTTTTCAGCAGATTGGCATCGACCGGCAGCGCGGCCGCATGCGGCGCGAGTTCGCCGTAACCGAGCGTGCGCCCGCTCGCGGTATGCGTGACCGTCGCGTTGCGCGCCACGCAACTGGCCGGGTCGACCTGCCACTGCTGCGCCGCGGCGCTGATGAGCAGCATGCGTGCAGCCGCGCCGGCGCGCCGCATCGGTTCCCACATCGCGCGAATCGATAGCGAACCGCCAGTCGCCTGCTGGCCGAGCAGCGCGTCGGCGTAGAGCTTCGCATCGGGCGGCGCGTGTTCGACCTTCACACGCTCGAGCGGCACTTCGAGTTCTTCCGCAAGCAGCATCGGGATCGACGTGTAGACGCCCTGCCCCATTTCGACCTTCGATACGACAAGCGCGACGTTGCCGTCCGGGTCGATGCGGATAAACGCGTTGGGTGCGAATTCGCCAGGTGGGATCTGCAGCGAGCCGTCGCCGGCGATCACGCTGGCCGGCGCGGGGCCGCCATCGCTGCGCGCATTGAAACTGACGCCGAGCAGCAGGCCGCCGCTGGCCGCGATGCCGACACTCAAGCCCGCGCGCAGAAAATCCCGCCGGCTGACCACGCGCTCCATGCTATGCGGCGTGACACGCATGTCACGCTCCCTGCGCGGCGCGTTTGATCGCCGCGCGAATCCGCACGTAAGTGCCGCAGCGGCAGATATTGCCCGCCATCGCCGCGTCGATATCCGCGTCGCTCGGCGCGGCATGCGCGGCAAGCAGGGCGGCCGCCGACATGATCTGGCCGGACTGGCAATAGCCGCATTGCACCACGTCGAGATCGAGCCATGCCTGCTGCACCTTGCGGCCCGCCGGCGTAGCGCCGATCGCTTCGATGGTGATCACCTTGCGCGGGCCGACCGCGGCGACGGGCGTCACACATGAGCGTACCGGCTGGCCGTCGAGATGAACCGTGCATGCGCCGCACTGCGCGATTCCGCAGCCGAACTTCGTGCCGGTCAGGCCCACGAGATCGCGCAGCACCCACAACAGCGGCATTTCAGGCGTCGCGTCGACCTGCTGATCTTGTCCGTTGACGTTGATGGCGAACATCTTAGCTCCCGCGTTCGGTGAAGCGCGTTGCATTGAGTTCAGGTGGCGCGCGTCGGGACGGGGAATGGCGAGGGCGCGGCGCCGGCATCGACAAGCTGGATCTTCTATCGGGCAAGGCGCCGCTGCTTTCCGATTCGAACGAATCGTTTTGCAATCCGTCATACCGATGACCGTTGCGCCTGAAACCTTACGACATGATAGGCGGGCAACGCGTGGTCGGCTAAGAAGAAAAATGGCGAGTGGGTACGGATAGGCGGCACGTGATGCGCTTTGCTATATCCGGCATCGAGTGTCGCCAGTGTCGAAGGCTCGGCCTGAGTGGCTTGCCTCCATGCGCACGATACTGGCAGGCGCGATGAATCTATGCATTCCCAACGATCGGACCGGCAGGTTCGCGAGAAGATGAACGGAGCATCATCGCGAAACCCGCCCTGTTCACTTTGCGTTCTGCCGCTTGTGAACCGGTTCCTCGCTATAGAATTCGTGCTGCTCCGACTCACTGAGGTTGTTCAGAATACTCACCGTCTTTTCGTTGATGAGGTTCTCAACCGTGTTCGTGATCGTATTGCCATAGTGGCTGGCCAGTCGTTCGAGATTGCGCTTCGTCGATATCCGGACAAAAACGGACAACCGTTCGCTTCCTCCTCCCGGCCCTAGATGGCGCTGCCGGTACCTGCGTTGTTTTTCGGAGTTAGATAATCCCATTGCGTCATTTCCACGGTCGTTCCGTCTTGAATCCGTTCCTGCCGGATGCCCAGTTCTCGCTTCAATGGATATCGGCCGTAACCCAATCGGCATTTAGGGTGGGGCCGAAGTTATGCGGTAACCGGCTCAACCGAAAATCGACGGATTGTATGGCAGAGCCGCCTCCAGAGCGGCTCTGCGTCGGGTCGCGGGCCATTGCGGCCGCGCGCCGGGGTTCCGTCACGTTTCGCCTGGGTGGGCGCTGCTTCGTGTGAGGCAGCGGGATGAGTGGGGTGGCCCTTATGCAATCACAACTCATATAGGCCACTTTCTTTCAAAACTCATACATCAAGACGCGCTCAGTGCGACTGAAACGCGTGCATATAGCGGGGCGGCGAATCCTCTTTCCGATGGCGCATCTGCTCATCGAAGAATGTCGAAAAACGGGAGGCCGAGATCGCTTTACCGAGGTAGAAACCTTGCGCAAGATCGATATGCGCGCGCCCGACCGCATGGAACTGGCTGACACCTTCGACGCCGTCGACGACGACCGCGAGGTTCAAGCGTCGCCCCGCACTCGCCATCTCCTGCAACTGATGGGCGCGCGCGCCCTCTTCCAGTCCCATCACGTCGCGATCGACCTTCATGAATGCGCAGCCCGCACGCGCGACGGATTCAAGCTTGTCGGACACCGAGCGCACATGCGATACGCCGACGCGGATTTTGTCAGTGCGCAACTTCGCAATCGAGGACTGTACTTCGGATAGATCGTCGATGGGCAACTGCAACACGACGTGAGTCTTCTCCGCCAGCTGATTCGCCATCCTGAGCAATTTATCGGTTGCGTCGCCCGAGTCCAGCAACGACGCCGGCACGTCGACGATCAGATACAGCGAATCGCTATGATCGAGCTCCGCGAGTTCCGCGGCAGCCGTCTCGAACACATGGTTGAGTATCTGCTCCGCAACCGGACTGCGGTCGAGCTGCTCCATATACCAGTCCGCGCCGCGAATGCCGTGCACCGGATTGCGCCAGCGCAGCATCACTTCGAGGCCCACGCACTTTTGCGTGCGGGTATAGAAGACCGGCTGATACTCGAGATGGAATTCGTTGCGCCGCAGGCCGCGCCGCGCGGCGCGCGCGAGCGTCGCGCGCGGGCTGAACCAGCGCGCGC
>NZ_CADIKF010000063.1 GCF_902859875.1 Paraburkholderia solisilvae | reverse complement strand
GGGCTCGCGCCGCTCGACGTCGGGCGCGCTCAGCAGCGCGAGCGCGGTGCGCGTGGCCATCGGATCGTCGGACTGCCAGGCCGCCGCGCAGGCATAGGTGCGCCACGTCGCATCGCCGCGCGCGTACAGGCACACGGCGGTCAACGCGGTGCCGAGCGACGATTGCGCGCCGTCGCGCTCCGCGCGGCGCAATTCGTCCAGTGCGTCGCCCCATGCGCGGGCGCGGACGTGCCACCAGGCGATCGCGATGCGCGGTTCTTTCGCATCCGGATCGAGCACCGCGATCGCATCGAACAGTTCCTGCACATCCGACAGCGAGTCGAGCCGTGCGCCCGCCCATAGCACGCCGATCATTCCCGTGACGATCCCGTCGTCCTTCGTTATTTCGCACATCGTCATCCTCCCAGCGGGCTAGTGGCTTCCCGCGAGCGCGCGGGCCTCGGCGACGATGCCGCCGAGCGACAGCTGATCGCGCACCTGATCGATAAACACGCCGGCCATCAGCGCCAGCATCAAGACCGTCAGCGCGCCCTTGACCGGCTGCGCCATCGAATGCAGTTCGAGCTTTTGCGACACCTTTCCGGTAAAGCCGAAGCCGATGTCGATCAACAGCAGCAACAGCATCATCGGCGTAGCAAGCTTCGCGACGGTTTCCATCAGCGTATCGGTCTTCTGCAACACGAACGATTCGAGAATCTGGCCGCCGGCCGGCGTCAGGTCCGCAAGCGGCCACCAGCGATACGACGCAAAAACCGCACCGAGCAGAAACGTCATGCCGCCCAGCAGCCAGAACGCGGCGATCGCAAACTGGCTGAGCAGCGCCGATGTGAGCGACGTCTGCTGCCCCTGGCTCGGGTTCGACATCTGCACCTGGTTGAAGCCGGTCAGGTCGTCGACGTAGGTGCCCACGCTTTCGGCCGCCCAGAACACCGGCGACGCCATAAAGCCGAGCGCGACACCGATCAGCGCTTCCTTCAGTCCGATCGCGATCAGCAGCACCGGATCGCTGCCATCGCCGATCACGCCGCGCTGTCCGTAGGCGACGAAACTGCCCCACAGCAGCGCGAGCGCAGTGCGCACGCGTCCCTGCAGCACGCCCTCCGCGGTCGGCGGAAAAATGACCATCAACACCATCAGCCGTTCGCTGCATAACGACAGCAGCATCACGTACCGGATCAGCTCGTGGCCAGACTGCAGCGCTTGCAGCGAAATCCCGCTCATTTCATGTCACCTGTCATGTTTTCGGTTCGGTTGATTCGTTTCATGCGTGTATCGGCGCCGTGCCGCGCATCAGACGATGCGTGCACCGGGCCTGCGGCTTTCCGATGCTTCCTCGTCCTGCGCGTCCTCGATGGCTGCTTCGATCGCCCTAACGAGCGCGTCGCGCCGCTTTCCATAGATGTCGATACGCGCACGGTTGCGTACGATTTCCGCGCTCGTGGTGTCGATCTGCGCCTGTTTCGCGTCGAGCGCGGCTCGCGCGTTTGCCGCCTCGGCTTCGAGCGCCGTATGCTGTTCGGCCGCGACTGCGCGGAATTCGCGCAGCATCAGCAGCGCATCGGCGCGAAACGTACGCGCACTGAACATCGCGTCGATCCTGTCATCCTGCTGCGCGAGCGCGGCGGCCTGGCGCTCGGCGGCGGCACGCCGCTCGTCGACCACGCCGCGCTGCGCATGCCATTCGCCGCGCAGCGCCGCGAGCGCGCGGCTCAGCTTGCGCTCCGCATCGCGACGGCGCGACAGCACCCGTTCAAGCCCGGTTACCCGGCGGTCTTTCATCGCGCGCTCCGCAATCAGGATTCCACGAGTTCCTGCAGCGCCATCAGCGTGTCGCCGACGTCGACGAGCCGGTCGGTCTCCTGGCCGAGAAACGCGCGGATCGCGTCGATCTTGCGGATGGCTTCGTCGGCAAGCGGGTCGGCGCCGCTCTGATATTCACCGACCTGCAGCAGCAACTCGACCTCTTTATGCTTCGCCATCAGCCGACGCACGTGGCCAGCCGCGGCCACATGCTCGCGCCCGACCACCTGCGACATCACGCGCGACAGGCTGCCGAGCACGTCGATCGCCGGGTAACGGTTTTGCGCGGCGATTTCGCGCGACAGAATCATGTGGCCGTCGAGAATGCCGCGCACTTCCTCGGCGATCGGGTCGCCGCCCGATTCGTCCTCGGCGAGCACCGTGTAGAGCGCGGTGATCGAACCGCGCTCGGCGCGGCCCGTGCGCTCGAGCAGGCGCGGCAACTCCGCGAAAATCGACGGTGGAAAGCCGCGGCGCGTCGGCGGCTCGCCCATCGCGAGGCCGATTTCGCGCTGGGCGCGCGCGAAACGCGTCAGCGAGTCCATCATCAGCAGCACTCGCAGGCCGCGGTCGCGAAAGTACTCGGCCACCGCGGTTGCCGCATAAGCGGCCTTCGCACGCTCGATCGACGAGCGGTCCGAGGTCGCGCATACGACGACCGAGCGCGCCATTCCTTCCGGCCCGAGAATGTGCTCGACGAATTCGCGCACTTCGCGGCCGCGTTCGCCGATCAGCGCGATCACGTTGATATCGCATTGCGCGCCGCGCGCGAACATGCCCATCAGCGTGCTCTTGCCGACGCCGGCCGGCGCGAAGATGCCCATGCGCTGCCCTTCCGCGAGCGTCATCATGCCGTCGACCACGCGCACGCCGGTCGGCATCGGCTGGTCGAGCACCGGGCGGCTCATCGGATTCGGCGGATCGGCCATCACAGGCTGGAACTCGTCGCATTCGAGTTCCCCTTTGCCGTCGATCGGTTCGCCGAGGCTGTCGATCACCCGCCCCAGGAGTTTGTCGCCGATGCGCAGCGCCAGCGGCCGTTTCAGGCCGACCACGCGCGTATCGCGCGACACGTTGCCGAGCCGTCCGAACGGCGACAGCAACGCGATGTCGCGCGAAAAGCCGACGACTTCCGCGCGTTGCAGCAGTTCGCCGCGCGGCGAGCGCAGTTCGCACAGTTCGCCGAGCGTCACGTCGAGACCGGATACGCGCAGCAATGTGCCGATCACCTCCTGAACCTTGCCGCATGCGGCCGGCTGCGCGCGGCCGCGCAATTCGCGTTCGATCGCGTCGGCGAGGTTCGTGAAGGCGAGCGGCGTCGAGTGGTCGGTGAGCATGATGACCGTCCTGGGTTCCTGTATGTCCGTGTCAGTATTCGAAGCCGTGGCGGACGTCACGCGTAAAGCGTCTGCATGTCGGCCTCGGCCATCTGCGGGTCCAGCCCGTCCATTGCGGCAGACTCACCGTCGTGTGCCGATTCGCCGGCGTCTTGCGGTGCGTCGTGTTTCGCCTGTTCATCCTGTTCCGTCATACCGGCGCCGTTCGCCACGCTGCCGAGCGCGCGCGACAGCGCGTCGCGCATCGCCGCCAGATGCAGTTCGAGGCTCGCGTCGAGCGCGCCGAGATCGGTCTCGCAGACGCACGCGCCAGCCGCGAGCGCCGCATCGGCACGCACGTTGAGCCGCACCGCCCGTCCCGCGGCGCGCCAGCCGGCCGCGGCCGCATCGAACGCGGCCGTCGCGGCCGTCAGGTCGGCCGGATGCACACGCACGCGCACCGGACTGCCGTCCGCGACGATGCGCTCGACCGTCGACGCCGCACGTGCGAACAGCAGCACCGGATCGGACGACGCGACGATCTGTTCGACCGCGAGCGCGACCAGTTCGGCCAACCGCTCGCGTTGCCGCTCATCGGGTGTGTGCGCGTCTGTGGGCATCGCGACACTGCGCGCGTGCCAGTCCGCAAGCGCGTTGCGCATGCCGTCGTCGTAGCCGCGCTGCGCCGCGCCGTCAAAATCGGCCTGCGCACGCGCGGCGAGTTCGGCCGCCTGCGCATGCGCGTCTTCGACGATGGCCTCGGCTTCATCGCGCGCCGCAGTCAGCATCGCATCGCAGCGCTCGCTGATCTCGCGATACGCGGTGTCGAGCTCGACCAGCGCGGCGATCTGTTCGCCGCGCAACACATCGTCGGCGACGCCGACACCCTGTCCTGCGCCCGCGCCTTCGCGCTGCGGATTGCGTAGCCAGATCTTCATAGGTGCTCCGGAAAGAGATCGGACAGTTGCGACACGATCGAAAGACCCGCCGTCTCGCCATCGACGGCATGTGCATCATCGAGCGCTGCGTTCGCGTCATCCGCCTGCTCTTCGGGCAACGCGAATTGCGCGAGCGCGAGCGGACCACCCGGCGGCCAGCCGCATTCGCGCTCGAACAGACGCAGGCCGCGCCATGCGAGCGCATCCGCGGATGCCGGACCAGGCGGCGCCGCCCTCGGCGCACCCGCGGGCACACCGCTGTCGAGATCGCGCGGACGCGTCAGCAGCACGCGCGCACCGTGCACGCCGACCCAGTCGCACAACAGCGTGCGGCGCGGCCGGTCGATCCATGACCGCACGTCGTCCGTATGCTCGAGCAACGCGCGCAGCCGGAACGCCGCCAGACATTCGCGGACCGGCAGGCGCAACAGCGCGGCGCCCGGCACGTCGAATGCATGCCACGGCGGCATCGGCCAACCCGCATCGTCGAGAAACGCATCGGCCAGCGCGGCGGCATGCGTACTGCCGCAGCCGCGCGCAGGCGCCGCGAACGGAAAGCCTGCGAGCCGTTGCGGATGCATCCAGTCGAACAGCGTTTGCCGGCGCCGCCGGTATCCGGTCAGCCGCGCGGCCAGCTCCGCCGCATCATCCGCGCCGGTCCCGCACTGTTCGTTGTCGTGGTCGCTCATCGGCTATCTCGATCGAAGTCGGCGTTAGAACCCGCTGGGGTTAAAACCTGCCGGGGTTAAAACCTGCGGGGTTAAAGCCCGCTCAGGCCGGCGCCTTCGGCGTGTTTGCCACGCGGCGCGCGAACAGCGCCTTGACACCGCCACCGCCGCGCAGCGCCTGCGCATTGCCGCGCCACAGCGCAAACACCGCCGCAAGCGCGAGCAGGAACACCCCGAGCGCGCCGCCCGCATAGATCAGCGCGCCGTCGCGCTGAACCTGCTGCGGCCGGGCGCTGAGCGGATCCGCCGGCACCGACGTGACGCTGACCTGGTCGTACGTCAGGCCTTCGATGCTGTGCACGACGAGGTTCTTGATCGCGGGCGTCAGCGTCTCGAGGTTCGCGTCCGACCGGTACTTGATAAACACCGACGCCGACGACGGTTTGACCGACTGCGCCAGCGGGTCGTTGTTCGGCAACACGATCTGTACGCGCGCGACCACGACACCGTCGATCTTCGACAACGTATCGTCGAGCTCCTGCGACAGGCCGTAAATGAAGCGCACGCGCTCCTCGGTCGGCGTCGACACGAGACCGTCCTTCTTGAAGAGCGCGCCGAGGTCGTCGTACTTCTTGTGCGGAATGCCGCGCGCACGCAGGACTTCCATCGAACGCACGAGCTGCCGGTCGTCGACGCTGACCGACCAGGTCTTGCCGCCGTCGGGCGTGGTCTTCTGCGCATCGACGCCATATTCGATCAGCGCGGCGACCATCTCGTTGCAATCGAGTTCGCTCAGCTGGCCGTACAGTTCCTTCTGGCACGCGGTCAACGAAAGCACGAGCACGAGGCACGGCAACAGCCGGCGCCAGCGGCGCGGGCCAGATTGGGGAGTCGTCTTCATGTCACTGGTTCTTCATCAGCGTCTGGACGGATTCCTTCGACGACTGCACGGTGGCCATCTTCACCTGCAGATCCGCGTTCAGGCTGGCGATCTCGAGCTGGATCGTCATGTCCGCCGCGGCGAGACGCTCCATCGACAGTGCGCTCATGTGATGCATCATGTACATCACGTCGTTCGGCACCTGGCGGTAGTAGTCCGCCTGCTCGGAAATCGCCTTGGTCACGATGTTCTCGTGCTGTGCGCCGGCCGGTTGCGCCGCATGCGGCTCGGCCTGCGAGAGCAGCATCTGGAACCGGTCGACGAGGTCCTGCGGAGCGGTTTTCGACTCGTGGCCGATCTCCGTCACGCGTTCAATCTGATATTCGAACTGCGAAGCAAGGTTGGGGTTCATGTCCGTTCTCCAGGGAATCGCGACAGGCTCAGATACGCATGTACTGCATCGTGGCCAGCAGATCGCCGGCCGATTGCGACGACGCCGGCAGCGTGTCGGCGTCCCGTGTCTTGTCGGCGTTTTCCAGCACGAGCGCCGATTCCGGCGCGATAAAGCGCCCGGTTCGATGCGCGGCGGCCACCGCGCGCTTCAGGTCGTCTTTCGCGAGAAACGTCTTCGCGAGGCGGCCGATATCGTCGTCGCCGTGTTCGTCCGCGAGTCTGCGTGCATCGTCCTGCCAGCCGAACACATCGCGCGCCCTCATGCACTGCAGCAGCATGCCCTTGCTCGCAGGCATGCAGACCTCACGCGCGACGAGGCCGCGAAAGGTCTCCTCGGCACGCTCCCAGTCCTCGCGCCACAGCAGCAGCCAGCCGTCGAAGAACGCGAACTCCGCGCAGGCCGGGCGCAGCACGTGCAGCGCGTCGATCACCTGTTCGAGATCGTCGGAGTCGACGGCCGGCGGCATATTGCCGGCCACGAACGCGGCCCTGACCAGTTCGATGACCGCGCCGACCACTTCCGACGGGCATGCGGGCCGCTCCTTCAGAACGCTCATCTTTTTTCTCCCACGAAAATCAGATTCGATGCAACGAGCGAAGCGCATCGTGCGCACCAGTTGTCAACGCAACGTTACGCAATCCAAAGCGGGCGTCATCGAGGCTGCACGAAATTTTTCAGCGTTATGCGAAGGCCGCGCACGGCCGCGGCGGCGCCGCTTTCATGCTTCGCGACTGCCGTCCAGACTTCGCGTCGAACCGCGAGCGCCCGTTCACACGCGGCTACTTTTGCGTCCGTGCATCGCATCGGGCGATGCCCGCCGGCAGGAGTCCCCATGAGCGACGAGAAGACCGAAGAGCCCTCAGAACAGAAACTGAGGAAGGTCCGCGAGGAAGGCCAGGTCGCGAAGAGCACGGACCTGGTCGAGGTGGCGTGCCTCGGCGCGATCTTCATCACGCTGCAGGCCGGCGAGCACTATCTGGCGGGCACGCTGCGCGCGATCGTGCAGGACGCGCTCGACTTCTGCGCGAGCGACCGCTCGCTGCAGCAGCTCGGTATCGCGGCGGCCGATATCGGGATGCATGCGGCCGTGCTGCTATGTGGCATCGCGGCGGTCGCGCTCGGCGCCGCGCTGTGCGCACTCGTACCGCAGACCGGTCTGCAAATGTCGTTCGAGGCCGTGATGCCGAAGTTCACGGCGGTCAGCCCGGCCTCCGGCATCACGAAGATCTTCTCGATGAATTCGATGGTCGATCTGATCAAGATGACGGTGAAAGCCGCGATCATCGTCGTCGTGATGTGGCAGACGATCGAATCCGCGATGCCGGTGGTCGCGAGCGCGCTCAATCAGTCGATCCCGCAGCTGATCCACGTGCTCTGGTCGGTGGTGATGCATATCCTCGCGGTCGCGTTCGGTGTGTTTATCGTGATCGCCGCGTTCGACTACAAGCTGCAGACGTGGCTTTTCGTGCGCAAGAACCGCATGTCGAAGGACGAGGTCAAGCGCGAGCACAAGGAAAACGACGGCAACCCCGAAATGAAGGGCGAGCGCAAGCGGCGCGCGAAAGAGATCTCGCAGGAAGGCCCGAAGCGCGGCATCGCGAACGCGAATGTCGTGGTCGTGAATCCGGTTCACTACGCGGTCGCGCTGCGCTACGACCCGGTCGAATTCCCGCTGCCGGTCGTGCTCGCGAAGGGCACCGACCACGAAGCCTTGCTGCTGCGGCGCTATGCGACCGAAGCCGGGGTGCCGATCGTCGCCAATCCGCCGGTCGCGCGGATGCTGCACAAGGTGCCGGAAAGCCAGCCCATTCCTGAAGAACTGTTCGAAGTCGTCGCGGCGATCCTGCGCTGGGTCGACAGTCTCGCGATCCAACCTGCCAGAACGGAGCCATAGCCATGATCAAGAACATCAAACTTCCGGGCGTCGGCGAAGCCGGCATCGCAGTCCTGCTGGTCGCCATCGTGTCGCTGATGATCCTGCCGTTGCCGCCGTTCATCATCGACGGTCTGCTCGCGATCAACATCACGATCAGCGTCACGCTGCTGATGGTGACGATGTATGTCGGCAATATCGCGACGCTGTCCGCGTTTCCATCGGTGCTGCTGTTCACGACGCTCTATCGTCTGTCGCTGAATATCGCGTCGACCAAGTCGATCCTGCTGCACGCGGATGCGGGCAACATCATCGAAAGCTTCGGCGAGCTCGTGGTCGGCGGCAACCTGGTGGTCGGGCTGGTGGTGTTCGTGATCATCTCGGTCGTGCAGTTCATCGTGATCGCGAAAGGCTCCGAGCGTGTCGCGGAAGTCGGCGCGCGCTTCACGCTCGACGCGCTGCCGGGCAAGCAGATGAGCATCGACGCCGACCTGCGCGCCAACATCCTGACCGCCGACGAAGCGCGCAAGAAGCGCGCGCGGCTCGCGGTCGAGAGCCAGCTGCACGGCGGCATGGACGGCGCGATGAAGTTCGTGAAAGGCGATGCGATCGCCGGCCTGATGATCACGATGATCAACATCGTCGCCGGTATCGCGGTGGGCGTCGCCTATCACGGCATGAGCGCCGGCGAGGCGGCCAACCGCTTTTCGGTGCTGTCGGTTGGTGACGCGATGGTCTCGCAGCTGCCCTCGCTGCTGATCTCGGTTGCGGCCGGCGTGATGATCACGCGCGTCGCGGACGACAGCAGCGGCGAACCGAGCCGCTCGCTCGGCGAGGAGATCACCCGCCAGTTTTCGGGCAATTCGCGCGCGCTCTACTTTGCCGCGCTGCTGCTGCTCGGCTTTGCCGCGGTGCCGGGTTTCCCGGCGCCGCTTTTCGTGCTGCTTGCCGGCGTGCTCGCGTTTGTCGGCTACCGCATGCAGAAGCGCCAGCATCGTCCGGCCACAGGCGGCAAACCGGTCGGCGCGCTGCAGCGTGCCGGGGCGAAAGGCGATGCACCGTCGATCCTGCCGCAGCCGCCGCAATTCACCTGCCCGCTCGGCGTGCGCCTCGCGCCGGACGTCAGCCCGCGCCTTGCGGCCGACGCGCTCGACCGCGCCTTCGACCGGCAGCGCGCAGCGCTGCAAGCCGAAGTCGGCCTGCCGTTCCCCGGCATCATGATGTGGACCGACGACACGCTGCCCGCCGACAGCTACGAGGTGCTGATCTATGACGTGCCGCACGGCCGCACGACACTCGCGCAAGCCGCCTCGACGCAGGCCGCCGATGCGGACAAGGCGAGCGCTCGAGGCGCGGGCAGCAAGGCCGATGCGACCGCCCCGGCGACACCGGAAGCGCTGATCGCGCGCCATACGATCGACCTGTTGCGCAAACATGCGCATCTGTTCCTCGGTATCCAGGAAGCGCAGTGGATTCTCGACCAGCTCGGCGAGGACTACCCCGGTCTCGTCGCCGAAGTGCAAAAGGCGCTGCCGCTGCAGCGCATGGCCGACGTGCTGCGCCGCCTGCTCGAGGAGAACGTGCCGATCCGCAATATCCGCAGCATCACCGAAAGCCTGATCGTCTGGGGCCCGAAAGAAAAGGACATGCTGATGCTGACCGAATACATCCGCATCGATCTCGGGCGGCTGATCGCGTTTCGCGCGACGGGCGGCCCGCGCGATCTGCCGGTGGTGCTCGTCGACGTGCAGGTCGAGCAGCACATCCGGCAATCGATCAAGCAGACGCCGACCGGCAATTTCCTCGCGTTGCCGCCCGATGACATCAATCACCTCGTCAGCCGCATCGCCGATCTGGTCGGCGATGGCGACGGCGACTCGCGCAACCCGGTCGCGCTCGTCTCGTCGATGGATATTCGCCGCTATCTGAAACGGATGATCGAATCGCGCCTCGCGTGGCTGCCCGTCTATTCGTACCAGGAACTGGGTGCGCATATCGATCTGCAGCCGGTCGGCCGGCTGACGATGTAAGCGCAAGGAGCACCGTCATGCAGACTTCGTCGACCCATCGCGCGCACATTATCGCGAGCGCTACCGCGCATGCGCACGATACGCACGCGGCAGCGTCGCCGCAACTGCGCCGCCAGGCCGCGCTGTTCCGGCTGCACCGCGACGCGCCGGCCACGGAAGCACACGATGTGCCGCCGGCTACGCCTCGCTCCTGCGAACCGGACGCGCAACCGGACGCGCTAGCTGATGCGCCGGCGGATGCGCAGCATCACCTTCCGCACGAGATGCACCCCCCACCGAGCTTCTCAGAGGTTGTGGAGTCCGATGAAAACCGGCGCGACGGCGACAAACACGCCAGCGACGGCGATACCTCGGACGACGCATCGGACGATGCCGCCGGCGACGCGGGCGACAACTCCGCGGGCGCATCGAACGCATCCGGCGGCAGCCCCGCCTCGCCATCGTCGGACAGCGGCGCCTGCGCCGCGGTACGCGCCACCGGGATACAGGCCGCGGCGCACACGACGCAGTCTGCCGCGCACGCGGCCATGACGCGCGCGGCGCCGGTACGCAATATCAGCGCAACTGCCGACGACGCGGCAACGCCGCACCGCTTCATCGATTTCATCGTCGCGCGCGTCGCCGATTTCAGTTCGAATCCGGCGGTGCTCGCACGCGGCCACTGGCACATCACGATCGCGCTCGACCCCGCGTTGCTGCCGGGGTGCGAGCTCAGCCTGACGCTTTCGCATTTCGCCCTCACCCTTCGCTTCGATCTATCCAGCGAACATTCAAGATACCTAATCTTGAAACATGAACCCTCGCTGCGCGAGCGTCTCGGCGAACTGATGCAAGCGCGATCCGACGGACCGTGCAGCATCGACATCATCGTGACCTGACACGACATGAACAACGAAACCATGCAAGCCAACCACATCGCTTCACTCACGCCTTCGACGCCGATGCCCGCCGGCACGCATCCGGCCGCGCTCGACGCGGCCCGGCTGCCGGCACTCGCCGCGGCGACGGCACGGCAGCATCGGCTCGCGACCGACGAACGGTTCGCCGCACTGCTGTCGCATGCGCTCGGCATCGAAGGCTGGTGCGTGAGCGCACGTGACGCGATCGACCCGTCACATGCGGCGATCGTGCAACTGCGCTGGGGTGTGCAGACCGCGTCGTTGCGTATCGATCTGACGCAACACGCGAGTCTCGCGAGCCTCGCCGGTGAGGCCGGACCCACGCATGCGGGTCTGCGCAGCGCCGTCTGCGCGATTCTGCTCGAGCCGTTCACACGCGCCTGCGCGGCGCTCGGCATGGACGGCGTCGAGGTGCTGTCGCTCGAGCGCGCTGCGCCGGCGCGCGCCGGCCGCGAATGCTGTGCGCTCGCGCTGCGCGTCGGCGCGCAGCGCATCGATACGGTGCTGGAACACATCGACGGCGGCTGGCTCGACATGCTCGAGCAGCTTGTCGCACAACAGTGCCTGCCGTTCGCGACGCACGTCAGCGAGATTGCCGTGCCCGGCCGGCTGCAGATCGGCGAGAAAGCGATCAGCGTCGCGACGCTCGATTCGCTGCGCGCGGGCGATGTGATCCTGCGCGCGCTTCCGCCCGCGCTTGCCGCGCTACTGAACGGCGACACAGCGCCGGTGGCGATGCAGATTGTCTGGGGCCGCTACGGCACCCGGCAGCTGCGCGTCGCCGCGAACGTCGGCCCCCATACGCTTACCCTGACCGAGGACCCTACGATGACTCACGACACCGCCTTCAACGCCCCGCTCTCCGACTCCGTCGACAACCCGGTCGATATCAGCCAGCTCGACTTGCCGCTGAAGCTCGAAATCGACACCGTGTCGTTGCCGGTCGCCCAGCTGTCGGCGCTGCGCGCGGGCTATGTGCTCGAACTGCCGACCGCGATTCCCGATGCGCGCATCCGTCTCGTCACATACGGACAGACGATCGGCTTCGGCGAACTCGTGAGTGTCGGCGACCATCTCGGCGTGCGTCTCGTTCAGTTGTCCCAGAGCCATGGTTCAGTTTAGCGATCTCACCGGGCTGCTGCTCGCGGTCGTCGCGATCAGCCTGATCCCGTTTATCGCGATGGTCGCGACGTCATACGCGAAGATCGTCGTCGTGCTCGGTCTGTTGCGCAATGCGCTGGGCGTACAGCAGGTGCCGCCGAATATGGTGCTCAACGGCATCGCCGTGCTCGTCACCGCGTACGTGATGGCGCCGATCGGCATGCAGGCGATGCAGAACATGCAGGGCATGCATCGCGCGCCCGGCGCCGACGCGTCCGCGGTGATACTCGACGTGTTCGACGCCGGCAAGGAGCCGTTTCGCGCATTCCTGAAGAAGCACGCGCACGAGCGGGAAAAGCGCTTTTTCGTGCGCTCGGCGGCGGCGATCTGGCCGAAGGACATGGCCGCGAAACTCCACGACGACGACCTGATCGTGCTCGCGCCGGCCTTCACGCTGACCGAAATGGCCGACGCGTTCAAGATCGGCTTCCTGCTGTACATCGCGTTTGTCGTCGTCGATCTCGTGATCGCGAACGTGCTGATGGCGATGGGCCTGAACCAGGTCCAGCCGACCAACGTCGCGATTCCTTTCAAGCTGCTGCTGTTTGTCGTGATGAACGGGTGGTCGACGTTGGTTCACGGCCTTGTGATGACCTACCGCTGAGGCGCCGCGCGATGGAAACCGAAACGCTGATACGCGTCACTACCGAAGGGCTGCTGCTGTGCCTGTCCGTGTCGATGCCGGTGGTCGTCGTCGCCGCGCTCTCCGGGCTCGGCATCTCGTTCGTGCAGGCGATCACGTCGATGCAGGACCAGAGCATTTCGTATGCGGTGAAGCTGGTTGCCGTCGTCGCCACCGTGCTGATCATGGGCGCGTGGGGGTGTGCGGCGATCCTGCGCTTCGCCAATGAAATCGTCACACTCGCGGTGCCGTCATGAACTCGCGCGTACACGGCGGCAGCCACCACGCGGAACAGGTGGCGCACGACGCGCAGACCGGCGACGAGCACGCATCGCAGGCGCTCACCGGCCATCTGCACGCGCAGCGCTCGGTCATGCAGCGCACGAAGCTGCGCGCGAAGATCCAGCATAACAAGGCACAGGCCGCGTTCTTCAAGAACAAGCGGTTTGCGGCGGCGAATCACCGGCCGGCGTCGGCGGGCGCGCAAAAAATGCTGCGTCAGCTCGGCCAGCGGCCGCGCCCCGGCCAGTCCGCGAAAGCGCGCGGCAAGGACGGGGCCGCACGCGATCCGCGCGAGGACGAACGCCGCAAGCAGCAGCAGAACCACAAGCACGACGACCGGCACGAACAGGGCCACGAGCAGCACGCGCGCGAACACGAGCACGAGCACGACCGGCACGAGGGCCAGGACCAGGGCCAGCGGCAAGGTCAAGGCCAGAACCCGGGTCGCGGGCAAGGCCAGCAGCAAGATCCCGCGCAGCGCGAGCGGCAGCAGCAGGAGCGCCGCGAGCGCGCGTCGAAGTTCGCGATCAAGGCCGGCAACGCATCCGCGCGGCGCGCGCTGCCGGCGCCGCCGGCCGCGCTGCAATCGATCGCCGCGCAGCACGGCGGCACGCGCGATTTGCCGGACGTGCTCGCCAACGCCTACACGAAGGCGGTGGTCGACCTCACGTCGAAAATGGAGCTGGGCCCGCTGCTCGCGCCGTTGCTGGTGCTCGGCATGGCATCGCCGATGGTATTGAAGCGCCGGCCGGCGCGGCTGCACGCGCATCTGAACGGCGCGCTCGCGAACCGCGCGCAGTCCGCGTCCGGTGCGGACCCGGCCGGCAAATCCGCCGCGGTGGCCGGCGTGCTCGGTCATTCGGTCGATATGACGCTCGCACGGCAGCGGTTCTCCATTGAGTATTCGGACGACGAACAGTCTCTCGCGATGGTGAAGCAGCGCCTGCTCGACGCGACGCGCACCGCGCCGACCGGCACACCGAAACACGACGCGGATGCTTCGCGAAATTCTCAGCAAATTCGCGTCACCCCATCGACACCGGGCGCCGGCACCTAGACTGACGTCAACCAGTCGCGCTGCGCAGCAGGCGGCATATCAGGCGGCACAACCACGGACCTACGGGAACCACGATGAAATCGTTGCGAGTACTGACCGGCACGCATGCCGGCGCCCAGATCCGCCTCGCACAGGGCCGCTACCGGATCAGCGCAGCCGACGACGCGGACATCTGCATCGGCGACTGGCGCGACGACGAAGTGACGCTCGAGGTCGGCGCCGACGGCGTGACGCGGCTTCATTCGAGCAATGGCGACGCCGTGCTGGTGGCCGATTTCATCGCCGTGCCGTTCGGCGACGTGGTGTTCTGCGTCGGTCCCGACGACGGCGCATGGCCTCGCGATCTCGATCTGCTCGCCGGGTTATGGAAGACGGCCGAGCCGCCTGTGCAAAACCACGGCGATAGCGGCGTGCCGGCGACCGCGGCGGCAACGCATGCGGCCGTGACGCCACGCCGGCTTGGCTGGCGCGCCGCCGCCGTCGCGGTCGCGTGCACCGCGGCGATCGGCGGACTGGCGACTGCGGGGATCATGCTCGCCGGCACGCAGCCGAGCGAGGCCGCGTATGTGAAGGTCGACGCCGACGCGCTGTCGAAGCAGGTCGCCGCCGCGCTGCACCGCGCGTCGCTCGACGAACTGCGTACGACGACGCGCGACGGTCGCGTCGTCGTGTCGGGCATCGTGTCGACCGCCGGCGATAGCGTAAAGGCGCGCCGGATCGCGGACGACCTGACGCAAGGCAAGGTGCTGAAGGAATACGACGTCGCGCAGCAGGACGTCGACAACATCCAGCAGTCGCTCGCCGGCACCGGCGCGCAGGTGAGCTACACCGGCAACGGCGTGTTCCGCGTGAGCGGCGAAGTGAAGTCGATGGCGGCGTTCCGCGAACGCGTGGCCGGTGTGCGCGCGGACCTCGACAGCAATGTCGTGCGCGTCGACGTCGATGTGAAGGAAGCGCGCTCGCCGATACCCGACATCGAGTACACCGAGGTCGTCGCGACCGGTGGACTGCGTTACATCGAAACGCCCGACGGCACGAAGCATCTGTTCGACAGCGCGAGCAGCAAGGACAACGGCAATAACTGAACCGACAAGGAACCGACATGTACGACGCATTGCTACCCATCGCACAGGATCTGAACACGCTCGACGCGACGCTTGCCGCGCCGGACGGCCACCAGCGCGTCGCGCGCATCGCCGCCGCGTTCGACGAAACGGCGCGGTGCATCAGCGCCGCGACGCAGTCCGCAGCCGACGACGCCGAACGCGCCGAGTTGCAGAAGCTGTATCGCGGCATGATCGCCGCCCGGCGCATCGTGCTGACGTTGAGCGAGCGCCGCAGCGCGCGCAGTACCGCGTACTGACGGGTGGGCCGCATGCCGCGAGCGGCGGCGGCCCACCCGGCAACACCGCAACACCCGCCTTCCGGGCGGCGCAGTCAGGCAGATGCAGTACCCCGGTTGATCTTTCAACCGCGTTTGACCGGCAGTGCTTTCCACGCTTGCAGTACCTG
This sequence comes from Paraburkholderia solisilvae, assembly GCF_902859875.1. GTDB lineage: Bacteria > Pseudomonadota > Gammaproteobacteria > Burkholderiales > Burkholderiaceae > Paraburkholderia > Paraburkholderia solisilvae. The sequence continues at coordinate 24,209 of NZ_CADIKF010000063.1, read as the reverse complement.
TACTTTCAACCTCAACTTCTTCACGGAGAGAAACATGTCCTCAATCACCGCCTCGGGCGTTTCGGACGCCGGCAGCCTGAACTCGTCGATGATCGGCCAGATGCAGCAGATGGCCGACCAGAACAATGCGATGACGATGGCGTCGATGCAGATCAACATGGAGCAGCAGGCCACGTCGGCGGTCGCATCGGTCGGCAACAACGGCGCCAAGAACATCGCCGATGCCGCCAAGGGCCAGTAAGCGTCAGGTTCGTCCCGCTGCTTCACCGCGCGGGCACGGAAACGGGATGCGCGGTACCCGGCTCCGTGCCCCGCCTGTTCTTCACCCGACCCATCGCCAAACACCTTCCATACCATGAGCAGGGAACGCTACGTCGAACTGGTTCACGAAGTCTGCGACGTCGTCGGCTTGCCCGATGCCGACTACGTGGTCGAGACGCAGACGATCGAGATCGAAGGCTTCGATGTGCGACTCGATCACTTCGAGAACGATCCCGACTCGCTCTATGTCTGCTTCCACTACGGCGCGATCACCGCGGGACGCACGCTCGTCATCTTCCGGATGATGCTCGAAGCGAACCTGTTGATCTACGCGCAGGACCAGGCGCAACTCGGGCTCGACGCCGACGCCGGCAGCATCGTGCTGCTCGTGCACGTGCCGATGGGCCCGGAAATTACCGGCGAATACCTCGCGGACATCTTCACGCACTATGCGGAGCATGGCCGTTACTGGCGCAACAATATCCTCGAATCCGGCGACGAGATGTTCGAGGGCATCGCGTCGGGCAATTACATGTGGCTGCGCGCCTAGCGCGGGCGCCGCGCTGAACGGGCCGCGGCTGCGCTGCGCGGGTGGATCTGCCGGCTATACCGGCCGGCAACGTCAGCAGCAACCTCGGCGACAACATCAGCAACAACATCAGCCGGCAATGCGCGGCACCAGCAGCACAAGACGCCGCGGCGCGTGCGGGTCGTCCGACGGCGGCGCCGCGATCGCCACGCCGTCGCCGGGCGCGACATTCGTCTCGACGATGCGATGCCGGTTCGGCTCGCCATCCTCGCCGAGCTCCACGCGCAAGCCGATGCGTGGCGCCGACGCCGGTCCGCTGAGCGCAGGCTGCACCGACATCCACAGATCGAGCGCGGCGTCATCGCCGCCGCCCGCGTCGCCGTCACGCTGCGCAAGACGCGCTTCGTGCCGGTCGATCACCGCGGCCGACCCGTCGAGCGTCAACGCGGTGCGCGCAAGTTCGAGCCGCGCATGCCGCGCCGCCTGAAGCGCGTCGAGTTGCGCGAGCAACGCATGGCCGCCGTCCGCGACGGTCATGAACGCCGCTTGCGCGGCCTCGCCGGCCGGCGCCGCGCGTGGCGCGGCGAGCGCCGGCTGCAGCGCGGCAAGCGCCTGCGGGTCGACGTCGACGACCCACGTCTGCACCGACACCAGTGCAGGCCGAACGTCGAGGTCCGCGACGAGCATGCCGTCGCCGTCGATCCGCTCGGGCTTGTCGCGAATCAGGATCGAGTTGGTCACCGCGTCGGCCTCGATGACCGGCAGCGGTGCATCGAATTCGACGACCGGGTCCGCCTGCGCAGTTTCAGGCGCAGCCGTTTCGCGGAGATCGCCCGCGCGATGCTGGAAGCGCCGGCGCAGCAGCGTCGCGGCGCCGGGCACGGTCATCGTGCGGCCATCGAACGTGCGGGTCTGGTCCGCCGCGGTCGCGACCGTGAGCCGGACGATGCGCACCGTCGTGCGCACATGCGCGCGCGCGTCGTCTTCGAAACGCCGCGCGGCGGCGCGCATCCGTTCGACGTACGAGGCCGGCCCCTGCACGCGGACCGTATGCGCGACGTCGTCGACTTGCGGCGGAAAATGCGCATCGGTCACGCCCGAGCGATCGAGCGCCGCGACGAGCGCATGCGGCGACATGAAATTCGGCCGCATCGCGATGCGCTGCTGCGCGTTGGCCGGCGACACCTGCAACGCGGCGCCGTCGTAGTACCAGACGAGCCCATACGCGTTGCACAAGGTATCGAGAAACTGTTGCGGCGGCATCGCAAACCGGCCGCTGACGATGCCGGCGACCGGCTCGCTCACCCGCAGCGGCACGTGCTCACCCGCCGCGAACACGTTCAGCACGTCAGCCACGCTGCTGCCGTTGGTCGCATAGACGAAGCGGTTCCCGCTCCAGTCGACGCTCGCGGCCTGCGCATGCGTGGCGCCGGCGAAGGCGGCCGCCGCGGCGGCACGCAAGGCGAGGTGACGCAAACGGGCCGCGTTCATGACGGCGACCGGGAGCCGGAATCCGGCGCGGCGTCCGGATCCTGCGGTTGGCCGGCCGCACTGGAAGCAGCCGGAGTATCGGGGACATCGGCGGCGGCCGCATCGGGCGCATCCGGATTCAGCGTGAGCCGATAACCGGTCGCATAGACCGACTGCACGTTCCAGCCGAGGCCCACTGCCTTCAGTTTCGCGCGCAGCCGGCTCACGTACATGTCGACCGAACGGCTTTGCACCGCCGCGTCCCAGCCCCACACGACGCTCATCAGATCCTGGCGCAGCACGACCGCGCCCTGATGGCGCGCCAGATGCCACAGGATGTCGAATTCTTTCGTGCCGAGCGGATGGGCGACGTCGGCGATCACGAGCGCGCGCGCGTGCTGGTCGAGCACGGCGTCCTTCAGCATCATCCGGCGGCCCTGCGCGCTCGCGGGCGTCGCGCGGCGCAACAGCGCGCGCACGCGGGCGAGCAGCACCTGGCGGTCGAATGGCTTGATCAGATAATCGTCCGCGCCGGCGTCGAGAATCTGCACGATATCCGACTCGTCCGCATGCACGGTCTGAAAAATTACCGCCATCGACGACTGCGAGCGGCCGCGAATCTTGTGCAGCAGCCGGTCGCCGGCGACGCCGGGCACGTCCCAGTCGAGTATCGCCAGGTCGGCCCAATGATCGGCCAGGTATTGCTGCGCTTCGAGCCCGTTGTGAAACGCGTCGACGTGGTAGCCCTCGGCCTTCAGCCACGCATTCAACAGCGCGTGGTGCGCGACGTCGTCTTCGACAAGCAGTATGCGCATCGGCACAGCCGGCAGCAGTTTCATCGTCGTCCCTCGATCAGGATAAGCATGCGGTGTCTCACGGGCGACGCGACGCATGCAGCGCGCGATCCGCATCGACGAGCGATGCGGGCGCGCTCTTCGCCGCGCCCGGATTCAGGCACGGCAAACACAACACGAACAGCGTGCCGCCGGCGCCGTTCAATTCGGCATACAGCGACCCGCCGTGCAACTCGACGATCTGCACGGCGAGCTTGAGCCCGAGGCCGAAGCCGGTCGCGGTTTTTCGGCCGAGCTTGTCGAAACTGGTGAGGCGCGCGCCTTCCGCGAGTCCCGGCAGACCTCCCGCGCGGTCGTCGACGAGCACTTCGACAAAGCCGCCCGCGTGCCGCAGCGATACCGTCACCGCTTCGCCGCGCGGCGACACGCGCACCGCGTTGTCGATCACGTTCTGAATCGCGCGCGCGACGAAGTTGCGCATGCCGCTCACCCATACCGGCGAGCTGTCGGAGAGCCACAATTGCAGCGCGACGCCGCAGTAAAGCGCGGTCACTTCGAGCTGCGAGATGATCTGGCGCACCGTCGCACGCAGATCGAAACGCTTGAAATCGCGCGCATGCAGATGCTCGGCGACCGACGTGAAGATGAACTGCTCGCCGAGCGACAGCACGTAGCGCGCGAGCTGCGTGATCTGCTGCATGCCGCCGCAGCGCTCGAACGCCTCGGGGTCGCTCGCGTCGAGCTGCGTGAGCGCGCTGATCGAATTGAGCGGCGAGCGCAGATCGTGCAGCAGGAAGCGCAACGACATCGCGCGCTCGTCGACCGCGTGCGCGAACGCCGTCACGTCGCTCACCGCGACGACGGAACCGGCGGCGCCCGCCGCGGCGCTAGCCTGCAGCCACAGCGTCGTCTCGTCGACGCGCAGATCGACGCCGCGCGCGAGATCCGACGGGCGCAGCACCTCGGTCATCTCGAAGCGCTCGGAGAGCGCCTCGGCGAAATCGGCGCCGACGGGCAGCGTCATCTGCAGCATGTCGAGCGCGCGCGCGCTCGCGTCGAGCACGTCGCCCGCCGCGCCGAGCACAATCACGCCGCACGGCAAGCCCGCGAGCGTGGCGCGCATGCGCCGGATCGCGTCGTCGGCAACGCGTGGCTCGAAGTTCAAGTGCGCTCCCTCGCCGTTAAGGTGAAATGACGCGCGGCGACAGCAGGAACAGCCGCTCCATATGGCTTTTCGACCGGTTGTCGGTTCTGAACAGCGCGCCGATCACCGGAATCTTCGACAGGCCCGGCACGCCGGTCACGCCGTTCGAATCGCTGTCCGCGCGGTAGCCCGCGATCAGCAGCGCCTGTCCTTCGTCGATAAAAGCCTGCGTGTTGATATTGCTGCGCTGGATCACCGGCAGGTTGCTGACCGTCTGCGACGTCAGTTCGCCATCCTGAATCGCGACGTCGAGCTTGATATGCGTTTGTCCGCCCTCCTCCACGACCATCGGCAGCACGCGCAGCGAAATGCCGGTCGATACGCTATACAGGTCGCCTGCGGTGTAGCCGGACACCGGCACGAAGAACTGCGTCTTGTTGTCCATCACCGCTTCGATATTGTTGAGCGTGACCACCTTCGGGCTCGCGTCGACTTTGGCGGCATTGCTTTGCTGCAGCGCCGAGATGCGCGCCATCAGGTAGCGGCCCGCGTCGCCGAGCACCGCCGCGACCGATGCGCCCGCCGGCGATGCCGCCGCGAGCGCGCCGCCGGGCAGCGTCGTGGAGCCGAAATTCTGCGTGATCGTGCCGCCGTTGTACGTGCTTTGCGGCAGCAGCCCGTTGCCGGTCTGCACGTCGAGGTGGCTGTTGTGCAAGGTCCAGTCGATGCCGAGCTGCTGCAGCGCGGTGTCGTCGATCTCGATGATGTGCGCTTCGATTTCGATCAGCTGCGGCTTCACGTCGAGCCGCTCGATCAGCTTGTCGTATTGCGTCATGCGCTCGCCGGTGTCGCGGATCACCACCGAGTTGGTGCGCTGGTCCGCGACGATCACCGGCAGCGAATCGTCGGGCGCCGGCGCGCGGCTCGTGCTCGCCGCCGGCTGCGGCGGCCCGCCGACCGCTTCCATCACGGCCGGCGACGGCTGGCCGTTGAGGCCGCCGAGCAGCCCCCTGCCCGACGAACCGCCCGGAATCGGCGGCGCCACGTACGGGCTCGTGTAGGTGTTGCCTTCGACGTCGTTCATCGGCGTCTTGCGCGTGACGCCGTCGTCCGGATGGTTCGCCCCTTTCTTCTCGCCGCCATCTTTGGCCGGGTGCGGATGATAGATGCCGTTGAGCACCGACACCACACCCTGCAACGTCACGTCCTGGCCGTCGATCGTCACCGACCGGTCCTGCGCCCATGCGTGATTGAGCGGAAATACGCGCACCTGCGTGCCGCCGCGGCGCGACTCGTTCGTGTCGAGCCGGTCGGCGATCTGCGTGACCATTTGCACGTAGCGCGGCGGCCCGCTGACGAGCGCGGTGCCCTGCGCGCTGTCGTAGACGATCGGAAAGCGTTCGTCCGCGATATGCATCCGCTCGAGCGTATCGCGCAGCCCCGCGGTGCCCGCGGTGTCGAGCTTCACGAGCGTGCTTTGCAGGTCGGTCGCGGGGACGATGTCGAGGACCTCGCCGTCGTAGTACCAGACGAAGCCGAACGACGCCGCGAGCATGTCGAGAAAGCGCCGCGGCGGCAAATGGAACTTGCCGCTCACATTGCCGCTCACGCCCTGCGCGATGCGCGTCGGAATGCCCTGGCTCGCGCCGAAGTCGCGTAATACGTCGTTGATATCCTTACCCTCGGCCGCATAGTCGACGATCGACGCTTTCCAGTGCACCGGGGCCGCGTGCGCGGCGGGCGCCAGCGCGCCGCACGCGAGCATCGCGCATAATGCGGCGGCGTTGAGCTTTCCGGTCCACTTCATGATGGCCTGCCTGATAGTTTCATGTGAGAATTTCCTACCCCGTTTCTTTTCCTGTTCTTGTTCCGCTCTTTCTTCGATAGGCATTGACGATGACCGTCCCGATCCACGAACGCCGCGACCTCACGCGCGAGATCCTCGACCTGATCGATTTGCGCCAGACCTTCACGGATATCCACATCGAGCAGGACCGTCCGATCATGATCAAGGCGCCGCGCGGCTGGCTCGCGGTCGGCGAGGAACCGGTGCTGTTCGACGAGATGGTGCCGACGCTCGCGTCCATCGAGCCCGAATGGGAAGCGCTGCTGCAACGTGGCGCGATCGACCGGCCGTTCGTGCTGACGCGCTGCCGCCTGCGCTGCAACATCTACCGCACGTACGGCGGGCGCAAGCTCGTCATCTCGATCCGCCGGCTGCCGCTGCAACCGCTGCCGATCGACAAGCTCGGCCTGCCCGCGTACATCCGCTCGATGATCGACAGCGCGAAAGGCCTCGTGCTGGTCACCGGCCCGACCGGCTCCGGCAAGACCACGACGATCGCGTCGATGCTCGATCACATCAACCGCACGCGCAACAGCCACATCATCACGATCGAAGAGCCGATCGAATACGAGCTCGAGAGCCGTTCGTCGATCGTGTCTCAGCGCGAAGTGCCGACCGACACGCCCAGCTTTCCGGCCGGCCTGCGCGAAGCGCTGCGGCAAAAGCCGGATGTGATCATGGTCGGCGAGGTGCGCGACCCGGAGACCGCCGAAACCGCGCTGCAGGCCGGCGAATCCGGGCACCTCGTGCTCGCGACGATGCACACGGGCAGTGCCATCGGCACACTCACGCGCCTGCTGTCGTTCTTCCCGCTCGAGCAGCGCGAACGCTATGCGGCGTCGCTCGCGAATTCGCTGATCGGCATCGTCTGCCAGTGCCTCGTGCCGACGCTCGACGGCGAGAATTTCGTGCTCGCGAGCGAGCTGCTGTTCAACAACGCGCAACAGGTGAGCGCGCTGCTCACGGACCCGGTGAAGCTGCCGTTCGTATCCGACTTCATGAAGCGCAAGGAAGACAACATGTCGCGGCTCCTGAACGACCATCTCGCGAGTCTCGTCGCGAAGGGGCAATGCTCGCCGCGCGACGCGCTGCGCATGACCTATAACCGCATGGAACTGCACGAACTGCTGCAGACGGTCGCGCCGCATTGAGCGGCAAACTGAGCAGCAAAATGAGCGGCACAATGAGCGACGCGCATGCATAAACGGCGGCAAGCGCAAGCCGGGAGTCGCGGTTTCGTCGTGTCGCATGCGCTCGCTCCGCTCGCTCAGTAATAGGCGTTGATCGACCATCCGGCGGCGACCGGCGTGTTCGGGATGTTCTGGCTCTGCTCGCCGCAGAAGCTGCTCGTCCACGGCGTCTGGATGCCCTGGTAGGTGGCCCAGTTCGTCGTCACGACCACCGTATAGCTGCCCGGCGGACTCGCCTGCGTGAGGCTGTTGTTGATGCCGCCCGAATCGTTGGTCAAGGTCGGGCTCTGGCTTTCGGTATGCGCGAGGTTGTTGCCGTTGCTGTCGAGCACGTCGACGTCCTGCGACAGTTGCGCGAGCGCCGCCGGATTGCGTCCGGTGCATGAACCGTCGTTCAGGTGCGCCCATGTCGACGCGACGATGATGCCGGGCTTCTGCAGCGTGACGGCCACCTGTTTCGCGTACGAATACGTGCCGTTGGCGCCGTTGAACGAGAATGGCGAAGCGGTGTAGTTGGTCGACGGCGGCGGCGCGCATTGCGTGTAGTCGCCGGCGCCCGATGTCGTCATCAGCATCGTGCAGCCGGTCGTCGACGAGACCGGCTCGATTTCGGACTGGGTCTGCCATTTGCCGTTGTAGCAGGACAGCACGCGGCCGGTCGCGTCGGTCGACACCACGGTGGTTGCCGCGGGCGCCGACGCCGCGGCGGCCGAGCAATCGGCGCCCGCCACCGCCGTGTTGCCGAGCGCGAGATTGCCCTGCTCGTCCACCGCGAGCGCCTGCCATTTCTCGCCGGTGTACGTGTACGCGCGGTTAGTCGCCAGCGTGATCGCGACATCGCCCGCGCGCGGCAGCGTCAGCGAGCTCAGCGCGGCTGCGTTGGCGACCGGCCCGCGCCAGTGATACGACGCTTGCGGCTCCCACCGTCCATCGCAATTGAGCACGTTGCCGGCCGCATCGGCGGCGATCGCGCCCAGCGCCGTGCACACCGCGTAATCGGCTTGCGTCGCGAGCACGATCGGCACCTGCATCGTGTTCGCGGCCGGATTGCCGGGCACGCCGACGCGATACAGGAAGTCCGCGTTCTGCTCCTGCGTGCCGTTCGAAAACACGAGACTCGCGAGGTGGCCCGCGCCCGTCTTCGTGCCCGAACACGATGCGCCCGCCGGGTTCGGCGCCGCGACCGACCAACTGCCGTACGCACCTTTCGCCACGCCGGCGGAATTGTTCATCGCCTGAATCGAACCGCCGCCCGAGCCCGAGTTTGCCGCGACGTAACCGAGCTCCGAATCCACGATCGACTGCCCGCCTTCGGTCACGAGCAACGCCTGCAGCGCATTGCCGGCCGTGTTCGAATAGACGAGCAGGCACGGCGTCTGCCCGTAGGCATTGGTGCTGCCCATGATCGCGGGCAGATAGTTCGACAACTGATACGGCGTGCTGCCGCTCAGCTTGACAATGACGGGCGAGGTGGCGCTCGCCTGCGCGGCGAGTGCCTGGTAGTTCTGCTGGATCAGTTGCGCGGCGGCGCTTGCGAGTTTCGACTGATACAGCGCCGCCTGCTGCGCGCGCGTGTCTTCCATCGATGAGTTGATCATCGACGTTACGCCGGCCACCATCAACGCGGTCAACGCGAGCGCGGCGAGCAGTTCGACCATCGTGAAGCCGCGTGCGCGGCGCGGCGATGCGTGCCGCGAGGCGCGCTGCCACGCGCGGCGGCGTACGGGCGCGTGGAGCCGGTTATTCATAGGCCTGCGCCATCCATACCGGCACGCCGTTCGGCACGCTGCCGGCAACGCCTGGCGGCAGCGGCACCGGCGTATTGCCCGGCGACACGACCGTCTGGTTGAACGCGACGCCCGCCAGCGCCGAGCCTTGCGCAAGCTGTTCGATGTCGGGCACGACGCTCGCCGCCGATTGCGACGCGCCGTAGACGACGATCAGGCTGCCGGCATAGTCCGGGTTCGGCGATACGTAATTGCGCCATGCCGGATCGGGCGTGATCGACGCGAGAAACGGCTGCAGGCTGCCGGCCGGCACACTGCCGGAAAACGACGGGTTCGCGACCGCGAACGCGGCGACGGCCTGACGGTACTGGCTCATGTTCATCGCGAGATTCATCGTCGACGGGCTCGGCGTGGCGGGCGCGGTCTGCGCGCTCACGAGCGCATAGCCGCCCGTGAGCATGGCGAAGGTGACCGCGATCCAGATCAGATACATGATTGCCGCTCTGTGCCGTTGACGATGGGTGGGGTGGGACTCAGGCTCGCGAGTCGATCAGGACGACGTCCACGTGATGTCGTTCGCGTTGCCGGCGCTGCAGGCGGTTTGTGCTGCCGTCGGCGTGACGGGCAACGTCGGTGTCGACGAGTTCACCTTGAGCGCGGTCCAACTGCCGCCTGCGGTAATCGCATTGATGCACACGCTTGTCGGCACGTTTGTGTATTCGATCGTGAAGGTGCCCACGCTGGCGCTCGCGATCGTGACCTCTCCGCCCCAGGTATTGGTCGCCGCGCCGCCAGATGCAACAGGAATCGTGCTCGGAAACACCCCCGCGCTGGACAGCACGCTATTGCCGATGCCCGTATACCCGTTCGCCTGGCCCATATACAGCTTCTTCACACCCGCCTGAATCGCATTCACCTGCTCGGCGAGTTCATTGGTCCCCGCACTGCTGAACGCGCCGTTCAGCAGTGCAACGGCGCCGATCACGACGATCGCGGCGATGCCGAGATACGCGATCGCTTCGAGCAGCGACGCGCCGCGTTGCGCGCGTCGCGAAGACCCGCGCATGCGCGCGGCGAATGGGTGAAGCGTGAACTTCGTCTGTTTCATGTTGCTCTCCTGATGAACGGATGACCCAGCCGCTAGAACCGGGTCCGGGAAGATAACGAACCAACGATCGATCCGATTACAAAACAGGCTCAATGCACCGCCCGGGACATGGCGGCAATTTCCTGCTGAATTCCGAAGAAGCCGGTGATGAGCCACGACAGCACGAGTGCGAGCGTGATGATCGCCACGCCGTTGACGACGCGCATCTGCGCCTCGATCGTCTCGACGCCCTCCTGCATCCATTCCTCCGCGAGCGTGCGCAGCGCCTCCGCGAAGCCTTTGTATTCGGCGTACACGCACAGGTCGTCGACGATCTCGCGCGACGGAAAGCGGTAGCCGGTGTTCTTCATCGCCTCGCCGACGTTGAGCCCCGACTTCACGCCGAACAGCATGTCGTCGATACGCTCGCGCAGCCACGGCCGGGCGGTTTCAGCGAGGCGCGTCAACGATTTTTCGACGGTGAAGCCCGCCGTCTGCAGCGACGAGAACGCAACCAGAAAACCGGAGCCGACGATCAGCCGGTAGATCGAATACGGCGGATAGCGGTCCAGCAGTACGCGCGTGCGGCCGGACCAGCGCGGCATCGACCAGAACAGCAGCACGAGCAGCGCCGCGAGCAGCAGCACGCAATAGATCAAACCGCCCTGCGCGAACTGCGACAGCGTATAGAGCGAGCGGGCGACGCCATGCCAGCGGTCGGGACTGACGATCGACGTGAAGCGCGGAATCACGAGCTTGCCGAACAGGAACACGTAGCCGATCGTCATCACGAGCACCGCGACCGGATAAGCGAGGCCGCCGGCGATCGCCGCGCGGATCCGGCGGCCCGACGTGACGACCGCGGTGACGGTTGTCAGCGCGGTCTCGAGGCGGCCCGACTGCTCGCCGGCCATGATGATCATCTGCTCGGTATGCGGCACCCACCATTGCATCGCCTCGGACAGCATGCCGCCGTTCTGCACGACGCGGCGCCAGTCCGCCAGCACGAGCGCCTCCGGCTCGTTCGGCCTGCGCCCTTCGGACGACGCGCGCAATTCGAGTTCTTCGAGCACCTTCAGCAACGGCAGTCCGTTCGCGAGCATCTTGGCGATCTTGCGGTAGATGCGCAGCCGCGTTTGTGTCGTCAGTTGCAGGCGTGCCCAGCGCCGATTCAGTTCAAGCGCCATCGATGCCTCCCGGCAGCGCGATCGACGTGCGTTCGGCGCCGGCCACCGGCAGCAATCCGACCACGCGTTCGGCCATGCGCGGATCGACGAGGCCCGCCGCGACTTTTTCCGCCGCATGCTGTGCGACCGTTTGCCCGCCGAGTTCGCGCAGCCAGTACTCGTGCGCGGCCGCCTTGCGGCCGGCGCGCAGCAGCTCGCATAGCGTCGCGTCAGTGCGGACCACTTCCGCGACCACCGTGCGGCCGATGGTGCCGTGCCCGCAGTGCGCGCAGCCTGAACCGGCGATGCGCACGTCGTGAAAGCGCGCACCGACCGCATCCCTGACACGCCCGACAAAGCTCGGATCGAATTCCCGCAGCGCGCCCGCGAACGGACGCGAGCAATGCGGACACAGCAGCTTCACGAGGCGCTGGCTGATCAGCCCCGTGACGAGCGATTCATCGGTGATCATCGCGATCGGCAGGCCGAGATCGACGAGGCGGTCGACGATCGCGAGCGCGCTGTTCGCATGCACCGTCGTCCACACCTGGTGGCCCGTCATCGCCGCGCGCAGCGCGCTTTGCGCCGATGCGCGGTCGCGCATTTCGCCGATCATGATCGTGTCCGGGTCGAGACGCATTGCGTTCGCGATCGCCGCGGCGAATGCCAGCGAGCGCGCTTCTTCGGTCATCGCGTTGACGACCGGCGTCTGCACCGCACCCGCGATCGGATATTCGACCGGGTCTTCGACGGTGATCACATGCGTCGAGCCGGCCATTTCGTGAATCTGTCCGGTCAGCACGCGCTGCAGTGTCGTCGATTTTCCGGAGCCGGTCGGCCCGCTGATGATGTTCATGCCGTGCGGGCGCTGCGCGAGCAGTTCGAATGCCTTCGCCTGCACCGGCGTAAAGCCGAGTTGCGTGAGGTCCGTCGAATCGCCGGCGTCGTTGTACAGCAGACGCAGCACCATCAGGCTGCCGCTGCTGGTCGGCGCGGTCGCGATGCGCACGCCGAACAGACCGTCGGGCAGCTTGTCGCGATCGCCGATGCTCGCGTCCTGCCGCTCGGTCGGCTTGTACGTGTTGTCCGATACGTTCGCCATCGCCGAATACAGCGTCGCGAGCAGGCGCTCGCCGTACTCGCGCGTCTGTTCGCTGATACGCGTGAGTTCGTTGTGAATCCGGAACAGGATTTCCGCGCTGAAGCGGTTCACGCGGATGTGAATGTCCGACGCGCGTTCGTCGCAGGCGCGCGCGATCAGATTCTTCGCGACGACCTGCATCTGCGTATGGTCGACGCGCTCGGCGGTGCCGTCGCGGCGTTGGCCCTGGTACGCGCGCCGCACCGCGTCGAGGCTCACGAGCCGCGTCGTATAGCGGCAGTTCAGCCGTTCGAGCCGCGCGCAATACGACAGCACGAACGGGTTCATATCGTGCCCCTCGGCGACGAGCAACTGTTCGTCTTCGAGCAGGCACAGGAACTTGCGCTCTTCCGCGCTCGCGGCAAACTCGCCGCTGTCCGACAGCGGCCGGCTCGAGATCGCAGCTGGCTGTCGCGGTGCGCTGGTCTGGGTCCTTGCGTCACCGCCTGTCGTCTGGGCGTTCATCTGGACGCTCATCTCGCCATTGAGCGTGTTCACGGTGTGCGGCAGCGCCGTCGCATTCGACGCGGACTGCGGCGCGAGCGGACTCGCGCCCGGCGGCAGCGTGGCGTCGGCGGGCGCGATCGAAAGTGCGCGACGTGCGGGAATGCGCGGCGTCGGTTTCAGTATCTTGCCGGCTTGCAGAAAGGAGCTCATCGTCATTACCTCGGCGCCATCGGCAGAGTGGGAATCGGCGGTATGCCGCCATTGGCCGCGGCCACGCGCGACGGCGCCTTGTGCGAAGACAGCACCGTCAGCGTCAGACGATGGCCGTCCTTGCCCTGCACCACGACCGAACCCGGATGGATCGACACGACGCGCATGCCGTTCGCAAGCGTGTCGCCCTGACGGACTTCGGTCTCGCCGCTGCCGTTGATGTCGACGGTCGCGCTGATGCTGTCGCCGAGGCTTTGCGTGGCGAGCACCGCGATCTCGTCGTAAGTAATCGTGCGGTCCATCCGGTTCAGCGTCGCTTCGCGCTCGGCAACCTGCGCCTGCGCGTCGAGCTTTTTCAGCTGTGCCTTCAGCACCACCGTGTCTTCCTGCAGTCGCATCAGCTCATTGGCCGCCGCAGCAGCGGCCGGCGTCGGGACGACCACCGCGGCGGGCGCATCGGCCGCCGCGCCGCTCGCGGCGACCGCAGCCGCGGTTTGCGCGCGGCTCTGCGCCGGCAAGACGGCGGCCCACGCCGCACAGCACGCGAGCATCACGATGCCCGATGCACGAACAGCACGATCATTTCTCATAGATCACTCCTTCCAGAGTCCACTGTCCGGACTGGTACGACACCTTGTCGAGCCGTACGCCGGGCTGGTCGAGATACCTGATGACGCTCGTCGGCACGATCTCGCCGAGATTCGCGGAAAGGCGCCACGTCTGCCACGGCAACGGCGCATCGCCGCTGCCGTTCAGTTGCCCGAGCGTCTCGGCAGCGAGGCTCTTTTGCGGCGCCGGGGCACGCTGTAACGAAAAATTCAGCGGCACGCCGAGCAGCTGGAATGCCGAGAGCATGCGCAGCCGCACGCCATACACGCCTTCGATCGTTTCGTCGCCGCCCGCGGCCAGCTTCACCGGTTCGACGAGCGTCGCATGATTGCCACTCGTGTCAACCACGGCATGCGGTTGCACCGCGATCAGCATCGCGACGTTCGATTCGTCGCGCGACCAGCTATAGCTGACGTTCGTCGCGCGGCACGTGTAGCTGTCGAGCTGCCAGCCACCGGGCGCGATCATCGCGAAGTGCGCGAGGCAAGCGCGCACGAGCGTCGACGGCAGCGGCGCGGGCGCCCACGGATGCGCGAGCACGGGCGGCGCGGGCGGACGCGGTGGATGCAGGCGCAACTGTTCGCGCGCGCGCTCGAACGCAAGCTCGCGCGCCTGTTCGAGCTTGCGCTCGCGATATCGGAATCCACCCCATGCGACGAGCACGATGGCCGGCAGCACGGCCGCCGCGACCGCCATGCGGCGCCACTGCAAGCGCCGCGACACCGGCGCGAGATTGATCCAGCGCGGCAGATGCGGCTTGCCGCCGCGCCGCGGGATCATGTCCTCGATGCTGCGCGGGTAGAAGTTGTGGAAGCCTTGCGCCTCGATCTGCGGATCGCCGATCACCACATTCCAGCCGCCGAGGCTATAGTCGCCGTGCAGCCGTTCGAACACTTCTTCGCTGCTCGCGACCCAGTCCCCATTCGGCAGGAACGCGCCGTCGCGCACCGCGAAATAGGCCCAGCGTCCATCGGGCAAACGGAACGCGCCGAGCCAGTTCGGCGCCGGCTGCTGGCGGCCGTCGTAGAACGCGCCTTCGGTCGCGATCGCTTTGGACACCAATGCGCCGAGCGACGGCAAGCCGAGCTGCGCGCCTTCGCGCGTGCTCGCGAAACCCGCGCCCGCGAAACTGCGATCGATGCGCAGCACCATCGCATCGAAATTTAGCCGCGCGGCGAGTTCGGCCGCTTCCGCGCGCAGCTCGTGCCGGCGCGACAACGATTGCCAGAACAGCCCGCAGAGAAAGCGGTAGCGATCGATCTGAACGATTTGCGTCGCCATGGTGAGGTACCGGTGCGTGGCGTGTTACGCGCCGCTCATCGTGATCGGCGAGATCAGGATCACGATGACCTCGCGCGCATGCGTCGCGCTGCGGCCGCCGCCGAACAGATAATTCGACGGCGCGCCGACGCCCTGCTCGTTGTTCTGGTCCGCGACACCTTCATAGCCGCTGATCACGAGCGTCTGGCCCGACTTCATCGCGACGCGCTGCAGGAAATTGCGCGTATCCACGGTCGGCAGCTGGATCTGCTGGCCGCCGCTGGTAAACGGCACCAGCGACGCGAGCGATGAAATGTTCGTATAGAACTGCATCATCACCGTGCCGTCGTCGAGGATATGCGGCAGCAGCGTCAGGTTGAAGCCGGTCGTGACCGTGCCCGGCGTGAGCGATGTCTGGCTGCCGACGTTCGCCGTCGTGACCGTCGAAATCTGCGCGAGATAGCTCTGCTGCTCGGCAACCTGCACAGGCACCGGCTGGTCGTTGAGCGTCGTGACCGAAGCGGACGTCTTGCGCCGCACGTTGCCCTGTTCCGACAGCGCGCTGATCATCGCCTGCGTACCCGACGCGCGGCTCGACGGCGTGATCACCGTCGCGGAAAACTGGTTCGCGCCGGTGACGAGGCTGGAGAACGTGTTCTTGATGCCGAAGCTCGTGCCGAGCGCCTGATACACCGCATCCCAGTCGATGCCGAACGTGTCGTTCGCGGACAGCGTGACCGACAGCACCGTGACGTTCACGAGCACCTGCCGCGACAGCACACGGTTTTGCTGCTCCATGAACTGGCCGACGCGCTCGAGCACATCGGGCGTATCGGTCACCGAAATCGACCCGGTCGCGGGAGAGGCGATCACCGAGCCGGCCGGCGACAGCATCGCCTTGATCGCGGTCTGCAAGCCGTTATAGACGGACAGCTGCGCGTTCATCGCGATGTTCGTCGAGTTATCGGACGACACCGTCGGCGAACTGCCCGAACCCGACCCGCCCGCGCCGCTGCTGCCGGTCAGCACGCCGCCCGCGGCGGCCCCGGTATTGTTCGAGCCGCTAACGACATTCGTATCGAGCTTCGAGTCGCCGGGAATCGCGGTGACCTGATACACGCGCGTGTCGGTGTAAAAGAACGTGATGGCGCCGTCCGCGTATTTCCAGTAGACGTTAAAGCGTGCCGCCGCGGTATCGAGCAGACCGCGCAGCGTGCCATGCGGATAGACGATATGAACCTGCATCGCATCGCCGGCCGCTGTCGCGCCGCGTGCGGCCGCGACCGTCGCTTGCGGCGACGGTCCCTGCAGCAGCCCGACAGGCAGCGGCGGCGGCCCCGCGGGCAATGCCGCGCCCGATAGCGCCGCGGACGGCATGGCCGCTTGCGAGGCCGCTTCCTCGGCGCCCGGCGCGACCTTCGCGGGCATATGCGTAAGACGCGTGATGCGCTCGGCGAATGCGTGCAGCGAATCGACGGTGCCGTCGAAACTCGCCGGTTGTTCGAACAGATTCGGCAGCGTCGCCTTCGGCGCAATTCTGATCGTGTTGCCGGAGAGCCAGAGATCGCCGCGCACGACAACGTCGTCCACGTCGCGGTCGCGATTGTTGCCTTGCGAAACCTTGCCGAGCATATGCCCCGCGTGCGCGGCATCGGCGTGCGCGTCGGCATCGACCTTGTCCCACAGCCCCGTACAACCGGCAAGCAGCTGTATGCATGCGCCGATTACCGCGATTTGACGAATGGCACGCATCAGCCTGCTCCCTTCGGAATGACCCGCAATACGTGGTTGCCTTGATACATCACGACCTGAATGGGAACCTGTGAGTTGCCTAGCGCGTTCGCGACTTCATGCAACGCGTGCTGAAGCGAACCGTGAATCGTTGCGTCCGCATCGACCGTGAAATCGGTCGGCACGTCCCAGATAAATTGCCAGCCCGCTTCCGATGCCCAGCGCGCGAGCGCGTTGCGCACCGAACCGTCGGCACGTCGCAATTCCCAAACGGTGCGCTCGGGTGGAGCAGCAGGTTCGGGCGCGGACGCCGCAGCGGGTGCAAGCGTGCTTGAAGAAGGCGGTGAAGCTTCGTGCGCGGCGCTTGCGGCAGGTAAAGCCGGCGCGGCGGAAGCGATTGCGAGCGGCAGACCGGGTGCGCCCGCAACAGTTACTGGAGCGGCCGCCGAAGGCGACGACGACGGCGCCAACGTTTTCGCGACCGGCGTAACGGGCGCATTCGTATCCGTCGTCGAGCGCGCCTTCGATGCGGCGAGCGGTGCGTTCGGCGCATCGGCGCCGGATGCGGCCGACGGCCATGCCGCGAGTGCCGGCTGTCGCAACGGCGCACGTGCGCTCACGGTCACGAGATGCAGATCGGTATCGACGCGCGCCTGCAATGAAGGATCGCCCGACAGCAGTTCGCCGAGCACATGGACAAACGAACCACCCGCATGCCAACTGACGGGCGCATCGGCCCATGAGCCCGCATTGGGCACGTTGACGCTGTAGTTCGCGGGCACGACTTCTTCGATCGCATGCAGAAGCGGCACCGTGTGTCCGCTCGTGCGCACCGTTTCACTCGCACGATGCGCGCCTTCGACAATCACCTGCTGGTCTGCTGCAAGCGCCGGCATGCATACGACCCATGCGCACAGGAGCCATCCCAACCCCACACTGAACAGTAGCTTTTGCATGTGTCTCTGCTTGATTTGCGATGCGGCTCCAGCCGTGCAGCCGGCAAGAAATGCCGGCTCGTTCCCGGTCTCCCCAGTTCCATACCACCCGTGTCAAGCATCGGCCACGCGGTGCTTGACACGGATTCTCGCGAATCGATAGTGAGCTCGCTACACGGTTTGACACTCTGTTGCATTTGACCGCGTAGGCCGTTGTGCAAGGTCAAACAGAAGGGAAGCGATGACGCGCCTGATATCGAAACGTGACCGGGCACACTGTGCCGGTCACTCCAGCGGTTCGCACGTCATGCTGTTTCGGCACGATGTGGAAACACCAACCTGGACATTCCGCTGTCTCGTTTACGGCGCGAAGTTATGCATCTTTAACGGAACTTGAAAATAAGAACGAAAGGCTCGCAACAAGCGCACTTGAACATGCCCCGCCAAATTTCACGACACAACCAGGCATCGTTCGAATGGCTTTTTTTTCAAAGCGAACGCGTCTCCATCGATCATGCTTGAAGTCGATCGACGTCTAAGACCTTTTCAGACAGTCCTGTCAAACACTATAGAGTCCAGTCATGACATGAATTTGATGGCATCGCGAATTGTTCTCGCGCGTCCGTCTTCAGGCAGACGCTTGGCGCTGCCTGAAGACGGACACCGACACGCGAGTACACGGTTGCCCGCGCAACCGTCTCCCCGCGCCGGCTAGTTACCCGGCGCCAAGATCGACATCCGGCGTTTCCAGCTGATGGCTGCCGCCTGCCTGCGGCAGTCCCTTGCCGGCATTCGCGAACGGCCAATAGAAGATGCCATTGAGCAGGCCGCCCATCGTGATGGCGGGAAGCAGATTGGACATCAACGGATGGTTGTTGCCGAGCGCCGAATCGATCACGTCGCCGAACACGACGTTGGTCTGCGTGATCGCGGTCCGCACCGCCCAGGGCGCGAGCATGCCATTCGCTACGTGCCGGCCGCTCGGTTCCCAGTTGAGGCCCAGTCGAAGCATCTTCTTGTCGCGAACGGCTGCGATGCCGTTGAACGACAGATCCTCGGCGATCTCGCCTACCAGATTGATGCCCGCGCGAATCGCCGCCGCCTTGGCCTGGCTTGCGGCGCCCGCATGCGCGTGAAACGCGCCGGGGCCCGAGACCGGCGCTGCCGTCGGCATCAACTGGTTGACGGCGAACTGATCGACACCGTAGATCGCGCTGATCAACGCCCAATGCAGCTTGTCCGGTACCGGCCTGGCGTCGGCCGGCCGGTTGTCCATATTGGGATTCTTGAGGCGGATGTGCGATTGCGTCATGATGTCACGCATAAACGTATACAGCGTGAACGCGATCATCTGCGCAGTCGCGCCCGACGTCTTCGACGCGAGTTGCCCCGAAAATATGCCGCCGAGCAGCGCGCTAAACGACATCGCGCCCATGATCAGGCGGGCGATGTCGCCTTCCCTCTTTGCCTCGGGTGTCGCATTGCGGTTGCGATGAGCCTGCACCGCGCCGCCCAGCAGCAACAGCATCGGCAATGCCGCGAACACGCCGCCAAGCGTTGCACGGCTCGCGTCGGACATGCCCGATGCGGCGATGCCTCGCTCGATCTGCGCGCTCAGCATTTGCCGCGCGAAGGTCGGGACAAACACCGACGCCGTATTGCGAAGCGTGACGTTCGTGACCGACGCCGCGAGCGTCGCCGCGGAACCGTTGAACCGGTTCGCGGTGAGCGCCGATGCGCCGCTTTCCAACGCTCGCTTGAGCTTGCCGAACGTGGCGCGCAGATCCGGGCTGCGCCCGGCTTCGACTTCCCGCGCGTGCTCCGCGATGATCGATGTCGCGCGAACCATCGTGTCGGCGCCGGGTACGCCGAGCGCCTCGGCCGACGCCAGCGCAATCGCAGACGCGCGCGCGACAGGCGATGCGGTGGCCGGATGATGAGTCGGCAACACGGCGAGCGTAGTCGGCAGGCTCGCGCTCGAACCGACGTCGGGTCCGTGCGGCGCCAACGACAACGGACCGGCTTCCATATGGGTGGGCCACTCGCCGGTCGAGACGAAAGCACTGGCCTGCCGGCTCGCCTTGTCCACCTGGCTCCGGTCGACCGGTTCCTCCGACAGTTGTTCGACTGCGTCCGCCAGCTTCGTCAGGCCTTCGCGTGTCGCTTCCTGAGACGGCACCGCAGGCAACGCGTCGCTCGCAAGATCCGCCGGCAGCGGCGCTGACGTCGAATGAACCGGCTGCAAGCTCGCCTCGTCAATGCCAAGGTCTCCGAATAATGCGCGGCGAGCATCGAGGGTTGCTTCAGGAATCTCTTGCGACGCAGGCGCTGACGAAGCGACCGGCGTGGATGGGCGCGATTCGCGAGCAACGACGCGCGGCGGTGTCTGCGCGCCGGTCGGGCGCGCCGTCCGATCCGCACGATCCGCCGACGGCGACCTCGGCGTCAACGGAAGATGCGAGCCGCGATTCGACTGGCGCGACGACGGGCGTGATTCGCCGGTTGTATCCGGCGCCGCATGCGGGTCGATCGCAGTGGCCGATACCGACGGCGGCGGAGAAGAAGAACGTTCGATAGAAGGCATGGCGACTCTCGTGGAAATGGAGTGGTTGGCAAGTGGAAATCCGGAGGTTGTTCGACGCGAATCTCGCACAGACTGATGCACTACGTTCTGCGCGCGACGTTTCGCAGTCTTCTACAACCTGACCGGATGTTCTGCGCACCGAAATATTTGCGCGCTCGAGCCGCGAATTTTTTGCGCAAGTCGCGAAGCCACGCATCGGCACGTCATCATCCGGTCGCAACCGGCCGTTATGCCGGCACGCCGGCTCTGGCTTGCGCACGGCCCGGCGTCACGCCGCTGTCTTTGCGCTCCGTCGTGATCGGCATCAACCGTTCGCTCGCGGCGCCGCTTCGGTCGCGCCCCCTTTCCCATCGCATTCCTTCTGAAATGACTGGCGTCTTCGTGTATGACGCGTGCCAAATTTATGTGCACACAAAGTGGCGGCATTGCATCGATCCGCCAGAAAGCAGAACAAATGCGACAGCGACGGCACGCCGCGCGCAGCGCTATATAATGGCGGCGACCTTGAGCGACGGCCTGATGCACGACCCTTTTCCCCACTCCGCGGATGATGTGAGCCCGGCCCACCAGCTGGTGGAACTGCTCGACTCGTCATCGAATGCGCCCGCATCGCCCGCGCGCCGCTCCGGGGCCGAGCTCACGGTCGGCATTCTGCTGTGGCCTAAATTTCCGTTGCTGTCGCTGGGCGGTCTGTGCGACGCGCTGCGTCACGCCGCGGACCGCGGCGATCAAAGCCGGCAGCTGCGCTGTATCTGGACGACGATCGGCACGCACAACGGCGCCGTCGAATCGAGTTGCGGTGTCGCCGTGCCTGTGCAGTCGGCGTTTCCCGATGTGCGGCAGTTCGACTATGTCGTCGTGATCGGCGGCTTGCTGCCGTCTCTGGACCATGTCGACAAACGCTACTGGGACTATCTGCACGAGGCCGCGCAAGCCGGCGTCGCGCTGATCGGCATTTGCACCGGCAGCTTCGTACTCGCGCGCGCCGGGCTGATGAACGATCGCGTCGCATGCGTACACAGCTTTCATTACGACGACTATCGCAACATGTTTCCCGGTCTGCGCGTCGTGACGAACGCCGACTATCTGATCGACGGAGACCGCATCACGTGCGCGGGCGGTATTTCGGTTATCGAACTGGCCGCGCGGCTCGTCAATCTGCATTGCGGGCCCGATCGTGCGCTGAAAATCATCCATCAGATGACGGTTACCCGCCGCAGCGGCTCGTCGTTCGTCGAGCGCCGCAATGCGCTCGGCTATCTGTCGGTCGACGATGCGACGGTGCGCCACGCGGCGTTGCTGATGGAAGAGAATTTCGAAGCGCCGCTCAATATCGCGGTAATCGCCAGGATGGTCGGCATGAGCGTGCGGCAACTCGAGCGCGCGTTCATGGCGGAAACCAAAGTCTCGCCTAACGAGTTCTATCGCCGCATGCGGTTGCGGTATGCGCGCTGGATGCTGCTCAACACATCGCGCAAAGTAACCGACGTGGCGTACGCGTGCGGCTTCGCGGACTCCGCGCATTTCATCCGTGTCTTTCGCGAAGCCTACGGCGTCACGCCGGGCAAACTGCGCAGCTCGCATACGGGCGCCGCAGCCGAATAGCGCGTTTGCGCCAGCCCCAGCGGCGTCCGGTCACCACGCTATATCGCGCTCTTCACGCTGAGCGTCATCATCGTTCTGTGTCCGTACACACCTCGAAGAATCGAGTATGTGCGACGGCTTCGTGGAACAGGACAGAAATTTCGTATCCCTTCGAATCTGACGCTCGATCGAGCCGAACATGGCCCACGTGTCTTTCCGATGACACCCGATCGAGTTCGCGTCGAGCCGTCAGGCTCGACGCATCATCGTCAACCCAAAGGGAAAAAACCATGATCAGTTCCACGACCGCCAGTACTTCCGCGGCGCCGCAGCCTGTCGACTATCCGGCGAGCGGCGATGCCACGCCCACCCAGGACCCCAGCACGTCCGCTTCGCGACGGCCGCCGGTCGGCGCTCACGGCGCGCTCAGCGAGATGGGAAGGCGTCCCATCCCAACCCCCGCAAGCACCGTCCGGGGCGTGTCGAGCGCTCACGCATCCGCCGATCTCTCACGCACGGGCGACTCGAACCTTGACGCGTCAGGCAGTCCGTCCGCGTCGACGGGTGCGGCCGCACGGCGAGTCGGCACGCCCACCGGCAAACTGCGCGCCGCCATCGACGCTATTCATCTCGACCCCAACGCGCAGATCATTGACAAGGCCGGCAAGGATGCGGCCGCGCGCGCAGCCGTCACGATGAAGGTCGACCTGGGTACGTTCCGCTCGAACTATCGCGACGCGCTGAATCTGATCAAGGATCGGCAGAAAACCGATGTGTCCGTGGTGCTGAAGGCCGACGGCTACGGCGTGGGTGCGATCGAGCTGGCAAAGGCATTCGAAAAGGAAGGCTGCAATAAATTCTTCGTCGCGACAATCGACGAGGCGATCAAGATGCGCGCGGCAGTCAAGCCGGAGACGACCGTCCTCGTATTGGGCGGCCCGTTGCGCGGCACCGCCCAGCAGTTTATCGAGCACAATCTGACGCCGGTGCTCGGCAGCCTGCAGCAGGTGGAAGAATGGAACGACCTGGGCCACGAGCATGGCAAAAAACTGCCGGCGTTTCTGCAGTTCGACACCGGCATGTCGCGCTCGGGCATCCCGGCCGCCGACCGCACGAAAGTGAAGCCGGACAGCGATCTCATGGAATTCGTCGACATCAAATGCGTGATGAGCCATCTCGCGACTGCCGACGAGGCTACCGCCGACGCGGCAGGCAATACGAATCCGAGCGAATCGATGGAGAAACAGCACAACGTCTTCACGGAAATCATGAAGGACTTCGAGGGCGTGAAGGCTTCGTTCGGCGCATCGTCCGGACTGCACGTCGAAAAGTATCAGCATGACCTCGTTCGTTTCGGCGGTCTGTTGCACGGCCAGCAGATTTTCGGCGACGGACACGGCTCGATGCCGCAGCCGGTGACCGTCACGGGGCGCCTCGCCGAAGTCCGCAAGATCGGTGAAGGCGCGGGAGTCGGATACGGGCTGGTTCACAAGGCGACCGGCGACGAATATATCGGCACGATCCAGGCCGGCTACAACGAGGCGCCCAAGGCGTTGGGCGAAACGACCGACGCTGACGGCAAGGGCGTGATCAATGGCCACGTGAAGGTCAACGGCGAGATGGCCGATGTCGTCGGCAAGGTGTCGATGGACATGCTGACGTTCAAGCTGAACGACAAGCTTGTCGATCAGCTGGCCGCGCCGCTTCACGGCAGGATGCAAAAAAGTCGCGATATCGACGATCACGGCGTCGATCCGGACCCGTCGCTGTGGCTCAATGCCGACGGCAGTGAACGTTCGACGCCGGCTGCCGGCCGTTTGTTCGACGAAGCCAGGGTGGTGTTCTCCGATCAGGAGCATACCTTCGACAAGGTCGCCGCCGAAGCCAGAACGAACTCGTCGGAGGTGTCGATCCGGTTCGGCAACTCGCCGCGCGGCCGCAAGGTGTACGTCGATGATAGCGACGCGCCCAGGCCTCCGGCTACGCCGCGGGCATAAGTCGGAACGGCCAGGCTGCAGCGTCTTCGCAGCCTGGTGAAGGCATGCGGGACCGGCCCGGCCGGTCCCGCTTCAGGTTCGAGGTTGGGTTTGGGGCGATGGGCGTGGGGCTAGCCGGCCGGATTTCGAAGCCGTGTGTCCGTTCGTTCAACGACTCATTTCCCGACGCCGATTCACCGACTCATTCCCCCGCTCATTCACCCACTCATTCACCGAGATACGCCGCCCGCACCTTCGGATCATCAAGCATCTGCTTTGCGTCGCCGGACATCGTGACCGTGCCCGAGTCCATCACATAACCGCGGTTCGCAGCCTGCAGCGCGAGCCGCGCATTCTGTTCGACGAGCAGCACCGTGAGACCTTCCTTCGAAATCTCCCGCACCACCTCGAAGATCTTCTCGACCATGATCGGCGACAGCCCCATCGACGGCTCGTCGAGCAACAGCAGCTTCGGCTTGCTGATGATCGCGCGCGCCATCGCCAGCATCTGCTGCTCG
>NZ_CADIKF010000062.1 GCF_902859875.1 Paraburkholderia solisilvae | reverse complement strand
CGCCGGGCGCAGGCAACGCGGCGGCCCCGCCCGGTGCAAGCGACGGCGGCGCAACGCGCAGCACCTGCCCGGTCGCCACCGACGCACCGGGCATCAAACCATTCCAGCTCGCGATATCTTGCGGGCGCTGACCGAACGCGCCCGCGATGCTTTGCAGCGTGTCGCCGGGGTTCACACGATAGAAGCCGGCCGGCACGCCGTTCGATGCGGCGCCGCCCGCCGTGCGCGCGCCTATTGTGGTCGGCGGCGGGGGCGTGTTGTCCCACGGCGGCGTGAATGAGCATGCGGCGAGCATCGTCGCAACCGAAAGGTAAATCCAGGCTTGAGTATGTGCGGTGTGCCACTTATCGGTCATCTTGCGATCCTCGACGCGGGCCGAATGAATGTTGTTAAACCATTATGCCGTTGCTTCACGGCCGCCGTCACGCGCGGCGGCGCACGAACTCCGCGAACTTCGGGCGGGTCTTCACGCGTGCGTCGCGGGTATCTGTAGCACGGCGAGTGCCTGCATCGAGCACGCTTCGCGAACGCTCCTATGCTCGCGCAACCATTCACACGCACATCGTTCGCATTGCAGATCGATTGCCGGGCTCGATACCGTTATACGCTGCCGGCCGATTCAACGACCAGAATGCGCGCTTCGCCGAGCGGGTGCGCGACATGCTCAGTTCCGGGCGATGCATAAAACACGTCTCCGGTTTCGAGGACCGTCGAATGCTCGACACCGCTTTCGCGGTAACGCATCTCGACGCGCCCGTCGAGCACCGCAAACACTTCTTCGCCGTCGTTGATATGCCACCTGTATGGCTGATCGGTCCAGTGCAGACGCGTCGCGATACCGCGCATGTTCGCGATATCGAGCGCGCCCCACGGACGTTCGGCGGTAAAACGGCGGCTCCGAATGATTTTCATCGCGGCTTGAGCAGGCAGATGAGCGGGCAAACGAACAGGCGGCGAACTGACAATGAAAGCGGGCAGTCGAGGTCATTATAGGGCCGCAAGAACGTTGTCCGACCGTGCTGTCCGGATTCGTGCGACCATTGCTTCCACCCGCTGCTCGCCTATACTGGATCAACCTGCCGCCATGCACAGCGGGGCCGCGAGCCGCGATGTCCTGTCCATGAGGAGTTCGAGCATGAACAAAGCCCTGTTTCTGGCCGTGCAGCTCAGCGTTGACGACGTTGCGTCGTCGCACAGTCTGGTCGAACTGTTGAACACGCACCTGGTGTTCGCAGCCGATGTAGCCGAAGCCGCGGATGCGCTCGTGCAGCTCGCGAGCGTCGCGCGCCTCGCGAGCGGCGTCGAAGCAACGGTCGAGATTCCAGCGCTGGCTATCGAACGTCTGCGCGATGCGCTCGATACGTTGAGCGGCTACGACGAATCATGGCTCTTCGCGCTCGAGCCGAGCCGTGCGCTATTCGACGAAATTACGCGCCCGCAGCGCACGCTGCATTAGCCGCCCACGCCGTCATGATCATCGGGGAAGGTCTACATATGTGGCGGCAATAGAAAGATAGTTAGCTATCCGCATGAAACTGGAGGAGCTGCCGTGAAGACTCTTTTGAACCGGCGCCGTACGCTCACCACCGATGGCATCGCGCATCTGGTGCGCGTCGATCGGGACAGGTCCGCTCCGCTCGCCGCAATCGCCGACGGACCCTCGCGGGAAGCGGCGCCCGCGCCGCCCGAGCCTCCCGTCGAACGCGCGGTACGCCCGGTTACCACACTGCATCCGATGCCCGCGATGCCATCGCAGCAGAACGGCCGCGTCGCGCACTTCGCAGACCCGGCCGACATCGAATGGATGGTCGAAGAAGGCGCGCTTACGCCGTTCCGCGTGTTTCGCGCGTTCGACTATTCGGTGAGTTTGCTGTTTCATGCGAAGGAACTGAAGTACTACGTCGCGCTGTATCAGGACGGTTCGCCGTGGCGTGCGCTCAAAGCGAACGATCTCGATTCGGCACAAGGCATCTTCCACCAGTTCGAACTGCAAGCGATGCGTCTGGCCGACGGACAAACCCGCCGCGCGCAACTCGAGGCACAGAACGAGCAACTGACGAAGATGATCGCGCAATCGGAAGCGCAGGTTGAACAGTTGCGCAAGGCGTTGCAACGATCGGCCACGCACGAACAGGCGGTGACGAGCCGCCAGCATCAGACGCGTCGCGAAGTGGCGCAACTGGAAGCGCAGCGTGTCGCCGCGCAGGCGCAACTGAACAAGGTGCACCGGCAGATCCATCAACTCGACCTTGCCGCGCACGACGGCGTGCCGCATTTGACGAACCGCTAGCGCACGCTGGCGCGACCGGCGCCGGCCACACCGCACCGCATCGCGCCGCAGCGCATCGCGACGCCATGCCGGGATTCGGAACAGGCGTCAGGAGTCGGAGCACATCTTCCCGTACGTTTTGCGATGCAACAACCGCGCAGGAGAAAGCGCAAAAAAAAGCGGTGCCGAATGGCACCGCCGCTTCTGCTTACTGCTTAGCCCGATCGTCGGCGAGATACGACGGCGCGCTTCGCTTTCACGCGCAACCTGCCGCCGGCCGCCGGCGGGAAAACCCGCAACGCGCCCACTCGGGCCGCTTAAGCCCAGTTCGCGTGGAAACTCCCCGGCTTGTCGACCCGCTCGAACGTATGCGCGCCGAAGAAATCGCGCTGCGCCTGCACCAGATTCGCCGGCAGCCGCGCGGAGCGATAACCGTCGAAGTACGCGATAGCCGATGCGAACGTCGGCACCGGTACGCCCGCGGAAACCGCCGCAATCACCACATCGCGCAGCGCGCCCTGGTAATGGGCGGCGATATCGCGAAAGTACGGATCGAGCAGCAGGTTAGCCAACGCCTTGTCCTTCGTATACGCGTCGGTGATCTTCTGCAGGAAACGCGCACGGATAATGCAGCCGGCACGGAAAATTTTCGCGATCGTGCCGTAGTCGAGATTCCACTTGTACTCTTCGGATGCGGCGCGCAATTGCGCGAAGCCTTGCGCGTACGAAATCACCTTGCTGAAGTACAACGCGCGGCGGACCGCTTCGATAAAGGCGTTGCGATCGCCGCTGAACGGCTTCGCCGCCGGCCCCTCGAGCACCTTGCTCGCGGCGACGCGCTGATCCTTCAGCGACGACAGCACGCGCGCGAACACCGACTCCGTAATGAGCGGCAGCGGCACGCCGAGGTCCAGCGCATTCTGGCTCGTCCACTTGCCGGTGCCTTTTTGCGCGGCGCGATCGAGAATGATATCGACGAGGTCCTTGCCGGTTTCGTCGTCTTTCTTGCTGAAGATCTTCGACGTGATCTCCATCAGATAACTATCGAGCTCGCCCTTGTTCCACTCGGTGTAAACGCCGCCCAGCTCCTCATTCGAGAGGCCGAGCACCTGTTTGAGCACCGCGTAGCTTTCGGCAATCAATTGCATATCGCCGTATTCGATGCCGTTGTGCACCATTTTCACGAAATGCCCGGCGCCGTCCGGCCCCATGTATGCGACGCACGGCTCGCCGTCGTCCGGCGCCTTTGCGGCGATTTCGGTGAGGATCGGCGCAACCAGGTCATACGCGTCGCGCTGGCCGCCCGGCATGATCGACGGGCCTTTCAGCGCGCCTTCCTCGCCACCCGACACGCCCGTGCCGATGAAATGCAGCCCCGCTTTCGCGAGTTCCTGATTGCGGCGAATCGTGTCGGTGAAATGGGTGTTGCCGCCGTCGATCAGAATGTCGCCTTTTTCCAGCAGCGGTTGGAGCGCGGCGATGGTCGCGTCGGTCGGCGCGCCGGCCTTGACCATCAGCAGAATGCGGCGCGGCTTTTCGAGCGACGCGACGAATTCTTCCATCGTGAAAGCCGGCACCAGTTTGCGATCGGGAAACTCGGCGATCAGTTCGTCGGTTTTCTCGCGCGTCCGGTTGAACACGGAAACCGCGTGACCGCGGCTTTCGATGTTGAGCGCCAGATTGCGGCCCATGACCGCCAGCCCCACTACGCCGATTGCCTGTTTGCCCATGTGAGTTCTCCAGATTTCCGGGTGACTGATGCCGCCTGAACCCGCTTTGCGGTAGGCCCGCGCGGCGTCAAGGATGAAAGAATAAAAGAAATGGCGACGCGATGCTCGAATTACCGCTGCCGGCAGCGGCGACGCAGCCTGCACGATGCATGAGACTCACGGCTGCCATCAGCGTTTCCGGAACACGAGGCTGAAATTGTTCGCCGGCATCGGAATCGGCTCGTCGCAGGCGAAGCCCGCCGCATCGGCAAGCTGCACGACCGCTTCCATGTCGCGCACGCCCCAGGCGGGATTGCGGTCGCGCAAATTCTGGTCGAACGCTTCGTTGCTCGGCGCCGTATGCACACCGCCGCGCCGGTACGGCCCATACAGATACAGCACCGCGCCGCTGCCCAGCACGCGCGCGGCGCCGTCGATCAGCGCCTCGGTGGCCGCCCACGGCGAGATATGAATCATGTTGATGCACACCATCGCGTGCGCGACGTCGACGCCCCATGGCTGGCGGGTCACGTCGAGATCGAGCGGCGGGCGGATATTCGTCAGACCGGCATCCGCGGTCCACGCGACGATCGACGCACGCGCGCCGGCATCGGTATCGCTCGGCTGCCAGACGAGGCCGGGAAACGCGGCGGCAAAGTGAAGCGCATGCTGGCCGCTGCCGCTCGCGATTTCGAGCACGGTGCCGCTTGGCGGCAGCACCTGCCGCAGCACAGCGAGGATCGCATCGCGATTGCGCTCCGCCGATGGCGAATGCTCGCGTGCGTCGGGGTTCGAATGAGTCGTCATAAGGGTGTCGTGGCCGGTGGTCAGGTCAATAGAGGCTCGTGCGCATTCTTTCCGCGAGGTCGCGTTCGTAGGCCTCCACGTCGAACGACGGGCCGTTCAGGCGCCCGTGCATCTGGCCCGCACTCGGCAAGCGAGAACGCTCGACATGATGCGACGGATCCCACAGTTTCGAACGGGCGAATGCCTTCGAGCAGTGGTAATACACCGCGTCGATATCGACAAACAGCACCGTGCGGGGCCGCTTGCCTTCGACCGCGAAACTGTCGAGCAGCGCGCGGTCCGCGCTGATGCGGCCGCGGCCGTTGACGCGCAGCGTCTCGCCGACGCCGGGCACGATAAACAGCAGCCCGATATACGGATTCGCAATGATATTGCGCAGGCTGTCGATGCGGTTGTTGCCGACGCGATCCGGAATCGCGAGCGTGCGT
This sequence comes from Paraburkholderia solisilvae, assembly GCF_902859875.1. Classification (GTDB taxonomy): domain Bacteria; phylum Pseudomonadota; class Gammaproteobacteria; order Burkholderiales; family Burkholderiaceae; genus Paraburkholderia; species Paraburkholderia solisilvae. The sequence continues at coordinate 34,609 of NZ_CADIKF010000062.1, read as the reverse complement.
TCGTCGACGATTCGCACGAAGCCCGGCGCATCGCCGCGCGGCGAACAGTCGAGCCCTTGCGGGCCGCTCGTCGCGAGCACGACAAGCGGCGCGTGCTCGATAAACGCGCGATAGTCTTCGTTGACGTAGGTGATTTCCTTGCGCACCGAGCGTTCATGCGGCGTGCCGTAAAGGGCTTCGAGCGCTTCGATCGTCGTCAGCATCGACATGATGGTTCTCCCGTACTTGCGGTGCCTGCGAAGCGCGCGGCGTCTGCGGCGAGGCGGCCGCGCGACGCTGCGCATGCCGTGCCGCGCATCAATCGGTCGCGAGGCGCGCGGCAAGCGCGGTCAACGTATCGGCGCACGGTGATGTGATTTTAAGCGACAGCAACGGGTCGGCACGAGTCACGCCAAGATTGATCGCGGCAATCGGTTTGCCGCGCTGCTGCGCCCATACGCAAAAGCGATAACCCGAATAGACCATCAACGACGAACCGACCACGAGCATCGCATCCGCCGCGTCAAGCGCGCGGGCCGCGCTATCGACGCGTTCGCGCGGCACGCTCTCGCCGAAGAACACGACCGACGGTTTCAGCAGGCCGCCGCAATGCGTGCACGCCGGCACGCGAAAGGTGTCCAGCGCATGCAATTCGAGATGGGCATCGCCGTCCGCCGCGGGTTCCGCCTCCGCTTCCAGCAGCGCGGGGTTCTCCGCCTCGAGCACGCGCTGAACCGATGCGCGCGTATGCTGCGCACCGCAATCGAGACACGTCACCGCGCCGATGCTGCCGTGCAATTCGATCACGTTCGCACTGCCCGCGCGCTGATGCAGGCCGTCGACATTCTGCGTGACGAGCGCCGTAACATGGTCGGCTGCCTCGAGCCGCGCGAGCGCGCGGTGCGCCGCATTCGGCTGCGCCTCGCCGACGACCGGCCAGCCGATCATGCTGCGCGCCCAATAGCGGCGCCGCGACGCATCCGCGCCGAGAAACTCCTGCAGCGTGATTGGCGGCGACCGCTTCCAGTGCCCATTTTCGTCACGATAGCCAGGAATGCCGGAATCGGTGCTGATGCCCGCGCCGGTCAACACGAACAGGCGCGGATGACGCACGACGAAGTCATGCAGCGCATCCAGCGTTGCCGGTTCGATCAGCGGGGCGGAGAGTTCAGTCATCGAGTATGCCGTGCCGCGCTTTCCACTCGGCCAGCGCGGCGTGATAGCGTTCCAGCGCCGCATTGTACAGATCGAACACGCACGGGTCGCAACCGCTGCGGCAGCAGTCGTCCGGGGCGGGGCGTGCAGGCGGCGCGGGCGGCGGATCGTCCCGCGCCGCGGAATCGTCGTCGCGTCGGGTCTTGCGCACGTCGGCTTGCGATAGGAAAGCGGATGAAGCAATCAGTATACGGGGATCGTGCAAAGGCCGTGCGCGACGGCACGGCCGCTGCGCGCGGTGATCCGCGCTGGGCGCAGCGCCGGCGTCTTCTGCAGCGACCGCGCCTCAGGCGCGATCAGCAGGAAAAGCATCGGCCGCACCGGGCTGCATCAACCGCGTCCGACGAATGGCATCTTGCTCGCCATGATCGTCATGAATTGCACATTCGCCGAAAGCGGCAGGTCCGCCATATGCAATACCGCGTCCGCCACATGCTCGACGTCCATCAGCGGCTCGGCCGCAATCTGCCCGTTTGCCTGCGGCACACCGTTTGCCATACGCGCCGCCATCTCGGTCATCGCATTGCCGATGTCGATCTGGCCGCACACGATGTCGTAAGGACGGCCGTCGAGCGACACGGATTTCGTGAGCCCGGTGATCGCGTGCTTGGTCGCCGTGTACGCGATGCTGTACGGCCGCGGCGCATGCGCGGAGATCGAGCCGTTGTTGATGATGCGTCCGCCGCGCGGCGTCTGTGCTTTCATCATCGCGAATGCGGCGCGCGTGCAGAGGAACACGCCGGTCAGATTCGTATCGACCACCGCCTGCCAGTCTTCGAGCGCGAGCGCGTCGATTTCGACCGGCGGCGCGCCGCGCCCCGCATTGTTGAACAGCACGTCGAGGCGGCCGTAACGCAGGCGAATCGCATCGAATAGCGTCGCGACGCTGGCCGCGTCCGCTACGTCGCAAGCGTGCGCGAATGCGTCGAAACCGCTCGCGAGCGCTTCGGCGGCCAACTCGTCGAGCGGCTGTTGCCGGCGGCCCGTCAGCACTACGCTGTAGCCGTGCACGAACAGCTTGCGCGCGGTTGCACGGCCGATGCCGCTGCCGGCGCCGGTCACCAGCGCGACCTTGCCGACCGACGTGTGCCGGGTTCCTCGCGCATCCTGTGCGTCCAAAGCCATTTGCGCTTCGCGGACATCGTCCGCGCTATGTTCAGCCACTGTGCCCTCCCTGGATTGAGCACGCGATGCATGCCGGTCGCGCAATATCGGGCGCGCGCCGCGGGCGCACCCACTCGCCGCGACGCGCGCGGGTCACGCCCAACGCATTGCGAAAGCCGGCGCCCCCGGCACGTGCGGTGGTTGCGTTGCGTGTCGGGCCGGGAGCACCACCCAGGCTGCATGATGACCGAATCGCACGCGGCCCGCAGTTTCGCGGGCAACGATGCATAAGCGGCACATCGAGGACGCATAGTCACGGCGCACCCACCGGCGCACCAATCGGCACACCCACCGACGCACCAGCGCCGCAGCAGCGATGCGGCGCTGCGCGACGGCAGCGCGAAGCTGCCGCACGTGCAGCCCGCATCACGTGCGGCGTTGGCGGCTACATCCGCTTGCGAATGAAGCCGTAGATCACGAGCAGCACGATCGCGCCGATCACCGATGCGATCCATCCCGCGGCCTGTCCCGGCTCGTACCAGCCCGCCGCGCGCCCGACGTAGCCGGCGATCAGCGAGCCCGCGATGCCGAGCACGATCGTCATGATGATGCCCATTTTGTCGTCGCCGGGTTTGATCGCGCGCGCGATCAGGCCGACCACCAAACCAACGATCAACGTACCGATAAATGCAAGCATATGCCCCTCCCTCGTCAGTGATGCCACGTACTGTGGCCAAATGGCACAGTGTGCCGTGAAACTGCGGGTTCGCGTCTCAATAACGAGAAACGACATTCGGAACTACACGCGGAAATCGGCAGCCATATCGTCGTCGGTGCGCGCTTCGAGCGCGCCGCTGCGGCAAGCTTTCAGAAACACATCGTAGTCGCGCTCGACCTGATCTGCATAAGCGGATGCGTAGTCCGCCAGCGCCTCGGCGAACTGATCGTTGCGGCCGATATACGCGGCGATTTCGATTGCCCGGCCGCTTGCCTTCGCATGCGCGCGCGCCAGCGCCCAGCCGCAGACGCGCGCATAGCCGGCAAGCAGCTCGGCGTCGACCAGTTCGATGTTCGGCGACAGCTTCATATCGAGCAATTGCCGCACATACAGCGGGCGTCCGCCCGGCCCGGTCGCCCAGCCGAGGAACATATCGCTCGCCGCCTGCAGCATCTGCTGCCCGCGCACGACGCGCTCGCCTTCATGACGCGGCTCCTTCGACTTGAAATAGCGCGCGACGACCGAAGGCCGCGCCTCCTTCAGTTGCAGGAACAACGGCTTGCCGGCCGGATCGGTTGCGAGCAGCACGAGGCAGCGCGTGCCGACACTGCCGACGCCCACCACCTTGAACGCGAGATCCTGCATCCTGAACTGGTCGAGCAGTTCGCGCCGGTCGGGCGGCAAAGTCTGCAGATAATCGGCATAGACACCGTCGATCAGCTTATGCCAGTCGCCGATACGGAACCAGTCGTCTTCGGGCGAGAAGAGCGTGTTCGCACCGTGCAGATGAAAGAGACCGGGCGGCATGTCGCGCATCACATAGCGGTCGTCGACGCGTTCGGCGATTTTCTCGAGCATGCTTTCGTGCGTGCGGCCGGCCGCCTTCTCCATGCCGCGCCGGATGCGGCGGCGGCCTTCGGGCGTCAAGGCCGCGTCGATCATGCGGTCGAACGTGATGCGCTCGTACCATAGTTCGAGCGTGCCGCACTGCGCGTATTGCGCGATCCGGTCGCGATACTGCAGCACCGCGGACATGGCCGCCTCGTGCGCGGCGGCGCGGCTGAAACGCAATTGCCGCGCGGTCACCGCGAAACTCGCCACGAGCCGCTTCAGGTCCCATTCGAACGGGCCGTGCGCGGCTTCGTCGAAATCGTTGACGTCGAACACGAGCTGCCGCTCGGGCGTCGCGAAACCGCCGAAATTCAGCAGGTGGCAATCGCCGCAGATCGGCAGCACGAGCTGCGTGTGCGGTACGTGGCCCAGATCGTGCGCCTGCAGAAGCGCGCTGCCGCGAAAGAAGGCGAGCGGCGACGCCGCCATGCGGCCGTAGCGCAACGGGATCAGCCGCTTGATACGGCCTTCGCTGCTATGCCGAAGCAGATCGAGCGGGTCGCGGCGGATTTCGCCGACTGCGCGGTGGCTCGAACGTTTCGAATGCTCGCGCGCGGCCCGGCCGGCGGCTTCCCGCTCCGCGATGGTGCTGCCCTTCATGCGCTTCTCCGTTCTTGTTAATTGTCGTGCAGCGGATAGCCATTGAAATAGCCTGTCAGCGCTCGAATTCTAGCAACAATCGTTGCGGGACCAGCGTTGGCTACCCATCGCTGTGCACGTGCCGCCCCACCCGCGCTCACACGCTGTGCAGTACGATGCAATAGCGATAACCGGACGAATGGAGCAGTGCAGCATGTCGATCGAAGTCGGTACCGCGTCATGGACGGACGCCACGCTGATCAAGTCCGGCCGTTTCTACCCGAAGGGCTGCACGAGCGCCGAGGCGCGGTTGCGTTTCTATGCAGACCATTTCCCGATGGTCGAAGTGGACGCGTCGTACTATGCGATGCCGGCCGCGGCCAATAGCGCGTTGTGGGTGCAACGCACGCCGCCGGGCTTCACGTTCAACATGAAGGCGTTCCGCCTGTTCACCGGGCATCAGACGGAAGCGCGCTTCTTTCCGCCGGATATCCAGCAGGCGCTGCCGCAGACCGGCAAAAAGAATCTCTACTACCGCGATATCCCGCCCGACATCATTGACGAACTGTGGCGGCGCTTTTTTGAAGCGCTCGAACCGCTGCGCGCGGCGGGCAAGCTCGGCGCCGTGCTGTTCCAGTTTGCACCATGGCTCACGACCGCGCCGCGCGACAAGGCGCACGTCGCGCATTGCGCGGACCGCATGACGCCGTGGCTGACCGCGTTCGAGTTTCGCAACGCGAGCTGGTTCGACGAGCGGCACCGCGCGTCGACGCTCGCGTTCGAGCGCGAGCGGGGACTCGTGCACGTCGTGATGGATGCGCCGGATGTGACGACGCGTGCGCATACGGTGTGGGACGTCACGTCGCCGCGCCTCGCGATTGTGCGCCTGCATGGCCGCAATGCCGACACGTGGTCCGGCAGCACGGCGGCATCCGGGCGTTTCAACTACGACTACAGCGATGAAGAACTCGAACAGCTGACCATACCGATTCGCGAAATCGCGCGGCGGGTCGACCGCACGGATGTCGTGTTCAACAATTGCTTCGAAGATTCAGCTCAACGCAATGGGCTGACGATGATGCGTCTGCTCGGCCAGCGCGATGCAGGGTTCGAGGCTGGGGCTGGATTCGAGCTCGAGTGAACGGACCGGGTTCGAGAGTCTCGCCGGCGCGGTTGAAAACCGCGGGTGGCGGGCTCGCGGGCAATGATCGTGACGCTGTATTTCGGCGCGCTATGGCGGCATGCTACTGCGGCCCCCGCTGCGGTGCGCTGCTGCGACTTGCGCTACTGCAGCCCACCACTGCGATGCGCTCCTGCGACCCGGCTACCGCGGCCCACCGCTGCGGCGCGCTCCTGCGGTCTACTGCTGCAGCCCACCGCTGCGGTGCGCTACTACAACCCGCTACTGCAGCCCCTCGCTGCGGCACGCGCCTGCGGCCGGCCCATCACCGCGCCGCGCTACCGCAGCGCACTACCGCGATCCGTTGCGCGATGCGCCGCTCGACGCACCCGACGGCGACGGCAAAGGCGCAGCCGAACCCGCACCGGTCCCGTTCATCTGCTGATTGATCCACTGATCAAGCGACGACTGCCCGCCTGCCGCTCCGCCCACTCCCGACGCGGACGCCGGCGCCGAAGCAGGCAAGCTCCCCGCCGCGGCCGCGCCGCCAGCGGACGCCGCACCCTGCGCCGAACTCGCCCCGCCGGGCGGCGACAACAATGGCGGCATCGAAGCGCCGTGAGGCGGCGTAACGATCTGCGGCGGCTCGACATCGCGCGCTTCGGCGGAAGACGCGCCAGGCGCAGCCGCAGCGGCCACGGTAGGCGCAGCCGGTGCGGCAGGTGCACGGCGCGGCGCGCGCGGTGCTTCTTTCTGCGGCGCGGACTTGTCCGCCGTGCCGCCAAACAGATGGCCCCACCACCCAGCGAACGTCGCGCGCAGCGCGTCAAACACGCCGGTCTGTTTCTCTTCGACGAACTTCGCGCGCGGATCGACGAGCCGCGAGCGCAGCGCGCGCTGGAAAAAATCGCCGACGATCGGCAACGCGCTGTGCGCGCCTTGCCCCCAATAGTCGCTGCGCAGCGTGATGCGGCTGTCGTTGAAACCGACCCACGCGCCCGCGACCAGTTGCGGATGCATCAAGATGAACCAGCCGTCCGCGTCGTCCTGCGTCGTGCCGGTCTTGCCGGCGACATCGCCGCGAATTCCGAAGCGCGTGCGAATGGCCGATCCGGTGCCGCGGTCGACCACGTCGCGCATTACGTCGAGCAGCGTCTGCGCGGCGGCGGGCGGCAGCGTTTGCTCGGCGCGCGCGGGACGGAATTGCGCAAGCACATTGCCCGTGCGATCTTCGATCTGCGTGACAAACATCGGCGGAATATACGCGCCGCGATCGGCGATCGTGCTGTACGCGGACACCATTTCCTTCAACGTCACCGGGCTCGTGCCGAGCGCGAGCGACGGCACCGCATCGAGCCGGCTGTCGCGCACGCCCATCGCGTAGGCGAGCCGCGCGACCTTCGACGGGCCCACCTGCTCCATCAACTGAGCGGTGATCCGGTTCTTCGAATACGCGAGCGCGTCGCGCAGCGTGACCGGCCGGCCGCTCGGCGGCGTATCGTCGGTCGGCTTCCAGATCTCGCCGCCCGCAAGCGTGATTTCGACCGGCTGATCGACGAACGTATCGTCCGGCTTCGCGCCGTTTTCGAACGCCGCACCGTAGACGAACGGCTTGAATGTCGAACCCGGCTGGCGCCGCGCCTGCTGCACATGGTCGTACTGATCGTCGCTGAAATCGCGGCTGCCGACCCAAGCCTTGATCTCGCCGTTGCGCGGATCGATCGCGACGAACGCGGCTTGCACACGCGTCTTGTCGTCGCATAGCGCCTGCATCAGCGAGCGATCCGATTCGACCTGTTTCAGCGCCCCATCGTCGGCGAGCCCCGACTGTTTCGCAGCCTGATATTGCGGCGTTTCGCGCACGAATGCGTTGAACACGTCCTTGTGCGCGGCGCATGCATTACGTGTGCCCCACACCGAATTCGCGATCGATTGCAACTGATTGCCTTGCCACGCGAGCGCCTGAGTCGCCATCGTCTGCAGACGCGAATCGATCGTCGTGCGTACGACCAGGCCGTCCGAGTAGATGTTGTAGTCGTGCGCGTCGGCCCACGCGATCAGCCACTTGCGCAACTGCTGCGCGAAATGCGGCGCCGGGCCCGGCGGTTCGGTCTGGCGCTCGAAATCGACGCCAAGCGGCCGGCGCTGCAGCGCCTGATACGCCGCGGGCGTGAGCCGCTGATACTTCACCATCTGCGCGAGCACGATATTGCGGCGCTGCAGTGCCCGGTCGGGATTGATCACCGGGTTGTAATAGCTATTGCCCTTCAGCATGCCGATCAGCGTCGCGCTTTCGATGACCGTCAGGTCGTGCGCCGATTTGTCGAAGTACGTGCGCGCGGCCATCTCGATCCCGTACGCGTTGTACAGGAACGGCACCGTATTCAGATACGTTTCGAGTATTTCGCTCTTCGTATAGACCGCTTCGATCTTGAACGCGGTGATCGCCTCCTTGATCTTGCGCGTGAGCGTCGGCGCGCGGCCGATTTCGTCCGGATACAGATTGCGCGCGAGCTGCTGCGTGATGGTCGAGCCGCCCTGGCGGTCGCCGGAAAACGTATGCAGCGCGGCGGACGCGGTGCGTTTCCAGTCGATGCCGTGATGCTCGTAGAAGCGATGGTCTTCGGTCGAAATCAGCGCGTCGATCACGTGTGGCGAAATATCGGACAGCTTGACCCACTCGCGGTTCGACGGCTTGAAGGTCGCGAGCAGCTTGCCGTCCGCGGACAGCACCTGGGCCGGCTGTTCGACTTTCGCCTTGCGGATATCGCCGATGCCCGGCGTGAACGGGATCAGCAGCAGCACGTACAGCACGATCAGCGCGGGCACGGCGGCGATCGTCCATGCGATGCCGCGCCGCGTCGGATGGCGCACGCGCTCCAACGCGCGGGACGCGTAGGGCTTGAGGAAGGCGCCCGTCGTCGCGACGACATGGCGGACGAACGGCGCGATAGATCGTTTCACGCGGGCTTACCGTCGGCGGAAAAGGCTGCATCGTACCAAACCGCGGACGTCAAAACGCCAGCAGCCGACTTCATGAAGTGCCCCGGCCGGGAGTTGGACATCGATCCAACTTCTTTGAAGAGCACTTCATGAAGGCGGCTGCTGTTCAAACGTGCATTTCAGGCGTGCTTCACGAACCTGCTCCACAGACCTGCTTCATAGACCAGCTTCACAGACCAGCTTCACAAACGCGCATCAACGCGCCGGCTGAGCGGAATCAGCCGGCGCGCAGCGACGTGCGCTTACGCGCTCGCGCCAAGCGCGGCGCGCCTCGGCGTCAGCACCGATACGACAAACGTCACGACGATATTCGCCGCCAGCGCGATCAGGCCGATATAAAGCGGCCAGCTCGCGTCGCCGACATGCAGCGTGAACACCGGTTTGAGTCCCTGCTCGATCGCGAGGCCCGTGCCGATCACAATGCCCACCAGCCAGCCGAGGAACAGTCCCGGCGTATTCAGGCGCCGCGTGTACAGCGAGAAGACGATGGCCGGGAAGATCTGCAGAATCCACACGCCGCCGAGCAGTTGCAGGTCGATCGCGTACTGGGTCGGCAGAAACACGATGAACAGCAGCGCGCCGAACTTCACGACCAGCGAAACGAACTTCGCGGTCGACGCTTCCTGCGCCGGCGCCATATTCGGCGAAACCAGCGGACGCCACAGGTTGCGCGTGAACAGGTTCGCGGCGCCGATCGACATGATCGCGGCCGGCACCAGCGCGCTGATCGCAATCGCGGCCGCGGCGAAGCCGACGAACCACGACGGGAACAGCGTGCCGAACAGGGTCGGCACGACGTCGGAGGCGGACTTCACGTGGATGCCCGCAGCAATCGCCATATAGCCGAGCAGCGCGATCAGGCCGAGCAGCAGCGTGTACGCGGGCAGGAAAATCGCGTTCTTGCGCACCGTCTGCGGCGACGACGACGACAGCACCGCGGTCATCGTATGCGGATACATGAACGCCGCGAGCGCCGAGCCGAGCGCGAGCGACGCATACGCGGTGAACTGCGTCGGCTTCAGGATGATGCCGGTCGCGCCGCCCTTCGCCTTGAAGTACTGGTCGGCCGCGTCGAACACGTGCGCGTAGCCGCCGAGCTTCACCGGAATCAGCCACACCGCCGCGATCACGACGATGTAGATCATGATGTCCTTGACGAACGCGATCATCGCCGGCGCGCGCAGGCCGCTCGTGTACGTGTACAGCGCGAGGATCACGAACGCGATGACGAGCGGCAGTTCGCCGGACACGCCGAGGCCCTTGATCACCACCTGCATGCCGACCAGTTGCAGCGCGATATACGGCATCGTCGCGACGATGCCGGTCACCGCGACCGCCGCCGGGAACCACTTGCCGCCGTACTCGCCGTGCACGTAGTCCGCCGCGGTGATGTGATTCTTCGCGTGCGCGATTTTCCACAGCTTCGGCATCACCGCGAACACGAACGGATACACGATGATGGTGTACGGCAGTGCGAAGAAGCCGTATGCGCCGACCGAATAGACCAGCGCCGGCACCGCGATCACCGTGTACGCGGTATAGAAGTCGCCGCCGACGAGGAACCACGAAATGATCGTGCCGAACTGGCGGCCGCCGAGACCCCATTCATGCAGTTGCGTGAGATCGCCCCGCTTCCAGCGCGCAGCGAGAAAGCCGACCACCGTGACGAGCAGGAAAAAGGCGACGAAGACGGTCATGGCGACCGGATTGACAGGATTCAGATCGCTCATCGGATACCTCGATACACGACGTAGATCAGCAACGACGTGAGCGGAACCCACAGGAACTGATACCAGTAAAAGAACGGAAATCCGGCGAATGATGGACGCGTGTCGTTATAGAACGGCAACCACAACAACGCGATATAGGGGATCAGCAAAATAAGCCAGCGCCAGGAGCAGCCGGCCCGATCTGTTGGTTCCACGATTGTCCCTCTTGATTTGTATAGGAAAAACGCATATTCCCCGCGTCGGCGGCATGGCGTGCGCCGTGCCGTTCGGTCGTCCCCCGCGCAAAGGTACGCGCATTATCCGGGAATTCGTCGCTGTGTGGCTATAGCATTTGGGAAAGCGAGGCGTCGGCGAAAACGAGGGCTTGTCGCGATGCACGATGCGCAGCGGCTCATGCAGCGCGTGTTTGCCCGGCCGAGCGCGGGCCGCGCGCGCCCTCGCCGCATGCGACCGGCCGTCAGGCAGCCAGCGCAGTCGCAAACTGCTCGCGCAGGAACTGCGTGAACGCGCGTATCGTCACCGAGCTTTGCCGGTGTTGCGGATAGACCGCATGAAGCGTGATCGGCGGCGCCGCGAACGATTCGAGCAACGCGACGAGCTGCCCGCTCGCCAGCGCACCGGCGACGATAAATTCCGGCAACAGCGCGACGCCGATGCCGGCAATCGCCGCGTCGCGAATCACTTCTCCGTTGTTTGCCCGCAGCGGCCCGTGCACTTCGATCTGGCGCACGGCCCCGTCGATATCGAACGCCCAGCCGGTGCGCGCTTCCTCGCCGTAGAGCAGGCACGGATGACCCGCGAGTTCCGCGGGCGTCATCGGGAGCCGCCGGGTGCTGCGATACACGGGGCTGCAGCACGCGATCATGCGGAATTCCGCGAGCTTCTGTGCGATCAGCGTCGAATCGGCCAGCGTGCCGATGCGCAACGCCATGTCGTACTCCTCGCCGACCACATCGACCACGCGGTCGCTCAGTTCGATGTCGATGCGCACTTCCGGGTTCGAGCTCAGAAACGCGCCGACGAGCGGCGACAGATGCACCACGCCGAACGACAGCGGCGCGCTCACGCGCAGCAGCCCGCGCGGATGCGCGCGCTGCGACGACATCGCCTGCTCCGCGTCGGCCACGTCGGCGAGGATGCGGCTCGCCCGCTCGTAGAACTCGTAGCCGAGGTCGGTGACCGCGAGCTTGCGCGTGTTGCGCACCAGCAGGCGCACGCCGAGGCTCGCTTCGAGCGCCATCACGCGGCGGCTGACGAACTGCTTCGACAGCTGCAGGCGGTCCGCCGCGGCCGTGAAATTGCGCGCGTCGACTGTCGTGACAAAGATCTTTAAATCATCGAGTTGCATCGCGGCCGCCGCTCCATGTCCGGGTTTTATTGTCAACTCATTGACAACTCAAACAGGACAGTCAATCCCGTTTCAGCACGATTATAGCCTCATGAATTGACCTAAAATTCGATCAACGCGTCAGGGCAACGACGCCCAAGTCGAAGTGGACCTTCTCACGGAGATCAACATGATTGAAATCAGACATGCCAACGAACGCGGCCGCGCCGAGCACGGCTGGCTCAGCTCGCGTCATACGTTTTCGTTCGCGAATTACTACGACCCGCAGCAAATCGGCTTCTCCGACCTGCTCGTGATCAACGACGACCGCGTCGCGCCGGGCCGCGGTTTCGGCAAGCATCCGCACCGCGACATGGAAATCTTTTCGTACGTGCTGGAAGGCGCGCTCGAACACAAGGACTCGATGGGCACCGGCTCGGTGATCGTGCCGGGCGACGTGCAACTGATGAGCGCCGGGACCGGCGTCGCGCACAGCGAGTACAACCATTCGGCGAACGAGCCGGTGCACTTTCTGCAGATCTGGATCGCACCGTCGGTGAAAAACGCGACGCCGCGTTATCTGCAGCAGCACTTCGGCGCGGAAGAAAAGCGCGGCAAGCTGCGGCTCGTGCTGTCGCCGGAAGGCGCCGACGGATCGCTGGAACTGCGTCAGGACACGCGCGTCTATGCGGGCCTTTTCAACGGCGCGGAACAGGCAAGCGTCGAGCTCGACGCCAACCGGTACGCCTACGTGCATGTCGCACGCGGTGCGGTGACGGTGAACGGCGTACGGCTCGTCGAAGGCGACGGCGCGCGGATTCGCGGCGAACGCGCGCTGAGCTTCAGCGAAGGCGACGACGCGGAAGTACTCGTGTTCGATCTGCGCGACAACGAAGTATCGGAACTGTGGTCGTGAGCGACGGCGCCGCGATCCTGAACAACTGGCTCTTATAAAAAGGAAAGAATCATGCAAACCCTGATCGACCAACGCCGCGATGCCATCCTGCTCGTCGCTCGCGTACTGATGATGGTGCTGTTCGTGGTGTTCGGCTGGAGCAAGCTGACGGGCTTTTCCGCCGCCGAGGCGTATATGGCCACGACCGGCGCGCCGGTTCCCGCGGTGGCGGCAACCATCGCTGTCGTGATGGAACTGGGGGTCGGCATCGCGCTTGCCGTCGGCGTGTTCACGCGGCCGCTCGCGTTGTTGCTTGCGCTCTATACGCTCGGCACCGCGCTGATCGGCCACCACTTCTGGACGCAGACCGGCATGGAGCAGTATGTGAACATGATCAACTTCTACAAGAACATCAGCATCATCGGCGGGTTGCTGTTGCTGGTCGTGACGGGACCGGGGCGCTACTCGATCGACCGGCACTGAAAAGCGCGGGATGCAGCGTGCGACGCAGCACGTCGCATGCGGCAAATGAAACGGGGCGGCTCATGGAGCCGCCCCGTCGTTTTTATCGCCAGGTCGCGCGCGTCGCTGCGCCGGGCCGCGCGATGATGCCAACCTTATCCGACGAGCGCGTAAAACCCGCCGAGCCGGTCGATCCAGATCACGTCCTGCGCCTCTTCGAGCAGCCGCCATTCATCGTCGGTGACCATCACCTCGGTTTCGTCGCCGAGCTCGAAAAATTCCTCGTCTTCTTCGGTGAACTGCTGAATCTTGATCGTTCGCATCGCGCACCTCGCACTTGACCGGATTGAGCCGTTTTGAGCCGCTTTGATTCACCTGATGCGACATTCTACCGGCATCGCGCGCACGCCAATGAGCGCACGTCGCGCCCATGAAAAAGCGGGCGGACCGCCCGTGAAGGCAGCCCGCCCGCTTCGTCAGCCCGCGGCGAACCATCCGGTCCGCCGAGTGGCGTCGAACCTTGCTTTAGGCGTTGCTTAGAACTTGTGGCGCAAACCGAGGTTGACCATCGTCTGCGACGCGGTGCCTGCGTAGCCGTACGAACCGATCGACGCTTGTGCCGGCATCAGGCCGCCGGCGCCATCGCCGGTGTCGCCGGTTGCGTGCTGGTAAGCGGCGGTCATGTACACGTCCGTGCGCTTGGACAGCGAATAGTCCGCGCCGATCGACACCTGATGGTAAGTCGCCGAAGAATCGCCGGTCGACTTCGTGTAGCTATAGCCGACGCCCAGCAACATGGCCGGCGTGGCCTGCCAGTTGAGGAAGCCCTGGCCCGTGTTGTACTTCTCGTTCTCGCCGAACACCGATGCATCGTCGCGGCGATATTGCGCGTTGCTATACGCCGCGCCGAACGTAAACGTACCGAACACGTATTGACCTGCCACACGTGCGATCGCGAGCGAGTGCGCCGTCGCGTAGCCGGCGTTGATCGGGCCGTCGAACGTGCCGTCCGACGTGCTCAGGAACCCATCGCGGTCGGCGGCCGTTGCCTGGCTGTTCGCTGCGTAGAAGTAGCCGGCTGCCAACGACAGCGGGCCGGTGTTGTACGCGGCTGCCACGGCATACGACTGCTCCGAGCCGGTCGAGCCGGCGACGCCGCCGAACGCGTACATCGTTTCGAACTGGAAGCCCGACCAGACCGGCGATGCGTACTTGACCGCGTTGTTCACGCGGAAGCTGTTGTCGTAGTTATCGACGTCGCCCGCGGTTGCGAACGCGCTGCCGAAGTAGTTGTCTTCCGTAATGCCTTGTACGAGGTCGATCAGCGGGTCGTACTGGCGGCCGAGCGTGACCGCGCCGAACTGCGTGCTCGTCACGCCGACATACGCCTGGCGGCCGAACAGACGGCTGCCCTGGCCCAACTGGCCGGTCGACGGATTGAAGCCGTTTTCCAACTGGAAGATCGCCGCGAGACCGCCGCCCAGATCTTCGCTGCCCTTGACGCCAAAGCGCGTACCCGACAGGTTGCCGGCGCTGGAGTTGCCAAGCGCCCACAGGTTCGAGCTGCCTTGTGCGCGGTTCACGTAAGTGATCGACGTATCGATCGTACCGTAGAGGGTGACGCTGGTTTGCGCGTGCGCAGCGCCGGCGGCTCCTAGCATCGCCAGCGAGATGACCGAGAGGGAGGTCGTGCGTTTCATTATTGCTCCTTGCGCTTGTAGTTAAGTGGACGCGAAGCGGAGACTACTCGTGCAAAGAATTAATGTAAAAAATGGCAAAAAGACGCGTCTCGAATGCGCGACACGTGCGAATCGAGCACTATTCCTCAATCGGCAATACAGGTAGATAAAAATAGAAACAATCCGGGTCGTTTTCACGAATGATTCGGGTCGACCAGGCGTAAACGGACATCCGCAACAATCCTCAAATGTCGGTTTGGAGGATCATTGCGGAAAATAGAATAGGTAATTTCGCAACTCGAATAGCCGAAAGATACTGGCCGGGCTAGAGTGCACTCGCTTCACGGAATCCGTAGACAGCGGAATCCACGCATTCGCGCGGCTCAGGCCGCGCTTTTTTCTTGTGTGAAGTTTTCTTTGCCAGCATGCGACAAAGCTTTTAAAGAGCCAACATAATTATTTCAATTTGCCTTTAAAGCGGTTTCAAGCGGTTTCATCAGATCGTTCGATCATCACGCTAAAAGCCGCTGCCTTGCCCTTCAGCGGAGACGGGCGGCCGCCGGCTTTCGTTCAGCCTCCCAGCATCACGTTCACGTTCTTCAGCCTCGTGAATTCGAGCAGCTCGTCCTTCGATTCCTCGCGGCCCTGGCCCGATTGCTTGTAGCCGCCGAACGGCGCGCCAGGCACATGCGTCGATGTGTCGTTGATCCACACGTATCCCGATTCGAGCGCCGCCGCGACGCGGTGCGCGGTATCGAGGCCCTGCGTCCACACGGAACCGGTCAGCCCGACGTCGAGACCGTTGACTGTCTCGAGCATCTCGTTTTCGTCGCGCCAGCGAAATACCGACAGCACCGGGCCGAAGATTTCATCGCGGGCAATCGCCATATCAGGCTGCACGTCGACAAACACGGTCGGCTCGACAAAGAAGCCGTCCGCGAGCGCGGGATCGGCAGGATGCCTGCCGCCGAGCGCAAGCGTCGCGCGCTGCTCGCGCGCCTTGTCGATATAGTGCAAGGTCCGCTCGTACTGCGTGCGGTTCACCAGCGCGCCCATCGTCGTGCGCATGTCGGTCGCGATACCCGGGCGATAGAGCGTCGGCAGCAGCTTCGTCAGCGCATCGACGAAGCGGTCGTGAATCGAGTCGTGCACGAAGAGCCGGCTCGTCGAACCGCATGACTGGCCGCACCACGCGAAGTTCATCCCCTTGATCGCACCGGCCACCGCCTTGTCGAAATCCGCGTCCGGATAGACGATCATCGCGTTCTTGCCGCCGAGCTCGAGCAGCGTGTGTTTCATCGTGTCGGCCGCCGCGTGCAGCACCGCCTTGCCGGCCTGCACGCTGCCGATCAGGCCGATCGCATCGACCTGCGGATGGCTCGCGAGCGCCGCGCCCGCGTCGCGGCCGCCCACCACGCAGTTGAGCACGCCCGGCGGAAAGACGTCTTCGAGCAGTTCCATCAGGCGGATGGTCGAGAGCGGCGCCTGCTCGGGCGGCTTCGCGACGACCGTATTGCCCGCCGCGAGCGGCGCCGCGATCTTCCCCGCGGCGAACATGAACGGATGGTTGAAAGGATAGATGCGCGCGACCACGCCGAGCGGTTCGCGCACTGTGTAATTCAACGAGCCGTTCGCTGTCGGGATCGTCTCGCCTTTGATTTCGAGCACGAGGCCCGCGAAGTATTCGAGCTGTGTCGCGGCGACCTCGGCGTCGCGCGTCATGGCGTTCACCGGATTGCCGCAACTGGCCGCATCGATCAGCGCCAGTTCCTGCGCATGCTCGCGTACCCGCTGCGCGGCTTCGCGCAGACAGCGCGCGCGTTCGAGCGGCGGCGTGCGCGCCCATACGCGGCGTGCGTCGCGCGCGGCGCCGACCGCCGCCGATACTTCGCTCGCGCCGCCGCACAGCACGTCGCGCAGCGGCTTGCCGGTGGACGGGTTGATGCAGGTGAGCGTAGCCGCTGCGGACGGCGTGTGCCACTTGCCGCCCCAATACAGTCCGCTCGATGTCGGCAGAGTCGACGGCACGCGCGACGACAGATCGTCGAGCGCCGGCGACTGGTTGGCTTTCATTCGCTGATTCATCGTTGTTCCTTACTCCATTTCGGGCCGATACCCATCAAGACGTTTTCGCGTGCGACTAATTCCCCAGGAAGGGCGAATAAAAGATCGATCAACTTTCCGGTTGCGGAATAGCGGCGACCCGGCGCATGTTCTTGAGAGACGAAACCACCACGAGGAGCACCCGATGAACGATGTTGTGCAACGCATGCTGTCCGACGTCCACGACCTTTCATCCAGCATCAAGGCGCGCGCCGCAGAGATCGAGGCGGCAAGGCGCCTGCCCGACGATCTCGTGCAAGCGCTGCGTTCGATCGGCGTGTTTCGCATGTATGTGCCGCGCAGCCACGGCGGCCTGGAACTCGACATCGCGAGCGCGATGCAGGTGGTGACCGCGCTCAGCCGGATCGATAGCTCGATTGGCTGGCTCGCCGGCATCGGCTCGACCGCGCCGCTGTTCGCGACGCGCTTGCCGCGCGATGTATACGACGAGATGTATCGCGACGGACCGGATGTGATCCTGGCGGGCGCAGTGCAGCCGACCGGCACGCTCGAAGAAACGCCGGATGGCTGGCGTGCCACCGGACGATGGGCATTCGCGAGCGGTTGCATGCACGCGGACTGGATGTTCAGCACCGGCATCGTGACCGCGCACGGCAAGCCGGTCAGCGAGCGCAACGGCGCGGGCGGGCCGCCGCTGATGCGCGGCATGATGCTGCCGGCGGGCGCCTGGCGCATCGAGGACACGTGGCACGTCGCGGGGCTCGAAGGCACAGGCAGCCATCATATTTCGCTCACCGACGCGCTGGTGCCCGCGAACCACCTGTTCGATCACTTCAATGGCGAATCGTGCGTGGCCGGGCCGCTCTTCCAGACGGTACCGCATCTGCTTGCGCCGATGGGATCGGCGATGATGGTCGGCATGGCCGAGGGCGCGCTCGATGCGATCGTCGCGCTCGCGAAGGCCGGCCACCAGCAGTTTCGAGTCGCAACGACCATGCGCGATTCAGAAATTTTTCAGTGTGAAATTGGACGTGTCGAAGCGGAGCTGCGTGCTGCGCGCGCACTGCATGAAGCGCAGGTGCGGATCTTATGGCAGCGCGCGCTGGAAGGCACGCTCAAGGACGACGCGCTTTATACGCAGGCGACCCAAAGCGCCGTTTGGGTGGCCAATACTTGCGTGCGCGTGGCCGATGCATGCTTTGCGCTGGGTGGCGGCGCGGCGATTTACGATGGTTCGCCACTGCAGCGCCGTCTGCGCGATCTGCATGTCGCCGCGCAACATGCGGCGGTGCATCCGCGGCACTATGTGAGCGCGGGGAAGGGGCTGCTGAATGGCTAGAGGTGGTGTATGTGTACCGTGCGCGACGCGAACCGGTTGCAAAAGCGGCTGCGGACCCATCGCATCGTTTTACTGAACATCGCCTGGGCGGTTGATCCATTGCGTCCCGCACCGCCCTATACTCCACGTGCCGTCAAGACAACGACGGCTATGGCTTAGCAGCCTGATTCCCTGAAAATCAACAGGCCTGCGCAAGCGAGTCGTGCGCAGCCGCTCGCACGCGGTTCTGCCGCCGTTGTTTCGCTCTTCTTCAATGGGCGGGCCGTGACGAGGAGACCTTCGGGTCTGCCGGTTTATGGTTTTCAGGGCCGGTCTGCTAACCTCGTCATTGCGCCCGCTCGCCTTCGTCCGACGCGACGTCCGAAGGTTGCGGGTCTTCATTGAATGTGGAAGGACGCGACATGCCCGACAACAAAATCCGATTCCAAGCGCTTGACGGTCAAAGCAAGCATAACGAAGCAAGCAGCACGAGCGACCCCTCTACGCTCAACGCGCACCATAACGAACATACCGCTCACCGGGGCGTCGGCCGCTTCGCGATCAAGCCGCGTGCAACATCTGGAAGACGTCCTCGGCGCGATCATGCAGGTCTCGCAAGACACGAGAACGCCGGCTATCCGGCAGCCGCGCTGTCCGCATTCGAATACTGCAATCAGACGGTGAACCAGTTCCGCACCCTCGTCGCCATCGCCGCGACGATTCTTCGCGCATCGCCCGTCGCGGCCGACGCGCGTCGCAGTCAGCAGACCATGCTGGCCTTGCTGCTCGAAACCGCGACGGGTTATCAGCGCGCCGCCGAAGACGATCGCGCGCTGTTCGAGGTGCTGGTGCTCGACGCGCGCCATATCCGCGGCACCCGGATGCGCGCAAACGAAGCACTCGAACTGCTCAGCACGAGACGCAGGCAGTCGGCCCGCTTCCAGGCATAAGCGCTCACGCGAGCGAAAATCGCGCCGTGTTCGATGCGACGCGCGTCCGGGGGCGCGCGCACGCTGCGTCAGCGGTCCGCGCTCATCCCGGCCAGACGCGCGTCGCCGGCATCTTTCGCGGCCGCCGCGGTGCTGAACGTATCGTCGGAAACCAGCGAACGTCGCACGTTCTTCGCATCGAAATCGACCAGCGTGATCACCCAGACGAAGCCGCCCGTACGCTCCGCGGTCTGCACGAAAGCACGCAGGTTGTCGTTGCCACCTTCAGATTTCATGACGATCTCCGGAAAAACATCGCGGTGCATCGAGAAAACGCATCCGCCGACGCTGTGTTGCACATCGCGTTCCCGCTCGCTCAGCGGGACCGATCGCGGCGATCGCTATGGTCGCCGTGGCCGCTGCACTCGCGCCGGTCATGCGGGCCGGGGGGAACGAGCCGCCAGGTCAGCCCGACCAGCGCGGCAAACACGAGATACGCCAGCGTGAATACCCACGCGGGCCATTCGTAGTACAGCACGCGGCCGACCCAGCGCTGCACGAAACCTTGCGTCGCGCCTGCGTCGTGCCGCAGCCAATCTTCCAGCACGGTCAGCGGGCATGCGATGCCCAGCAGCGCGAGCAGCGCGACGATGCCGATTGCCGCAAGATGCACACCGCGAAACGCGCGGCTATGCACCCAGCGCCAGCCGAGCAGCGCACCGAGCCAGATCGCCGCCATCCCGCCGACGATAAACAGCACGATCGCCGCGTGCACGACCAGCACGACATCCGCAAGTCCGTTCATGCCGCCCTCACCCCGCGTACTCCTCCCGCGCACTGCTCCTATACTCACGATGCATCGCGCTGTGTGCGGTACCCTCGCAAGGGTGACCCGACACCCGCGCCGCACCCCTATGCCGCGTGGATCGTGCGGTATGCCGGGATACGCGTCCGGCCGCCGCGCAGGAACCCGTTCATTCTGTGCCGCCGAACTGTTCCGCGCAATTGAGTGGGGCCGCGCGGTACGCCATGCGTAACGAACCCGGCGATGCACACCATGCCTGCTGTCCCGAACCGAGGCCTCATGCTGACTCTGTCGAACGTCATCAAACGCTATCCGGGCCATCCGCCGCGCACCGTGCTGAACGGTGTCTCGCTCGAACTGCGGGAAGGCGAGTGTGTCGCGATCATGGGCGAGTCGGGCAGCGGCAAATCGACGCTGCTCAATCTCGCGGCGGGGCTCGACAAACCGGACGGCGGGCGCATCGTGTTCGACGGCGCGGACCTCGCCGCACTCGACGACGACGGCGCGACCCTGCTGCGCCGCACCCGCATGGGGTTCGTGTTCCAGGCGTTTCACGTGCTGCCGAACCTGAGCGCCGCGCAGAACGTCGCGTTGCCGCTCTGGTTGAACGGCGTCCCCGCGGCGGACCTCACCGTCCGCGTCAAGGCAGCCCTCGCGTCGGTCGGTCTCGACGATCGCGCGAACACGCTGCCGCGCGAACTGTCAGGTGGCGAGTTGCAGCGCATCGCGATTGCGCGCGCGCTCGTGCACCGGCCGAGCCTCGTACTCGCCGACGAACCGACCGGCAATCTCGATCACGACACCGCCACGCGCATCCTGCCGCTGCTGCGCGACGTGACGCGCGAGTCGCGCGCCGCCGTGCTGCTGGTCACGCATTCGGCCGCCGCCGCGGCAAGCGCGGATCGCGTCCTGCGTCTGACGCGCGACGGACTCGCGCCGTACGCGCCGCCGCTCGAGCGCACGCTATGAGGCCCGCGCGATGAGCGGCGCCAATCTGCCGCGCAGCCTGCGCGCACCCACAGCAAGCCGGGTTTCCGCGCGGGCGATCCTGTCGACCGCGGCCGCGTTGATCGCCGGCGAAAGCCGCGGTCATCCGTTGCGCGTGCTGGTCGCCGTGCTTGCGATCGCGGCCGGCGTCGCGATGGGCTACGCGGTGCAGTTGATCAACGGCGCGGCGCTCACCGAGCTCGCGTCGACGGTCAATTCGCTGATGGGCGACGCGGACCTCGAAATCCGCGGCCCGCGCAGCGGCTTCGACGAAGCGCTGTATCCGCGCATCGCGCGCTTGCCGGAAGTGGCCGTGGCGAGCCCGGTCGTCGAAGTCGACGCGCGCGTCGCCGGGCACAGCGATGCGCTGAAACTGCTTGGTGTCGACGTGTTTCAGGCAGGACGCGTCACACCGAACCTGGTCGGACACATCGACGATGCGAGCGGCAACCGGCTCGATCTGCTCGCGCCGGACACGGTGTTCCTGTCGCCCGCCGCACTCGCGTGGAGCGGCCTCAAAGTCGGCGACACGCTGACCGTGCAGGTCGGTCTGCAGCCGGTCGCGTTGCGCATCGCGGGCACGCTGCCCGCGTCCGGCACGAGCGTGCGCGTCGGCGTGATGGATATCGGCGCCGCGCAATGGCGGCTCGAGCGGCTCGGCACGGTGCAGCGCATCGATCTCAAGCTGAAAGCCGGCGTCGACGCGCAGATGTTTGCACGCCGGATGGCCGCGCAGTTGCCGGCCGGCGTCGCCGCCCTGTCTCCGCACGACAACGCGCACCGCACGTCGCAACTGTCGCGCGCGTATCGCGCAAATCTGAACGTGCTGGCGCTCGTCGCGTTGTTTACCGGCGCATTTCTCGTGTTCACGATCCAGGCGCTCGCCGCGCTGCGGCGGCGCACGCAATTCGCGCTGTTGCGCGCGCTCGGCGTCACGCGCCGCGGCGTGCTCGGCCTGATCGTCGCCGAAGGCGCGGTACAAGGCGTACTGGGCGCGCTCGCCGGCATCGCGATCGGCTACGCGGTCGCCGCCGCGGTACTGCGCGTCGCCGGCGGCGATCTCGGCGGCGGCTATTTCGAAGGCGTGCGGCCGCAGATCCATTTCGACGCCGCGGCGGCGTGCCTGTTCGTTGCGCTCGGCGTCGGCGCCGCGGTGCTCGGCAGCGTCGCGCCGGCTCTCGAAGCGGCACGCGCGGCGCCCGCCCAGGCACTCAAAGCCGGCGACGAAGAAAGACCGCTCACGCATTTGCATCGATCGCGCTCGCTGCTCGGCGCGCTCGCGGCAATCGGTATTGGCATCGCCACCGCGCGTCTGCCTGCGATCGACGGTCTGCCGCTGTTCGGCTACGCAGCGGTCGCACTGCTGCTGATCGGCGGCGTGCTCGCGATGCCGTACGTCGCGCGCACGGTGTTCGAGGCGCTGCCCCGCACGCAGCGCGCGTTGCCGCAACTTGCGCTCGCCCAGCTTGCGCACGCGCCCGGACGCGCGGCGATCGGGCTGGCCGGGATTGTCGCGAGCTTCAGTCTGATGGTCTCGATGGCGATCATGGTGTCGAGCTTCCGGATCGCCGTCGACGACTGGCTGCAATTGCTGTTGCCCGCACCGCTTTATCTGCGCGCGGCGCCCGCGGGCGACAGCGGCTTTCTGTCCGCCGCCGACCAGGCGGCGATTGCCGCGACGCCGGGCGTCGCCCGCGCCGAGTTTCTGCGCGCCACGCAAATCACGCTCGACACGCGGCTGCCGCCGGTCGCGCTGATCGCACGCCCGATCGATCCGAACCATCCGGCCGCGCGCTTGCCGCTGACCGGCGCGCCGCTGATCCCGCACGGCGACGCCACGCGGCCCGCGTGGGTCAGCGAGGCGATGGCCGATCTATATCGGTTGCGGGTGGGAAGCGAGATTACGCTGCCGGTCGGCGGCGTATCCGCGACGTTTACGGTCGCCGGCATCTGGCGCGACTACGCGCGCCAGTTCGGTGCGGTGGTGATCGACGAAGCGGACTATCGCAAGCTTGCCGGCGACACGCGCGCGACCGACGCGGCGCTCTGGCCCGCGCCCGGCGTGACGACCGCGCAGGTGGTCGCGCGCCTTCGTGCGCGTGTCGCAGGCGGCGAACGGCTGACGTTTTCGGAGCCCGGCGAGATTCGCGCGGCGAGCCTGAAGATCTTCGATCGCAGCTTCGCGGTCACGTATCTGCTCGAAGCGGTGGCGGTGCTGATCGGTCTGTTCGGCATCGGCGCGAGCTTCGGCGCGCAGGCGCTGTCGCGCATCCGCGAATTCGGCGTGCTGCGTCATCTGGGGGTGACGCGCGCGCAGATCGCCGCGTTGCTGGTGCTCGAAGGCGCACTGGTCGCGGCGGTCGGCGTCGCTTCCGGGCTCGTGCTCGGCACCGGCATCGCGGCCGTGCTCGTCTATGTCGTGAACCCGCAGTCGTTCCATTGGACGATGAGTTTGCATATGCCATGGACGCTCGTGATCGCACTCGCGTCGTCGGTCGTGCTGGCCGCGGCGCTGACCGCGTTGTGGAGCGCGCGTTCGGCGCTGTCGGTCGATGCGGTGCACGCGGTGCGCGACGATTGGTGATGCGATGAAACGCCGCACCTTGCTCAAGTTGCCGGCCGCGCTCGCGTCCTTGCTGCCGCGCTTGCCGCTTGCACCGCTCGCTCCGCTTGCACCGCTTGCGCGACTTGCCATGCTCGCGCCGCTGCTGCCGCTGATGCGGTCCGCGCAAGCGCTCGCGAACACGCCCGACTACCCGCCCGTCACGCCCGGCCGCACGCTCGTGTTCCCGCGCGATTTCGGCGCGCATCCGCAATTTCGGACCGAATGGTGGTACGCGACCGGCTGGCTTTTCACGGCCGACGGCGCCGCACTCGGCTTTCAGGTGACGTTTTTCCGCTCGCGCCCGGCGCTCGATGAAGCGAACCCCAGCCGCTTCGCGCCACGGCAATTGCTGTTCGCCAATGTCGCGTTGAGCGACCCGCAAGCCGGCATGCTGCGGCACGACCAGCGTTCGGCACGCGGCGGCTTCGGCCTCGCGCAGGCAAGCGAATCGGACACGAGCGTGCAGATCGGCGCATGGTCGCTGCAGCGTGACGCGCGCGACGGCCGGTATCAGGTCGAGATCGCCACCGCGGATTTTCAAATGGCATTCGCGATGCAGCCGACACAACCGCTGCTGCTGAACGGCGCGCGCGGCTACAGCCGGAAAGGTCCGCTTTCGAGCGAGGCAAGCTACTACTACAGCGAACCGGCACTGCGCGTGACCGGCCTGCTGACGCGCAACCGCGCATCGGGTGGCCATGCCGAGCCGGTGCACGGCATCGCATGGCTCGATCACGAGTGGTCGTCGGCGCTGCTTGCCGACGACGCGGTCGGCTGGGACTGGATCGGCCTGAATTTCGACGATGGCCGCGCGCTGATGGCGTTCCAGATTCGTGACAAGACGGGCCGCAAGTTCTGGACGGGTGGCACGCTGCGCCACGCGGATGGTTCGTCGGACGAACTCGCGCCGGATGATGTCGTGTTCACACCGCTGCGCTGGTGGCGCTCGCCGCATACCGATGCGCACTATCCGGTCGCGATGCGTGTCGATGCGGGCGGCCTGCATCTGACGCTCAGCCCGCTGTTCGACGATCAGGAAGTGGATAGTCGCGCGAGTACCGGCGCGGTCTACTGGGAAGGGGCGGTGACGGTGACGCAGTCGCGGAACGGCGCACCGAGCGCCGCTCCAGCCGGCGCCCAGGCAACACCGTTAGGGCGCGGCTACCTGGAACTGACCGGCTACGTCGCACGCCTCGAACTGTGAATGCCCGGGCTGCTGCACATTGTGCGTTTGCGGGTTTGCGGCTTCGCACGCTCGCGCATCGCGCGCGTCCACGCAACGCACGCGTTTTCGTTCAGCTCTCCGACGTCACCGTATCGGGCCGATCGACGCGCCCCTGCGCGACACGCGCCGACGCGTGCAACCGCGCCGCGGCCACGCGCCGCCACAACTCCGCGCCTTGCCACGAAATCAGCGCCAGACAGCCGAAGATCACTTCGCGCATCCGCTTGACGAGCGCCAGCGACAGCGCCGCATTGTGATCGACGCCGAACATTTGCGCGAGCAGCACCACGGCCGCTTCCTGCACGCCAAGCCCCGACGGCACGAAGAAAGCCGCGTGCCGCACCGCCTGGGTAATCGCCTCGATCGCGACCGCGCCGCCTACCGACACCGGGTGCCCGAGCAGCGCGAGCGCCACATATGTTTCAAGCGCTCCGCTCACGTAGCCCGCGAGTTGCCACAGGAATGCGCGCAGCAGCAGACCGGAGCGCACCATCAGCGCTTCGATATCGGCATCGAGGCGCTTGCCGTCTATCTTTTGCAACAGCGGATGCGACTCGCCGAAGAGCCGCTTCGTCCAGCGCTCGATCGCATGGAAGATACCGCCGCGCCGCACGAACGCGATCGCCGCGGCCGGCAGCGGCAGCGACAGCGCGAGGCCGAGCGTGATGGCCTGCCACGCGCCCGCGCTTTGCGCGGACGCGACGATCAGTACGACGCCGATCGCGGAGAACGCATACTGCACCGCGAGCGTCACCAGCACTTCGACGATCACCGATGCGCTGACGAAGCTGCCGTCCGCGATCCGCCATTGCGCGAGCCGGATGCCGATCACTTCGCCGCCGATGCCGGCGACCGGCAGCAACCGGTTCACCGCTTCGCGCACTGTCGCGATCCACAACAGGAAACCGAGCGGCGCGCGCCGTTCGAGCAGCAGCCGCCACGCCTGCGCATCGAGCAGTAGCGGCAGCACATGCAACGGCACCAGCAGCAACAGCGCATAGCCGGCCTGGCGGATCATCTGCAGCGCCGCGCCGATCTGCAGATGCAAAGTCAGCGCGATCAGGATCGCGATGCCGACCGGAAAGCCGATGAACCGCAGCCACTTCATGACAGCGCCACCTTGCCCGGCAACACGTCGCCAAAGCCGCCGCGCTGTGCGCACGCCGCGTGCAGCGCCGATGCGACACGTGGCGAGAGCAGCGCGTTCAGCTCATCCATATGGCGATAGCTGCGCATGCCATCGGACAGCGCGCCATCGCCGGCCGTCGCCGGATGGCAGTAGATTTCACCGACGCCATGCGGCAAATGCGCGATCGTGTCGAGCCATACCGCCTCGTCCATGCCGCCGGTGTGCGCGATGCCGACCACGTAGTCGTTGTGCGCGATACCTGCACGGCGCAGCCGCGCGCGCACGTTCGCCATCCACGGCCGGATCCACACCGGCGCACCGGCTTCGTAGGGCAGGCGCATCGCCCGCATGCCGTAATCGCGGCCAATTTCGAGGATCAGCGAAAGCACAGTCGGGTGCAGATGGAAATGCTTGTGCGTATTGACGTGGTCGAGCGGCAAACCCGTCGCTCTGAATGCTTCGAACTGTGCGCGAATTTCTTTTGCGAGTTGCGCACGCACATCGGGTAGAAAGAAAAAACGAAAGCCGTCGCGCACCATCTGGTCGCCGAACCGGCCGTGCGCGTCGACGAGCGCGGGAATCGCGTCGCGCGGCAACGTTGCTGCGCCGTCCGCGAGCACCAGATGCAAGCCGACTCGCAACCGCGGCAAGCGCCGCGCGCGCTCCACCGCGTCGCGCGCGGCCGGCGCACCGACCATCAGGCTCGCCGCGGTCAGCACGCCATGCAGATGCGCGCGCTCGACCGCGTCGTTCACGCGCATATGCAGGCCGAAATCGTCGGCGGTGAGGATCAGCGCGCGGCCGGATCGTGGCATAGCGGTGGTCACGCCTCGTGCGCGCGCAGGAAACGGAAGAACTCGACGCCCTCGCGCAGACG
The DNA here is from genome assembly GCF_902859875.1 of Paraburkholderia solisilvae. GTDB lineage: Bacteria > Pseudomonadota > Gammaproteobacteria > Burkholderiales > Burkholderiaceae > Paraburkholderia > Paraburkholderia solisilvae. The sequence continues at coordinate 7,968 of NZ_CADIKF010000062.1, read as the reverse complement.
CCGCTTCATCATCTCCCAGCTCACCAGCATCTCGCGCAATATCTCCCAGATCTTCGACGGACGGAAGTAGAACTGCTTATAGAAGCGTTCGAGGTCGTGGTAGATCTCGTCGCGCGACAGATGCGGATAACCGATCGCCGCGAGCTGCACGCCTTCCTTGCTGACGAGGTTGATCACCTTGTTCTCTTCGAGCCAGCCGTTTTCGACGGCCTGCCTGTACAGCGTCGTGCCCGGATACGGCGCCGCGAGCGACACCTGAATGGTGTGCGGATTGATTTCCTTCGCATACGCGATCGTCTTTTCGATCGTCCCTTTCGTTTCGCCCGGCAAGCCGAGAATAAAGGTGCCGTGAATCTTGATGCCGAGCTTGCGGCAATCGTCGCTGAAGCGGCGCGCGATATCCGTACGCAGCCCCTTCTTGATGTTCAGCAGGATCTGATCGTCGCCCGACTCGTAACCGACCAGCAGCAGACGCAGGCCGTTTTCCTTCATGATCTTGAGCGTCGAGTACGGCACGTTCGCCTTCGCATTGCACGACCACGTAACGCCGAGCTTGCCGAGGCCGCGCGCGATTTCCTCGACGCGCGGCTTGAAGTCGGTGAAGGTATCGTCGTCGAACATGATCTCTTTCACTTCAGGCATGTTGTCGCGAATCCACTTCACTTCTTCGAGCACGTTCTCGACCGAGCGCACGCGATACCGATGGCCGCCCACCGTCTGCGGCCACAGGCAGAACGTGCAGCGCGAACGGCAGCCGCGGCCGGTGTAGATCGACACGTACGGATGCTTCAGGTAACCGATAAAGTAGTTGTCGATCTTCAGGTCGCGCTGGTAGACGGGTGCGACGAACGGCAGCTCGTCCATGTTCTCGAGAATCGGTCGCGCTTCGTTGTGCTCGATCGAGCCGTCCGGCGCGCGGTAGCTCAAGCCCAGGATGTTTGCGAGCGGCTTGCCCTCGGCCACTTCCTTGCAGGTGAAATCGAATTCTTCGCGGCAGACGAAATCGATCGCCTCGCTCGCGATCAGCGAATTGTGCGGATCGACCGCGACCTTCGCGCCGACCATGCCGATCATGACGCCCGGCTTGCGCGCTTTCAGGTCCTGTGCGAACAGCGCATCCGTCGGAAACGACGGCGTGCTCGTATGGATGATCACAAGGTCGTATCCGGCTGCGACCTCGAGCGTCTCGTCGACCGACAGGCCGTCCGCCGGCGCATCGAGCACGCGGCTATCGGGCACGAGCGCGGCGGGCTGGGCAAGCCAGGTCGGATACCAGAACGAACGGATTTCCCGTTTTGCCTGATAGCGCGAACCCGCGCCGCCATCGAATCCGTCGTATGACGGCGCCTGCAAGAACAAGGTTTTCATCTTCATTCCGTCCTGCAAATTGTCATCGTTGCGTTCAATCATGAATTATTGTGTATTCGCGCACGGCGAGTTCACCGTCCGTCCGACACTTCCAGCACCTCGACCGCGTCGAGCTTCGTCGCGCGGCTGGCCGCGGCCCGCGTCGCGACCGGAACCCGCGCGCCGCGCCAGATCACATGGCTGCCGAACCCGGCGGCTAACCAATGCAGCACCAGCAATGCGTCGCGCAGCGGCACAAGCGGCAAGTCGCGCCAGAAGGTTCGCCTGTTACGCGTCGCGTGGCTATGCATCCACAATCGCGCGCCGCAGCCGGCGAGCGTGACTGCCGTCATCGCCGTACCTGCGGCCGATTGCACGCCATCCATATGAAAGACGTGGACAAGGCGCGCACCGAGCAACATCCACGGCGACGTAAACGTAATGAACAGGAATGCGAAGCCGACCGGATTGACCGAGCGGATCGTGCGCAGCCAGCGCGTCTCGCGCTGCCAGAGCGCGGTAAAACACGTTTCGATCACGTCGGTCGCGACGATCACTTTCGACAGCACGGTGCTCAATCCCAGCCTGCGCACGTGCTCGGTCAGCCAGAAATCGTCGGCCAGGCAATTCTTCAGCGGCTCGAACCCGCCGATCTGCTCGAATACTTCGCGACGCAGCGCGAGCGTCGCGCCGAAGCCGAACTGACGCGAGCCCGCGGCGTGGGCAACCAGCACCGACGGCAAGAACCATTCGTTGACAAACATCGCGCCGACGCGCGACCACAAACCCTTGATACCGGTGGCGCGGTAGAGGCACGTGACGACGCCGGTCTGCGTGTCCGCGAGCGGTGCGCAGACCTGTTGCAGATAGTCGGGCGCAACAGCGATATCGCTGTCCGCGATCACCAGCAGGTCGTACCGTGCGTGTTCCGCGAGATTGATCAGATTACTGACTTTCAGATTGCTGCCATGCACGCGCGAATCGACCATCAGCGTGATGTCGCAATGCGGGTAGGCGGCCTGCAGGCGCCGCACGACACCGATGGCCGGATCGTGTGCAGACGACACGCCGAACAGCAATTGAAAACACGGGTGTGTCTGCTCACAGAACGTCGCGAGATTTTCATAGAGGCGCGGCTCCGCGCCACATAGCGGCTTCAGTACGCTGACCGCGCCGATCGCTTCGGGCGCCGGTTGCCGCGACCTCGCGCCGCGCGGTGCCGCGGCGGCCGCCGCGCGGCGCAGCAGACCGGCGGCACATGCCGCGTAGACCGTCGCGCCGCAACAGATCGCGGCGAGCAGCCATTGCGCGTAAGGCGTCCAGTTCGCAGTCATCGGATTCGAGCCTCCCCATGCCGGTGATCATGGGTCGATGCAGTCAATAGACACGATGTCGTGATTGGCCTGGTTAACATCGGGGCACTCCGCTACTGTCGTTCAATGCAAGCGTATGGTCTGGTTGTGAAGCGCAGATGTTGCTGCCGCCCGCTAAAGATTATCCAAATAATGCCGGGCTTGCTTCGATCCTGCGCAACTCCCGTGCGGTCGAGCCTCTCAACGGGGAGACGCTGCGCCGCACCCTCGTCGAAGCGCCCGCTACCGGCGTGCGCATCTTCAGCCGGCAATCGGCTGCCACGACGTCCCCGCACGAACGGATTCGATCGACCCAATCCACCTGCCAAAACGCGAATGCCGGTTCCATACAAAATTAATGTGTCATCCTTACGAAAATTTTAATTGATTCTTTCAGGCAACCATGCACTGGCGGGACCGTTAAGGCGAAAGATACTAGCAGCGAAATCTTAGCAAAACATTAAGCTGATCTTCGCGGAACCGCGTGCGCGCTGCGCCGGCAGGAGGACATCGGCAGTGCGTACAGGTGCATCTTTTTACGCAAAAACTACGTACGCGCCTCGTTAAAAATAATAAGCTTGCGGCGCACCATGCGAATCGCCGAAATGGTTTTTCCGTATGCCAGAAAACAAGCCAATTCAATTACTCGACAGACAAGCCGATAACCGCGTTTTCGCCGATATGGCGAACCACGATAGCAATCCCTGCCTCTCCTGTGGCGCATGCTGCCAGCATTTCCGGGTATCGATGTATATGGGCGAAATGGCGGGCATACCGGGCGGCACGGTTCCCGACGAACTGGTCAGCCGCGTGAATGCCTTCGTGGTTTGCATGAAAGGCACCGAGGCCGGATCAGGTCGCTGTATCGCATTGCGCGGAGAAGTCGGACGGCCGGGTGTGCACTGTGCGATTTACAATCGACGACCGTCGCCGTGCCGCGAATATCGCGTATGGGCCGACGACGGCTCACCTAATCCGGATTGCCAGCGGCTGCGCGCTCAGATCGGTTTGCCGCCGCTGCCCGCAATGCCAGGTTGAATGCCGGCGTCCGCTCTCGCCGGTGTTCGGCGGCCTGTGTGTCACGGCTATTTCACATCGAACGAGTAATCGCCGTGCGTACGATGTCCATCCGACGCCACCGCAACCCAATGCACGGTGTAGTGTCCGGCGGCAAGCGCGCGCAGCGGCGCGCTGATCACGTCCGGCTGCTGCGCGTCGATACTCGCGTTGCCGGCGGATACCGGTTTGCCCGCCGCGTCGGTGACCGTCAGCGTGGAGAACGCGGGCTCGAGCGGGCCGTCGAAGGTGATCGTTACCTGCGCCGGCGCGGACACGGTCGATCCCGCCGCGGGCTCCCGCTGCGAAGGAAATACGTGCGCCCCTGCGCTTTGCGCAACGAACAGCGCTGCCGCGCATAGCATCGCCTTGGCGGTGACACGTCGATGCAAAGCCAAGCCAACTGATTTCGAAGACATAAAACTTTAACCATCCCATGCGTAAGCGGGCGCGGCGCTGCTTACGCCTGCTTGCCGCTGTTCACGCGATCGATCAGCGCGATACCCGCTGCGGGATTGTGTTCCTTGAAGCCGCTGATCACGTACAGGAACACGTCGCGCGGACTCTTGCCGGCTGCCTGTTTCGCCAGCGTTTCGAGTCCCGCCGGCTGTCCGCCCGACGCCCACGTGCGCATCCGCTGCGCCCATAGATCGAGCGCGTCATCGGCGTAGCCCTGCTTGAACGCATCGGACGTCCCCATGATCCGCACATAGACGAACGGCGCGCTCACATCCGCGATCTGCAGGTATTTCGAGTCGCCGGCGATCACGATCGCGACGCCGTGCTTGCGCGCAAGCGCAACGAAGGCCTCGCTACGAAAGCTATCGTGCCGCACTTCGACCGCATGTCGCAGCGCGCGGCCGCCGGCCTGTTTCGGCAGCAGCGACAGAAACGCGTCGAAGTCCTCCTCATTGAACTGCTTGGTCGGCGCGAACTGCCAGTTGATCGGCCCGAGCTTGTCCTTCAGTTCGAGCACGCCGCTCGCGATAAAGCGCTCGATCGATTCGCCCGCTTCCGCGAGTACGCGACGATGTGTCGCAAAGCGCGGCGCCTTCAGCGAGAAGACGAAATCGTCCGGCGTCTCGTCGTGCCATTTCGCAAACGATTCGGGTTTCTGCGAGCCGTAGAACGTGCCGTTGATTTCGATCGTCGTGAGCTGACGACTCGCATATTCGAGCTCGCGCTTCTGCGTAAGGTCTTCGGGGTAGAACACGCCGCGCCATGGCGCGAAGGTCCAGCCGCCGATGCCGACGCGGATAGCTGCGGCATCGGCGGCCGGGTTCGGGGAGATTTTAGCCGGGGGTTTTGCGGCGGCTTTCGCTGCAGGTTTGGCTGCGGGCTTTGCGGTGGCTTGGGGCGTTGTTTTCGCGACTTTTGGGGCGGTCTTTGGAGTCGCATTCGCGGCGACCTTCTTCGAGGCGGCCTTTGGGGCGACCTTTGGGGCAACCTTCGAAGCAGCCCCTGGAGCCGCTTTCAACGCCACTTTCGTGGCCGGCTTTGCGCCCTGCTTCGGCGCGGCTTTCGTCGCCGTCTTGCCGGGCACGCCCGCAGCCCGTTTCAACACCGTCTTCGCCGCGGATGCCGGCGCCGCTTTCACGGCCGTTTTGCGCGTTGCCATCGGTGACGTCTCCCTCGTGCGATTCGAATCGCTCCAGTGTAGCGAATCGCGGGAGGACTGCGTGTCAGCCGACGCCTACTGACCGATACACGTCCGGCCGGCGATCGCGCAGCACATGATTGAACGCATTCAACTGACGATGCCGCCGCGCATCGGCAAGATTCACATCGGCGACGAGAATCGCCTCGTCGGTCGCACTGGCGGGACCGGCCACCGGCCAGCCATGCGCGTCGACGATCACACTGCAGCCGAGGAACGGCTGCCCCCGCTCGTTGCCCACGCGATCCGCGGCGGCCACGTAAAGGCCGTTCGAATGCGCGCCCGTCATCGCCAGCAGATTCGCCATCACCGGCAGCCCCGCCGGTTGCGCGGGCATCGGCACCCAGTTGGTCGGCACGCACAAGACATCGGCGCCGCCGTTGGCGGCCAGCCGGAAGACCTCCGGAAACCAGATGTCGTAGCAGATCGCGCACGCGATGCGGCCGAACGGCGTATGAAAGACCGGCACGCCGAGATTGCCGCGCTCGAAGAACAGATTCTCGTCGCCCCACAGGTGCAGCTTGCGGTAATTGCCGAGCACCTGCTGCGGGCCGATGATCGCAGCGGCGTTGTACAGCAGATCGCCGTCACGCTCCGCATAGCCCGCCACGATCGTGACATCGAGCCGCGCAGCCAAGGCTGCCCATGCGCGGATCGTCGCTCCGTCGGCGAGCGTCTCGGACAACGCAAACGCTTCTTCGCGCGACTCGAACACATAACCCGAATTGCACAGTTCCGGCAACACGATCAACCGCGCGCCGCGCGCATGCGCTTCGCTGATCAGTTCCGTTGCATGCGCAACGTTACGGGACTTTGCGCCGACTTCGGGCTGCATCTGGATACACGCGATGCTCACCCGGCTTTCGTTTCCTGTACTCATCGTATGACGCTTCTCGCAATCGGCGATCGCACGGCGTGCCAGCGATGCACGTTTTCATAAGCCTGCGCGACGCGCAGCACGGTGGCTTCGTCGAACGGCTTGCCGACGATCTGCAGACCAATCGGCAATTCCGCCGCGTCGAAGCCGCAAGGCACCGATAACGCCGGCAAGCCGGTCAGATTGAACGGATAGGTCAACCGCCACGACGCGGCCAGCGGGCTTTCCTCGACACCGCCCGTGACGACCGACTTCTGGCCGCGACGCCATGCGGTGACCGGCGAGGCCGGCGTGACGATCGCATCGACACGCTCGAACACGGCATCGAAATCTTCGATCAGCAAGGTTCGCAGTTGCTCGGCTTTCAGATAATCGGCGGCCGTCACCATCCGGCCGATTTCGACGAGCGTCCGCACGTCGTCGTTCATCGCCGCGGTCGCCTGCTGTTGCAGGCCGCGATCGTGATAAGCGCTCGACGACGCCAGCTCGATCGCGTAGATCGCGCCGAGGCCGTATTGCAGGTTCGGCACGTCGAAATCGACGATCTGCGCGCCAAGCGCGGCGAGATCGGCGATCGCCTGTTCGACGCGCGCTTCGACGTCGACCTCATTGGCGCCGAAAAAATGATTGCGGCACACGCCGATGCGCAACCCCGCGACGCCCGCGTTCAGTTGCGCGGTGAAGTCGGGCACGGGCAGGTCGGCGCTGCCCGGGTCGTGCGGATCGAAGCCGGCCAGCACGTTGAGCAGCAACGCGGCATCGCGTACCGACAGCGCGAGCGGTCCCGCATGATCGAGCGACCAGCTGTGCGGCACGATGCCGGTGCGGCTGACGCGTCCGAAGGTGGGCTTGAGGCCGACCACGCCGCACAGGCTCGCCGGAATGCGGATCGAGCCGCCGGTATCGGAGCCGAGCGCGCCGTATGCGAAGCCTGCCGCGAGCGCTGCGCCGGAGCCGCCGCTCGAACCGCCGGGAATGCGCGACAGGTCCCACGGATTGCGCGTCGGCGGCGTCTCGGTGCCCCATGCGAACTCGTGCGTGCGGGTCTTGCCGATCAGCACCGCCCCTGCGGCCCGCAGACGCGCGACGGCGGCCGAATCTTCACGGGCGAACGTATAGCCGGGCGCGCGGCTGCCGGCGGTGGTCGGCATGTCGGCGGTCAGATAGTTATCCTTGACCGCGATCGGCACGCCATGCAGCGGCCCACGCGATTCGCCGCGCGCGATTTCTTCCGCGCAGCGTTGCGCGTCGGCACGCGCGTGCGGATTGATGCATTCGTAGGCGAGCACGTCGGCGTCGAGCGCGGCGATGTTCTCCAGCAGCGTATCCATCACGTCGGCAGGCGAAACATCCGCAGCCGCGATGCGTGCCGCGAGCGAGGTCAGGTCGTCGATATCGTTCATGCCCGCTCCGCCGCATCGCGCCCGGATGAAGGACGCTCCGTGCGGTGCAGGCGCGCGACGTCGAATACGACGGCCGGGTGCCGCGCCGACAGATCGAGCGTGCGCAGCTTGCCGATCTCGTCGAGTATCGTGCGATACACCGACAGATTGTGCGCGACGCGCTCGGCGGCGAATTCGACGCCCATCCAGCGCGCGAGCTGCTCGACACCGTCGCCGGCCGGCCCGCGCTCGCGCGGCGTCGCGCCGGGCCGTGCCGGCGGCGCGGTCAGCAGCATG
>NZ_CADIKF010000061.1 GCF_902859875.1 Paraburkholderia solisilvae | reverse complement strand
ACCGTGAAACGACTCCACGCCGATGATAGTGCGGATTGCCCGTGTGAAAGTAGGTAATCGTCAGGCTCCTCCTGCCTCATCCCGCGACCCCGCCCACCAAAGGCGGGGTCGCGGCGTTTACGGCCCCCAGCGCCTCACATTCCCCCAGGCCCTCCCGTTCCCGGAAAACCGGCGAACTCACCCGTCCGCAGCCTCCCGTCACCGCCCCCGGACTCCACGCCTGAGCGCTCTCAGCCAGGCGTCAAACATCAAAATATCCCGCCAGTCCGTTCCGTTTGCATTGGTATCCAAACTGATTCGGATTCCAAACGTTGACAGAACCCATCTCGAAAAACAAACTGCTGTGCGAGTCGCCGTTGATCAACAACTGAGGATCGCATGAACCAAAAGCTAGCCATCGCCGTAGTCACCGGAGCATTCATTGCTTTAGCGCCGTTAAGCCCACAGGCGGCACAGCCTGCCGCATCGGTTGCGTCGAGCGCAACCATCGCGGGAGTCAGTGTGCTTCAGGCTGAAGGCATCGTGCAGTCGGTGGACCGCGTTGCGCACACCGTCACCGTCAAAGATGCGGCGAGTGGCCAGGCAACCTTCAACGTCAGTCCGGATTCGACGAAACTGTCGGAGATCAAAGCAGGGGACAAGGTGCGCGTGCGGATGGCGCGAGACGCGGTTATCACCGTGACGCCTCACGGATCAACGAACGCCGCAAACCATGCCGCGGCAAACGCAGACCCGATGACTCAAAATAACATTCAGGCGGAGCTCGTCACGGTTGATCAGAAGACGGGGATACTCGCATTGCGCGGCCCGCAGGGCGCCATCTTCCATATTCAGGCAGCCAACACCGCGCAACTGGCTCATCTGTCGGCCGGCATGCATGTTGAAGTTGCCTATGCGCCCACTGCGGCCGTGTCTGTATCGGCTGCGCAGTAGTTCAAACGCGGCGATCGGTCACGTCAAACGCGATCGCCGCACGATCGGCGTATCGTTCAGGTCTGGTTTGAACCTCATTTAAAACCTTGGCCAAAACGCGGTTAAAGCCGGTCAACTCTCCATTCAAACGCCGGCGTTCACCAATCTCAGTCGCGTAATCTCCGAAGGGGCGCCGAGCCGTTTCGGTGGCCCCCAATATCCGGTGCCGCGGCTGGTGTACACCCAAAGGCCGTTCAACCGGGCGAGCCCGGCGGTGAACGGCTGCTGCAGCCGGACAAAGAAATTCCATGGGAAGAACTGTCCGCCGTGCGTATGGCCGGACAATTGCAGCGTGAATCCCGCGTCTGCCGCCGCTTCCGCAGTCCGTGGCTGGTGCGCAAGCAGCACGCGGATCAGCACATCGCCGGGCGCGCCTTTCAGTGCGGCCTCAGGATCGCTGTTGTGCGCCGGATCATAGTGCCCGGCTGAATAGTCGGTCACGCCAGCAATGACCGCTTGCGCGCCGTCGTGATTCACTACCACGTGCTCATTGAGCAACACATGCAGCCCGAGTCGCTCGAATTCCGCGATCCACGCGTGAGCGCCTGAATAGTACTCGTGGTTGCCCGTAACCAGATACGCGCCGTGTCGCGCGCTGAGTCGCGCCAGCGGTTGCGTGTGCGCGGACAACTGCGCGACCGAGCCGTCGACCACGTCGCCGGTGACCGCGATCAGATCCGGCTTGAGCCGGTTCACCGCGTCGACGATCGCATCGACGTAGTTGCGCTTGATGGTCGGTCCCACGTGGATATCGCTGATCTGCACGATCGTGAAGCCTTCGAGCGCGCGCGGCAAGTCGTCGATCGGCACTTCGATCGTGACCACTCGCGCGCGACGCCGGGCGTTCACGAAACCGATGGCTGTCGAAAGCAACGCAAGAATGGGCACCGCCGCCGCGCTATTCGGCCGCCATTGTGCGACCGACACGGCATGCGGCCAGAGTGTATCGATCGTCAGCAACGACGCAAGCACGATGTCGCGCACAAACGTCAGCACCAGCAGCGATGAAAAAAAGCCCATTGTCAGCAGGCCAATCCATGCGAACCGGTCGCCGACCGATTGATGTTTGAAACGCCGCGCAAGCATACCGGCCGGAATCAGCAAACAGGACAGTACGAGCCAGAGCACACACAGCCATCGTCCCGTGGAGTCGATCGGCAGGTCGGGAATGATGCGAAAGCCGACATACAGGTGAAACAGAACGCCGATGGAAATCAGGCGCACGAAAAACGATGATAGGCGCATAGGTGAGGTAACGGGACGCGACGGAGTCGGGCCTGGCGGACACTCTTGCGAGCGATCGCTTAGGCATGCAGGTCATTCATTCTACCGGCAGTTTCGACAACGGGTAGAAGGCAGGCGTAGCGTGCCGGTCTTCTTGCAAAATGTCATCGGGGACGCGTCACACAGGCTTGCTCTCGCCTCGGGAACATTCCCATTAAACGAGCATTGAATGACGGGAATATACGAACTATTCTGAAAACGGACCTTCATTTCACCATGTGTGGTTATGCCGGTGAGTCACGCGAACTGAAACGGGGTGTCTATCGTCGACTGGGACGGCGGTGGGAGGCCTTCATGAAAGCGATCAAACTGACGCACCGCGAACACCATATCGGGCACGAGGGTAGTCATGTGATGCTGCCGCTGGTGGTGCTGTCGCTGATAGCCGTAGGCGTCTATTGCGGCGCGCGGAATCTCGAATTTTCTGAACTGGGCAGAACCGCGCTATTTTATGTGGTGATGGTTTTCGTGGCGCTCGGGGCCGCCGGATTGTGTGGGGTTGTCGCAGCCTGGCTGCGCTCGAATGGCGACGACGGGCAAGAGGGCTTCTGCTTTATCGGCGCGTTGCTCGGCGCGATCGTCTTCTACCTGGCGATGCTGGCTGCTTGAGGTGTGCGGTTTGTAAAATTCGCTGCCGCGTTTCCGTATGGTGAGGGTTTTTCAGGTCTAACAGAATTTCGCGCAGACGGTTTTGTACCGCGGCGTTTTGTCATCCGGCTCGCAGCATGCCACAGCGTGTGCGCCGTCGTATCGTCGATCACGGCTATCAACGGCGAACACGCTGATACGCAATGTATGTCGATCATCCCGCGCGGCGCGCGCCCGCGCACCGGGATGCAGGCGGCGGGGTGCAGAGGCAAAGGTTCATACTGGTTACCGTTGCTCGAGACTATCAGCGCCGCATCTGCGGCATTCCCGCCATGCCCGATCTGTTTGATGACACACCCACGCCCGATGTCGCGTGGTTTCCCGATTGGCTTTCGCCATCGACCGCCGTCTCGATGATGGCGCGCATCATCGAAGAGGTCGCGTGGCGGCAGGACACGATGGGCACGCCGGCAGGCCGCGTGCCGCTACCGCGTCTCACCGCGTGGCAAGGGGAGCGCGATGCCGTGTATGTCTATTCGGGTATCCGTAATGTGCCGGACGCATGGACGCCGGCGGTAGGCGAACTCAAGGCTGCGGCCGAGGCGGCCTGCGGTACGCGTTTCAATAGCGTATTGCTGAATCGCTATCGAAGCGGTGCGGACAGCATGGGCTGGCATGCGGACCGGGAACCTGAACTGGGCGATGAACCGGTGATCGCGTCGCTGAGCCTTGGCGTTACGCGCACGTTCGACATGCGGCACAACAGGACGGGCGCGACGCAATCATTTCTGCTCAAGAGCGGCAGTCTGCTTGTGATGCGCGGCAGGACGCAGGCGGAGTGGCGTCATCGCGTACCGAAAGAGCCTCGTGTGCAGGGGGAGCGAATCAATCTGACGTTTCGATACGTGACCTCTCGCCGCACGTCGCCCCTCCTGAAAAGTCTTGATCTATAAAATATATAAAGATAAAAAAATTTATGCGCATAAACGCCGGTCAGCATTCGCGTCCGCTGTTACGACAACATCAGATTCACCCTATGCCATTTGGCCATGCTATCATGTAATAACTTTGTGTTTACTTTTCCTTCCAATCCTCTTAGCATTTTTCGAACTGAGGTCTCGCCATGAAAACCACGATCCGCAAGATGGGTAACTCACATGGCGTGCTCATTCCGAAACCGATTTTGGCCCAACTGGGACTGGAGGACGAAGTGGATATGCAAATCGAAGGGAACGCTCTGGTCCTGCGCCGGCCGCAGAAGCGTGCGCGCGAAGGGTGGGCCGAAGCGAGCCGGTCCATCGCGGCGGCCGGGGGCGATCGTCTGGTGATGGGCGAGTTTCCGAATGCGGATGACGAGGGATTCACATGGTAGAGCGCGGCGAGGTCTGGCTAGTTGCGCTGGATCCGACCGTCGGCAGCGAGATTCAGAAAACGCGACCGTGCGTGGTCGTATCACCTCCGGAGATGAACGAATACCTGAACACGGTGATCGTGGCGCCGATGACCACGGGCAGCCGACCCGCGCCGTTTCGCGTGGGCCTCACGTTCGCGCGCAAGCGCGGGCTGATTCTGCTTGATCAGATACGCACCGTCGATAAAGAGCGCTTGATCAAAAGAACAGGCGCGATCTCGGATCAGGCGCTGATGTCGGCGCTTGACAGGCTGCGGGAAATTTTCATCGATTAGGGTGACGGCGCCGCTGCAACAGCGTCTCTGCATGCCCTGATGTTGCCTGTGCAATAAGTGTGCAGACGGCGTTGCGTCTCGTCGCGAGTTGTTCGGGGCGTAAATTCCGGCGCGCATGCGTGTTTTCGCCGATCAACCTCCCGGGGGGCAACGGTGTGCGCAAGCGTTGCGGCAACGTCACTTGCGCACCGCCCGTTCCGCTGCATCTGCGCGCCCGTCACCTGACGTCAACCACCTGCATCAATACGCCGTCTGACAGTTGCGACCAGCCGGTCGAATGCCAATGCACTGGCGGGAAGTGCGACGACGTCAGGAAAGTGCTCATGCGCGATGTCCGTCAACACCTGGCCCGGCGGCGCTTCCAGCAGAACGCGCGCGCCCATTTCGACCATCACCGTCAGCGCATCGAACCACCGGACGGTATGACGCATATTGGTCACGAGGTCGTCGCGAATGGCGTCGGCGGTACGCAGCGGCCGGCCCCCGCGATTGCCGACATACGCGCTCTGCGGCGCATCGAACGGCACGTTCCGGGCGTACGCCGCGAGTTCGTCGGCGGCCGGCGCCAGCAGTTCGCAATGCGAAGGCACACTGACGGCCAGCCGGGTCGCTTTGCGCGCGCCGGCGGCAAGCGCGGTTTCGATGAATGCATCGAGCGCGTCCGTTGCACCGGCCACGACGATTTGTCGTGGCGCATTGACATTGCCGACGAAAACGCGTGGACGGCCGCCATGTCCGTTCTGTGCGCAGAGCGTTTCGACCTGATGTTCAGTGAGGCCCGCAATCGCAGCCAGTCCGTAGCCGGACGGGTAGGCGGCTTCCATCAGTTCGGCGCGCTTGCGCACCAGCCGCACCGCGTCGGCGAATCCGAGCGCGCCGCAGCTGACGGCCGCAGGGTAGGCGCCGACCGAGAGTCCCGCGCTGACATCCGGCGCCAGTTGTTCCGCGGCGAGCGCACGCGTAATTGCCACGCCGGCGACGACGATGCCGATCTGCACGGCGACGGTCGATTGCTGCGCGGCCTGCGTGTCGAGCGTCAGCACATCGAAGCCGAGCACATCGGACGCTTCGCTCAACGTGGCCGCCGTCGCAGGATGCTCAGGCAGGCGGTGCAGGAAACCCTCGGTCTGCGCGCCTTGTCCGGGAAAAAGAAAAGCGAGCGTCATCGTGCCGCTCCTGTCCTGGCCGCATCGAGGTGCGGCACTCTGGTTGTCGCCGCGTCGGCGTCGGCGTCAGCATCCGCGGCAGCGTCAGCAGCGCCGGAGCCCGTGGTGACCGCAGCCCAAGGATCGGCGACCAGCAGCGGCCCATCAATCGCGCGCGCCATCACGCGCGGCTTGCCGGCTGCAAGCTCGGCGAGCGCGACGCCGCCAGCCGGCGTGTCGACCTGCACGTCCACGCGGATGCCGGCGCGTTCCGCGAGCGCGCGCAGTTCCGCAAACAACCGCCTTGCCACCGCGGGTCGCAGTCTGTCGGGCGCGCGAATCAGCAAGTCGAGATCGCTGGATGCGGTAACGGCAGGCGTTCGCGTCGCCAGTTCGAAGCCGACGCTGCCCGCCGGCCCCCACACGCATGACGCGAGGGCGCCCGGTGAGCGCTGCAGTGTCGCGAGCGCGGCAAACGCGGGCAATCGCTCGCGGCCCGGCGAAGGGTCGCTTGCAGCGAGCGCTTCGGGCGCCACGGCGAATTCGACATCGGCGTCCGCGGCCCACGTGCCGTAGCGTTGCGCTCGGCTTGCGCCGCGTATCCCCACGGCGACAAAATCGGGCGCGGCCGGCGCGCGCCGCACGACCGCGAACGGCGCGAGCAGGAACGCGTCCCGCACCCATTCGGGTTCGCCGTCGCGCGCCGGCAGACGGCGTAGCCGCAGCACGTCGTGCGCGCGCCAGCATGCATGGCCGCCGTCACGGTCTGTACCGTCATCGCGGCGACCGCGCGCATCCGCTGCGGCAGACGCCGCAAGCGGATCGACCGGCGGCAGCGCGCACATTTGCATTACGCGGCGTCCCACTGCTGCGCGAGCCGCCGCCGCACTTCGATCGAGGCGGCGCGCGTCTTCTGCGCCGCCTCGGACTCGAGCCGGTGCGACAGTCCACGCGTGCGGTCCGTGCGGGCATCGCGCGCGGCGTCCGCGAGCAGGGTACGTACGCGTTCGATCTGCGCGTCGCTCGGCGCATCGGCATCGACGCCGTCAATCAACGTATCGAGCAGGCCGAGCTTCGCGAACGACGCCATCGAGTACGACATCGGCACGATCGTTTCACCGAGCTTGTCGAGCTCGGCGACGGTGCGGCGCGTCACGCGCGCGGCGGCTTCCTTGCCCATCGCATGGACCAGCGTGCCGGGCGCATCGAGCGCGAGAATGCGATTCGCCTGATAGCCGTGCGCGAGAAACGCGCCCGACATCGCCGGCCCGACGATCAGCGCGACCACCGGATGTCCGGCGTCGCGCGCCGACGCATAGGCGTCGACGGCCGATGCGCACGCGAGGTGAAGGCCCAGCATCTCCTCGCGGTAACCATACGCCTGGCTTTTCACATCGACGACCGCGACAATCGGGCGCTTCTTTGCGGCGTGCGCATCGGCGGCGATCGCGTCGCGCACGGTGCGTGCCAGCAGCCATCCCTGCTCGAGGCCGACCACGTTGTCGGTCGCGCGCGGAAACCGGTTGTCCGGGTCCGGCACAACCGCGACGAAGCGCGCGCGCTCGTCGCCGAGCGCCGCGTCGCCGCTCCACACCGGCGCTTTGGTAGCCGGCTCGCCGGCGAGGGCGCGAAACCAGCGCGCGCCACGCGTGATGAAGGTATCAGTCACGGTCACTCCTTGCGCGCCGAAGTGGACGCATCGGCCGGCGCGCCGGCGGGAAAGACCGCGCGCATGGTTTCGGGGGTTACGGTGGGCGGATCGATCGCCGCGAGCCGCGCGAGGTACGTATCGACCTGCTCGCTGCGATGCGCGGCCGGCAGCCCGCGCGCGAACGCCTGCGCGACCGCGGCGCGCACCTCGGCGACATCGTCCGTGACGAGGCTGTCGGCGAGTCCGGTCGCCGCGCGTTGCTCGCCGCCGATCAGTTGCCAGATGCGACGCCGGTCGCTTGCGTCGAGCTCGTCGATACCGGCTTCCTGCTCGATCACTTCCGGGCCGTTCATGCCGAGCCGCCCCTGTTTCGTGACGACCAGATGCGAGCACAGCGCGGCGGCGAGCGACATTCCGCCGAAGCAGCCGACCATGCCCGCGATTACGCCGACCACCGGCACGTGGCGGCGCAGCGCGACGATCGCCGCCTGCATTTCGGCGATGACCGCGAGCCCGAGGTTGGCTTCCTGCAGCCGCACGCCGCCGGTTTCGAACAGCACGACCGGACGTATTGGCCGTCCGCGTTCGCAGTCGCGCAGCGCGAGTTCGAGTGCCGCGGCGAGCTTGCTGCCCGACACCTCGCCGATGCTGCCGCCCTGAAACGCGGATTCGAGCGCGGCAACCACCGCCGGTTCTCCGTCGATCGTGCCACGTGCGATGACCGCGCCGTCGTCGGCCTGGCAGACGATGCCTTGCAGCGGCAGCCACGGCGATTCGATGTGGTCGAACGGGCCGAGCAGTTCGCGGAACGTGCCGGGATCGAGCAGCGCACGCGCGCGTTCGCGCGCAGACAATTCGATGAAGCTGTCGGCCAGGACTGGCGCAGCCTGAATCGCGACGGTGCTCATGCTGTTCCTCCCGGCGCGCCGGATGCACCGCGGTCATCGGGCGGATCGATCGCTTCGACAGCTTCCGCGAGCCGTAGCGCGACCACGCCCGGCGTCGCGCCGAAATCGTTGATCTCGATACGCGCCGCGCCGTTATAGCGCTGGAAGAAGCGGTCGAGCACGCTTTTCCAGATATGGCCGTAGCCGTCGACGCTGGTGCGCACGTCGACGGTCGCCGTCATCGAGGCGGCGGGCGACAGCAGCACCTCGAGGTCGCCGGAGCCGACCACGCCGACATGCGTGCGCGCCGTGACGGCGCGTTGCGCCGGATACTCGAACGTCAGATGTTCCATGAGGCTGTACTCCCGGTGAAGTCGTGACGTGACAGTTTGTCGAGGAAGAGTGTCGCGGCGAGCAGATCGGCCGCGCCACCCGGAGAAGCGTTGAGCGCGACGAGCGCGCGATCGAGTGCGGCAAATGCCGCGCGGCCCGCGGCGGTCGAACTGCCGCCGGCCGCGAGCACGCGACACGCGCCTTGCTGGCCCGCATGAAGGCCGGCAAGGCCTGCGCGGTGCAACAGACAGGTATCGTCGAGCGACGCCATGATCGCGAGCAGCGCGTCGACGCGCGCGGCACTTTCGCCGATACCGCGCTCGCGGGCCTGCGCGAGGGCCGGCAAGCCGACGTTGAGCGCATGTGGAAAGCCGTCCTGCGCTTCGCGCCGTGCGCCGCCGACCTGATAGCGCTGGCGCACGCGTTCGCCATTGCTGTCCGCGGGCGGGGCGAAGCGATCGGGAAAGCAGGCGATTTGCGCGCCGAGCGAACAGGCGAGGGCGGCGTCGGCGAATGCCTGATGACCGGCACCACGTCGCGCGACGCCGTTCATCGCGGCTCCGGCAACCAGCAATCCCGTGATCCAGATCGCGCCGCGATGCGCGTTGCTACCGTCGGTTGCACGCATCATCGCCTGCTCGCCGGCGCGACCGATCAGCGCGAGTTCCGAGCGTAATGTCGCCGATGGCGTGCGCTGCCGCGAGGCGCGCGCGAGCGCTTCGAATGTCGATTCCAGCGCGCGGGCGGAGCGTCTCATGGTCGGCAGATCGAGATCGCGGTGTGCGCCGCTGCCGCGCCCATCGACGAGCGCGGGCTTCGGCGTCAACTCCGCTTCTTCGATTAGCGATTCGACGGCGAGCCGCGCGAGTTGCGCATCGGACAGCGCATGCCGCGCCGCGTGTTCCACGCAGCGCGTGCCGGCTGCGCCGACGACGCCAGCACCTCGCCGAACGACGGTCGCCGTAACCTCAGCCGCCATTGCAGATGCAGGCACAGCAAGCACAGCAGACCCCACCACCCTCGTCGCAGACCGCCCACAGCCCGCCATCACTCGCGCATCACCGACACATTCCACCGCAGCGTCATCAACCGCCGCTTCGCCGCGTGTCGCACTCCGACCGGAAGCCACTGCCGCCGCCATCACATCACCAGCTTCTGAAGCGAGCCGGCGGCGCATACAGCCCGCCGGACCACGTCACCAGATCGTCGATGCTGCGCGCGGCGAGCAGCGAGCGCTTCGCATCGCCGCGCCGGATGCCGAGATCCTCCGGATAGGAGACGATCCCGCGCCGCCGCAACTCCGCGGTTTTCTCGGGCTTCGCGCGCAAGCCGATCGGCGTGACGCCGGCGACCGCGGCGAGCGCCGCGCGCCGTTCGTCGACGCCTTCGGCCTTGTGCAGATACGCGATGCCTTCTTCGGTGACCACGTGGCTCACGTCGTCGCCGTAGATCATCACCGGCGCGATCGGCATGCCGCTTTTCTGGCCGACTGCGACCGCGTCGAGTTCGTCGACGAAGGTCGGCTCGCCGCCTTTCTTGTACGTCTCAGCCATCTGCACGACGAGCTTCTGGCCGCGCGCGACCGGCCCGTCGCCCTTGAGCAGCTTCAGCCAGGCTTCGCTCGCATGACGCCGGCCGCGCGGATCGTGTCCCATGTTCGGTGCGCCGCCAAAGCCGGCGAGCCGCCCACGCGTGACTGTCGACGAATTCGCATCCGCGTCGATCTGCAGCGTCGAGCCGATAAACAGATCGACGCCATACTGACCCGCCAGCTGGCACAACACACGGTTCGAGCGCAGCGTGCCATCGCTGCCGAGGAAAAACACATCGGGCCGCGCTTCGATATACGCTTCCATGCCGACTTCGCTGCCGAAGCAGTGCACGCTGTCGACCCAGCCCGACTCGATGGCCGGAATCAGCGTCGGGTGCGGGTTGAGCGTCCAGTTGCGGCAGATCTTGCCGCGCAGGCCGAGCGATTCGCCGTAAGTCGGCAGCAGCAGTTCGATCGCGGCGGTATCGAAGCCGATCCCATGGTTCAGCGACGTCACGCCGTACGCTTCGTAGATGCCGCGAATCACCATCATCGCGGTGAGCACTTGCAGATCGCCGATATGGCGCGGGTCGCGCGTAAAGAGCGGTTCGACCGCGAACGGCCGGTCCGCTTCGACGACCACGTCGACCCACGACGCGGGAATATCGACGCGCGGCAGCGTATCGACGATCTCGTTGACCTGCACGATCACAATGCCGTGCCGGAAGGCGGCCGCTTCCGCGATGGTCGGTGTGTCCTCGGTGTTCGGACCGGTGTACAGATTGCCGTGCCGATCCGCCTTTTCGGCGCACAGCAGCGCAACCTGCGGCGTCAGATCGACGAACATCCGCGCATACAGTTCGACATACGTGTGGATCGAGCCGATTTCGAGTTGCCCGTCTTCGAGCAACTGCGCGACGCGCAAGCTTTGCGGACCGGCAAACGCGAAATCGACCCTGTGCGCGATGCCCTTTTCGAAGAGCGTCAGATGCTCGGGGCGGCTGATGCTGGAGATCAGCAGGTGCACGTCGTGCACTTCGGCCGGATCGACCTGCGCGAGCGAGCGCGACAGGAAGTCGGCCTGCTTCTGGTTGTCGCCTTCCAGCGCGACGCGATCGCCCGGACGGATCAGCGTCTGCAACGCATCGACGATGCGCGCCGCGGGCAGCACACCGTCCTTGAACCATGGCGCGATCTGCGCAAGCCGACGCGCTTTTTCGTCGCGCCGCGTGGTCCACGAGCGCGGGGCAGCGGCGTTCACGCTAGCCGTCGATGTCGGACGGTTGGGTTCGAGTCGCGGGTTCATCAGCAGGGGTACTCCCGGGGATACGGGTTGAAAGGCGCCCGCGTTTCGCGCGCGGCTTGCGCGCCGACGCCGATTCGGCCTCGGTTGTCGCGCGTTCAGTCAGAAAACGATAAATCAATTCCCCGGTTCCTATCAGATGAGCCGCGACAAGCGCTTGTGCAGCGGCGATGTCGCGACGCCGCACCGCGTCGAGCAATGCCACGTGTTCGTGATCCGATTCGCCCTTGTATTCGGGAAAGCCAAACTTGAGCCGCAGGTAGCGTTCGCCGCGACGATGCAGGTTCGTGATCATCTCGCACAACTGCGGCCGTCCGGCAGGCGCGTACAGACTCGTATGAAACGCCTCGTTGCGCGCGACATAGAGCGACGGGTCCGGTTCGCGTTCCGCGGCTTTGCAGAGCTTCGTCACTTCGCGCAGCGATGCCGCGCTGTGCTTCGGAATGGCAAGGCCGAGCGCGAGGCTTTCGAGCGCCGAACGGATTTCATATATTTCACGCGCTTCGTCAGCCGACAGCGGTGCGACCGTCGCCCCCTTGTGCACCTCGACCTTCGCCCAGCCCTCGCTTTCGAGCTGTCGCAGCGCCTCGCGCACCGGGATCGCGCTCACCGAAAAATGACGCGCGATCGCGTCCTGCCGCAGCGGGGCGCCGGGCGCGAGCGTGCCATCGACGATCGCGCTGCGCAGCGCGTCCGCGATCATCCGCGATGCGCTCGAGCGAGGCGCGCCGGCGGTGGGCAGGAACGGCACGCGGGGCGCGCCTTCCAGGGGAAAACCATCTGTTGCGCTATTCATGATGGAATATATTATATATAAAAATGTCGAGTTTTCCAGCCGGAAAAACCCGCAAACACCCGCCGACAAAAGGGCGGGCGTGCATTTTGAAAAAAATGGCCGGCGGAGAAAACCTCGGGGAGCCTGGCGCGCGTGCTGTATTGAAATTTCAGCTTGCGCATGACAACCGTAGTACAGGAGGAGCAGCAAAGATGGATTCAGTTACCGACACCGGCCGGGCACGCGCTGCGCGTCCCGCGAAGACGCCGCTCAATCGCTCGCAGATCGCGGGCTTCTGGGGCGCGTGGGCCGGCTGGACGCTCGACGGCATGGACTCGTTCATTTACGCGCTGGTGCTGACGCCGGCGCTGACCGAGCTGCTGCCGCGTTCGGGCTACGAAGCGACACCCGCGAATGTCGGCCTTGCCGGCTCGATCCTGTTCGCGCTGTTCCTGGTCGGTTGGGGGCTGTCGTTTATCTGGGGACCGCTCGCGGACCGCTTCGGCCGAACCAAGGTGCTGGCCTGCACGATCTTCACGTTCGCGATTTTCACCGGACTGTCGGCGACCGCGCACAACGTGTGGGAGCTCGCGATCTACCGGTTTATCGCGGGCGTCGGCATCGGCGGCGAATGGGCGCTGGCGGGCACGTACGTGGCCGAAGCCTGGCCGGAGGACCGCCGCAAGATGGGCGCCGGCTATCTGCAGACCGGCTACTACGCGGGCTTCTTCCTCGCGGCCGCACTCAATTTCACGATTGGCGTGCACTTCGGCTGGCGCGCGATGTTCCTGACGGGTGCGGTGCCGGTCGTGATCGCGATCCTGATCCTCACGCGCGTGAAGGAGTCGGAGAAGTGGCAAAAGGCCGAGACGAACGCGGTGCGCGCGAGGCCGATGCGCGAGATTTTCGGGGCGAAGTATCAGCGCCGCACGTGGGTGGCTTGCGCGCTGCTGACGATTGCGATCATCGGCTTGTGGGCCGGCGCGGTGTATGAACCGTCGGCGGTGATCCAGCTGGCGACGCGCGCCGGCTTCGGCAAGGCGGACGCGACGAAGATCGCGTCGCTGGCGACCGGTCTGTTGTCGATCGGCACGATTCTCGGCTGCCTCGCGCTGCCGCCGATGGCTGAACGCATCGGCCGCAAGATGACGCTCGCGGTGTACTTCGCAGGCATGGCGGTGACGATCGCGCTGAGTTTCGGCTGGGCGTTCTATCTGCCGAACGGGCTTGTGCCGTTTATCGCGATTCTGTTTGTGCTCGGCTTTTTCGGCGGCAACTTCGCGCTCTTCAGCTTGTGGCTGCCCGAGCAGTTTGAAACGCGCGTGCGGGCCACGGCGTTCGCGTTCTGCACGTCGTTTGGGCGCTTCGTCGGCGCCGGCGTGAACTTTCTGCTCGGCGCGGCGGTGCTCAACATGCATACGCTCGGCATTCCAGTCGCGTTGACGGCCGTGGTGTTCGTGCTCGGTCTGTTCATCATTCCGTTCGCGCCGGAGACAAAAGGGAAAACACTGCCGCAGTAACACTCGCGTCGAGGTTCGCGCTGCTTCAAGCGGCGCGCTGCGTTGCGATTCGATGCGAGCGCGCGATGCACTGTGCAGGCCGATATCTTGCTGCGAGGGCGGATGGTGACGAACCATCCGCCCTCGTGTGCGTTTTGAATCTGCTTTCCCTGGGGCCAAGCGCCGTTCGGCGCGTCTGTCCGTCGCATATCGAGAGCTCAGCGCGCCGCCTATGAGCGCGGCCAGCAAGCGCACGGCCAATAAGATTTCCTGAGCGCCGTTTCTACGCGCAGAATGAACCGTTCACAACGAGTGATGCCATGCGATGCGATCCGGATAGGCGACGCCGATCGATCCAATCGATCATCGGACCGGTGATCGTCCGATCGTCCGCCTGTCGCGATCGCGAGCGGCCGCTGGCCGAACGGGCATGCCGGCTCGCTGTCGAAGCGCACGATAACGTCCCAGTGCGCAGCAACCCGATCAGGAGGTGCAGCATGAATCGACGCATTCTTTCCGCTGCGCTGCTCGCAAGCGCAACCGTCCTTGCGAGCAACGCATCGTACGCGCAGCTCAACCTGAAGCAACTCGGTCTCGGCGGCGGGGATAACTCGTCCGGTAACGCGGCGACCGGCGCGGCGTCGGCGGGCGGCGTTTCGCAACTGTTGCAGAACTATGTCGGTGCGAACCAGCAGGTGCTGGCCGGCCAATCGGGCCTCGCATCGGCGATGGGTCTCCCGGGCGCGGCCGGCCAGGCTCAGCAGGCCGCCGGCCTGCTGAGCGGCGGCACGCCGTCGGTCAGTCAGCTGACCCAGGTCGGCAGCACGCAGCAGTCGCTGTCGCAGACGCTGACGCAGGCATTCGCGAGCCGCAGCGGCTCGGCATCGTCGGGGCCGCTCGACAAAGCGGCGTTCTCCAGCGGACTCGAATCGCTCGGCAAAGGCGTGAGCCAGTATTCGAGCCTGCAATCGAGCCTCGGCAGCGTCGGCCAGATGAATCCGGCTTCGCTGCTGCAGTCCGGTGTCAATCCGCAGAACGCGCAGGCCGCGTCGTATATCGCGCAGTCCGCGCCGGGGCAACTGCAGTCGCTGGTGTCGACGCTCACGCAGGCCGTACAGTTCGCGTCGAGCCATGGGATCAGCGTGCCGTCGATTGCAACTTCCGCACTCAAGGGGTTTTGAGGTACGACGCAGATTCCGTTCGAAAACCTGAATCCAGTCATCGGCCGCCCCGTGTCGCTTGCGATGCCGGCACTCGCGGACACGTCCGTCGCGCGTCATCGCGGCGCCTATGCATTCGGCATCGATGCAGGCGAGATCGACATCGCGGCGGTGTTCGAGCGCATCAAAGGACGCGTGTCGAGCGGCCTCACACCATGATCGCGCGGCTATTCATCCAGACCATCATCTGGCTCATCGCGATGGGCGCGGTGCTGTTCGGCGCGGCCGGCACGCTTGCGTGGCCGGCCGTCTGGCTGTATCTGCTCGAAGTGGGCGTGCTCGGACTGTGGGTCGGCCTGTGGCTCGCCCGCTACGATCCGGCTTTGCTTGCCGAGCGCATGAGCATGTTTGTGCAGCCGGCGCAAAGCCGTTGGGACAAGCGCTTTATGCTGGGCGCCGCAATCAGCTGGCTCGGCTGGTTTGTGCTGATCGGCGTCGACGCACGGCGTCTGCACAGTCACGCGATGCCCGGGTGGCTGAACGTCTGCGGCGCGCTTGCCATTTTCATCAGCATCGTCGCGACACGTGCGGTCTTCCGCGCGAACTCCTATGCGGCGCCCGTCGTCAAGATCCAGGCTGAACGCGGCCATACGGTCATCGATAGCGGGCCTTATGCGTACGTGCGTCATCCGATGTATTCGGCCGCGATGCTGTACCTCGTCGGTACGCCGCTCATGCTCGGCTCATGGTGGGGACTCGTATGCGTGCCGTTGATGGTCGCCGGTCTCGGCTACCGCGCGGTGCTCGAGGAGCGCACGCTGAACGCGGGCCTCGAAGGCTATGCCGCCTATGCGGCACGCGTGCGCTACCGGCTGGTGCCGCACGTCTGGTAGCCCGCGGCGGTACACGTATTGCGAACCCGCCGGCATCGTACGTCATGAAAATTGACACCCGCTGAAATCGTGGATAATGCTGCCGCACATGCGCGATCAGGATGCCGCGGCCGACCGGCTGCGGTATCCGGTCGAACGTCGCGGCCGCACTGTCGGCCATCCGGTTTACCCGCCGGATAGACGAGAGAGGCGCATATCACCCACGAGGTCGACGAGACAATGAACATGAACAGTCAGGCCGAAGCGATCGGCGCGCACACCGCGCACGCCAACCCGCTGCTGGCGAAGACGCATCCCGCATACGAGCAGATCAAGCGCTACGTGGTCGCGCAGATTACCGAAGGCGTCTGGAAACACGGCGCGATGATTCCTTCGGAAACCGGGTTGGCGAAGGAATTCGGTGTCGCGCGCATGACGGTGTCGCGTGCGCTGCGCGAGCTGACCAACGAGGGCGTGCTGACCCGCGTGCAAGGCGCGGGCACGTATGTGGCGCCGCAGCGTTACGAATCGACGGTGCTGGAGGTTCGCAATATCGCGGATGAGATTGCGGCGCGCGGCCATCGGCATTCGGCTCAAGTGCTCACGCTGGAGGAGAGCCACGCACCGGGTGCGCTGGACGCGCTGGGATTGTCCGCCGGTCCCGTGTTCCATTCGCGGGTCGTGCATTGCGAAGAGGGCGAGCCTATCCAGTATGAAGACCGCTTCGTGAATCCCTGCGTGTTTCCCGAGTATCTGGAACAGGACTTCACCGTCGAGACGCCGAACCGCTATATGGTGCGCGTCGCGCCGATCCAGCGCGCCGAGTTCCAGATTCACGCGCAAAAGCCCGATGCGTACGTGCGCCGTCATCTGCGCATGGAAATGGGCGAACCGTGTCTGATGCTATGGCGCCGCACGTGGGTCGGCAGCGCGATCGCGACGTCCGTGCAGCTGTGGCATCCGGCGTCGCGTTTTCATCTCGCCGGCGTGCTTTGATCGCAACGCGTGCCGCCCGCATGGCCGGCACGCGTTTCACGTCATTGAACCCGCGCGTTCAATGCGCATTCAGATGCCGCGCGATCGTCGGATACACGTCGAGCGCCGCGTTCCTGCCGAAGATGCAGTCGATATGCCCGTAACCCGGAATCAGATGCCGCTCATAGTTGTCGGCGCCGAACCGTTCGACCAGCATGTCGTACGTCATTTCGGTGCTGACCGGCAGATAGCAGCGGTTTTCGGCGCCGTGAATAAACGTGATCGGCAGGTTCATCCCGTTGAGATTGCGCAGATACACGTCATTGCCTTGCGCATCGATGATGTGCCCTTCACGCACGATCGCGGCAAGTTGAATAAACAGCTCGACATCGTGTACGCCGAACAGCTCCTGCAAATTCGCGTGCAATGGTTCGTTCAGTTGCGCGTGCTCGTAGATGAGCCCATACAAAAACGTCGCGCGGTGGCAGATCGCGCTGTTGCATTCCTCGTCGTGCTCGATCGGGAAAAAGCGCAGCGCGTCGTCGAGCAGGTTATGCGGCCATTTTTCGTGCCGCGTGTAGGCGGTCAGATCGTCGACGCCGAGGAAGCGCAGAATCTGTGGCGTATGCAAGCCCGCCTTGACCCGCTGCAACAGGCCCGGCACCAGATGCGCGGAGACCTGCGACAGCAGGACCGAACGTACGCCGGTAAGGCCCGATAGCAGCGCCATCGTCGTCGCGACTGCGCCCAGGCAGTGCGCGACCAGCTGGATGTCTTGCGCGCCGGTCAGCGCACGCACCTTCGCCACCGCCGCGGGGATGTCGTAGCGCGCAATCGCATCGGCGGTGGTCGGGTCGGTGGCGCCCGGCAACTCGATGCTCACGCGCAGGTCGACCAGCCACACGTCGTAGCCCGCGGCGCACAGGAATTCGACGAGGTTCGTGTCGATCAGATCGGTCGAGAAAATGCGGCTCGATACGCCGGAGCCGTGCACGAGCAGCACCGGACCCTTGGCGCCGCCGTGATAGCGCGTCAGACGCAATGTGCGGTTGTCCGGCTCGGGCGTATTGAAGTACGTGACCTGCGGTGCGGGCGCGCGCAACGCGCGGCGCACGCGCGGCGTCACGTCCTCGCCGGCGAACTGCAGCGGTGCGGCCACGCCGCCGTATTCGGTGAACAGCACGCCGGCGAAAAACTCGCCGAATTTCTTCGTCCATTTGAGCCGCGTTTCCAGATCGGGCGCATTGGTCACTTCGATCGTGCGCTGCTGCCTGAGAAAATTTTCCGGCGTGATGACGAGCGTCGCCTTGCCGAGCAACGCCGCATCGGGCGCTTCCGAGACGCGCACATCGGCGTAGAGCGTATTGGTTTGCTCCCACAGATCGAGCAGCGATGAGCGCGTGATGATCTTCTGGCCGAACAGGAAATACGTCTTTCCGTCAGTCGCATTGAGCGTCATCCGATAGTTCATATTGCGGCGCTCGACATGCTCCGGATCGACGATAAACAGGTTGAAGCGGCCGTTCGAAATCTGCAACGGTTCCGGCGACAACGCCGCGCAGGTCAACGTGCCGATCATGCTGGCCGTGTGCCGCGGGTTCTCGAGCATGTCCGCCAGATCGTTCGACTCGACGGTCAGCGTGAAGCTCATCGGCACGCGTTGATCCGCGCCGGCGCCGTCCGGCCCATACGTGCCTTTCATCGTTTCGGTGAAGCGCAAGCCGATTTTCGGCTGCGGCGGCGGGGCCGTGGTGCCGGCCTCCGTGTAGTCGATCTGCCAGCCGTGCGCCTGCGCGAGCCGCGCGCAATTGCGCTCGGCGAGCGCGGAAATGGTCAGCAGCGGATTCACGCCGAGCGAGATCGGCATCACCGCGCCGTCCATCACGTAGAGGCCCGCATGCACGGCGTTGCCGGTCACGCCGGAAAACACGCGCCCGGCCTCGTCGACCACACCATGGTCCGCGTCCTCGGCCATCGCGCAGCCGCCCAGCGGATGCACGGTGACGGTGTGGTTGCGAAACATATCGGAGGAGATCGGGTTGCGCACATACTCGCCGCCGATCGCACGGGTCGCCGTTTCGAGCGTGTGCTCGACGACGTCGTAAATGGGCTGTTTGCCTGCATTCGGCCAGGCGACACGCGGGCGGCCGGCGCGGTCGACCGTGATGCGGCCGCTTTCGTCGTCGTGCGACATCACGAGGTAGGTTTGCGTATTGCGCATCGCGCCGTAATGCGGGCCGCGCAGCATGCTTTCGATCACGCGTGCCTCGTCCGCCAGCGGCGGTTCGCGCTTGGGGTCGGGCATCGCGACGCCTTCGGCCGGCGCGGCGGCGCCAAGCACCGTGGCCATCAAGCCGCCGATCGGCGACGCGATCGAGCCTTCCTCGATCACGAAGCCGTCCCGCACATCGGGCGTATTGCGATGATCGATGATGCCGGTGATGGTCGGGCCGACCGGCGGCAGTTCGCGGCGCCACTGCGCGCCCCAGCCGACGCCGTTGATGTCGTGATCCGTGTTGAACGCGAAGGCGAGCACGTCGCCGTTGCTGGTGAAGTGATGGCCCAGTTGCGCCGACACCGGCAGGCCCGCCTCGTTCGAGCGCAACAGGATCGCGGTCGAGCCGAGCGTGCCGGCCGACAGAATCACGATGTCCGCGGTAATCGACATGTCGGGCGCGCCGTACAGATCGCGGTCGAGTTCGACCGGCTGATAGCGTACGAGCCATTTCTGCTGCGCTTCGTCGCGTATCACCGAATGCACGGCGACGCCGGTGAAAATCTGCGCGCCGTGCGCAACCGCATCGGGCAGATAGTTCATATGCGTCGAATTTTTCGCGTCGTAGTTGCAGCCTGAATTGCAGTCGCCGCAGCCGACGCACGCCTGCTGATCGACGCCCGCGGCGTTCTTGCCGTCCTTGAACGTGACGGTGATCGGCGGCCGGTAGAAACGGTCCGCCATGCCGAGCTTTTGCGCGGACAACTCGAGCGCGGCGAGTTTCGGCAACGGCTTGGGCTCCGTTTTGGGATTCGGGTTGAAGTCTTCCGGCAGCTTCGACGGCTGCAGCATCGCGTTCGCGAGCGCGTAGCCCGCGTCGCGGCCGGCCTTGTCGGCGCGAATCGCGGCGGGCCAGCGCGGATCGTCCCAGAGCCGGTCGTCCGGCTGGAGCGCGACGTTCGCATTGATCAGCGACGTGCCGCCAAGACCGCAGCCGACCACCACGTTCACATCCGGGTTCATGTGCATCTCGAGCAGCGCGAGCGGCGAGCCTTGCTGGCCGATGTCGGTGTCGGTGTTGTACTGCATCTGCGTGAGGCCTTCGAGCGGTGTCGACGGATACTCGCCGGCCATAAATTCGCGGCCGCGCTCGAGCAGGCAGACGTCGCGTTTCGCGCGCGCCATGCGGCTTGCCGCGATCGCAC
The DNA here is from genome assembly GCF_902859875.1 of Paraburkholderia solisilvae. GTDB lineage: Bacteria > Pseudomonadota > Gammaproteobacteria > Burkholderiales > Burkholderiaceae > Paraburkholderia > Paraburkholderia solisilvae. Next base: position 22,260 of record NZ_CADIKF010000061.1, on the reverse strand, counting down.
CACCGTAACCCGAGCCGACCACCACGACCTCGTAATGCGGTTTCATCGCCTCAAGGGCGCTGGACAAGCGGTTCATGGACCACCTCTTTATTCGAATATGCAGGGCGGGGGAACCCTGACGATGAAAACGGCTGGCGCGCGCAGCCTGTTCGCAGCCTAATCATCCTGGACTGCGTTCTGGAAAAAGCAATGAAAATCGTGTGACGTGAAGCGTTGGCGACGGGCAGCGCGCACGGGTATGGATCGCAGCTGGCCTCAGGCCGCGAACGGCGGCTTTCTGGCCGGCCTTTCAGGTCGCGTTTTATGACCCTCTGCGTGAACTTCCGTGACCCGACACACGGCCTTTCATGTGGACCTGTTGCTCAGACCTTGTTATGCGGACCTGTTACGCGGCCGCTTCAAATACTTCGTCCTCGCGGCTCGACTCGACGGCGAGCAGGTTCAGCGCGACCAGCATCGCCGCGCGATTGCCGAGGTCGATCTCGATGCCGAGCACGTCGGTGAGCCAGCGGCCGATTTTCGTGTTGGAAAAATCCGCGGCGTCGGCCGTTTTCTTCATGGTGACGCCGAGCTTCACGGCGCGATAGTGATACGACGGTACGCGGTGCTGCGCGGCCACCGCCGACAGGCCGCCCTTGCATTCGGAGCACCAGCCGAGGCTGCCGGCGAGCACGACGCGCTCGGGTTCGTCGAGGCTCGCGATAAATTCACGGGCGGCGGCGCGCACGCGCTGTTCGTCGAGTCCGTATTGCAGCAGCACGCTCTGGATGGGGTCGTCGAGCGCGTGCGCGCGCAGATCGATTTCCTGCGTGACGCCTTCGTTTTCCATCGATACGTTGCGCTGATGACTGGCGCTGCGCAGGCAGTCGATCAGATAGCGGCGGAAGTACGCGCAGATCGCAAAGCTGTTGGACGGCGCGCTTTCGGGGCACGCATGCGACTCCATATGGCCGGGCGCGAGGCGCAGCACTTTCGCATAGATGAACTGGTGCACGAGCTCTTCCTTGTCTTCGCCGAGCGCGTGCAATTCGAGCGGATGGTAGCCGCGCAGCGCGCGCTTCACGAGGTCGTACATCGACACCATTTCGTCATCCGAAAGCTGGGTGCGGCGGCGCCACAGATCGGGGAGGATCGCCTCGTCGAGGGGTCGTGCGAATTCATGACTCGATACCGCGCCCATGGAAGCCTCCGTCGGGGTGAAGGGCAAGGAGCGCGGTGAGGGCGGTTGGTCCGCCGGGGCCTTGTGACAAGGCGTTGAATCAAGGTCTTCGCGTGCTTCGGAAGACCGCATGCCGCGCTGGAATTGGTATGCAGTATGATTTTTTAGCGAGGCGTCGCCTATATGGATTAAGTGATAGCTGGAGGGTAAACCGATGGGTAAACCAGGACGGGGCGCGGACGTTATGCTTATCGATTAGCGGGCTTGAGGACAGACGCTTGCGCTTGTGCGACGCATCATGAGAATCGCAAGGTAACGCGCAAGTGGAATATTGCGGCGGTAGACTCTGCGCAAGTGAAAACAACGAGCCTGGCAGCCCCTTCCCTGCGAGCACCGCCGCGCAAGCCGACCCAGGACGACTCGACAAGGAGACCGCACGATGCGGGCTGACCCGATCCAGCGTGCCATCGACGAAGACCTCGTGCGCGTACTTTACGCGCAAGACCCGATCGCCTTTTTCACGCACTGGTTCTCGATCGCGCTGCTGGTCGCGCTGTACTGGGTCGACATGCCGTACCCGCAGCGCTTCGCCGCGTGCTTCATCTTCTACTCGCTCGCGAACTGCGCGGGCCTCGTGCTGTGGATGTGCCATCGCCGCTGGCCCGGCGCGCTGCAGCCGCGCGTCTGGATCTACCTGCACGCGTTGCGCAACGCGCTGCTCTATGCGGCGCCGGGTCTCGCGATCTGGTTCGCGTTCCAGAGCGCCCACACGAACCTGCCGCTGCTGCATACGGTGCTGATCGTCACGCTCGCTGCCGGCGTATTCATGTCGAACGGTTTTGACGTCGTCAATTTCTCGACGTCGATCGCGTTCCTGCTGCTGCCCGCGATCGTGCTGCATTTCGGCGTGCACACGTTCGACCGCACCATTCTCGCGATCGTTCTCGCGTTCTTCTTCGGCGCCATCAACGTGTATGCGCTGAGCTACCGCAAGCTGTTCCAGCGCGTCGTGCAGGCACGCATCGATCAGCAGACGCTTGCCGAGTCGCTGGCCGCGCAGAAGCTCGTCGCCGAGGAGGCGAGCCTCGCGAAAACGCGCTTTTTCGCCGCGGCGAGCCACGATCTGCGCCAGCCGCTGCACGCCATCGGCCTGTTGGCCGCGTCGCTGAACGATCCGGCCGCGGCGCCCACGCAGCACGCGAAGACCGCCGACCACATCGTCAACAACGTCGAGGCGCTGAACCAGCTGTTCAATCAGGTGCTGGATCTCGCGCGGCTCGAAAGCGGCGTCACCCAGGTGATCAGGCTGCATTTTCTGCTGTCCGAACTGTTCGATCGCGTCGGCAACCAGTACTGGCCGCAGGCCGCGGCAAAGGGTCTCGCGCTGCGCATCGCGCCGACGGCCGCCGTCGTGCACGGCGATCCGGTGCTGCTCGAACGGATTCTGAGCAACCTGCTATCGAATGCGGTGCGCTATACGGAAAGCGGTGCGATCTGGATGGGTTTCAGGCGCTCGGGCCGCCGTGCGGGCGGCTATATCGAGGTGCGTGATTCCGGTATCGGCATTCCACCCGACGAACACAAACGGATTTTCGAAGAGTTCTATCAGGTCGCGAACCCGCAGCGCGATGCGCGCCAGGGGCACGGCCTCGGCCTGCCGACCGTCAAGCGTCTCGTCGAGCTGCTCGGCGCAGAGCTGCACCTGCGCTCGGTGCCGGGACGCGGCTCGGTGTTCCGCTTTACCGTCGATGCCGGCGATCCCGCGCGCATCGTCGCAGGGCTGGACACGGCTGCGAGCGGCGCGCCGGCCGTGGTCGGGCGCCGCGTGCTATGCATCGACGACGAACCCGCGATTCTCGAAGGACTTTCCAGCCTGCTTGGGCGTTGGGGTTGCATCGTGCGCGGTGTGCGCGACGAGAACGAGGCGCTGCTCGCACTCGACGACGGCTTCATGCCCGACGCGGTGCTATGCGACTACCAGCTGGCCAACCACCGGACCGGCGCGCAGGCGCTCGCCGTGGTCCGCGACGCGCTGCGCCGGCGCGGCCGCAGCCACGTCGTGACGCTGCTGATTACCGGCGATATGGCGTCGGCCGAACTGCAGGCGCTCGCGTCGGCAGGCATTCCGGTGTTGCACAAGCCGGTGACCGCGGCACGCCTGCGCCGCACGCTGGAGATGTTGTGGCAGCAGCCGGACTTGCCGCTGGTGCTGGCGGCGTCCGCGCAGGCCGAACAGGAAGCGCCAGGCGGGGCGCCGCACGCGATGCTGGGACCGCAGGGGTAACGCATCGCGCGTCGGCAGGCCGCGAACATTGTCGACGTCGAGGTCGAGGTCGAGAGTTCGACCGGGCGACGGGCCGCGCGGTATCACGCGACGATGTGTGAAGGTGTCGGCGCTGCCGGGTCCGGCGGCGCGTGCTTGCGCTCATGCAACGACGGCACGCGTCAGCGCGCGCCGCTGCTGCTGCAACGACGCTGCGCAGGCGCACCGGTTCTCGCTCGCGCTCGCTCCCACGCCGCTAGAGCACTTTCCCGGTCTCCAGCCAGCCGTTGATCACGGCGATCGCCGTCGCGCGGTTATGCACGCCGAGCGCGCGAAAAATCACCGACAGATGCACCTTGACCGTGCCTTCGGCGACACCGAGATCGCGCGCGATCATCTTGTTGGTCCAGCCGCGATGCACGAGCCGCATGATTTCCTGCTGGCGCGGCGACAGGTTTTCGAGCAGATGCCGCTGATGCGGCTGCAAGGCTGCGACGCGCGCGACCGGTTCGGGCTCCGGGCTCGAGCCCGAGGTGACGGGCGCTGCAACGGCAGCGCCGGCCGCGACCGCTTCGCGCGCGCCGAGCAGGCTGAGCGCCTCCATCGGCACATAGGCGCCGCCCGACAGCACGAGCTCGATCGCCTTGAGCATCACGCTGGCCGGCTGCCGTTTCGGCACGAAGCCGAGCGCGCCCGCGGCGAGCACCGCGCGCATCTCGTCGGGCGATTCTTCCGCGGACAGCACCACCACCGGCAACGCCGGATTTGCCTTCAGCAGGCCTTCGAGCGACGCCGCACCGGTCATGCCGGGCATGTGCAGATCGACGATCGCGAGATCGTGATTCGCGTCGGGCCGCGCAAGGGCGACGAGGGTTTCCCAGCTGTCGGCTTCATCGAACTGCGCTGCTGCATCGAGTCCGCGCAACAGTCCTTTGACGCCTTGGCGGATCAGTTCATGGTCGTCGGCCACAAGAAACTTCATGATGTCTCCGCGAGTTGGCCCTGCCGGTTCTTCATGCCGCCGCTGCGCCGCGGTCAAGCCGCTTGCCGCGGCGCGGTGATCTGCCGGGGCCGAAGCGAATGGCGCCCACCGCCGCACGCGGTGCCGCGCCATCCGTTCGCCGAGCCGCGGCGCGCGCGCCCGTCGCAAGGCTGGCGCGCCGCGGTTCGCTGCATTCCCCGCGATCCGCCATCGACGGATCGTAGCAGCGACTGCGTGTTGCACGATGCGTACTGCTTGCCGCTTGTTATATCGCCTGTCATACCTTGTGTTGCCGCCCGCGCCACGGCCCAACTTCCGGCCCTGGTGCGGCTGCCGTCCGGCGGCCTGCCAGCGCGGCTCTGGGTCCGCTTCCGGTGGCGCGCTCTGGTTGCCGGGCTGGTTGCCCGACAGTTGCCCGCTGGTTGCTTATTGTTGGCGTCCTCCGCGGCGAATGCAATCGTGCCGGTGCCGGACGCGGTCCCTCGCGCTACCGCATCGTTCGCCGGCCGCACGGCCCGCTGCCGGACCGTCGCGGCAGCGGCGGGCGCTGCGGCATTGTGTGGCGCGATGTCTGCGCACCGCGGCCTGCTACGTAGACGAGCGCGCTGAAACGTTTTTGAAGGCGGGGGCGCTTCGCGAAGTGATAGACGAAAGGCTTATCCGCAGGCGGTTTGCGCGGCGCATGCGGCGCCGACGGGCCGTTGATGCGCGAACGCCGATCATCCGGATCGGCGTGTGCGGGAGAAAAGAGGACAACGCCGCGCTACGGCGTGTTTTGCGTTTGGTTGCGCGCTAGCGCGCCCGCGCCCGCGCCCGCGCAAAGCCGCAAAGCCGCAAAGCCGCAAAGCCGCAAAGCCGCAAAGCCGCAAAGCCGCAAAGCCGCAAAGCCGCAAAGCCGCAAAGCCGCAAAGCCGCAAAGCCGCATAGGCACACATCTGCACACTCGCGAACGCGTTCGCCACGCCACGCCACGCTGCACTGCACATGACGAACAGCCCCTAGCGGCTGACCGCAAACAGCGTCGCGTTCATCAGCAGCTTGAACGCAAAGCCTACTGCCATTGCGCTGCCGACACCGGCGCACCACAGCGCGACGAACCACAGCCAGCCGGACAGGCGGCGCGGGCGCGCGTCAATGGTAGTGGACTTCGCCATGACGCACCTTGCCGCGAAACACCCAGTAACCCAACGTCGTGTACGCGATGATGATGGGGAGAATCACCGCGGCGCCGGCCAGCGTAAACATCTGGCTCGAGCGCGGCGCGGCCGCTTGCCAGATTGTCATGCTCGACGGAATCGCATACGGCCACAAACTGACCAGCAGCCCGATATAGCCGAGCAGCACGAGCCCGAGCGCGAGCACGAACGGCGTGTTGTGATGCCGCTCGCGCACCGCGCGGTACATGAAGAACGCGCACAGCGCGACGAGGAACGGCACCGGCAGCAGCCGCTCGAACAGCCCGGAATCGAACCAGCGCTGCGCGATGTTCGGATCCTGCAGCGGCGTCCACAGGCTGACGAGCGCGATAAACACGAGCAGCACAACGGTGAGCGGCCAAACCACACGATGCAGGCGGCGCTGCAGATCGCCGTCGGTCTTCGCGACGAGCCAGCAGCAGCCGAGCAGCGCGTAGGTTGCGACGAGCCCGAGTCCGGTCAGCAGCGTGAACGGCGTAAGCCAGCCAAACGCGCTGCCGGCAAACGCGTCGTTCCTGACCGGAATGCCTTGCAGGAACGCGCCGAGCGCGATGCCCTGAAAGAACGTGGCGCCCGCCGAGCCGCCGATGAAGGCGAGATCCCACAAGTGCCTGGTGCGGTTCGCCTTCGCGCGGATCTCGAACGACACGCCGCGGAAAATCAGGCAGCCGAGCATAAAGACAAGCGGCAGATACAGTGCGGACAGCACCGTTGCATAGACAACCGGAAACGCCGCGAACAGGCCCGCGCCGCCGAGCACGAGCCAGGTTTCGTTGCCGTCCCACACGGGTGCGACGGTATTGATCATCAGGTCGCGCTCACGCTCGTCGGGAAAGAATGGAAACACGATGCCGATGCCGAGATCGAAGCCGTCGAGCACGACATACAGGAAGAGGCCGAGCGCAATGATCGCAGCCCACACTACAGTGACGTCCATCTTGTTCCTCGCAAATATCGATCAGATTCAGGGCCGAACGCGTTCAGGCGGCCGAGCCTTGGGGCCGGCTCATGCGGCCACTCATATGCAGCTACTCATATGCAGCCATTCATGCGCCACTCACGCAGCCCTCACGCAGCAGGCAGCGCATGGTTCGCGGGGCGGCCGTGCACCTCGCCCGGCACACCGTCGGGCGTGCCGCCCGGGAGCGCGGGGCCGCCGTGCATCAGCTTGAACAGGTAGTAGACGCCGGTGCCGAACACGAGGAAGTAGATGACGATAAACGCCATCAGCGAGATGCCGACCTGCTGCGCGGTCAGCGGCGACACCGCGTCGACCGTGCGCTTCATGCCGTAGACGACCCACGGCTGGCGGCCCACTTCAGTCGTGATCCAGCCGGCGAGCAGCGAGATAAAGCCGGTCGGTCCCATCGCGAGCGCGCAGCGCTGGAACCACTTCGCGTCATATAGCCGGCCGCCGCGGCGCAAGATCCACGACGTCAGCGCGAAGACGATCATCAGCGTGCCGAGACCCGCCATCACGCGGAAGCTCCAGAACACGACTGTCGAATCCGGGCGATCCTGCGGCGGGAAGTCTTTCAGGCCGCGAATCTGGCCGTCCCAGCTATGCGTGAGGATCAAGCTGCCCAGATGCGGAATCGATACCGCGTAGCGCGTGGTTTCGGCCTGCATGTCCGGGATGCCGAACAGGTTCAGCGCGGTGCCGTCTTTTTCGGTGTTCCACAACCCTTCGATGGCCGCGATCTTCGCAGGTTGATATTTGCGCGTATTCAGACCGTGCTGGTCGCCGACGAAGGCCTGGATCGGCGCGAGGATCAGCAGCATCCAGAGCGCCATCGAGAACATTTTTTTCACGGCGGCGTCACGCCGGCCCTTCAGCAGATGCCATGCGCCGACCGCCGAGACGACCAGCGCGGTCACGATAAACGCGGCGAGCGCCATATGCACGAGGCGGTACGGAAACGAAGGATTGAAAATGATCTTGAACCAGTCGACCGGCACGACGTGTCCATCGACGACCTCGACGCCTTGCGGCGTTTGCATCCAGCTATTCGACGCGAGAATCCAGAAGGTGGAGATCAGCGTGCCGACGGCGACCATCAGCGTCGCGCCGAAGTGCGCGCGTGCGCTTACGCGCTGCCAGCCGAACAGCATGATGCCGAGAAAGCCCGCTTCGAGAAAGAACGCGGTCATGACCTCGTACATCAGCAGCGGGCCGGTGACGGGGCCTGCGAATGCGGAGAAGCCCGACCAGTTGGTGCCGAACTCGTAGCTCATCACGACGCCGGACACGACACCCATGCCGAACGCGACCGCGAAGATTTTCGACCAGAACAGGCACAGGTCTTTGTAGTACGCCTTGCCGGTTTGCAACCAGCGCCATTCGAGCACCGCGATAAAACTCGCGAGCCCGATGGAGAGCGCCGGAAACACGATATGGAAAGAAATGGTGAACGCGAACTGAAGTCGCGCCAGATCGAACGCGGAAAGGGCGGTGTGCATTTTTCGATACCGGGGATTCGAACCACGCACGGCGACTCATGTCGACGTGCCACTGCGCTTCGCAGATGAACGCAAGCGTAGGGGAACGTAGCGAATCGTGCTGCGCTGCGACGTGCGTCGAAATTACGCGGCGGGACGCATTGCCGCACGCGCATCAAGCGAGGTAAATAGTTGATTGGTATCAAAAAATGCGTTTTGCCCGGATGCTTCGATGGCGCGGGCGGGCGATGCGCGATGCGTCAATCCACCGCGCCGCAGCATCGGCAAAGGAATGCGGTGTGCGGCGCCCGTTTCAGGCCGGCGGGTCGGACCACAGGCGACCGCCGGTCGCCCAGTTCTCGCGCGCCACGTCGACGAGGATGATGTCCACGGACGAAGGCTCGACGTTCAGCGTTTCGCAGGTGGCTTTCGTGATGGCTTCGACAAATTCGCGTTTCTGCTCGACGGTGCGTCCTTCGAATAACTCGATGCGGAAGGTTGGCATGACAACGGCTCCTGGTTGAGAAAACAATGGAAGAGGAAGGACATGCGGCGCGCCCGTCGAAAAGGCCTTAGAGCGCGCCGCATGAAGCGGTCAGTCCGGGTTCAGTCGCGATACGAAGGGGCGATACGGTCGAGCTTGCGCAGCAGCGCAGGCCACTCGATGCCGCCTTCGACTGCGCCGCCGTCGTACAACTGCTCGGCGGCGCGCTCGGCGACTGCTTCCGGCGGCAGCACGAGGCGTGTGCCGCCTGCTTGCGCCTGCAACTGGATTTCGCACGCCTTGATCAGCGTGGCCATCAGCACATAGGCTTCGGCGACTGTCCGGCCGGCCGTCAGCGTGCCGTGATTGCGCAGCAGCATCGAGGGCTTGTCGCCGAGATCGGCGACGAGGCGTTCGCCGTCCGCCGGCGAGAACGTCACGCCTTCATAGTCGTGATACGCGAGATGGCCATGAAAACGCAGCGCGTGTTGCGAAGCGGGCAGCAAACCGGCGGGTTGAATCGACACGGCAATGCCGGCGGTATTGTGCAGATGCATCACGCAGAATGCGTCCGCGCGCGCCGCATGCACCGCCGCGTGCAGCGCGAACCCGGTTATGTTGACCGGATGCTCGCTCGTGCCGACGATATTGCCGGTAATATCGATTTTCACGAGGTTCGACGCGCTGACTTCGTCGAAGCCGAAGCCGAACGGATTGATCAGAAAATGGCCGGGCTCGTCGGGGACGCTCGCGGAGATATGGGTGTAGACGAGGTCATCCCAACCGTTGAGCGCGGCGAGCCGGTAGGCGGCGGCCAGATCGACACGCGTGCGCTGTTCGGCATCGGATATCGGGCCGGACCCGGCAATACGGCTCACAGGGCGATAGGCAAACGACATGAAGGTCTCCTTGAAGGCGCAAATGCAGGGCGGATAAGCACGACGATGATAGCGGGTAATCCGGCGGCGACGCAGGTCGCGGCCGGATATTGCGGATTGCAGGATTCGCGCTAGCATCGCGTTCACGTGAAGGCCGGCGCGGCGGCGTCGCAACCGCGATCGCACGCCGCGGACCTCCGGTAAGCGCTAACGCGTCAACGCGCCAACGCGCATCGACGCGCCGCACAGGAGACATGATTCATGCGTGAAATACGATGGGCTTCAGAAGAGGGCGACGGCATCGAGCATCTTGCGTTCGATGCGCGCGCCGATGGCTTCCATGTCGAAAGCGCTGTGGTCGGCCAGCGCTACGGCAAGCATTACGGGCTCTATTACAGCGTTCGGTGCGATCCGCAATGGCGCACGACCCATGCGTTCCTGAAAGTGATGGGCGGCGGTGAGCTCGTATTGCGCGGCGACGGCGAAGGCCGCTGGCACGACGGCCATGGGTCGAGTCTGTCCGCAATCGAAGGCTGCATCGATATCGACATCGCGGCGACGCCGTTCACCAATACGCTGCCGATCCGGCGTCTGCAGCTCGCGCGCGGCGAGCGGCGGCCGATTGCGGTCGCGTATATCTCGACACCGGATTTGCAGGTCAAGCGCGTCGACCAGGCGTACACATGCATCGAGCCGGATGTCGAATACCGCTACGAGGGCATCTTTCGCAACTTCGCCGCGAGCATGAAGATCGATGAGGATGGCCTGGTGATCGACTATCCGACGCTGTTCTCGCGTTTGCCGCCCGTGGTGTGAACGCGAGGGTAGCGCGCTTACTTGCTCGAGGCGGCCGCAAGCTTTGCGGCCGCCTCGGGGTTTTGCCAAACGTTGTTCTTTACCGTGATTCGCTGCGGAATCAGATGGGCGCCATAGAATGCATCGGCGATGCTTTGCTGTGAGCGCACGATATCGTCGGTGACGGGTTGCGTGCCGTACGGCACGCGGCGCACCCATGTATCGACCACCACGCGATCGAGTCCGACTTGTGGCGCGATCAGTTCGACCGTCTCGGCAGGGTGCGTGTTCACCCATCTGCCCGTGCTTTGCAGCTGCTCGAGCACGATGCCGACCACGTCCGGGTGTTGCTGCGCGAAGTCGCGTGTCGCTTCGTAGAAGTTGTGTCCGGCTTCGAGCGATGTGTAATCGGCGAGCGTACGCGCGCGGAGCGCGTGCTGTGCGGCCGCGTAGTACGGATCCCAGATCGCCCATGCGTCGACGGTGCCGTTTTCGAATGCGGCGCGTGCGTCGGCGGGCGGCAGATAGACGGGCTGGATATCGGTGTAGCGCAGCCCCGCCTTTTGCAGCAACGCGAGCAACAGATAGTTCGAGCTCGATCCTTTTTGCAGCGCGACGCGCTTGCCTTTGAGATCGGCGACCGTACGCAGCGGCGCATCGGCTTTGACGATCACAGCTTCGTTGGTGACGCCCGCGGGCTCCGTGCCGACATAGACGAAACGTACGCCGGCTGCCTGCGCGAATACCGCGGGCGGCGCGCCTGTCGAGCCGATGTCGATGCTGTTCGCGTTCAATGCTTCGAGGAGCTGTGGGCCGGCGGGAAATTCAAACCATTTGACGGTGTAGCCGAGCGGCTCGAGCTTCTGGTCGAGCGTGTGCTGGGCCTTGATAATCGCAAGCAGGCCGGACTTCTGGTAGCCGATGCGTAGTACCTTGCCGTTGTCTTGCGCAGACGCTGGCGCCGAGGCGAGGGCGACGGCGCAAGCGGAAAGGGCAAGGACGGGAACCATGCGCAGAAGTCGCCTTGCTATGCATGCGGTCATTCGACATCTCTCTATTGCCAAGATGAAACGATCGTCGCATGGTGAATACATGCGGCAAACGAAGCAATAGAGATTTCGTTATGACGCGGGTCGTGCGGTGCGATGGATGACGTGCCGACGGCGTGGAGGAAACATGCTTTCGGCCGGTCGGCCGGCGCTGTCTACGCCGGCTTTTCCAGCGTGCGCTGCATCAGCGTCGTATCGAGCCACCGGCCATGTTTGAAGCCGACCCCGCGCAGTGTCCCGACAAGTTCGAAGCCGGCTTTTTCGTGCAGCGACCGTGAACCGGCTGTGCCGCCGTCCGCGATCACCGCGATCATTTGCCGCCACGGTCCGCGTTCGCAGCGTGCGATCAGTGCATTCAGCAGCGCACGGCCGATGCCGCGCCCGCGAAATGCATCGTCGATATAGATCGAATCTTCGAGCGTATGGCGGTATGCGACGCGCGGCCGGTACAGGTTTGCATAGCAATAGCCGACGACATGGCCATCGATTTCCGCAACCAGATACGGCAAGCCGAGCGCGATAACGGTCGCGTAGCGTTTGAGCAGTTCGTCGACGGAAGGAGGCGTCTCTTCGAACGAAGAGACGCCTGTCAGCACATGGTGCGCGTAGATTGCCTGAATGGCGGGAAAATCCGCATCGGTTACGTCGCGGATGGTGGGCGCGGGTGAAGCAGGAGAGGCAGTGGAAGCAGGCTGATTCATCGGCATTCATTGAGGGCAGGGCGCTTGCAGCCCTCACTATGCCCGATCGGTCACGCAAATTGAAGCGCGCCAAAATAGCCTGCCTCAGGCGTGGCCGTATGTTGCGGCGCCCTCTGCGAGGCGCCGCGCTGCCACGGGGCGCTTCGGCGTCGCGTTTTCATGTCGACGCTTTTACGTCGCGCTCTTACACGCGGATATCAGCGGATCAATGCGCGGATCGCTGCTCGGATCAATTCGCGGGCCCATTCCACGCAGGCAGCGTCGCCCCGTGATAAACGCTCAGAATCTCCGCCGCGACATTCGGTTGCTGATAGCTTTCCACGAGGTCGCGCACCCAGCCCGCGTTCACATCCTTCTCGTTGACCGCAATGAAGTTCCGATACGGATTGCCGTTCACCTTTTCTTGGGCGATCCGTTCATCGGGAATCCGGATGCCGGCCTTGATCGCCCAGTCGGTGTTGACGACCGCCGCATCGAGATCGTCGATCGCGCGCCCGACGATGCCCGCGTCCAGTTCCTTGATCTGAATATGCTTCGGATTTTTCGCGATATCGCGTGCGGTCGGCAGCAGGCCGACGTCGGCGCGCAGCGCGATCAGCCCTTGCGCCTGCAATAGCAACAGCGATCGGCCTTCATTGCTCGGATCGTTCGGCACGCCGATCGTCGCGCCGTCGCGCAGCGCGGCGACCGATTTGACCTTGCGCGAATAAAGACCGATTGGCTGCACATACGTGAAGCCGACCGGCACGATGCGGTAGCCGCGCGCCTTGATCTGCGCATCGAGATACGGCTTGTGCTGGAACGAGTTCGCATCGAGATCGTGCACGGACAGCGCCTCGTTCGGCTGCGTATAGTCCGAGAACGTCGTGACCTTGATCGCGAGGCCGTGTTTGGCCGCATTGGCCGCGACGACTCGCCAGACGTCCTCGTCTTCGCCGGACATGATGCCGATGTGCAGTGTCTTTTGAGCCGCCTGCGCGAACTGCAGGGTCGCGACGCTGAAGCCGAGCAGCAGGGAAGCCAGAACGACAGCGGTGAATTTTTTGTGCTTCATGGGATGCGCGGGTCATGTGAGTTGAACATGACGGCATCCTAAGGAACGGGCTGCGACGCTGACAAATAATTTTGTTTCGTTTGCTATCTCGGCGCACCGATATATCGGTATCGCAACCCGGCACTTATCTGCTATCGCGTCGAGTACGCTGCCGGTGCGGCGTCATTCCGCCGGCATTTCCTGACGTTTCAGGGCCGGCGAATTTTTCAGCATGCCGATACACGCATCGGCAAGCAGCTTCGCGTCGCGCGGCAAGTCGACCGAGCCGTAGTCGAGCAGCCAGTGGCGCAGCACGCCGCCGAGGAACATCTGCATCACGCCTGCCGCACGCGCAGTGTCCAGTTCGCGCGGCAACTGACCCTTGTCGATGGCATTGCGCAAGCCCAGCTCCATCCGCGAGCGGCCATCGCGTGCGGCGATGCGCTGCCGCTCGAGCACCGGCGCCATGTCCTGCGTGTACTCGCACTTCGTAAACAGCACTTCGAATACGCGCCGGCTATGCGGCTCAATCGCCGCTTTGGCCAGACAGAACATGAAAAGGTCGCGGATCCGCCCGAGCGGATCCGCTTCACGCGGGTCGAAGGTCGCGGTGACCAGCATCTCCATCGGCAGCTTCACGCGCTCGGCCATCGCGTTGAACACTTCACACTTGTTCTTGAAGTGTCCGTAAATGGCGCCGCGCGTGAGTCCCGCGTGCCCGGCGATCTGCGCAAGCGACGTATGCGAGAAGCCGTGCTCGAAGAACGTTACTTCCGCCGCATCGAGAATCTGATCGCGCGTTTTCAGCGCGTCTTCGCGGGTGCGCCTCATCGCCGTTATACGTTGGCTTCCTGCGGATCGTTGCCGCCGTGATGGTGGATTTTCTTCGACGGTTCATCGAGCTTGTCGCCGAGCAGCCGCCGCACGACCACGTAGAACACCGGAATCAGCATCAGCCCGAAGAAGGTCGCGAACAGCATCCCGCCAATCACGCCCGTGCCGATCTCGTGACGCGAGGCCGCGCCCGCGCCGGTCGACAGCACCAGCGGCGCCACCCCGAGAATGAACGCCATCGACGTCATCAGAATGGGGCGCAGACGCAAGCGGCCCGCCTCGACCACCGCGTCATACAGCGTCATGCCGCGTGCCTGCCCTTCGACCGCAAATTCGACGATCAGAATCGCGTTCTTCGCGGCGAGACCGACCACGGTAACGAGACCGATCTTGAAGTAGATGTCGTTCGGCACGCCAAACCACAGGCAGAACGCGAGCATCCCGAGCATGCCGAGCGGCACCACCAGCAGCACCGCGACCGGAATCGACCAGCTTTCGTACAGCGCCGCGAGACACAGGAACACGACGAGCACCGACAGACCCAGCAGCACGGTCGCCGAACTGCCGGCGAGCAGCTCCTGATACGACTGACCGGTCCAGTCGGCCGCGAAGCCGTTCGGCAGCTTGGTATCGACGATGTTCTGCAGCGTGTTGATGGCCTGACCCGTCGAATAACCGGCAGCCGAGTTACCGACGATTTCGATCGCGGAATAGCCGTTGTAGCGCGGCAGCACGAGCGGACCGATACCCCAGTTCGCCTTCACGACGCTCGACAGCGGCACCATGTTGTACGGCGCGATCGTGTTGTTTCCCGCGGACGGGTCGACTTGCGTCAGATAGCCGCTGCTGTTCGTCGCGGTCGGGGTCGAGCTCGACGACGTCGTGCTGCCGACGCCGGCGGAGGCACTACTGCTCGTGCCCGAACTCGTTGCCGTCACGATGCCGTTGTTGGCGCCCGTCACCTTGGTCGGCGTGTACAGATGCTGGAATGCATCGAGGCTCATCCGGAATGGCGCATCGGCCTGGATGTACACGCGCTTGACGCGCCCGCCGTAGGTGAACTGGTTGATAAAGAACGGCGCCAGTTGCATCTGGATCGTCGAGTAGACGTCGGAGAGCGACAGCCCCATCGCTTCGGCCTGCACGCGATCCACTGCGATGTTCAGCTGCGGTGCGGTCGGCAGCGAGTTCGGCCGGATGCCGAACAGCACCGGGCTCTTCGTCGCATTCGCGAGCAACGTTCCGGTGGCCGCATCGAGTTCCGGCCGCGACTGGCCTTCACGGGCCTGCAGGTACATGTCGATACCGCCGAACTGGCTCAAGCCCCGAATGGTCGGCAGATTGGTCGCGAAGATCTGCGCGTCCGGCACGCTGTGCAGGATCTGGTTCACCTCCGGAATCAGCTGCATCGCGGTCTTCGAGCGCTTGTCCCAGTCGGTCAGCTTGATGAACGCCATACCGACGTTTTCGCTGGTGCCGACGAAGCTGAAGCCTTCCGGCTGGAAGATGCTCGAGATGTCCTTGCTGACCGGGCTCTTCAGCAGCGTTTCGCGCACCTCGGTCATCACCTGGTTGGTGCGTTCGATCGTCGCGCCCGACGGCAGGTTGATCAGCGCGAGGATAAAGCCCTGATCCTCATCCGGCACGAAGCCGGTCGGCAGCTTTGTGTACAGGAAGCCGGCCAGCACCGTCACCAGCACGAACAGGATCATCCAGCGCGGCGCGCGGCGTGCGGAGTGGCCGACGTGCGACACGTAGTGGCGCGTCATCCACATGAAGCCGCGGTCGAACGCGCGGAAGAACGCGTTCTTGGTCACATGGCTTTCCTGCTTGAGGATCGCCGCGCACAGCGACGGCGTGAACGACATCGCAAGGAATGCCGAGAAGATCATCGAGACCGCGATGGTCAGCGCGAACTGCGCATAGATGATGCCGGTCGCGCCAGGCTGCAGCGCGGACGGCACGAACACCGCCGACAGCACCACCGTAATCGCGACGATGGCGCCGGTGATCTGCTTCATCGCCTTGATCGTCGCGGTCTGCGGGTCGGTCTTGTCCTCCGTCATGATGCGCTCGACGTTCTCGATCACGACGATCGCATCGTCCACCACAATGCCGATGGCGAGCACCATGCCGAACAGCGTCAGCTGATTGAGCGTGTAGTGCAGCGCCGACAGACCGATAAAGGTGCCGAGCAGCGCGACCGGAATCACGAGGGTTGGAATGATCGTCGCGCGGAAGTTCTGCAGGAACAGCAGCATCACGAGGAACACGAGGATGATCGCCTCGGCGAGCGTATGCACGACGTCCGCGATCGACGCGGTAATGAACGGCGTCGTGTCGTACGGAATGGCCCACGTGACGCCGTTGGGCAAGTCTTTCGACAGCGACCCCATGGTCGACTTCACCAGATTCGCGACCTGCAGCGCGTTCGCACCCGGCAGCAGATACACCGCGAGGCCGGCGGCCGGCTTGCCGTCCCAGACCGGCGACGTGCCGTAGGTCTGCGCGCCGAACGAAATGCGCGCGACGTCGCTCAGCTTCACCGTGGTGCCGTTGCTGTTCGACGCGATGATGATGTCCTCGAACTGCCTGCGCGTCGAGAACAGCGAATCGCCGGAGATGGTCGCGGTAAACGTCTGGCCGTGCACGGCCGGATCCGCGCCGAGCGAGCCCGCGGCGAACTGCGCGTTCTGTGCGCTGATCGCGCTCTCCACCTGGGTGGTCGACAGGCCGTACGACTGCAGCTTGTCCGGGTCGATCCAGATGCGCATCGCGTATTCGGAGCCGAGCAGCGTCGTATTGCCGACGCCGTTGATCCGGCCGATGGTCGGCTGGATGTCCGACGCGAGAATATCGGACAGGCGGCCGGCGTCGATCGACGGGTTCGTCGAGCGCAGCGCGAGGAACAGCAGAATGTCCGGGCTCGACTTCGCGACCACCACGCCTTGCTGCACGACCGGCGTGGGCAAGAGCGGCTGCGCGAGCGTCACCTTGTTCTGCACCTGCACCTGCGCGATATCCGGATTGGTGCCGGTGGCGAACGTCATGGTGATCACCGACTGGCCGTTCGAGCTCGATTTCGAGCTGAAGTACAGCAGGTTATCGATGCCGGTGAGCTGCTGCTCGATCACCTGCGTGACGGTCGTTTCCATCGTCTCCGCGCTCGCGCCCGGATAGGTGGACGTGATCGTCACCTGCGGCGGCGCGATGTCGGGATACGAGTCGATGCCCATCGAGCGCATCGACAGATATCCGAACAGCGAAATCAGAATGGCGACGACCCACGCGAAGATCGGGCGTTTGATAAAAAAACTCGGCATGCCGGAAACTCCTATTGCGCGCGGCTAGCCGCGCTCGCCACTGCCGCGGGCGCGGACGCCGCCGCTCCCGATTGCGCCGGGGCGCCCGAGGCCCCCGCCGGCGCGTTTGCTGCCGCGGCGCCCGAGGCCGACGGAGCGGCCGCTGGCGGCTGCCATGCGACCGGTTCCACCGGTTGCCCTTCATGGACGCTCAGCAAGCCGGTCATCAGCACGCGGTCGCCGTCGGCGAGGCCGTTGGTGATGATCCAGCTGTTCTTGTACTGGTACGCGGTCTCGACATCCTTGCGCACGACCTTGTTGTCGGCGCCGGCGACGTACATGTACGAGCCGACCGTATCGCGCAGCAGCGCCTGCTGCGGCACGAGGATCACGTCGTTCTGCTGGCCGAGATTGATGGTCAGATTCACGTACATGCCGGGCAACAGCACCTGATGCGGATTGGCGACGAGCGCGCGCAGATTCACGGCGCCCGTCGTTGCGTTGACGGTGACGTCGGTGAAGTCGAGCGTGCCGAGCTGGTCGTACTGGCTGCCATCGGGCAGGGTGACTTCGACAGTCATCCTGTTCTGCTGAGACAGCGCGACCGAGCCCTTGGTCTGCGCCTGGCGCAGCGTGACGAGATCGGCCGCGCTGATCGTGAAGTTCACATACGACGGATCGATCTGCTGGACCGTCGTGAGCAGCGTGCCCGACGCGCCGGTGTCGCTGTTGCTGCTGCCGACCACCGCGCCCGCGGTGACGAGCTGCTGCCCGGCAATGCCGGAGATCGGCGACGTCACGCGCGTGTAGTCGAGATTGATGCGCGCGCTTTCGACCACCGCCTGGTCCGCCTTCACCTTCGCGGCGGCGCTGCGTTCGGCGGCATCCGAGTTGTCGACCGTCTGTTGCGACACCGAGCCGACCGGCAGCAGCTTGCGGTTGCGCACCGCGGTGATGTGGTCGTTGACGTAGGTCGCCTGATCCTGCGCGAGCAGCGCGAGATCGTTGTCGAGCTGCGCCTTGTAGAACGTCGGGTCGATCTGGAACAGCAACTGTCCTTCGCGGACCTGTGTGCCTTCCTTATAGACGCGCTTGAGCAGCAGGCCGGACACGCGTGCCGTTACGTTGGCGCTGTAGTAGGGCGAAAGCCTGCCGACCTGTTGCCTCGTGAGGGGCACGTCCTGCTTGTGCACCGTCACCACCGCGACCTTGGGCGGCGGCGGTGCGGCTGGCTTGTGCTTGCTGCAAGCGGCGAGGCCCAGGAGAAAAAGGCACAGCAAAGGCCCGCGTAGCGGGAATGACTTCATGAAGACTCCATTCTTGCTTGACGGCAATGATGACGACACTTCGCAGCATGCGGCGCGGCGCCTGTTCAACGAGGCGCGCCGTACCGCAGCGGCGAGTAGCGGGGGTTCAACCATGCAGGTCCGGCGCGGATCAGCGGGGCGGCGGCGTCGGCGTCGACGTCGGCTGGTTCGACGTCGGCTCGCCGGCCGGCGCGCGGGAAGGCGCGCTGTTGTCCGAAGCGGTCTGCATGTCCTTATAGTCCCAACCCCCGCCGAGATTCCTGATCAGCGCGACGCTGCTCTGCGCGAGCAGCCCTTGCGTGTCATTCAGGTTCTGCTGGGCGAGCAGCAGCGTCAGCTGTTGCGTGAGCACGTCCTGCTGGCTGGCCGCGCCGGCGTCGAACTGCGCGTTCGAGCTGGCGAACAGCTGTTGGTTGCGTTGGAGGATATCCGCGAATGACTGCGTCTGCTGGCGCAGGTGATTCACCGACGACAGGCTGTCTTCGACGGTCTGGAACGCGGTGAGCACGGTGTTGCGATAGGTCGCGACGTCCTGGTCGTACGTCGCGCGGGCTTCGCGCACCGCGGCGGTGCGTGCGCCGCCGTCGAAAATGGTCTGCGCGAGATCGGGGCCGAGCGTCCAGAAGCGGTTGGGCAGCGAGAACAGATTGGCGAACGTGTTGTGCTGGAAGCCGCCGCTTGCCGACAGCGTCACGGTCGGGAAGAAGGCCGCTTCGGCGACACCGATCAGTGCGTTGGCCGACGCTGCCGTGCGTTCGGCGGCCACCACGTCGTAGCGGCGCTGGAGCAGTTCCGACGGCACGCCGAGCGGCACTTCCGGGATCGCGAACGAGTAGGTCAGGTCCGGCGCGATCGAGAAATTCGCCGGCGGCACGCCGAGCAGCACGGCGATCGCGTGCTCGTCCTGCTCGCGCGCGATCTGCGTGGTCTGCAGATCGGCGATCGAGTTTTCGAGGTTGTCCTGCGCGACGAGCACCTGGTCGTTGGACGCCTGGCCTTGCCGGTAGGCCTCCTGCGTCATATAGAGAATGCGGCTGTTGATGTCTTTCTGTTGCTCGAGCAACTGGATGTCGATGTCGGCCTGGCGCAGTTCGAAATAGTCGATTGCGACGCTTGCCGCAATCGACAGCCGCTGACCGGCCAATTGCGCGTCGGTTGCCTGTGCGGTGCTTTTCGCGGATTCGACCTGGCGCCGGATCGCACCCCACAGGTCGAGCTCCCAGCTTGCCGACACGCCCGCGATGAAGTTGTTCGAGATGCCCGGCGTGAGCGAGCCGGTGGCCGAGCCCGACGCCGCCCCGCCCGCTGGCGTGCGGCTGCGCGTCGCGGACAGATCCGCGGAGATCATCGGGAAGAGCTGCGCCTGGTTTGCCTGCACGATCGCAAGCGCCGTGCGGTACGCAGCCTCAGCCGCGGCAATCGACTGGTTTGCCTTCTGCGATTGCTCGACCAGCTCGGTGAGCTTGTCGTCGTGATACATCTGCCACCAGTCGCTGGCAAGCGATGCCTGCGGGTTGGCCTGCGCACGCTGCCAGTTGGCGCCTTCCTTGAAGTTCTGCGGAACCTCGGTTGACGGCGTGCGGTAGTCTGGGCCTACCGCGCAGGCGGTCAGGCACAGCATGGCCGCAAGCGCGACGCTATGCTGGAACAGACGCCGTGGCCGCGACGGCGGTAGACCGCGCCGCGCGTGGGCGGACGGCTCGGGTGATGCGAACGGTGTGAATGGCGGGACGAACAGCGACACAATTTTCACGCAGCTTCCTGTCAAGGAATCGATCGGCAAGTGAAATAAGACGAACGGGAAAGTGAAGGCTGAGCTTTCCCGGATAACGAACGCTCAATGATGCATCCGGCGATTCTAGTCGCTATGAGTGAACTTATGACGGTAGGTTTTGTTTACGGCGTGTTTCGTACAGTCGGCACAACAGGCATCATGCGGACTGGACAAGAAAGCTTAATGAAAAAATCGACGCTGTAAAGGCTTTCTATTGCACGCTTTTATAAAATTGCACGACGCGTTATGCGAAACAACGTCGCTAAAACAGAGGCAGAATGGGTCGAAAAGTCGTGAAAACGCCGGAAGTAAGGTAATCCGGCTTCAGCGTTCCGAAATGTTACTTACAGAACACTTCTCGACTGTTGTGCGGCTCGAACGGAGTCGATTGACGGAAGGGAACGAAGAATCCGCAAACGCAACAATGCATTGCGCGTTAAGAACTAATGCTGACCGGAAATCGATGTATTTGTGACGTTTATATGCGGCATATCGAGTGCATCAATCGTGCGATTGAGTGAGCGCCGGCCGATACACGGCGCCCACCGTTCTCCGGCGCTCAGCTGACGAACCGATTACTTTCCGCACAACAGCAGCAAGCGCTCCTGTTCCGAGCAGGGCCGCCGGTTTACTTTTTGCGTCGTGGCCGCCGCTGCGCGCTCCGTGCCGGCTGCACCGGCTGCCTGGGTCGCGGCGCGGTGCGCGAGACAGGCCTTCAAGTGCTTCTCCACTGGCGGATAGTATTGCCAGCCCTTGCCGAGCGCGGGCAATTCGAGTTTCACCTGTTTCCACTTCGGGTGACCATGCTCCTGCAGGTTGTCGAAGTTGTCGCATAGCGAATCGGCAAAGCGGTTCAGGTTGCCGACCGTGTCGCGCAGGTTGTAGTCATAGGTGACAAGAAACGCCTTGACGGTCCAGGTCGGCACGTCTTCCTTCAGCCAGTTCGGGTAGCTCGAGACGCGTATCGTCGCGGGAAAATAGGTCTGTTTCGCGCGCGCGGTTTCGGGGGCGTTGGGATCGACGCGCAGGAAGCGGATCTGTTGCAGCAGATCCGGGTTCATTTCGGTGAAAAGCTTCGCGGGCTGGCCGGCCACGATAATCGCGACATCGATCTTCTTCACGATCAGCGCGGCGAGTGCATCCTCGTTGCTCAGATGCTGCGCATTCTGCTCGGGAATCGGCTGACCGAACATCAACCGGTAGAGCGTGGTCGCCGATTGCGCGGTGCCGCTGCCGATCAGGCCGACGCTGATCACCTTGTCCTTGATTTCGTTGATCGTCTTCATCGGCGAGTCGTTGCGCACCACGAAGTAGATCTCCTCGTCGTAGAGCGGCATGATGAGCCGCAGCGGACGAATCGTCGTGCCGGCATCCTCGTTGCCGGAATTGGCCATATCGACATACGCCTGATACACGTCGGACTGCACCAGCGCGAGTTTCACGCCCGGCTCGAAGCGCATGCGCTGCACGTTCTCCGCCGAGCCTTTCGACGGAATCACGTCGAGGTCGATGCCAGCCGGCTGCGCGACCCATTTCGACAGGTCGTTGCCAATCTGGATGTAGGTGCCGCGTTCCGGGCCGGTCACGATCTTGTAGTGCGCGTTGGCCGCGGCGGCAAGTGTCACGAAGAGCAGCGCGATCAGTCCCGCGAGCCCCGTCAGAATCGCTTTCAGCATGGTCTCTCTCCATTTTTGGTGTCGATTTTCAGCGGACGTCTACATCGTTTGGTATCCGAATGTTTAATGTGCGGTTCCCGACGGTGCTGCGTGCTTCCACCCCGACTCGAGAATCGCGCGTTCCTGCGCATCCACGCTGTTGCCGCTAGTGCTTGCCGGACTGGGGGCGCTGGCCGTGCTGGAAGTGCTGGCGGCGCCCGAAGTGCCGGTGGTGCCGGCCGTGTCTGAACTGCCAGCGGCGCCGGCGGCAGCCGTGGGGCGGTTCGTGTTTGTCATGCCCGGCAACGGAGGCGGCGGCGCGGACGCGGTCCAGTCGTTCGATACGGCCGCGGCGCCCCAATCGCGCGACGACGGCAGCCGCACGGTGCTCGCGCCGCGCGGCAGCGGC
>NZ_CADIKF010000060.1 GCF_902859875.1 Paraburkholderia solisilvae | reverse complement strand
CTGCGCTGGGCGGCGCCGCTCGCGTGGCTGCCGTTGCTCGTGCCGCCGCCGTCCGGGCCGCCGCACGGCGCGCTCCGCCTGACCGCGCTCGACATCGGCCAGGGCTCGGCGATCGTCGTCGAGACCGCGCATCACGTGTTGCTGTTCGATGCGGGACCCGGTCCGGAATCGACGCACGCGGGCGAGCGGGTGGTCGTGCCGTATCTGCAGGCGGCGGGCGTGCACGCGCTCGATACGCTGGTGATCAGCCACGCCGATTCCGATCACTCGGGCGGCGCCGCAGCGGTGCTCGATGGCGTCGAAGTGCGTCAGTTGCTGGCCGCCTTGCCGCCGGATCACGCGTTGTGGCAACGCGCGCGAGCCACGGGCGCGCTGGGCGTGCCGTGCGCGGCCGGTCAGCATTGGCAGTGGGATGGCGTCGACTTTGCGATGCTATGGCCCGATGCGGGTCCGTTGCGTGGCAAGCCCAACGCGCACTGTTGCGTATTGCGTGTGAGCACCGCCGCACGCGCGACTGCCGACCCCGGCGCGCCGCCGCGTACCGCATTGACCGCGCTCCTTGCCGCGGACATCGAAGCGCCGGTCGAGCGGACCTTGCTCACGCGGGCGCGCGACGCGCTGCGCGCGCAGATCCTGCTCGTGCCGCATCACGGCAGCAAAACCTCGTCGACCGAACCTTTCCTCGATTCGATTGATCCGCTCATCGCGGTATTTCAGGTAGGCTACTTTAAATACCTTCCCTGAGATCCATACGCCACAAGGGTTTGCGGCGCTTTTACTTCCTGCTGTGACCAGATTGTGACCGCTTCCGCGTGCTGTGCCAGATGGTCCGGCGCAAGGTGAGCGTAGCGCAGCACGTGCTCATATTTTGTCCACCCACCCAACTCCATCAACCGATTCAGCGGCGTGCCTGCCTGGACGTGCCAGCTTGCCCAAGTGTGCCGGATATCGTGGAACCGGAAATTCTCGATAGCTGCACGTTTGCACTGGTTCTGCCATTGCTCACTGGTCACATCCGGAATGACTTTGCCGCGCCGCGAGAAAACGTGCGTAGGGTGCCTTCCGATCCAGCGCCGAATGACGGCTACAGCGTCTTCATTCAACGGCACGCCGATGGCTTTGCGGGCCTTCGCTTGATCCGGATGAACCCACGCGCGCCGCTTCACTAGGTCAACCTGCGACCATTCAAGCCCGAGCAGATTCGCCCGTCGCAATCCGGTTGCAAAACCGAGTGTTGCAACGTCGCGTAGCCATTCGGTATTGATTGCCGCAATCAGCCTTTGCGCTTCCTCACGCGTAATCCAGCGGACGCGCTTGTTTGCTACCCGTGTTTCCTCAAGAATCGGAGCGCGGTCGATCCATTCCCATTTGAGCGCGAGATTGAATAAGTGCCTCATGGTGCCGAGATACAAGTTCTTCGTTTTGACGGCCAGCGGTTTAGGCTGTTTCGCGCGCGCGCTCAATTGGGGCAGTGCTTCGTAAATCTCGTCACGAGTAATCGACTCGAGCAAGCGACCGGTAAAAAACTGCCGGAAATGCCGAATATGGATTTCAAGATTCACACGCGAACTAAGGTGCGTTGATTCTCTCAACATCCGTAATGCGGCTTCATCCCATGTACGTTTCGGTCTTTCACCAAGTTTCGAAACGCGCCACAATTCAGCTTTCAATCTGTCGTGATACTCTTCAGCCTCCTTTTTGTTGGTCGTGCCAGTAGATTGTCTAATTCGCTCGCCACCTGGCGCGCGGATGTCAACGTGCCAAATGTCCGAGCCGTTGCGCTTACGGAGTGGCATTTCTTCTCCTTCGGTCCCGTCCGCGCCGGTCGGCACGAATTATACTCTGTTGTGGTCTTCAGTTTTTCAGGCCAGATTCGCCATTGCTTGCCAATCCGGAAAAAGCCCATTTCCGTCTTATGGGCGAAGAGCGTCGCGTAACTTACGCCAAGCAGGGTGGCGGCTTCCTGTAAGGAAAGCGCTTTGTTGGTCGAAGCGTCGCTTTCGAAGTCTGTATTTTTGTTGTCTTTCGTCATTCGTAGTAATTGTTGAATTGAATAAGGAAAGGTTATAGGTAGTAGGGAGCGCTTTCAAATAATTTTTGGTCTAATTAAATGTACTTTCTTTAGAATCAGATGTTTGAAATTTTTCACATCATTTTATTATTTATAATAACCGTTGTATTTCGGCAACAAAACAAAAAGCCAGCTACTCTTTTCGAATAGCTGGGCCTCTTTGAGCGCGGTGATGCGGTGCGCCTCGCCTGCACACGAGAAGGGCTGATTTGTAAAGGTCCGGGCTTGATATGACAGTCGCAGTCAGATCAGGTCGTAGGCGTGTGATGCGAGTGCGGCGTGCCACCCATTCCTATCTGCCGCCGGATTTTAGACTCCAGCTTGGGATTGTGCGACTTGCCGACGACAGATAGCAGAATCAGATGCGCCAGCGGTGCGATCGATAAGATTGCTTTCTTTTGCGTATCATCGCCTCCGGGCGAGAGCGGCTGACTTTGCTGCACTTAACCGCGCGACGGAATGTGAGGAAGTCGCCGCCTTCGGGTTCGGTAGTTCCGGTGCGTTCGCGGTACATGCGCGTTAAACACACCGCAGCAAACTCAACATCGTGGTGTATCCCACCGTCGTACTGCATGATTGCCGCCCGTTCTTCCTAGAACCCGCTCGAATCCACGGCGCACCCAGTTGCGGCTCGCATAACACGCAAATCTGAACACCTGTTTCGACTTACAATTGGGTCGACACTTGTTCGGCGGTTGCCCTTACCGGCAAGAAGGGCCGGCGCAACATGATCCAATGGAGAGCTCCGCCTGATCCAAACTGCTTCAACGCGGAAGCACTTGAGGCGGTCCCGACGACTCAAGCTGGTCGATGAATTCGTGCACGTCGAATTCGAGCGCTTTCAGTACGTCCATAACTTCCGTGAGGTCCAGTCGTCTGCCGCCGCTTTCGTATCGCGATACGAACGATTGTGGCCGCCCTAGGCGCTCGGCAAGGTCTAGCTGCAAAAGTCCGCGCTGCCTCCGAATTTCGGTCAGAAGCACGGCAATGCGCTGGTTTCGCGGGTCGTGAAGTGGATGAGCCATGCGCCAGATTCTAGGGGGCACTCATGCGATATCTAGAATCTAGAATCTAGATATGTTATATTCGGTGAATGCGGACGGTAATGGCGATCTGGCTGCTAACAGCCATGGTGACAGGGCAGGCGATTGTGTACGACATGCGCCGACTTGCGGTGAACCGCGTTGGATTGTCGCGCACAGCTTGGTTTTTCGTCAGTACGTGTACCGGACCGTTCACAATCGTCGCCTACCTCGTTTGCCGACGCTCGGTTTTCCGCAAACTAATCTGTTCGGTGTGGAAGGTAATGGGTGACAGCACGCACGCCGAGCACATTCGACGGAAGCGGCTGATTGCTTTGCGCACGAACGGGCTCATAGGCGGACCTGTGTTTTGCCGCTGCCTGACGATGCTCGAATCCGGCGACAGGCTGCCGAAAAGCTAGTGTTCCCGCATCGCACTAATGCCGTGCGTGCTGGAATTAATAAATATGTAATCCTAAATAAAATGCGATCAATGCACGAATACACTGTGCTGCAGTCGGTCGAGAGCGCGCAACACAACGGGGATGCTTACATGCTTCTGCAATGCCCGGTCTGCGGAACAACGGGAGCATTGTATTTCGAGCGTAATAGCTATTACCTCGACCGGTGTCCGGCGTGCCTTTTCGTCTATGTGCGTAACGTTCCCTCCGAGCATGCACTGGCGGACTTCTACTTGACCGGCCACTCCGACGAAGGGGTGTTTGTTCCGGTTACGCAAAAACGCCTGAGCAGACGATTCAGCAAGGGAATCGAGAACTGGTGGCATGCATGGAACATCGTGCGTCACGCACGTGGGCGTCGGCGGTTGCTGGAAATCGGATACGGCGAGGGCCATCTTCTGAAAGCCCTGAAGTCGACCGCGCGCTTCGACCTAGAAGGAATTGATTACGCGACAGCCCCCGTTTCATACTTTCGGGCGCGCGGGCTTCGTGTCTTTTCGAGCAGTCTGCACGACCGGCGATATCCGGATGGTCATTGGGAATTCATCGTCGGCTTTCACGTGCTCGAACACGTTCAGCACCTGGACGAATTCATGAAGGAAGTCCGTCGCGTGCTGGCTGACCGCGGTCGCGTCTATTTCGTTGTTCCCTGCGTCACCCACTTCTCTGCGGTTCGCGCCGGACCGCAGTGGAAGCTCTTCGGGCCGCCGGGCCATCTGTGGCACTTCTCGGTTAAAGCAATGAAGCGGTTCATGGCTGACCAGGGTTTCCGCGTGATCTTCGCGCACTGCATTTCGAACCGGCCGCATCTGACCGTGCTGGCCGAAAAGACAACGGGGTAAAAACATGAGTAAGAAATCGACAGGGGTTTTGTCCGGTGTGGCCGCCGCCGCACTGGTTGCATTCACACTTCCGGGCGCACATGCGCAAGGCATTCCAACTGCGTGTGCTCAATACGTTAAGGCGCTGAAGGTTTGCGGCGCTGCGTACGTCCAGATGATGGGACTGACACAGCCGACACAGGCAGCCGAAGGGAAACAGCAACTCGAAACCGCTGAAAAGGGCTCGACGATAAGCCGCGAGCGGCAATCACGCGGGACGGCGCGCTGGCGGTCGCAGAGCGGTGCGCTTCACCCGAGTTCAAGGGCGGTGTGGCGCAGTCGATTGCGACCATCGTTACCATGCTCGGCTTCGGCGGTGGCATGACCGATGATTGCCAGAACGCTTACGCCGCGCTGCGCTGATTCTAGGTTCGGTACTGGAGTCGAACATGAAAGTGATCTTCAAGAAGCGGGACGCGACGGTCAGTGTAAAGACAGGTTTCTCATGGCCATTCCTCTTCGCGCTGATCTGCCCGCTCGTCGGCGCAATCGCATGCTTGCGTCGCCACCTTTACTTCTAGGCGGCGCTTCGTCGCGTGCATCATCGTGCAGACGCATCTGCAGCGCGGCGGCGCGGTGCGGAGCAGGCTGATTGATGTGTTTCCGGTACCCAACCGTTTTGCGAACAACGACAGCTACATGACCGCCCTGATTCTGTGGGTCATGTACGGCGCGTATGCGGCCCGATATGCATTCGCCGGAAACCGGCTCTGACAACGAAGACCCTGTTCAGGCGCGGCTAGGTCTGTCCTGTCGAGGCTCACGTGGTCTTTGCAGAGGCGACCTGAGCCTCTCGAAGATTAGTCCGCGCGTGATGCAGAACAAGGTCGAGCGCATTTACAAATCGACGGTCGCCGAATGACCGGTACCGTCCTGCGGAAGTCCGCGATGCTGAACTACATCTACCAGATTTTCTATTCCGACGAGAGTCGACGCGCGCTCGATCCGGGCTTCATTCCTCTCGACAACACGGCACAGCGTCCCGACTGGCGCGAGTACTGGCCGATGCGTAGGTATCTGCTGAGCAACGCGCTCGATGACAACGCCTGGTACGGTTTTTTGTCACCGAAGTTCAATGAGAAAACGAAGCTCACGTCCGATGACGTGTGCGCGTATCTGGCGAAGCAGCCAGGCGACACCGAAGTGGTAATCTTCTCGCCCTTCTTTGAGCAGAATGCGATTTTCCTGAATGTCTTCGAGCAGGCGAGCCATCATCATCCAGGCATTTCCAGTGCGCTGGCATTGGCGTGCAACGCAATCGCCCCTGCTTGCAACGCGTACCAGCTCGTCCAGTCCTCCGAACAGGTAGCGTTCTGCAATTACGTAATAGCGAAGCCGCGATTCTGGCGCGAATGGCTGACTGCGTGTGAGATGTTATTTGCGATTGCCGAGGCAAATATGGGCGCACTCGGCTCAATGTTAAATGAAGACGTACCGTACGGCGACATGCGACTTCCGGCGAAAGTCTTCGTCATCGAGCGTATCGCATCCCTGCTGCTTTCGATTAGGACCTTCAGGTCGCGAACCATCGAGATCGAGCGTACAACCCTATCGACGCCGGATTGGGCACCGCACACACGGGCCCTCATCATGCTCGATGCGCTGAAATACGCGGCGCTCGGGACCGGTCGCGACGAATACCTAAAGGTATTCAATCTGGAGCGCAATCTCCTGGCTGATACCGTCAACCGCGAGCGCGAGGAGAGAACCGACCCTGGCCGTGCCGTGACACAGATGAATCGTGCTGCCCGTCGAAAGGCAGGAAATGGAAAGCAGAGGAGATAGAGCACGATGTACACCGTACCGTCATCAGGCAACAAGCATAGCCTCGAAAAAACGACACTTACCGAGATTTCGACCGGTTTTACGGGGATTTATGCGCAACAAATAATGATTTGATCCGTGGCAAATCTGGATTGCCTAGCCGCTGACTGAGGCCGTACTATTCGCCCGTGGGAAAATCGAACAGCACGGGGACAAAGTGAAAAGATTCGAGAGGACGGTCAGCTTCTATGACCTGCGGGTTACCGACACGTCGCGAACGTTTGAGGCACCAGCAACCGTTTCCACAGCGACTGCGCTGCAACTCATAGCGTTAATCCCGCCAGAGGCGCGTCTGAAGACTTACAACAACGAGCACGTCTATTACATCAAGGACCTTTCCGTTTCCGACGACGGAACGTATGAAATCCTGATCAACAAGTGCGACAGACGGCTTGCCGATCCGAAGTTTTCCGATCCGGCAAATTACACATGGAGAGCCGCTGCGCGAGAGAGCAATGAAGGACTAGACTTCTCAAGCCATGTACTGATCAGACCATCCGATGACCCGCTCGATGCAAGGATAGCTCTGGTCGAAAATGCCACCGGACTGTCCATTACCTTCATTCAGCGCTTCTTCAATGCGTTACTTCGCGACGTAGAGCTTTTACGACCGGACGAGTTCCGGTTTCTTCATCCGGACGGCTCAGTGGACGCAAATGGGGCCCCCAAGACGTATCGTTGCCGCTTCTTCTTCAGATTCGACGGCCATCCCTCTGACTCTCTTGTCGACGCACTACGCGATGGACGTTTGAAGGCCATTGAACTCATCACGGACAGCAACAGGGAGGGGACGCTTGATGCTCATGGGTTTGTTCGTGAAGTTCGAAAAACGCTTGGGATAAAGCTCGGAAAACGTCGCACACAATCGACGGGTGAGTACGCTCAGAAGTTTTTTTCAGGCTAGAAGTCAGGCTTACGAAAGTGCTCGCATCGCGTTCACTGATTCCGATGGACTGGACCGTACCGTAAACGTCAGTACGGCGGATTTCACCGTACAGGCAGACTCGATCTTTGTGAAGCGTTCGGTGATTGATGGATTCGACGACGCGCTGGAGCAGTCACATGAAGCGCTAAACCCGGATATCAAGGTAAGAATGAGAGCGCTTCTCTGAGCCATGTTCTGCGCCGATTCACGCGACTGAGCAAGCGCGTCAGCTTCGTCGACGAGGAGAACGATTGCCCCACGCGAACGGCCGGTCGATCCCTTCAGCTTGGTTGCTGCCTCGACCGTTAGTCGAAGGCCGCGGACAGGAGCTGCGTCATTTCCCCGACCCGCCCCTAGCCGCGACTTGAGAGGCTCAGCGGGTACAGCGTGATCTCGATCTTCTCCTGTCGCGCGACGGCGTCCCCGATAGTCTCGGCCAACTCGGTCTTGCCGGAACCAACATCGCCCGCCCACACTACGAGCGGCGGACGCCGGAGCACGTGATTAAGCAGTCCCTCCGCGCTGGGGTAATGCTTCTGGGCCCAAGCCTTGAGGCCTGCGGGGGTCATCAGCAGACCGAGGATCTTGCTCAGGCGCTCTTTGTGGTCGTCAAGGCCGACCAGTCGCGCAAGCCGCTCCTGCGGCTCGAAATCCGGGAACGTCAGGCGACGCTCAAACAACTCATCGAGTGAAGGTTTGGTTTGCATCAATAGGCCCTCACGCTTGCGCGGTTCGGTGCCCGGCTGCCGGCCGAGTACGTCTTGTCGTCCAACAAATAGCCGTTCACCGTCGGTTGAGGCATTCCTGTGCGATAGAACGGCATCCGGCGCTTAAAGGCATCTTTCTGACTTTCCGACAGGCGTCCCCAGCCGCCGGGTATGTCACGTAGTTGTGGAAGGTCGCGCCCGAAACGTCGCAGCCCGGAAGCGGCCGGGCCCGGGTCGCCGTCATTAGCGGCCATGCCTGCGAGGTCGCGCGCCGTGTAACGCAGCGTCGGCTCGACCCACAGTCCGCCACGCAGAAAGCCGACCGTGAGCGTTCAAAAATATCCTGCCTTCAGCAACTCGATGGCCTCGCTCTCGTAGTTGACGATACTCGTTCGAACCTACCGATGCGGCGCGCACGCAGCGTGCTGTCCTCCAGATGCCCGATACGGATGGCCAGTTCGGCGCCCTCGTCGACAAGGTTCACGTACCGGTCGCCGATCTGCAGATCGAGCGTGAGGCCGGGGTAGCGAGCGAGGAAAGCCGGCACCAGCGGCAGCACGAACGCGTGCGCCAATGCCGTTGGACAGGCGACGCGCAGCAGCCCTGCGGGCTCTGTTTCATCGCGTAGTGAGGACTCCGATTCCGCGACTGCATCGAGTATCCGCCGGACCTCCGCGTAATAGCGCTCGCCCTCGGGCGTCAGAGCGAGCCGGCGCGTGGTCCGCAGCAGGAGCCGCGTCTGCAGATGTTCTTCCAGCGTAGCGACGTACCGGCTCACATTGGGTTGCCCAAGACCCAGGTCGCGCGCCGCAGCGGAAAAGCTGCCCGTTTCAACCGCGCGGGCGAAGCAGGTCATCTGCAGAAACCGATCCAAATCCCGCCTCCCCACACCTATGCAATTGAGGCATGAATTATATGCCAATTCCCAGTCTTATCGATTCACTGACATAGGTCCATGCTTCGGACTGGCCAGCCGCCACCGTGCCGCTGGCATTCATTTCACTCAGGAGCACTTCCATGTCCCGCCTGCAAGGCAAACGCACACTCATCACCGGCGGCACGACCGGCATCGGCCTCGCAACCGCAAAGCAGTTTCTGGCCGAAGGCGCGCGTGTAGTCATCACCGGGAACAACCCGGACAGGATTGCCAGCGCCCAGGTCGAACTGGGTTCCGATGTACTCGTGCTACGAGCCGATTCGGGCGATGTCACCAGGCAGCACCAGCTCGCGCAAACCATCGAGGCGCACTATGGCCAGCTCGACGTCGCCTTCCTGAATGCTGGCGTCTCCGTCTGGCAGCCGATCGAAGCATGGACGGAAGAGATGTTCGAGCGCTCGTTCGCCGTCAACGTCAAGGGGCCGTACTTTTTGATGCAGGCACTGTTGCCGGTCTTCTCCAGGCCGGCTTCGGTCGTGCTCAACACATCGATCAATGCACACGTAGGTGCGGCCCGATCGTCGGTCTATGCGGCGACCAAGGCGGCTTTGCTCAACTTCTCGAAGACGCTGTCGAGCGAACTGCTCGATCGCGGCGTGCGCGTCAACGCGGTCAGCCCCGGCCCGGTCGACACGCCGCTCTACGACAAACTCGGCATTCCCGACGCCTACCGTGAGCAGGTCAATCAGGACATCGTCCGTACCATTCCGACCGGCCGCTTCGGGAGGCCGGAAGAAGTCGCGAAAGCCGTGGTGTACCTCGCGGCGGACGAATCAGCGTGGACGCTCGGCGCCGAAATCGTGGTCGACGGAGGCCGCACGCTGAACGGCTGACATTAGGGATTGAAAACGCCGACGCCCGCGGAGCAGGCCTGGCGCCGGCGTTCAACGTGACTGCGCGAAGGCTCGGCATCGCCGCCAACGGCGACACCGGCGCACATGGGTGGCAATCAGTCACGCGGAACAAGATGTCGGCCGGACAGTCTCTCCAGAATCGCGAGCGGTCCGTAGGCGGACTGGAGCAATGCCATCGCATGCAGGAAGGATGTTTGCTTGAACATAAGCTGTCCGGACAGGACGGCGTGTGACGTCTGATCCGAAAAACAGACCCACGTACTACCCGCCTGGAAACTCGACAATTTCTTGTGCGCTGTCCTTCTGATAGCTCATGTCTGCCTTCATTGCATCGTGAATAGGACATGCGCAGGGCTTGGCTCGTTCATCGCCTGGAGCAGTAGAAATCGCACGGCGAAGCATTGATCGACTTTGGAAGCGGGGCAAGTGATGTCGAGGGACCGCCTCTTGGTCCAAAACGGCCGTTAGACATTGTCGTTATTGATGTCCCATATGGGTTGGTTACGGAAGCTCGAGACTGATGTGTCGTAGTGACCACTCGACCGACTTTGCCTTCCGAATTCGGCCGATAACCGATGTTCGTCCTGTCGCCTCGAATGTCCGATTTGTGTAGGCGCTGCAGCGCTTGATCGAGCCTGGACAATTGAAAGCGAACCGCGACAGTGTCTGTTTGTGGAAGTCGGATGCTTGCGACATGCAGTGGTCAGGTCAGCCCTCCTTTGGTCGTTGCTGCGACTTCTTGCCACCAGTCGTATTGTCGGTCTCGCGCAGTGCTGCGTTGGCCGTGACTAACAATGCTGCATCATGGTCGCGCAGCACCGCGTCGACCGCGTCGAAAGCTTTGTTCAGTTCCTTGTTCCCAGCCTTCGTCACATTGTCGCCTGCAGCGACGATGTCAGCCTCCTTCTTCAATCGCTTTACGAGTTTCGCGGCAAAGCGGCTATCTAGCGATCCGTCCTGGACGAGTCCCTTGACCTGTATTGTCAGCGCCACCAACGCCAGAACCGTTGTTGCATTCGAGTCGCTGTCATTGGCGGACGACATTTTCTTGCTCATCAAAATTCTCCAAAGTGTATTTGCTCTTGTCGAGCCAGAGCGACGTGGACGCACGAAGTTGCGATTCCGAAATGCCTCAGAATTCCATTGGTCGCGATTTCAAGTGGTCACCGCGCGGGCTTGTACCCCAAGCGCCATCGACGAGCGCGGAAAAGCGAATATTGCCCACCGCACTCGCCCATGCATTCACCCAGCGAGTAGCGAGCGTCTTCTCAACGTCCGCATCGGCGTGCATCAGACGGTCGGTCGCGAGTCGCAGGCGACCCGACGCGTATTGCTTGCGCGTGCATTCCCGGCAGCGGAACGAGACATCTTTATGCATCGCTGACGAGTGAAGGAGGTGGAAAGTAGCGAGGTCGATAGTATCCGAATGAAATGCCCTCCGAAGGCGGCCACCGTCTGCGTGACGGTTCGTGACAAGCTGCGTAACTGGCGAATCAGCTGCGTATGTCGACGTCTGAAAGCTCTGCTATCGCTTGGTTCCCATCAGCACGTGCGGCGTCCTCGACCGGAAAAGTTTTCTCACTGAAGGCAATCAGTTTGAATCCGCATCCCCTCGCTCGCGGAACGGTGATGCCCCAATGCCAGCCTCCGGCCTGCTCAAACACGTGCAATTCAAGGGAATCCGGGTGATGTGAACGCTGGAAAATCGACATGGCGCATGCTCCATATCAGAACTGCAAGCGCGCGAATAAAGGCTCGTTTTCCAGTCTATACATATTTTGCTGCGTCGCAATATGGAAATTGTGGCGGCAGTCAAATCATTGCGCTCCAAGTCCTGGATATCCGTTTTGCTAGCATGTACGGGCAGTCGAGCCCAGGTCGACAGCGTCCGCTTTCGGTCGGAACGTGCTCGTCATGTCAGTGGCGCACCGAAGAGTGGACAGTGCAAACCGCGATGCTTTTAATTCAACTGTTCTCATGTTTGTCGCCGGTGCACGCCGAAACCACGTCACCACGTGTAACGCACGCCGAGATCACCCTGTATGCCCTGACGTCGTCCCCGTCCGTGCCGCCAAGCGCGAACTGATATCCGGCCTGCGCATAAAGACTCATTCGCCGGCTGATTTTCGCGGTTATGCCGCCAGCGAACTCGAGCCGCGTCGCTTCTTCCGCGAGCGGCACAGCGTCGTTACCAAACAGCGTAGTCGCGTCGCCACCCCAATCACGCCAGAGGTTCGCACGCGCATACGGCTGCCAGACCTCCCCGTCGGTGCGCTCGATGGTCCACTGACCGCGTACGCCGATGCGTCCGGTCAGGCCGGTCGTCGTGCCTGGATCGATGGGCTCCGTGCCATCGCTTCGCGCGCTGAAATCGACGCGTTGCCAGATCAGTTGCATTTGTGGCTCGAGAATAAAGCTGGCCCCAAGCGGCAGCGGGATCGGGTAGCCGCCCTCCAGGGACGTGATGAAGCCGTGACCGTTCGCTGGCAAGGTCGAGGTTTGAGTCGTCGCTTCGCCGTCGTAAGCCGTGCCCTGGAACACGGCATCGAGATACCAGCCGCCGGGGCCGTAATGCGTCCAGTAGGCGCCGCCCGAGTATGCATTCAGATTGAGCCGTCCCGTACGTGTCATTTCGTACGCGGTGGCCGCGGCGTTGGTCACGAGACCATCGACGCTGACATTGCTGTTGCCGTACGCGAAGTAGAGACCCGCGACATCACGATGGCCGGGCCATAAGCTGCCGCGCCACAGATCGAGTCCTGCTTGCAGGCCGAGCAACTGGCCGCCTGTTTCCGGATTGGCGTAGGCGCGATAACGGTTGTCGATCTGTTGCGCAATGATGCGCCCCCAAGCGGAATCGACCCAGCCTTCGCGATCGGCAGCGACGTTCTGACTCGTGAGCGTGTCGCCGATGCGCTCGTGCAGCGTGCCGAGCATCGTGACGCCCATTTGTCGCGCGATCGGTTGAATCACACCGTAGGTCGCGAGCTCAGGGCCGACGATCGGGTAGAGCTGACCTGGCACAAGCTCGGCAGGCGGCGGATCTTCCGCGAACGACGGCGGCCCGGGCTTGACCTCGGCTGGCGGAATAGTTTCGCTGGGCGGTGTCGTCGTGCCCGGTGGCGTTGTCGTACCCGGTGGCTGTGTCGTCCCCGGCGGCTCGACAGTGCCGGGCGGCACCACCAGAGGAGGTGGCGCAACGAAAGCCGACCGCAGAAACCAGTCGTTGGGGCTGCCACCGGTGATGCTGCCGCGAAAGAGGTCGTAGTAGTAGGCGCCCGCGCGCAGCCGCTGCGGCAGCGAAAATGCGCCTGAAGCGCCCGTCGCGCCATTGATGGTCTGCACAACCTGAATTCCGTCGGCTTGTGTCATCGCACCGGGGCCGGTCGTGTTGTGGACGACGAGCGTCGTCGCGCCCGTCGCGGTGCCGCCATTGACGATCAGACGGTCCGACGGCGAACCGTCACCGCCGAGGTACGTGTTGATCTGCATCAATGCGCTCGTGCCGCTATAGCTGCCCGCCGTGATTGTCTTGTAGCCGGCCGCCTGCGTAACGTCGCCTGTTGGCGCGGCAAAGACGATCGTGCTTGCGTTGCTAACGAGGGTGGTCGCCGACGAATTGCCAGTCACCGTCCAGACAGAACCGTCATGCAGCGTGACGTTGTTCGTGCTGCCCGCGCCCGTCGTGATCGCGCCGCTAAGTGTAGATTGTCCCGCGTCGAATGTAGTGACCGACGGCGCCTGCGTGCTCAACAGCACACCGTTGTTGTCGACGGCGGTCGTGCCAGTCAACCTGATGCTCGCATTCGCGCCTTGCACGCGGAAGGAGTCCGCCGTTGAACTCACGGTCGTATTGGCGCGTGAGCGAATTGGCCACGCCAGCCGAACCGTTGACGAAAAAGCCGACTGACCCGCTTCCCGTCGCGCTCACGGAGCCGCCGCTGATCGACATCGTGCCGCCGTTTTGCACCGTCCCGGCGGACGACTGGCCGCCGGTGACGCCGATAGCGACATCGTTCGCACTCAGTGCCGCGCCCTGAGCCATGAGGGCTGTTTCGCCGCTCGTTCCCGTCATCGTGACGGAGCCGCCGCTCAGCTGCACGGTGCTTCCGCTTGCCGATTTCACCGCGACGTTGTTGCCCGACGCGGAGATGTTGATCGTCGTGCCGCTTGCCGTCAATGAACTCCCGTTTTCAGCGAGTATGCCCGTGAGGCCGCCGCCTGGTGAACTGAGGGTAACGCTGCTATCCG
Organism: Paraburkholderia solisilvae; assembly: GCF_902859875.1. Classification (GTDB taxonomy): domain Bacteria; phylum Pseudomonadota; class Gammaproteobacteria; order Burkholderiales; family Burkholderiaceae; genus Paraburkholderia; species Paraburkholderia solisilvae. The sequence continues at coordinate 29,145 of NZ_CADIKF010000060.1, read as the reverse complement.
CCAACGCGATGCTTGCACCAAGCGTGCTGTGCACGCCGAAGTCACCACCTCCGGTGGAGCCGCTGATCGTAATGTTGTTCGCAGTGATGCGGCTACTGGTGCCCGTAGCGAGCAGTACCTGGCTGCCGCCACCGGACTGGATCGAGATCGACGTGCCGCTTTCCAGATCGATGAGTGCGCCGTTCGCGGCTTCGGCCATGATATTGCCGCTGCCGGGCAGGTTGACGACCAGTCCTGTCGCCGAGATCTGGCTGCCCCCACCGGTTGCGAACAGGCCGATCAGGCCGCCGGCTCCGCTGAAGCGCTCGACGATTTTAGAGTTGCCCGCCGCAGGGTCGATGCCGAACAGGATCGACCCTCCATTCTGCGCGATGGCTGCAGTGCCGAACGGGACATCGACGGTCACGCCGTTTGCGGTAATTGCCCCGCTGCCCGTTGCGGTAATACGTCCGGCGCCAGGTCCCGGTGGCACGGTACATGCGCCGCCGCTATTGTTGTATTCACCGCCGGACGATGAGCAATTTGCGGCATGTGCTATGGAAATAGCAAAAAATACAACGTGAAGATCAGCAAAAGTTTTAATGCTAAAAGCAGCTTCCGGCCAATTGAAAATGGCCACGGCTTTAGACTGAAATCGATAGATGCTTTTCCTGAAGCCATGACATGACCTCGTCGAGGGCTGTCTTGTCGCTCTGGAATTCTTGTCGACGATTACGGGTTTTTCAATAAAAAAATAAATTGATTCCTATTTATAGGCAGGCGCCTGATGCTGCTTCACAATTTGATTGTTCTTGCTTTATGCGAAATCGATGACTTGCTGAAATGGCATCTCGCTTGCGGGAGAGCACCCAGTGATGCAAATCGGGAAAATCCCCTTGATACGCCACACCAGAAAATCCCGCAATGCCACGGCTGGTTCCATGACCGCGCAGTGCGGCCTACACAGGGTTTCGCTTTACGTGCGGCTGCGAAAGCGTCTTCTCGCTAGTAGTTACGCTTCGCATTGCCCCAGTCGATGGTCTGTGAATAGCAGACCGGTGGCACTTTCCCGGCGGTTCGCGTGATGCATTGAGAGTTTTTCCGCGCCCGATGGAGCGTCATATGATCTCCCGCGCGGGCTGGTGCCACGACCGCCGAACACCGGTTTAAACAGTATGCGTTGCCGGTCGGCGTCTAGGAAGCCATGTCGGTCGTTGCCGTCTGTGCAAGTGCATCCAGGAAGCTGGAAGACCACCAACGCACATCGAACTGGCGTATCTGGCTCATCAGTGTCTTATGCCGCCTGATGCGCTCGTCAAGCGGCATCGTGAGCGCGCGCTGGATGGAGTGAGCCGTTCCTTGTGTGTCGTACGGATTGACCAGCAGCGCGTCCTTCAATTGCTCAGCCGCGCCGGCAAAACGGGACAATACCAGCACACCCGGGTCGGTCGGATCTTGCGCGGCGATAAACTCCTTGGCTACGAGATTCATGCCGTCGCGCAAAGGGGTAACGAGTGCAACGCGGCTTGCGCGATACAGGCCAGGTAACCGCTTGCGAGCGACATTGCGATGGATGTAGCGCACCGGCATCCAGTCGAGTTCGCCATACTCGCCGTTGATTGCGCCACACAGACTGTCCATTTGCGAACGTAGAATGCTGTATGCGCTCACGTCCTCGCGGCTTGGCGAAGCGATCTGAATAAGCGTGGCGCTGTTGCGGTTCTCCGGGTAGAGGGCGAGAAGTTCTCGAAACGCATTGACCCGCTGCGGTAGACCCTTCGAGTAATCGAGCCGGTCGACTCCGAGAAGGAGGCGGCGTCTCGAGTACTCCTCACGCATTCGGTTGAACATCTCGATACCGTCCTGCGCAGTGGCAAGGTCTGAAAAGCCGTCCACATCAATGCCGATCGGAAACGCGCCGACGCGCACAGACCGGTTAAACGCCAGAAGGCGGTTGTCTGGCAGGGGAGAGGCACCGGCTTCCGATTCGACGTAGCTGGTGAAATGTGCGACGTCCGCGGGACTCTGGAAGCCGACAAGATCATAGGCAAACAGCGAGCGCATGAGCCATTCATGCTCGGGTATGGCTGCCATGATCAAAGGCGGTGGCATTGGAATATGCAGAAAAAAGCCGATCCGGTTTGTGCATCCCATCGCACGCAACTCCGCGGCCAGCGGAATCAGATGGTAGTCGTGAACCCAGATGAGATCGTCGGCCCGCAGCAGGGGCATCAACCTGCTGGCAAACTGGCGATTGACACGCCGGTAAGTTGCGGTGAACCGGATATCGAAGTTTGCGAGATCGAGCCGGTAGTGAAACACGGGCCACAGGACATCGTTCGCATACCCAAGATAGTATCCGGCGTAATCTTCCTGCGTGAGATCGCAGGTGGCCAGTTTGATGTTGCCGACCGTTTGCAGTCGGACTTCTCCATGAGTGCCCTGGCCGGACTCGGTGTCATGGATGTTTCCGCTCCAGCCGAACCAGAGTCCACCTGTCTGCTCCAGGCTTTCCTTGACAGCTACTGCAAGTCCACCGGCAGCGGCTTTACGAGGATCGGCGACGCGATTCGAAACAACGACCAGACGACTCACAAGCTATTTCCCCCAAGCTGAGCAGACTACCCCGGGAGAGTCGATTCCAAAGAATTGACGGACTGCCAGGCTGGCCGTTCCGTGATACTGGTTCGAGATACTTACGATCTGATCTGATTTTTATCTGAAGTCAGACGGTGTGAGTTGTCAGGTACCCTTCCGGCGCGGGTGCGGCCCGACCGTACTTCGTGTCCGATAAGTGACGCCGTGCTGCTCAAGATACTCGCGGATCAGTTGTCGCACCACCTGGGAAGGTGTCAGATCCTGTGACGCACACAATTTCTCGAACGCTTCTTTCTTCACCGGATCGATCAGCACCGTCAACCGGGCAGTTTTCGTTTCCATGTCAGCAGCATCTTCTTCAGCGTATGTTAATCCAATTATAATACACCGACTCGAAGTTGCATGTCACGGGTGTCCAGAGTGAGGTTTGCCATTAACGCCTGGCAGACTCATTGCGTTCTGGAGCACATTGCGTCGGCTGTCGGCGGGATGGGAAAGAATGCCACTGGCTCTGCCAATCCGGTTTTCGGTCGTTACTGCTGTCATGTCCTGTTTCCTCGAGGCGACATTGTCGATTCACGACGACCATAAAATCGACGCTATCGGCTGGATGGCGAACGGCTACGCGGTGCCGCGCCTGTCGCGCGGGCATTCCAGTCGATGTGCATGCCGTATTCGAGTCGCACCGCAGTTTCCCGAAGGTCCAGCGTGTGAGCGCGCTGAAGACTATCGGCTCGCGTAAGCATGGCGTCAAGAGTAGGCCGCGCAATCGACTCCTTCCACGCGAAGACGGCTACGTTGTCAATGCTGTCTTCGGCTGGAGCAAGCGCTACTGCATTGCCGAACACCTGTCTGATCGAGCTTACGCAGCGGTGGAAACAGGGGGCGTCGCTCATCAGATTGACCACAAGCACACCGTCATCGGCCAGTCTGCGGTGACATTGCTGGTAGAAGGACGTGCTGCGCAACTCTGCTGGCAGACCAGCGGCATGAAAGCCGTCGACCAGCAGTACATCAGGATGGCGACCCGGGAGCGTGACATAGTGCGCACCGTCGGCGCAAACTACCTGGAAACGGTCGTCGTCGCGTGGCACACGGAAGCGCTCGCGCAGAGCAATCACTTCAGCGTTGATCTCGACGGCAACGATCGATGTATCCGGCAGGTACCGATAACAATACTTCGCCAGCGAACCACCTCCCAGACCTATGATCGAGATACGACGGGGATACGGCTGGAACAGCAGAAAGCCCATCATGGTCCGCGTGTACCCCAGAGCGAGCTCGTACGGCGCATCTTTGAGCATGCAGCTCTGCACGCCGCGCGCATCGAAAAGAAGTGATACTGTCCGGCTTCCTTCCACAACCAGTGGTCGGCGCGCCGTCACTTTTTCCTGATGGTTCGCCTGGTCACCGTGACGCCGGTTGCTTCTCAGGCGTCTGCTAGCGTGCATGACGCAGATCCGGTTGCGGTTTGTCGATCACAGGTGAAACGATGTGGGGTGCAGCGCTTTCGCGCTGGGCGCCAGAGGCCGCTGATTCGACGAGGCGGTGTTCTGCGTAGATCAATGCAGGCATCGTCCAATCACGCTCGCAAAGAAAGTACGCAGCAGTTCATCCCAGGTCTCATCGAGTAACGCCAGGTCGGTTGTCGCGATCGACTGAACCCCGTTATCAAGCTGCACCACGCGCAGCGATTTTGCGGGGAGCGGTCTGCGAAAGAACCGGCCGCCTTCATCGAGGAACAGGCACTCTTTCTGCCGGTAGTGTGCCCCGCGTATCGACGTGGCGTCGAAGACATGACGCACCGATTCCTTCGGATAGACGAAGATGACATTGATGCCGCATGCCTCGAGGCGGTCACAGACATCGGCAAACCGGTACAGCATCTGGAAACCGCGTTCGCCAGCCTTGCCTATGCCGACGACGATCAGGCCGCGGGCACCCATCACGTCACGGACGTGGCGATACAGATGGTTGTGCGACATCAGGGGAACAGAAACATCAATCATGTTGACCCTCTTGCCAGGCGCAGGCATACCCGTTATTGAGCGCCGGAGATTCGTTCATTCGCATGCTTCAACCGGTTATCTGCAGAATATGCGTTAATGATAACGACATTATCATAGTATGTGCGTTATGCATACCGCAAGAGAGCGACCCCCGATTGTGATGATCGGCTGTGCCCGCATCACCGGGTGCTCTCCTCTCGCCCATCGGAGCTGCTCATTCCGTGTATGGATTGCTGCGAATAAAGCTGCTAGGATGATAACGGCATTACCATGTTCTGATAATTTCATGATCCTGCAGGGTAGGGCCGATGATTCCGTAACCACCGGGCAACCGCAGGCCACGCCGGATGCGACATGCATCCTGGTGGGAAAGGCACCGTCACATGCCTCGCCCGGCGACCGGTAGGTGGAGGAAAGAGAACAGGGCGCGATGGCACATCTATCCATACTCCAGGGAGCGTTGCTGGTCGTTGCGGGCTGGCTGACCCTTGCTGTCCTCGGGCTCGCGGGCTTGCGGCGGACCGGGTTTGTCGCATGGGTCCTGTTTCCAGCGGGAGCGGTGTGCGGGCTGCTTCTCTGCCTGCTCGGCATGGCTGGTGTCTTCTGCGGTCCCGAGGAAGCCGTCCTGCCACTCGGGCTTCCGGGGCTACTGTTTCACGTCAGGCTGGATGGACTCTCTGCCTATTTTCTCGCCGTGCTTGGGATGGTCACCGCAGGCGTGAGCGCGTTTTCGGCAGGCTATTTCCGCAAAGGCGAGGGCACACCGCCGGGGCTGCTGTGCTTCGGCTATCACCTATGCGTTGCGAGTCTTGCGATGGTTCTCGTCGCAGACGATGCGTATCTGTTCATGGTTGCATGGGAAACGGTGTCGCTCACCGCAGCCTTCCTTGTGATGAGCAACCATCGCGTCCCTGAGACACGGCACGCCGCTTACCTGTACTTCCTGATATCGCACGTCGGGGCGCTCGCGTTGCTGCTGTGTTTCGGGTTGTTGCAGGCGAAAAGTGGCGACTACACGTTCTCCGGCATGCGTCAGCAGCACCTGGACATGTTCTGGGCATCGTTGGCCTTTGTGCTGGCGCTGTTCGGCTTCGGTGCAAAGGCAGGAATTTTCCCGCTGCATGTGTGGTTACCGCAGGCGCATCCGGCAGCGCCGTCCCCGGTGTCGGCTCTGATGAGTGGATTCGTACTGAAGGCCGGGATCTACGGCGTGTTGCGCAGCGTATTTGACCTGCTGCATGTGCAGATTGCGTGGTGGGGTGTTGCAATCCTCGTGCTCGGCCTTTTTACTGCACTGTCGGGCGCCGTGTTCAGCGCGATCCAGACGGACATGAAACGGCTGCTCGCGTATTCGTCCATCGACAATATCGGCCTGATGTTCGTCAGTATGGGGCTTGCGATCCTGTTCCGCGCGTATGACATGCCGGCGCTCGCAGCGCTCTCGCTCACCGCGCTGCTCTATCAGGTCGCCAGCCATGCTGCCTTCAAGAGCCTGCTTTTCGTCGCGACCGGCTCGGTGTTGCATGCTACCGGCGAGCGCAATCTCGGCCGGCTCGGTGGCCTGATCCGTTTCATGCCCTGGACCGCGTGGGCGGCGCTGCTCGGCGCGCTATCGAGCGCGGGCCTGCCGCCGCTCAGCGGCTTCGTGTCCGAATGGCTGTTGCTGCAAAGCTTCCTGTTCACGCCCGGGCTGCCCAACTCCTTCCTGAACATGATCGTCCCGCTCGTTGCTGCGCTGATCGCGCTGGTTGCTGCGCTCGCCGGTTATACGATGGTGAAGTTCTTCGGAATCATCTTTCTCGGCCAGCCCCGCGAGGCGAAGCTTGCCGCTGCACACGACGCGGGTCCATGGGAGCGCATGGGCTTTGCATGGTTCGCGGCGATGTGCGTGCTGCTCGGCCTGTTACCGGTGCAGTTCGCTGTGGTGCTCGATCGCGTGACGCAGGCGCTGATCGGCGCGGGAATCGGCCAGACTGTTGCGCACAACGGCTGGCTGCTGCTCGCGCCCGTCAACGCCGGGCGTGCGAGCTACATGCCGCTGGTGTTCCTGCTTTTCTTCCTCGGTTGCTGCGCGCTCGCATGGGTGCTGGTGCGGCGCTTCTATCATGGACGGCTACGCAGGGCAATTCCGTGGGCGTGCGGCTATCCGTTCGTCAATGCGCGGATGCAGGATACGGCGGAGGGGTTCGGCCAGCCGATACGCGAAATCTTCGCGCCGCTGTTCAGGATAGAACGGCAGCTGCCGTCTCCGTTCGATACGCAACCCGTCTATCGTGTCGCCGCGACCGACCGGACGTGGACACTGCTATACGCGCCGGTCGAACGTGCGGTCAGGCGTGTCGCCGCACTGGCCGGACTGCTGCAGACGGGGCGCATTGCCATCTATCTGATGTACAGCTTCCTGGTGCTCATCGTCCTGCTGGTGCTGGTGAGCCGATGATGACGCTATCCGGACTGCTCTCCCAGGTGCTCGAAGTCGTGCTGGCGCTGTCCGCCGCGCCTTTGCTGACAGGCTGGATCAACATGTGCCGGGCGTGGCTGCAAAGCCGCCGCGCGCCGTCCATCTGGCAGCCGTACCGCACGCTGCACAAGCTGTTTAACAAGGAGTCGGTCGTCGCCGTTCATGCGAGCCCGATCTTCCGCGGCGCACCTTATGTGGTCTGGGCATGCATGACGCTCGCGGCTGCGATCGTGCCGACGCTGTCGACCGATCTGCCGCTGTCGCCAGCGGCCGACGCGATTGCCCTGGTCGGGCTGTTTGCGCTTGCGCGTGCCGCGCTATCGCTTGCCGCGGTGGATGTCGGCACCGCGTTCGGCACGCTGGGCGCGCGCCGGGAGATGCTGGTCGGTTTTCTCGCGGAACCGGCGCTGCTGATGGTGTTGTTCTCCGCATCGCTGATTACGCATTCGACGTTGCTTACGCGAATCGTCAGCACGCTGAGCCATGAGCAGCTCGCGATCTATCCGAGCCTCGCGTTCGCCGGCATCGCGTTCACAATGGTATCGCTTGCCGAAAACGCGCGGTTGCCGGTCGATAACCCGGCCACGCATCTTGAACTGACGATGATTCACGAGGCGCTGATCCTCGAATACTCCGGTCGCCACCTCGCGTTGATGGAATGGGCGGCAAGCCTCAAGCTGTTCACCTACTCGTGCATCGGACTGGCGCTGTTCGTGCCCTGGGGGATCGCCGAAGCTGGCAATCCAGGTGCGCTGCTGTTCGCCATTCCCGCGCTTTTCATCAAGCTGCTGGTCGGCGGCGCGGTGCTCGCGGCGATCGAGGCTGTCAACGCGAAGATGCGCATTTTCCGGGTGCCGGAATTTCTCGCAACGGCGTTCCTGCTTGCCGTGATAGGCATGCTCGTCCACTTTCTGCTGGGGGCATGATGCATGGGCTAGCCACGCAGATCATCAATCTGCTCGCCGCGGTTCTGCTGATGCTGTCGTTCGCGATGCTCAGCCAGCGCCGGGTCCTGTCGCTGATTCACCTCTACACGCTGCAGGGCGTTACGCTGGTGTTCGCGAATTTCGTGCTCGGCTACGTGACTGCGGATATACAACTGATCGTGTCGGGTTTGCTCACGCTCGCGCTGAAGGTCGGCGTAATTCCGTGGATTCTCTACCGGCTCGTCCAGCGACTCAACGTGAGGGCCGATATCGAGCAGCTCATTAACATTCCGACTACGCTGCTGATCGGCATCGCACTCGTCATTGTCGCGTTCAATGTCGCGACGCCGATCAGTCAGCTTGCGTCGTCGGTAGCCCGCGGCGCGCTCGGCATCGCGCTCGCATGCGTGCTGCTGTCGTTCATGATGATGATTACGCGGGCGAGGGCGATTCCGCAGGTCATCGGCTTCCTGTCGATGGAAAATGGTCTGTTTTTCGCGGCTGCTACAGCGACCAACGGCATGCCGATGATCGTCGAACTAGGTATCGGCCTCGATGTGCTGGTGGGTATTCTGATTCTCGGCATCTTCATGTTCCAGATCCGCGAGCAATTCGATAGCCTCGACATTCACCACCTCGAAAAGCTCAAAGATGACTGATGTCTGGCTCCTGCCGCTGGTATGCGTCATTCCGCTCGTCGCCGGCGGATGCCTGGCGCTCGCCGGTCAGCATCGTCTCGCGCCGGAGCTGAACATTGCGTTCACTTTCCTGACGCTCGTGGCGGCCATTCTGCTGGCTGCGCGCACGGTCGAATTCGGACCGGCGTTCGCTTTCGGAAAGCTCTTCTTCGTCGATCCGCTGAATGTGTTTCTCGTCGCGCTGACTGCGTTCGTCGCCTGGACCACGTCCATCTTTTCCCGGCCCTACATGCGCATCGAGCGTGACCGCGGCAAGATGACCGGCGCGCGAATGCGCCTGTATCACAGTATGTATCAGCTGTTCGTGTTCGCGATGCTGCTTGCGCTGCTCACCAACAACATGGGAATCCTGTGGGTCGCGATGGAGGCAGCCACGCTTGCGACCGTGCTGCTCGTCGGCGTGTATCGGACCGCGGCGAGCCTCGAAGCCGCATGGAAGTATTTCATCCTGTGCGGTGTCGGCATTGCGCAGGCCCTGTTCGGCACGATCCTGCTCTATCTCGCGGCGAGCCGGGAACTCGGAGGCGGGGATGCGCTGTTGTGGACCAATCTGAACGCGATGAAGGGCGCGCTCGACCCGACCATCGTGTCGCTCGCATTCGTATTTCTGCTGATCGGCTACGGCACCAAGGTCGGCCTCGTGCCGATGCACAACTGGCTGCCAGACGCGCATGCCGAAGGGCCGACGCCTATTTCCGCGGTGCTCTCCGGCCTGCTGCTCAATGTCGCGCTGTATGCAGTCCTTCGTTGCAAGGTGCTTGCCGATGGCGCGCTGCAAAACGGGTTGCCCGGGCGTCTGCTGGTCGGCTTCGGGCTGGTTTCTGTGATGGTCGCGACGTTCTCGCTATTGCGCCAGAAGGATGTCAAGCGTCTGTTCTCGTATTCGTCAATCGAGCACATGGGGCTGATGACGTTCGCGTTCGGAATCGGCGGCCCCGCAGCGACCTTCGCCGGCCTGTTGCATATGACCGTTCATTCGCTAGTGAAATCGGCGATTTTCTTTGCGGTTGGCCATGCGGCGCAGAAGGTTCGTACGCAGTTGATCGACGACATCCGGGGATTGCTGAGCGTGAGCCCGACGGTCGGATGGGGCATGATGCTCGGCGCGCTCGCCATTGTCGGCATGCCGCCGTTCGGCGTTTTCGCAAGCGAGTTTCTGATCCTGACGAATGCGATCAGGGAACTGCCTTGGACCACACCTTTCCTGCTGCTCGCGCTGGCAGTCGCGTTTGCGACGATCTTCTCGCGCATGCAGCACATGGTCTTCGGCGGTACGACCGCGACGGTGCTCGAGCATCCGCCGGCGCTGCTGCCTGTGTTCGTGCATCTGGCGCTCAGCCTGATGTTGGGGCTCTATATTCCGCCGTATCTCGCCGCATGGTACCGGCAGGCGGCAGCGATGATAGCGGGGTGATACATGCGGATCGACGCACTCGGGCTTGACGGTATCGAACGACTGCCTCGCGTTGCCCGGACGGCAGCGGCCTTTTTCGCGTATGTCGATGCGACGACGTGGGTGCGCGCGGCCGTCGCGGCACGCGAGCAGGGCGGCAGGTTGATTTCGCTGTGGGGCGCGGAAGATGTGGCTGGCACATTTTCGATCTGCGCTGCCTATGCGTTGGAGGACGGTTTGCTGTGGCTGCGGTTGCCGGCCGCGGCCGATGCGACTCGCGACGGATACGGCTATCCCGATCTGTCTGTCTTCTTCGCGTGCGCGTCGCGGATGCAGCGAGCGGTCTTCGACCTGCTCGGCGTGCGCGCGATCGGCGCGGCGGATACCAGGCCATGGCTCAATCATGGTAACTGGCCAGCCGACTATTTCCCGCTGCGAAAGCAGTCGTCCGGACATGAGCACTTCGAGTCTTGCGAGGCGGACTATCCGTTTGTGCAGGTTGCAGGCGACGGAGTTCATGAAATTGCGGTCGGCCCGATTCACGCAGGCATCATCGAGCCGGGACATTTTCGTTTCTCGGTCGTCGGTGAAAAGGTGTTGCGCCTCGAAGAACGGCTTGGCTACGCGCACCGCGGCGTCGAGCGGCTTTTCGAAGAGACGCCGCTGCTGGCGGGCCATCGCGTCGCCGGACGCATTGCGGGCGACACATCGGTCGCGTTCTCCTGGGCATACTGCATGGCGCTGGAAAACGCGCTGGGCGTCGCCGTCCCGCGCCGTGCGCAATGGCTAAGGGGATTGCTGCTCGAGCGGGAACGCGTCGCCAATCATCTTGGCGACCTGGGCGCGCTCGGCAATGATGCCGGATTCGCCATCGGCCTCGCGCAGTTTTCCCGGCTGAAGGAAGACTGGCTGCGGTTTAACCGTGGCATTTTCGGCCACCGGTATCTGATGGACCGGATCGTGCCAGGCGGCGTCGCACATGACATTGCCCGCGATGCAATCGGGGCCGTGCGGGACCAGTGCAGGCGGATCGAAGCCGAGGTCCGCGTGATGCAGCGCATCTACGATGAGCAGTCAGGGTTGCAGGACCGCTTTGCCGGCACTGGCAGACTCACGGCAAAAGTGGCCGGGCATTTCAGTGTTTGCGGGCTCGCGGGACGAGCGAGCGGCATCACGGCGGATGTGCGCGTGGACCACCCTTATGCGCCCTACGACGAAGTACGCGCGCAAATCGTCAGCGATGCACGGGGCGATGTCGCGGCGCGTGTCGCGGTGCGCTTCAACGAGGTCTACGAATCGCTTCGCCTGATCGAGGCGTTGCTGTCCCGTTTGCCCGAAGGCGAACTTCTCGAGCCCGTTGACACGGATGTCCCGCCATCTCGCGGCGTCGGCTGGATCGAAGGCTGGCGCGGAGAAGTATTCGTCGCACTCGAGACGGGCGGGAACGGCACGATCAGGCGGTGTCATTGTCACGATCCTTCCTGGCAGAACTGGCCGGCGCTCGAACATGCGATTGTCGGCAACATCGTTCCCGATTTCCCGCTGATCAACAAGTCGTTCAACCTTAATTACGCGGGGCATGACCTCTGATGTGGCAACTTCTCAAGCAGTATGCGCGAACGCCTACGCCAGATGAGCCCGTCCCCGAGCCCAATGACGCGTGGCAAGGCGGCAGCCGGCATATCCATCAGGAAATCCTTGACGTGCTCGGCCGCGCACTATGCATTCGGCAGATCGATGCCGGTTCGTGCAACGGATGCGAGTTGGAAATCCATGCGCTGAATAACCCGTACTACAACATCGAAGGTCTTGGTATCCGTTTTGTCGCGAGCCCTCGCCATGCCGACATGCTCCTCGTGACGGGGCCACTGACCCTGAATATGAGGGAGGCAGTACGGCGCGCGTGGGAAGCTACGCCTGACCCGAAGCTCGTCGTCGCCGCAGGCGATTGCGCGTGCACAGGCGGCATCTTCAGGGACAGCTACGCAGTATGCGGGCCGTTGTCGACGCTGCTTCCAGTCGATGTCTACGTGCCAGGCTGCCCGCCTGCACCGATTGACCTGCTCAAAGGCATTCTGACGGCGCTGCGAGCGAGACGCGCGATGCCAGCGCCATGACCGGCGAGGGAGGAAGCTTGGACCGACCGAAGGAAGTTTGCGAGGCGTTGGTGCGAAGGGCGTGGCCACAACTTGTCACACTGGTCGGGTTTGTCGTCGCGACCAGTCTGCGTTTTCCAGTCTGGTTTATCGTCGTCTGCGTCGCGGTTATCGGCACGGCGGTGTGGCGGATCGCGCGACGCATCCCTGCCCAGCGACCACACATCCATCGCGAACCAACATTAGGTCTCGTCCTGATAGGTGCCGGCCTGGCATCGATCGCGCTCACGATGAAGTGGTGGTTTGTGGAAAAGCAGATGCGGCTCGCGGCTGGCACGCTGCTGAATCTGGCTGGCCACACCGAAATGGCATCGGGCCATGCGTTAGAGGCGTGGGCGAGCGTGCTGACCCAATGGGGTTCTTGCGTCATCTTTCTTGTCATCGCTGTGGTCTGGGGACTGGCGAGCGACATGGGAGAGTAAGGCATGCAAGTCGAGAGAACTGTGCGCGGAGTCGGCCGTCCGGGCATGTTCTGAGTACTTTTCGTGAAGTTTGCTATGACGCCTGTCAGATTTGTTCTCAGTTATACAGCCATCCCGATGGTCGCAATCGTAACGGTTGTGATCTTGATGATCTCCCATACCGCGGCGGAAATCGACGCACGACAGTACGCGTCGTTCTCGGACTCCTATGCAAGTTTTCCACCGGACCTCAGGCGCGATATCGCGCACGCGATGAAGTCGGGGAGGATAAGCAAGTCGGACTATTCGTCGCTTGTCCGTGAGTCGCTCGACGACGGAGTGGTGCTCGACTGGGCCAACGAAGGCGTTCTGGACACCGCTCGGGAACGGGCGAGACTGGCCAGACTCATCAAAGATGACTAGCCTTAGGCCTCAATGCACCTCCATCCCGGTTTCCTCGCCGATCTGCAGGCGTCCTCGAAGCACTTACGAGCTTAGTCGTATTGCCGCTTCATGTAGTGGAAACCGAAGGCCTGGTGATTTGCGGGACGCACGCCCACGCCAATCAGTCGAACGGCCGCTTCTCAGCAGGATGAGGACATCCGCCGGAAATCAGTCCAGTGACTCAAACAGGTCGATCTGAGCCAAACGCGGGCAACCAGCTGTCAAGCGGGAGTCGAAATCGGCTTTGCACTAGCTTCTGTAAGCGTCGAATTGGCTATCAGGCATGATTCTTCGTCCGGGAGATTAGTATATTCATCGCTCCGGTGTCGAAGGGACAATGCAGCCATGCAAAGAAAGATTATTGCCACAGCGCTAACTGGAACAGCACTGCTTCTGGGAGTATGCGTGTATATCCGCCGACCCGGACCGGTCGGCAACCACGCGGTGCCGCAGCCGGTCCGATCGGTGAACCTCGCCAGATACATGGGCCGGTGGTACGAACAATTTCGCTATGAGGCGTGGTTCGAGAAGGACATGGACGACGTCACAGCGGCGTACTCGCTCAACGACGATGGCACGGTCAAGGTCGTCAATCGCGGCCGCCGGGGCTTCGGCGATTTCAGAGAATCGGTCGGCAAAGCGAAAATCGCGGACCCAGAAAATTATTCAAAGCTGACGGTGTCGTTCTTCGGGCCGTTCTGCGGGAATTACTGGGTGCTAGATCATGGCGACGATTATGACTGGACGATTGTGGGCGAGCCGTCGGGTCGCTACCTGTGGGTACTGACCGCGCACAGCGCACCCGGCACCCGAGGTTCTCGCCAGTCTCGAGGCTCGCGTGAAAGCGCTCGGTTACGATTGGTCGCTCGTCAGAATGACGAAACAGAATGGGTCATATTAGAGCTCACACCGTTACATCATTGATTGTGTCGAGGCACACTAACAAGCGGGAGGGCATTTCGGCGGGCAGGGCCGACTTGCGAATGCGCGGCACCGATGAGGGCCGCAGCGCGTCCTGCAACTGCCGGTTTCGATACCTCTCACACGTGCGCAGTCTTGCACATTTGGCGATCGTTCACTGTCGAAGGTGATGGAGATCCCGCCATCACCACCCGGACTGGGAGCGGAAACAGTCGCCGAAATCCCCTGCTTGCAGAACTGGAGTTCTCCGGCGTGGCCGAGCCGTCCGGATTCACTCCAATCGCAGGATTCGAGGCGAACGTCCACCTTTGAAACACGAGTCTCTGGCTGGCCTGGGTCGCGTGTTGCCGATCGTCGTCGGGCAGTAACCGGCCAACTTCGGCCGTTTGGCCATGCTATCGGATGGACATTCGAATGTCGGCTCCTCGCAGGGAACGGACTTTCCCTTAACGTGAATTGCCACCTCGAAGGCTCTTGCGTGCAACACCAAACTGCTTTGCGCGTACGCCACTGCCCCGACGATTCTGAGTACTGGATTGTTGGCGTGGTCCCGGTCTATCAAGCGTCCGGATGTCCCTGACAAATGCCCTCGCTTCGTTCAATTGCCTGTACTGACTCGTCTGGGGGATAGAAACCCGAATTGAGTCAAGTTTGAGCAAATAAGCAATAAAAACGTCGCGCATTTCTATAAAACTTTGAGTGTTCGAGCCATATGATTTTTGCTTCAATTCGTCACGCACTAGGCGACTGTTAATACCTGTCGTTAATGCCATTTGCTCCATGTAAACAGACGAATTACCTAGCAGTTCGATATGCGCAATTCCACTCTCCTTTATTGCTATCCAATCTGCAAGAGTAGGCCTCACGACATTTGGATCGAGTGTTTCCAATAAACGCCGATCAAAGAGGCGAGTCACGATTACCAAAACAGATTCAATTGACACTCCGCAGGCCTCAAAGAAATCACATAGCTCCGAAACTAACCAATGCCGCGCTTCTACCTGGTCTAATCGGGCGTTTACCGAACGCTGGCGTAATATCCAGAGCACATAGAGCGCTAGCAAAGGGGACGTCGGCTTCCGTGGGTCTGTATAAAATAGATTGCAAACATATTGATTCTCCAATTCTGAAAATCGATCATATTCTCCTTTTATAAGTGCGCGATGAGTTCGATACTTATCAGAAGAAACAGATGGGCCGCCATAGTGAGACTTGACTATGTCATCAATCTTTATTTCCGGAGAAACAAAAATTCTCTCGGCCAACCTCAACATGCGACGGATGTCGAAATTTGCAAGTCGCCCGATGAGGCCGGACACATAGTCGCTGTCAACAAATATTCGCTCGACTGCATCTGCAAACATCGATAAATCATCGATATTTACAGAGAAGCCCTTTTTTGAAAAATAGGAGGAATTATTTGCTTTCTCGACGTTGATCTTTTCTTTTACAAAACGTACTCGGCGCGACAATATCTCCTTAGCCTCAGGCACGGGAAGATAGAAACTTTTGGCTGCATAGCTTTGGAGCGCCCCAGCCTTACTTAGCCTCCAAACAGTACGGTCTGTTATTGGGACGATAATGAAAACTGAGGACGCGCTCTCTAGTGAGTGTGCAAGCTGGTAGATTCTGTCCTGGATCTCAGATGAGAATTGATCTGTGTTATCGAAGACAATACATGGGAGGCGTTTCAGCCCCACAGCTGACCGGTTCAGTAAGAGACGAACATATTCTTCTGGCTGGCTCTCTCTTCGAGCCTCCATATGGTCGCCGAAGGCAATCTTGAATTGGTCTTTGTTTGTTTCGTACAATGGTTTTTTGGGGCCGTCTTTCCAACGAACATATTCATTCCAGAAAATACCTTGCAGATCGTCATAACTGGGCGGTTGGTTGGTACAAATCTGAATCTCTAGCAACCCTCGAAGCTGCCGAATTGACCATTCGACTATGCTCGATGGATCGCCAGAATATTCACCAAGATCAACTCTTGCTATCGAACATCGTTGCCTGACACTTAGTGGCAGTATTTCACCAAAGAAACGATCTATAAATGTGGATTTTCCAGAACCTTTGTTCCCAACGAGCAGAACTGTTTCCGACCTCTGAGAAGTCAGCGTCTTCTCGATTTCGGCCTGAAGAGCAGAGCTTTCCGCAGTGTCAAGCGAAGCTATACCGTTCAATACGTTTTGGACGATCTTTTGAAGTTCAAAATCGGCGCGTCGACTTTCCGGTGTTTCGACAAAGCACGCGCGCACCATTTCTTTGTCTTCGGTATTTGATAGGCGGGAGAAAAACTGAGAGAACAGCAAGGATGCATCGGTTGCGAGGGCGTCGCGTGGCTTCATATGGGCGTCAGCTGGATTTGCAACGAAATACTGTTCTTCGGCCTCACCTATTGAGACTCCTTCGGCTGAATTGAGATGCGCTAAATGGCGTCGTTCAAGTACGTATGGCAGCGCCAGCAACTCTGCAAATCGCGAGAAATCATCTCTAACGGATTCTATAGTGGGGAAGAAGATTCCTTTTCCCTGCAAGGGAGGAAGGCCATCGGTCCTTGAAGCTTTGAAAAACAACCAGCAACGACCATCAGTAAGCGCCGCCGCGGGCGTACCTTGCTCGGTTGCATACGCTAGTGCTTGGCGGATGCCGTCCTTCAGTGGTTGCAGAACAGGACCGTTAAGGGACAAAACTGTGGCCTTGTTTGCGGCGGTATTGGCCTTGAGAAAACCCGACCGCTTAGCCTCAATGACGATAGCACCTCGTTGTTCCCCGACTGTTAGCAGGTAATCGATATATCCAGATGGGGTTATTGGCTCTGTGAAAACAGATTCATGTCGCCATCCCAAAACCTCAAACAAAACCCGATCAAGGGCTTTCAACCGCGTATCGCTCTCGTTGGGAGCCCCATTGAGGGCTGCAGTTATATCCGATTCCAACGCGGTGAAGCTCTGAAACATCTGGTCGATGCCTGTCGCCATTTCTCCCCCGAATGTGTCGGCAGAATTTTCAACTGACTCATGGTGCGCAGTAAGTATATGCCGGACTGACGCAGGCGAGATTGTCTTGGTCGGTAGAGCGGTGTTGGCCGACGCAACAAGCGTCGATGACTGCTGAACCTTGGAAGCTGCCGTTGATACGGCGCGAGATCCACCGGCCGAACCGGGCCGATGCTGTGTGAAAACGCAGGCCAATTGGTCTATTCGAAAACTCGACTGTTCAGATCGCGCTGTATTGGCTTGGCAGGGACTCGGTAAGGGTAAAGTGGCACCCGAAAACTAGGTAGTTTTCGCGTTTTCACACAACCTCGGTCGTGTTATGCCATTTGCATCAGAGGCCGTGCCCGCTGTCATTGCCACGCTTGGTCATCGGGCGGCAGTTGGCGGCGCATTCAACCGGTCAACGCAACGATTCGGTTAAATCGCTCAGCCGGCGTGTCGAAGTTTAGTGTTTTTCGGGGACGTTCGTTGAGCCGCCTGGCTACGGCATTCAGTCTGGCCTGCGAGTAGACGGAGAGATCCGTGCCCTTAGGGAAGTACTGCCTCAGAAGACCATTCGTGTTTTCGTTTGAGCCACGTTGCCAGGGGTGCTGTGGATCGCAGAAATAGACCTCAATGTCGGTAGCGACCGTAAATCGATTGTGGTCGGCCATTTCCGAGCCCCTGTCCCAGGTCAGCGATTTATAGAGTTCCCGAGGTAACTTGCTGGCGTGTCGTATCAGCGCGTCAACCACAGCCTCAGAATCCTTGCTGGCGACTTTTACCAGCATCACGAATCGACTTTGACGTTCGACGAGCGTCGCAATCTGGCTCGTAGCATTGCCATACAGCAAGTCACCTTCCCAGTGCCCGGGTATTGCGCGATCCTCCGCCGTAGCGGGGCGTTCACTGATCGACACAGCGTCGCGAATGTTCGTGCGGTCCTCTGTTTTCAGTGTGTGATGACGGGACCGGCGCATGATTCGAGAGTGTCGCAAGTGCTCGAGCAATTCCTTCTTCAGGGCACCGCGAGCTTGAATATAGAGGCTCCGATAGATTGTCTCGTGCGACACCAGATAGTCCTTGTTGACCGCATAAGCATGTCTGAGCCAACCAGAAATCTGCTGAGGGGACCACTGCAGCTTCAGCTTTGCAGCGACAACTCGCGCCAGCGTCTGGTTTTGCACCAATTTGCAAACTTTCGGGCGGCGTGCCCGATCCCAGGCGAGCGCATCCGCTTGATTCGCCCGATAACCTTGACCACCTCCGTTGCGCTGCAGCTCGCGGCTAATCGTGGAAGGAGCACGGGCCAGCCTGGCTGCAATAGCCCGAATCGAGCATCGCGCCACCAGGCAGCGAGATATCTCTTCGCGCTCCGCAAGCGTCAAGGCCCGCGGCGCACGGTGTCTTCGCCGTGGCTCGATGCCACCAGCCTCCGCGAGTATCCGCTGTACCGAAGAGTGGCCCCGATCGAACAGTTTGGCAATCTGATGAATCGTTTCGCCTTTGCGCCAGCGCTCCCACATCAATGCCTTCTGGCGTTCGGTATAGTAGATCCCTGGTCGCTGTTTCATTGCAACACCTCCACCGCTCACGCAGATTCTAGGTGTTGCGTTGACCGGTTGAATGCGCCGCCAGAAAGCGTCGTTCGCGCAAGTGCTCAGGGAGACAATTGGACGTCGCCTCCTTCCTCAACATCGGCCGTTCGTACACTTGGCTCGCTAACTGCGTCATTGAACAAACGATCAGTCGGATAGAATTGTTCTCAAACAATATCGAGCCAACTTGAGGGAAACCATGTTTGAACACGTCGTTCTGCGAAGGGCTGAAGGCGGGTCTCCCGTGACCGCCGGTCAAATCGCAGAGTCGTTACTCTATTATCAGAAAGTGCACGTCGTGATTGACCGGGGCACGCTGTTTCAGTTGGTCAAACAGATCGGGATCGATCATCTCAAGTTGCTGTTAAAGCGCCCGGAATTGTCAGCCGTTTATTGCGAAGAAAACCTCGCCACGCATACCAAGTCTGTGGGTGTCACCCAGTTTCACGACTATCTCGCGTTCTCGCTAGGTGGCGACCAAGCCACCAAGCTTAATTCACCGGAAGAACGAACGGCGTATGAACTCGAGCGCCAAGGTACGCCGCGAAAAGTCGCTAGGGAGTTTTCGAAATGGTTCACTAACCGCGTTCCGATGCGCAAGTACACTGGAAACCATTTTGTAAAAGGAGGCATTCCTGCGGCAGCGAGGCGCGACCTATCCGACGCTGAGTTCGTACGGGATGCGGTTCGGCAGGCGATCGCTGCTTTGTCTGAAGGGCGAACAGTAGACGACAGTTTGCACTTCGAGCTAATGCACACGGAGCAAGGTTATTGCGCTTTCTCGAACATTGACTTCGATGCGATCAACACGCGGCGGGCAGCTATGGTGCCGCCATTGGACCCCGTCACCGTCGCGTACCTTTTGAGTAACATTCTTGATGCGCGGGCAGATCTCGCGATGGCCTCTTACTACGGGGGTGATTTCGTAACCTCGGCTGTCACATCGGCGATCATCCGTACACGGTACTCGGAAGTGTTGCGACGTTCGCAACTGAACCTAGAATCGCGTCAGCAATTTGTTGACGTCGTTCTTCCCGATGCCCCAAGTTTGTCCGAAGCCATCGATGCGGGCGAGCGCTCGATCGACGACTTCTTTCGTTTGCTAGATAAGGGTGGCCGATTCAAAAGCTGGCTTGGAGCAGTGAATCCCGATGAGAACCTAGTCCGCGCTTACATTCGTGAAATCACATCGGAACCTTCAATTCAAGGCACTGTCGCTAAGACCCTGCGATATGCTTTGACTACCGCGCTTGGATTCGTGAATCCAGTCGCTGGCTTAGTCGCGGGGGGCGCGGACAGCTTCGTTGTCGACAAACTTTTCTCTGGGTGGCGGCCGAACCATTTCGTGGTCAAGAAACTGTTGCCTTTTGTACGGGGTTATTGATCGATGAAGTCGACGCTGACCGTTGCACCGTTGCACCGTTGCACTGCAAAAAGCTGCCGCCCGTCCCATAACGCGACGAACGGCACAACCGGGTCGAGGCTGTGTGAAAACCCACTGATCGCCTAAACTGAATCAACGCATCGAGCCCAGGTGACTCATGAAGCGATTCGTTGAAGGCGATGACCGCAAGCAGGTTTCACTTCTTCCAGAATGCGTTGATGACTACATCGGAGAGGACAACCCGGTCAGGGTGATTGACGTCTTCGTCGACGAACTGGAGCTTGAAGATCTTGGGTTCAACGGTACGGTCCCGGCGCTCACGGGACGCCCGGCGTACCACCCTGGTGTGATGCTCAAGATCTACATCTACGGCTATCTGAATCGTGTTCCCTCCAGCCGGCGCCTCGAGCGTGAATGCCAGCGCAATGTCGAGCTGATGTGGCTGACAGGACGGCTTGCGCCGGACTTCAAGACGATCGCCGACTTTCGCCGGGACAACGGCGCAGCCATTCGCAACGTATGCCGGCGTTTTGTTGAACTATGTCGAGGCCTGAAGCTGTTATCAAGTGACATGGTCGCAATCGATGGCAGCAAGTTCAAGGCTGTCAACAGCCGCGACAAGAACTACACGGCGGGCAAGATCGACAAACGTCGGCAGCAGATTGAGGAAAGCGTTCAACGATATCTCGACGCGATCGAGACTGCAGACCGGATCAGTCCGACAGGTTTCGATGTGAAGACCATGCGTCTGTACGAGAAGATCGCCAGCTTGCGCCGGGAGATGCGGGAACTCGCACAGATCGGCAAGCAGTTGCAGACGCAACCGGACAAACAGCTGTCGATGACGGACGCCGACGCGCGGTCCATGGCGACAAGCGGCAGAGGTTCAGGCATCGTCGGTTACAACGTTCAGGTCGCGGTGGACGCGAAGCACCACCTGATCGTGGAACACGAAGTGACCAATGTCGGAAACGATCACGGTCAACTTGGCAGGATGGCGGTGTCTGCCAGGAGAGCGATGGCCAAACCGAAACTGAAGGTGCTGGCTGATCGTGGCTACTTCAGTGGCCCGGAGATACGCGCATGCGATCTGAACGACATCAGCGCGTATGTTCCGAAGCCACTCACTTCTGCCTCAAGAAAGAAGGGGCTCTTCACGAAGGCCGACTTCGTCTATGTTGCGAAAGACGACGTGTATCGATGCCCTGCCGGCGAGCGTGCCATTCATCGGTTCAACACCGTTGAGCATGACATGAATCTGCGGGTGTACTGGCCAAGCGCCTGTCCGCGTTGCCATCTGAAAGGGCGATGCTCGACTAGCGACTATCGCCGCATCCGACGGTGGGAGCATGAAGGCGTACTGGAGGCCATGCAGCGCCGACTCGACCGGAAGCCCGATGCAATGACCATCCGTCGAAGTACCGTCGAGCATGTCTTCGGTACGCTCAAACACTGGATGGGGCCCGCGCACTTCCTGACCCGAACGCTCGGGCGGGTGAGTACGGAGATGAGCCTTCAGGTGCTGGCCTACAACCTCAAGCGAGTCATGAACATACTTGGCGTTGCGGGGACGATGAAGGCCATGAAGATGACTGGCTAGAGCCTCAGGGGGCTTTTTTATGCGCGCGATGTTCGATTAGTACAAGCTCGACGTATCGGACTCAATCGAGCGGGCCGGCAATCTTGCCCCAGTGGCAAAAATGGCGTTTCCACACGACCTCGGTCGTCGTCGGTCGATCACCTCCATTTCCTGTCATTCGTTTGCGTGCTGCAGGCTCGGTTTGAATGCCCATTGCTGAGCCGGAAGCAGAACAAAGACATGTTGCGCGAGCCCCGTGTGGTTTGCGTGTTTGGCTTTAATCCAAGCTTGTCGATTGTCGAGGTGAAGGACGGGGCCTTGTCTGAGCGCCAACCAGGCCTACCCGTTGGCCTTGCCCGTCGCCTTCACGTTGCGCGCTTTGGCGCTCTGCCCCACCCCATTGCCAAGCTCTTTGTCGAGTTGATAAAGCACGCGATCGGTGTGTGAGAAAGGCAATGCCTCGCTGCTGATCTCGTGGAGCGCGTCGAGGTAGCGGAAGTAAAGATTGCAACAACGATCGAGATAGCCAGGCACTCATGCGGAATCCTTGTTCGTATTCGGGCGAGCGCTAACTGCCGGCGCGACTGGTGCCGGGGTGGCCGACGTCGCGATGAAGCCCTTGGCCTGTTGATACGCTTTCGTCTCGAAGAGGAAGTCCGCAAGCGTCATGGCGCAGTTGACCGCGAGCTTGGCGTGGTGACGAGCGGGCTTGTAGGTCGTGCCATGACTGTCCGACATCTTATTGCGCATCGTCCCGAGTCCTTGAATAATCGAGGCGAGGCCGGTGATCACTTGCCGGAGCGCGTTGGAAATGTCTTTTCGTCTCGGGTCAAGATTGAGCAGCGAGCGCACACGATTGAAGAGGCGACCCAAGTCGCCGTCGAACGTAGGTGGCGGCTCGGTCGAGAGCTCCGCCTCGATCGCGAGCAGCAAATGTTCGAGCAACGCGCGAGCGTTCGTGATCGCGCCATCGTAGTCGCCAGCCTCGATCTTAACGCGGCATTTTTGAATCTGCGCGTCGATCGACGCGGCCGACGCCGCCGGCAGATCCTCCGGAATCGACTCGGCCAGAATCAAGGTTCCGTCGAGGCTCCGCACTTTGTAGCCAAAGTCCCCGCGCACAAGCTGCACTTTGTCGAACGCGAGCAACTCGTTGAGTTTCGCAACGCAGTCATCGTGCGTCGGTGTGCCGATCGGCAGATTCAAATCGAACCACAGGCGCGGGTCGGCGATCGCGCAGAGCAAATCGGACATCGCCGGCTTGCCCGCAAGGGCCGTGAGCTTTTCCTTCGCAAAAACGGCGCGACTCGGAAATCCAGACTCGTAGACATCGCGGAAGCCAAACTCGTTGAAGAGATCGACCAAATCCGTCCCGCGGCGATAGGGCCAGCCGTTGCCACCGCAGACTACGTCGGCGAGTTCTGAAATAGTGTATGCAGAGAGCTTCATGAATGAGACCCCGAGCGAAGGCTTCACATACCGATGGTCCCAAAGGCATTGGGGCCCAGTGTTGATCTTGATTTCGCGCGAAACGCCCGCGCGTTCCGGCCATTTTATCGTCCCTTGGCGGGCCGTCCGAGAATTGGCGGTTAGGTCGGCGCGCGACGGCGAGAGGCATCAAGGGGCGTGGCCGAGGCGCATCCGAAGGCTTGGGCCGATGCCTTCGGAAGATTCGGAGCTTAGTCGCATCATGAAAGCGGTGAATCACCGTTCTGCCTCTCATAACGGCCTTTCGATTTCCATCACCTTGATAGTCGGCTTTGGGTCGAAAAATGACGATCGCGATGTCCGGAAGCGGTCAATCAACAAATGACTAAAGTCCAAGTATTCATTTATCCGGTATCCGTCAAACCGACGCTAACGACACTTGCGCCTAGCCTCTAGGTGTACGAGAGCTTTAAAGCGCGCCGTGAAGCTTTCGCGGCGCGCCCGGCTTCTACAGTGAGTTTCTCGAGGAATGCAGCGTGTCGAGGATATCGCGCAAGCAGCCACGTTATGATTTCGCCGTTAGCTGTCCAGGCGCGAGCGACAGTGCCGCCGAGTGCAAGGTAAAAGAGATTGTCGGTATGGCCTGGTTCGAGCATTCCTGCTCGGACATATAGCTTCCGGAGGGACTGCTCGATGCTGGACAGGGCGATAGCACGAACTTCGACAGCCCGATAAACTCTTGCTCCGACAGCTCTCATATGCTCTGGTGTTGCAGCCAAGAGCGCTCGTGCGAATTCCGCGGTGTAGTTGTGGCCAGCCAGCATCTCGTGCGCGACTTCAATCTGTCGCCCAGATGACATCGAACGCATGGCGACAATGGCCATCGCCGGCAATTCACGACCCGAAAGAATGTTCGCTGCTTCTGCGCAGAGGTCATTCAACCGATTATCGGCGCCTCCGTTCTCGCACGGATACGCGACAGCATCCGACTTCGCATCAACGATTCCCGAGAGATGCTCCATCAGCATACGCGGCATCGTGGTAAATCCCTGTTCCCCCAGCACACGGACGAACGCTTCGTCTGACAGGAGTGTACTCAACAGGTCGACGAACTCCTTGTGTTGCACCTCCGTCGCTCTCATATTGTTCACGTGTTTGCGCATTCGACACCGTTCAGCGATCAGAATCGCGTAGTGTCTGTCACCCGAGAGGTCTGGCGAAGCATTCCTCGTAACATCTCGCCGGTGCGCTTGTGCCTCTGGAGACATACTTTTTCTCATACAGGGACGTGACCGCTTTGGTGCGACGACCGGACGTCCCATCATTGCACCTGTACCGCCGATGTGAGGCCAACATCGACGACTGGAACCGTGTCGGAAAGTGCGAGCAGCATCCTGAGGTCGCGATGCCGGAAGTGTTCAAAGAATGATCTTCCGTTCCTGTAAATCACTGTGTAGACACCAGGCTTCAAGCTTCCCCGGGGAAAGATATGGAAGTCGAGCAGGTCCTTTCCCGAGCGCTCAATGCGAGCATAGACAAGGAAATCGATTGCAAAGCAGTCAGGCCAGCGCGCAACCCAATATGGCAATTTGCCGTGTATCAGCCACGTGCTTCTGACCACAAGCTGAACCCTGAGTGTCCGGTCAATGCAGAGCGTCCCCGTATGCTTCGCATATTCGGCATGATGTCCCCGGCAACGCATCTCCTCGAGCAGCAGGTCCGCCAGAAGATGCTCTGTCTTGCGCTCAACGTTTCGATTCTCAGACCGTTCCGGGTCGAGATTCGGCGGGTAGCCGATTTCCTTGTAGGCGTCGTATAGACTGCCGAATTCGTGCACGACCTGTTCGACGGACGGAGCACTGCGATAGTGGCGCAAGAGTTTCTGATTGAGGCGCCCCTGCTTTGTCACGACCTTCTGTAGCCCTGCGATGATGTCTTCACGTGTGGGCCGCGCGTGCCAGTTCCGCAGCTTTTCCTGAGCCTTCCCGAACACGTGTTTATCGATGAGCGGCAGATACGCGCCCGGTATGCGTATCCAGTCCGCCGGCGGTATCCGCTTCCAGCCGGAATCGAGCTTCGATGATGTCCTGCTATAGACATTCGTCCCGATGTACGTCTCGTTACGAAGGATGTCGAGGATGACCTGGCCACACCAGGGACGACCGGCGCGATTGACGATGCCAATATCATTCAGGCGCCGGGCAATTGACGCTCCACTCGCATCCTTCTGCATGTACCACTCGAAAATCTTCCTGACGAGAGCAGCCTCATGCGGTGGTCCGGGCGTCAGAACGATGCGGTCTGTCTGGATGTTCTTGTACTCGTGGAGAGCAAGAGTCCGCTTCACACCATCCTTGCTGTTGACCAGTAACCGTTGCATTCCGTACGGCGGCGGTCCTCCAGCATGAAATCCACGCTCGACGTTGACGCAGATGCCAAGAAACACCTTGCGCGACATATCACGGCTGAACTCACCCGCCATGGCCCGCTTCAGCGCCTTCATGATGCATGCAACCGGACTTCCATCATTCTCGAACGGCTCCGCAACGTAGACTACTCTTACGCCGGCGCGTCGACACGTGTACTCATAAAAGGCGCTCTCGTCAACGTCCTGAAATCGGCCCCACCGGGACACATCGAAGACGAGCAGGACGGAGAACCTGCGCGCGGGGTTGATGACGTCGACGAGCAGCTTCGTGAGTGCCGGGCGCTCCTTGAGCGTGAGGCCACTGATGCCCGCGTCTTCATAAGTCTCGACGACGCGGAGGCGATTTCTGGATGCATACTCCGCTATCGCGTCGCGCTGGAAGGACAGCGAGTATTCTTGCATGTCTGTTGACATGCGAAGGTATTGGGCAGCGCGTATGGGAGGGAACGGCGTGTGCGCGTGATTCCCGCTGGCAGAGGAAGCCATATCTGGCCGGAACGTCGGTCCCGTTGATAGCGGATTGATTATCTAGTGATATGTCGCGCCGCCATGATGTTCAACCCCCCGGGCATTTCAATAGCGAACAGGCCACACTCCCGCTGCACCGCCAGCGTCATTTCTGATTTGATGTCGGTAAGACCTTTACTACAATCCAATTGCGACTCCCTCCAGTTTTCCACCGTGTTCACGAATCGACCACTGAACCTTGACTTGCCAGTTCGCACAGAACTGCTCACGTTTCTTGTCGTCTCGCATTTGCTGGCAAGGTCAACGACCGGAGAATGGCTGTCGCCAGAGCACGTCGTCGAATCGACACGCATGTGGCTTACCGCGAATGGCGCCAATACGGATTGGCTGCAGAGGGTCATGTTGTCAAGCCGGGCACTCGACGTTGCAAAGCATGTCGCAACCGCCTCACCATCGATGGCTGATATCAGGTCTGTCTCGTCGATGCTGTGTGAGAACCTGCGGCTGGATTTCCGTTCTGCCGCGGTCAGGTCTCTGTACGGCGTCTGCCTGAATTACCTTGTGGGCAGGATCTCATTCACCTGGCTTTAAATGAACCACTTCTCCATGCCTTGGCCGCGTGAGTGCCCGTTACCACCGCCCCCAGTAGCCGAAGCGGAATGACACCGACGGCCCCCACCAGCCTGGCCAGCCATACCATGGGTAGGGGGCATAGTATGGAGGATAGTACGCGGGCGCGACGTACATTGGCACCGGATAGACGTATGCCGCGCCAGCCTGCGACGCGGGCGGGATGTTCTGGGCGTCGGCGCCGTTCGCCAGGCCATAGCTTTGAACAGGGACTTCGCGCTGTGTCGCGTAAGCCGGCACGACCGGATAGTAGCCGTACGGGTAATAGCCGTATGGATAGTAGCCGGGGCCAACGTAGTAGCAGCCGGACAGTGCAATTAGCGCAATGGCGCTAATTGCACGCATCGCTGCCAGGAAGGGTCCCATGGCATGTTCCTGGATGGTTGTACTCACGGCCTCTCACAAGCTTAGCCTGGCCGGATGTCGGCTGCCTGTTTCCCTTTGGGCCTTGCCTGGTATCAACCGTCATCGGGTACACCGCCGCCGGTTTCCCGACACGCATGTCCATTGCACGGGCTCTCGGAGCGGACTTTCTGCTGCAAGCACATCGGGTGTACGATACTGTATAAATATACAGTTCTTACGTAAATGAGTCCGCTCGCGGTTTCCGCTGAAGAAATTCATCCGTCGCTATGGCGCGCATCGCAGCTTGCGCGCGGCCGGGGACGGACGGTGGATACGGGGTACCCGGCGCTTTCTTCCGAGTTGCCGGGGGGCGGCTGGCCTCTGGGCGGCCTGGTAGACTTGCTGGTGGAGAATTCGGGTATCGGCGAAATGCGATTGCTGCGCCCCGCGCTGAGTTCTATTGGCGAGCGGTCGATTGCGCTGGTTCAACCTCTGCACACGCCGAGCGCGCAGGGCCTGCAGCATATCGGTATGTCTCCCGATCGGGTGCTGCTCGTCAGGTCGTCAACGCTCACGGACACGCTTTGGTGCGTCGAGCAGGTTCTGCGGGCAGGCTGCTTTGGCGCTCTTGCGGCGTTTCTCGAGTCCGTTGGCGAAGAGGTCCAGGGAATTCGAGAACTCATCGAGCAATACAATGCTTCAAAAGCGAGTTCGCTCGAGCAGGAGTTGTTCAAACAACGCGCGCGCCTCGTAGCAGCTGAGCGAACATTGCAAACAAGGACAACGAGGGTCGCTAATGAGAGCAGGCGCATCGCGACGGAAAAGATAGACGCGACACTCCGACGTCTTGAAGACATTGCGCGTGCCGAACTGGAGCCACGCGACTCGCGGATATTTCCCGGCTACTACGCACCGGTCCTTATCGTCGAGAACGGGGAGCGCGTCATCAAGCCAATGCGCTACCAGTGTCGAATCGCAGGGAAACCTGCCAGCTACGATATCAAATATCCAGGAACGTATAACGCCAGGCGCGACAGCTTGAGCGGCTTCTGGAAGCCTTGCTTCGGGTACACGCACGGCATCATGGTCGTCGACGTTTTTTACGAGAACGTCTCGCGCGCCAGAATGGAAGGAAGGCAGCTGGCCGCAGGTGAAACAGATGAAAACGTCGTCCTGGAGTTCCGTCCGGGCAATGGTCAGCAAATGTTCGTAGCGTGCCTATGGTCGCGATGGACAGCATCAGGCGAACCTGACTTGCTGTCTTTTGCGGCCATTACCGATGAGCCGCCGCCCGAAATTGCAGCGGCCGGCCATGACCGTTGCATCATTCCCATAAAGCCGGAACACATTGATGCCTGGTTGAACCCTGACCCGAACGAACTTGCTGGGCAGTACGCAATTCTTGATGACAGGGACAGGCCTTACTACGAACACAAGCTCGCCGCATAGCTCATGCTGATCTGAAGATGTGTCACCTCGTATGCTCTTCTGGATACGTGAAAAAAGCCCCGCACGTACACGCCGTGCGGGGTACGGACGTTTGCCCGATAGCTCTACATACCGGGCACATTCACTCTAGACCATCAATGCCCGACGGCAAAGGTTTAGCAACCAGCCCGTGAGCTGCCACCGATTTCAATGCCGGCGCTCAAGACGGTTGGTCCGGTCTACTGCAGCTTGAGATTCCCGTCTTTGGCATGGATGCCGGCCGCGAGGCAATAGGGGAAGCCCGTGACGACGCACTCGATATGGCAGATCAGACCGAAGTCTAAGCGGCAAGTGGCTCGACCGTCGTCGGACGATGTCCGGCCACGAAGAGACAGTCGTCCAGCACCGACGAATGGCCGGTCATGGCAGCCATTTATAGCGTCGGAGATTCGGGCAGAACGCTGGCAGCTACTTGCCGTCCGACTTCCAGCGCGCGTGCTTGCTTGCAGATCAGAGGTCTGAGCAGCCTTAGAAGGTCTTGCCCGTGCGCTCCGCCTTTTCCCCTTGCGGGCGATCTTCGCGAACATGCGGCTCCGATCACCGTTGATGTGCCGCTCGCACAGCGCCTGACGACCGACAGTCTGATGCGCATGATGACACTCGCCAGCAACCGAGAAATCGCATGAGCCACGACGACCTCATGAAGCGGCTGGCCGATGTGACGCCGGAGCAACTCGCTGCGTACCTCACGATGAGCGGTTGGATACTCGAACGCCACGCTGCCGTTTTAGCCGCGGGCAGGTGCACCTCGTCCATACGGCACATGAACGCCCTATCCGGGGCTCTCTTCGTCATCGTCTCTGGTAACTTTGCAGGAAGGCATATTCTTGATACCG
>NZ_CADIKF010000059.1 GCF_902859875.1 Paraburkholderia solisilvae | reverse complement strand
CGCCCGGCGCCCCGCAGCCGCCGTCGTCGGCCGCGCCGCAGCCCGGCGTGCTCGCGTGGCCGTTGCGCGGGCCGGTCCTGAAGCGCTTCGTGCCGGGCAAGACGAACGGCATCGTGATCGGCGGGCAAGCCGGCGAACCCGTGCGGGCCGCGGCAGCGGGGCGCGTCGTCTATGCAGGCACCGGTATTCCGGCCTATGGACCGCTCGTCATCATCAAGCACAACGATTCGCTGATCACCGCGTATGGCCAGAACGGCAAGCTGCTCGTGCAGGAAGGCGAAGCCGTGACGCAGGGGCAGCCGGTCGGCGAGGTCGGCCAGGACAGCAACGGTATCGCTTCGATCCAGTTCGAGGTGCGTCAGGACGGCCGCCCGGCCGATCCGCTCGCCTGGCTGCCGCGCTAGGCGGCGCTCATCGCGTTTTCTGATGCGGCGCCCGCGTGCGCTTTGCATCGTCCAGAGTTGATACACTCGCGAATTCAGTCATGTGCGCGGCGCGCGGTGCGCGACGCGTTTCTCCGCGATCCTTACAGGAAAAGTCCATGATCGATTTGCGCAGCGATACCGTTACCCGGCCGGGCAAGGCCATGCTCGCCGCGATGGCGTCCGCCGAGGTCGGCGACGACGTCTGGGGCGACGACCCGACCGTTCTGCGTCTGCAGGCGACGCTCGCCGAACAGGCCGGCAAGGAGGCGGGGCTGTTCTTTCCGAGCGGCACGCAAAGCAACCTCGCCGCACTGATGGCGCATTGTGCGCGCGGCGACGAATACATCGTCGGCCAGGCCGCTCACACGTACAAGTACGAAGGCGGCGGCGCGGCGGTGCTCGGCAGCATCCAGCCGCAGCCGATCGAAAACGCGCTCGACGGCTCGCTGCCGCTCGACAAGATTGCCGCCGCAATCAAGCCGATCGACGATCACTTCGCGCGCACGCGCCTGCTGGCGCTGGAAAACACGATCGGCGGCAAGGTGCTGCTCGCGGGTTACGTCGCGGAAGCGACGCAGCTCGCACGCGAGCGCGGCCTCGCGACGCATCTGGACGGCGCGCGCGTCTTCAATGCAGCGGTCGCGTCGCGTCAGCCGCTCGCGACGCTGTGCGCGCCGTTCGATTCGGTATCGATCTGCTTTTCGAAGGGGCTCGGCGCGCCGGTGGGCTCGGTGCTGGTCGGCAGCAAGGCGTTGCTCGAAAGCGCGCATCGCTGGCGCAAGGTGCTGGGCGGCGGCATGCGGCAGGCAGGCGTGCTGGCCGCGGCGTGTTTGTATGCGCTCGAGCACAACGTCGAGCGTCTCGCGCAAGATCACGACAATGCCGCGCATCTGGCGGCCGGCCTCGCGCAAATCGACGCGCTGAAGGTGCAATCGCAGGCGACCAACATGGTGTTTGTGCAAACGCCGCAAAAACACTGCGCGCCGCTCGAAGCGTACCTGAAGGAGCGCGGCATCCTCACGCAGATGCTGTACGCGTCGCGCTTCGTCACGCATATGGACGTGTCGCGTGCCGACATCGACACGTTCATCGCTGCCGTGAAGGGCTACTTCGCGCGCTGACCGAGCGGTTTCACCGTGGCGGACGGCGTTTGCGCGTCGCCGCCGCCTTCGCGACGCCGCGTGCGATGCGACGGCGCAAAGAGGCGCAGGCCGCTCGCGATGCTGGCGGCGCCCGCAAATACGGCGCCGGTTGCCAGCGCGAGCGTCGGCCCGTGTCGGCCGGCAATGCCGAAGCTCAGTGCGACGAGCGCGGCGCCGGTGGTTTGCCCGAGCAGGCGTGCGGTTGCGATGATGCCGCTTGCGCCGCCGCTGCGTTCACGCGGCGCGCTCGCCATGATCGCCTTCAGATTCGGCGACTGGAAGAAACCGAAGCCCGCGCCGCATAACGACATGCGCAGCGTGATATCGAGTACCGACGGATGCGGCGGCAGCAGCGCGAGCGACACCATGCCCGCGCACAGCACCGCAAGGCCGATCGCGCCGAGCAGCCCCGGCGGATAGCGATCGGACAGCCGGCCGGCGAACGGCGCAGCAAACGCGACCACGACCGACCACGGCGTCATCAGGAAGCCCGTCTCGACCTGGCTGCGCTGCAAGATGGTTTCGAAGTAAAACGGCAGCGACACGAACGCGAGCCCTTGCGCCGCGAACGAACAGACGGCGGTCAACGCCGACAGCGCGAACACCGGCAGCTTGAACAGATCGACGGGCAGCATCGGCGCCGGATGCCCCGCTTCGCGTTTCACCATCAGCACGCCGAACACCAGCGCGATGGCCGCCGCGACCAGCACGATATGCGCGGGCGCGCGCTGCGCGGCTTCCGCGAGCGCGAAGATCAGCGTGGCGAACAGGATCACGTTGAGGATGGCCGCGACGCGGTCGAAATGATGCTTGCCGCGCGGCGTGTCCGGCAGGCCCGGCAGTGCAAACGAAATGGCGAGCAAGCCGAGCGGCACATTGACCGCAAACAGCCAAGGCCAGTTTGCGACGGAGAGGATCAGCGAAGCGACCGTCGGGCCGGCCGCGAACGCGACGCCGACGACGAGCGCGTTCAGGCCCAGGCCGCGCCCGAGCCGGTGCGGCGGATAGAGGCTCTGGATGATCGCCGAATTGACGCCCATGATGGCCGCGCCGCCGACGCCCTGCGCGACACGCGCGGCGGCGAGCAGCGCGAGGCTCGGCGACAGCGCGCAGCCGAGCGATGCCGCGGTAAACAGCACGATGCCGCTGATGTAGACGCGCCGGTGGCCAATGATGTCGCCGAGCGCCGCGAGCGGCAGCAGGGTCGAGATCATCGCGAGCTGATACGCGTTGATGATCCATACCGAGGCGGCAGGTTTGGCGTGCAGATCGGCGCCGATGGCGGGGAGGGCGGTGTTCGCGATCGCGGTGTCGATCGACGCGAGCGCGACGGACAGCATGATCGCCACGAACGCGAAGCGGTGGCCGGTGGACATCGGTCCATCGTCGACGCGTGCGGGTTCGGGGGCGGGTTGGCGTTCTGACAAACCGGGGTTCTGCCTGAAAAGAGGAGGTGCGGCGCGCGGAATGCCGGAGCGCCGCGAACTTTCGTAATTGTTGCAGACGCAGAAAAATCCTGCTGGATTACGTACATCGCGAAGTCAGCGGCGCGATGCGATGAAAGGCTTATGCAAGCGAAGCGATGGCGCGAAAGATGGATCGCGTCGGATGCGGGTCACATTGCGTCACAACGCGCACGGAGTGTGTTGCAAACGGCGCGATGTTTGCTAACCAAACGCAACTAACGGTCAACCCTGCCACGCGCGCGCCTGCGCTACGCGGCACGCCTGTCTCTAGCTGAGGGAGGCCAGCAGGATAGACAGCTTGCGAATATGAGCCTTGAACGCGTCGGTAATTTCCCGGTCGTGCCCGGAACTCAGATGCGGGGCGTCGGCCAGCTCGACCTGCTGCTGGAATTCATCGGCGATCTTGCGCCGCTCGTCGGGCGGCATCGTGCGAATCAACGACACGATCAGCAGTTCCTGTGCATGGATGACGCCGAGCAGCGCTTGCGTGTTCATGTCGACCTCCATCGCGGCTGTCGCCGATATGTCTTCTTTCAATTTCATACTAGTGCAAGCCGGTTGCAGGTCGCACCGCGAGCGTGCGCAGCCGGCCGGCCGCGATCGAGGGCGGGCCGGTGCGCGGGGCACGTCGGCTGCGGCATGTTCATTGCGTGATCTTGCCTTCGCGGGTGACGGCACACGGCAAAATGTCCTAATCTGCTTATTTATCCACCTGACCGGCTCGCGCCGCCTGCGCCTTACCGCTCGCGTTCAAGGCGTGCGCCGCGTCGCTTTACCGGAGGCTTCGATGACAGCGGTGGATCTGGAATTCGACCAGCTCAACAGCACCGTCGACGCGCTGCGGCGCTCGATTTCGAACCGCATGATGTACGGCGTCGGCAAGGATGCCGTCACCGCGCGCCCTCAGGACTGGTTGCATGCCGCGGCGCTGGCCGTGCGTGACCGGCTCGTGACGCGCTGGATGAAAACCACGCGCCAGCAATACGAGCAGGATGTGAAGCGCGTGTATTACCTGTCGATGGAATTTCTGATCGGCCGGACCTTCACCAACGCGCTGCTCGCGCTCGGCATTTACGAACCGATGAAGGAAGCGCTCGCGGGTCTCGGCGTCGATATGGAGGCGCTGACCGATCTCGAGCCCGATGCGGCGCTCGGTAACGGCGGTCTTGGCCGGCTCGCCGCGTGTTTTCTCGATTCGATGGCCACGCTCGGCATTCCCGGCTTCGGCTACGGTATTCGCTACGAGTACGGGATGTTCCGCCAGCAGATCGTCGATGGCGAGCAGGTCGAAACGCCGGACTACTGGCTGCGCGCGGGCAACCCGTGGGAGTTTCCGCGCCCCGAGGTGCAGTACATCGTGCATTTCGGCGGCCGCACCGTGCAGCGCAACGACCATATCGAATGGATCGAAACGCAGCACGTGAATGCGATGGCGTACGACACGGTGATTCCGGGCTACGCGACGAGCGCGACCAACACGCTGCGTTTGTGGTCTGCGCGCGCAACCGAAGAACTCGATCTGTCCGCGTTCAACCAGGGCGATTATCGTCGCGCGGTGGATGCGAAGAACATGTCGGAGAACGTATCGCGCCTGCTGTACCCGGACGATTCGACATCGGCCGGGCGCGAATTGCGGCTGCGTCAGGAGTATTTTTTCGTATCAGCGACGATGCAGGATCTGATTCGCCGCTACCTGCGCACGCACAGCACGTTCGGTCGCTTCACGGAAAAAGTGGCCGTGCATCTGAACGACACGCACCCCGTGCTCGCGATTCCCGAACTGATGCGCCTGCTCGTCGACGTGCATCGCGTGCCGTGGGACAAGGCGTGGAAAGACGTGCAGCAGGTGTTCTCGTACACGAATCACACGCTGATGCCCGAAGCGCTTGAAACATGGGATGTCGAGACGCTCGCGCGTCTGTTGCCGCGCCATCTCGAGATCATCTTCGAGATCAATGCGGACTTCCTGAAGCGCGTGAGCGATCATTCGGGCCATGACGTCGATATGATCCGCCGCATCTCGCTGGTCGATGAATATGGGCAGCGCCGCGTACGGATGGCGCACCTGGCGATTGTCGCGAGCCAGAAGGTGAACGGCGTGTCGAAGCTGCATTCGCAGTTGATGACGCGCGATATCTTCGCGGACTTCGCGCGCATGTTCCCCGAGCGCTTCACCAATGTGACGAACGGCGTCACGCCGCGGCGCTGGCTCGCACAGTCGAGCCCGTCGATGTCGTCGCTGATCGATAACCGGATCGGGACGGACTGGCGCCGCGATCTGTTCGAACTCGCGAAGCTGCGCGACCTGAAGCACGATACCGCGTTCGTCGATGCGTTTCGCGAAGCGAAGCGGCAAAACAAACTGCGCCTCGTGCAACGCCTCGCGCACCATACGAAGATACCGGTTCACCCGGATGCGCTGTTCGATCTGCAGGTCAAGCGCATTCACGAATACAAGCGCCAGTTGCTGAACGTGCTGCATGTGATCGTGCGCTACAACCGCATTCTCGCGGAACCGCAACGCGATTGGGTGCCGCGCGTCGTGATGTTTGCCGGCAAGTCCGCGTCCGCTTACCGGATGGCGAAGACGATCATCAAATTGATCGGCGACGTCGGCGAGAAGGTCAATCACGACCCGGTGATCGGCGATCGGCTGAAGGTGGTGTTCGTGCCGAACTACGGTGTGAGTGTCGCAGAACTGATCATTCCGGCCGCGGATCTGTCCGAGCAGATTTCGATGGCCGGCACCGAGGCGTCGGGCACCGGCAATATGAAGCTTGCGTTGAACGGCGCGCTGACGATCGGTACGCTCGACGGCGCGAACATCGAGATCTGCGATGCGGTGGGCCGCGAGAATATCTTTATCTTCGGGCACACCGCCGATGAAGTGGACAACCTGCGCGCGACGGGTTACCGGCCGCGCCAGGTGTACGAGGAAGATCCCGAACTGCGCATGGCGCTCGACCAGATCCGTACCGGCTTTTTCTCGCCCGACGATCCGCTGCGCTTCTCGGACATCTTTCACACGCTCGTCGATTGGGGCGATCACTATATGGTGCTCGCCGATTTTGCCGCGTTTGCGAAGGCGCAGGATGAAGTCGACCGGCGCTTTGTCGATGCGCGCGGCTGGGCGGCGAGCGCGATTGAAAACGTCGCCGGCATGGGGCAGTTTTCTTCCGATCGCACGATTGCCGAGTACGCGCGGGATATCTGGCAGGTGAAGTCGCTGAATCTGGCGTGACGCGAAGGCGGCGCGGTCTGTCAGACGGCCTGCGCCGCTGCGCCTCGCGTACGACGGCTTTCCCGCGTGGTACGCGAGGCGCGCCTGTCTCGTGCGCGCGCGCTGCTAGCGCTGCCGGCCGTGCTTAACCATCGATCGTCTCGACATCCCGCGCGGCGCGCACGCCGAGCCGCCGATTCGTGAAGTCGAGCAGCAAGTCGATGTTCTGCAGCGCCATCAGGCCGACGACGATGCGGTTCGCGCCGGCGCGCGTCTTTGCAATGGTCACCTGCGCGCCGTCGAACCGGTGCACCCACCCGCCGACACCGAGCGCGACAGCGTAGTTTCCTTGTCCGAGCACCTTGTTGTCGTCGTCGTCGGGCAGCCAGCCAGGCGCCTTGTCGGTTTCGATGCGAATCATCCCGGCGCCGCCCGTTGCGAACACAACGGGCGCGCAAAAGCGCATCTTGTCGGCCACCTGCACGCAGCCGGTTGGCCATTGCAGCGCGCCGTCCGTCGCAACCGTCAGCGGCATCATCGTGAAGCCGGTCGCGACCGCGTCCGACGGACTCAGCACCAGATACGGCCGCGCCAGATCCGGATGCACGAGATATCGCTCGCCGATCCGCGCGGGCAGTGCGCGCAAGGCGGGCGTGCAGCACGTATCGTCCGGCGCGTCCGCGGCCGCGCCGAGAATGCCGGAAAACGCCCAGCCGAATTCGCCGGTATAACCGTCCATCGCGACGCAACGTTTCCAGCCCGGCAGGCAGTGCACATCGTCGACCGATTGCGCGGCGACCTCGACGGGCTTCGTGCCGGCCACGCTGAACGGCACGGTGACGACCGGCCCCGATGCTTGCGCGCCGGTCGGAAATATCAGCGACGTGCGAGCGCCGGCGGCCGGATAGCCGGTGCGCGGCAGCACCGACGACAGCACGCGCACGCCGCGCGTGCCGGTATCGAACATCAGATAGACCGCTTTACCGTCGACTTGCGCCGGCAGTCCGAGTCGCGCATGGCCGAGGTCGCTGCGTTCGACATGGAGCGGAACCAGCAGGCCGTCGCGGCCGTTGTTGATGAGGCCGGCGGTGGAAGCGGGCGGCGTCGGCGTGACGATCGACGTGCCGCAGCCGGAGAACGCCAGCGCGAACAACGCGGCGGCAAGCGCAGCGCTCGCGCGCGCCGCCGCGCGCAGCGGCGAAGAGTACCTGTTCATGAGACACACCATGCGGTTATGCGTGTCCCAACGACGGGCGCCCGTTGCGGCAGCACGGTCCGCGCGAGGGAAACACGCGATGACAAAACCGCAAACTCTACGGGTGTGTCACGGTACGTCTGCAAAAATCTGTGAAGGCTAGGCGTCCTGCAGGCGGGTGATCGCCGTCGTTCTGACCCGGCCGATCGTCGCCCGGTCCAGCGCACCGGTGAGCGCGGCGATCACCTGCTCGACGGTGCGCGACATGACTTCGACGCGAAACGTGATGCGCTCGTGGCGCTTGTCGATGGTCATCACATAGAGGCGAAGGTTGGCGCCGAGCGCGGTGTGCAGCGCGCGCCGGCCGGCGGACGACGAGGTGCCGGATACCGTGATATCGATGGTGACAAACGAAGTGGACGACTGAGGCGCCCTGGCCGGCGGGCAAAACGTGCGCGGGACAGGACGTTCGAGTGTGGCGACAGGTTCGTGCATCATTGAAGTGCCGACGCGAGCGGGGACGGCACGGCTGTTGAGACCTGACCACTTTAGCCGCGCAGGTCTTAAACGAGTGCAAAAGCGCGCCCGCGGCGGGTTAATTTTTTGTTAACGACTTTTACGCGGAACGGCGCCGACGCATGCCGGCATGCGTTGCACGCCGCCTGCGCACTCAGCTTGCCGGCGCGGCCGTCAGCGCGTCGCGCACGGTTTGCGCGACCCGCTCGACGAACTCGAGATCGACGCTCGACAACGCCTCGCGCTCCTTGCCGCCGGATTCGACGATCAGGCGGTGCGTGACGTCCTGGCTGATCCACGTCAGCCAGCCGACGACCGCCAGCATGACGCCGCACACGATGCCGGCCGGCGACCGGAACACTGCGCCGACAATCGCGCCTGCCACGCCGATCACCGAAATGGAGACCGGCAACCACTTGTTCTTCGGCACGGTAACGACGCGCACGCTGCCGATTTCCCGAAGCGAAAAGACCTGGCCAGCGGCAGACAAAGCATTGCGCGTGACCGAGACGCCGCGTTCATTGAAGGGGATGTCCATCATCGGCTCGAAATGGAAGCGAAAGGAGAGGCGAAGCGCGCAGGGTAGCAGATACGGCGGGCGGGCTGAAAGGGGGCAAATGACGCAGCACTCCACTCGCCAGGTGTTTGAGCGATGGTACCAATAGTGGTACCATTCTCGAATGAACGAGAAGACCCTTGAACAAAGGCGCGATGAACTGCGAATGTCAGGTATGCGGCGCTATTCAGGGTGTGTGAAGCGATCTTCGGCAAGCCGCGGCAGTCCGGCACCAGCCACGCGGTGTTCAAGACTCCATGGCCCGGCGATCCGCGCGTGAATATTCAGAATGACAAAGGAAAGGCCAAGGCATACCAGGTTAGGCAGGTATTGCAGGCCATAGAAAGGCTGAAGGAGTGTGAAAATGCCCGCTGATCACTATACGTACCGCGTCACATGGTCGCCGGAAGATGGCGAACACGTTGGCCTCTGCGCGGAATTCCCGTCGCTGTCCTGGCTCGCACGCTCGCCCGATGCAGCCTTGAAGGGGATCCGTGCGATGGTCGCCGACACCATCGCAGATATGAAAAAAAATGGTGAATCCGTTCCCGAGCCGTTTGCGGAAAAGCGTTATAGCGGCGAGTTCCGGGTACGCATCCCGCCTGAACAGCATCGCGCACTCGCGATGCTGGCGGCCGAGCAGGGCGTCAGCCTGAACCGGCTCGTCAGCATGAAGCTCGCCGCCTGACAAGGCAAGCGGCGGCGCAGAGGTGGCTTTGCGGCAGCGTGCCGCTTGCCGCCGGTCCGCGTTCGTCCGTCGGTGAGAACGGTCGCGACAAATAAAAAAGACGCCCCGCGGGGCGTCTTTACGTGCTTTCGCGACCGGCTGGCCCTACGCATTGCAGCGCAAGGCCAATCCGCAAGTCAGCTTAGAACTTGTGACGCAGGCCGACGCGGAACGCCAGCTGGTTCTGCGAGTTCGTGCCCGAGCTGCCGAAGAACGAAGTCGTATCGCCGATCTGCGCTTGCAGGTTTGCAGCGCCGACCTTGCCGCTCGCGTCCTGATAGATCGTCAGGAAGTAGACGTCGGTACGCTTGCTGAGGTTGTAGTCGACCGCTGCGTTGATCTGGTTCCAGTGGCCGTTGCCGCCGCCCGACAGGTGCATGTACGAGTAGCCGAGCTGAGCCGACAGCGCTTGCGTAATCGCGTACTTGGCACCCGCGTCATAGGCGGTGAAGCGCGTCGAGCTGCCCGTGAGCGGCTCGAGGTTCGTATTGGTGTACAAGCCCCACAGCGTAGCTGCGCCGATCGTGTAACGGGCGCCGACACCGAACGTACGCAGATCGCGGACCGTATTTCCCGTGCCGGGAGCGGCGGAGAAGTTTGCGGCCGTAATCGGGAATGCCGGCGTGGAGAGCGCCGGGAAGCGGATGTCCGTGTACGCTGCGCCGAGGCCGAGCGGGCCGTTCGCGTAGGCTGCGCCGAAGCTGTACGTGCGCGACGAACCCGTGGTCGCGCCAACCGTCGGTGCGCCAGCGAATGCGCCAGCCTGGTTCGAGAAGCCGTACAACGCGCCGAACGTCAAGCCGTAGAAGTTCGCGCTGCTGAACTTCACCGAGTTGTTGATCCGGCTCGACGTCAACTGGTCGAGGTCGTTGATGTGGTACGCGTAGTTGCCCGCGACCATGTTGCCGCCGTTCGAGAACAGGCCACCCAGGTCGTCAACCGTCAGTGCATATTGGCGGCCGAACGTCAGCGCACCGGCGCCGTCCTTCGAGAGGCCGACCCATGCTTGACGGCCGAACAGTGCGCCGTTCTGGCTGGCGGTGCCGTTCGCGCTGCTAAAGCCGTTTTCGAGGGTGAAGATCGCCTTCAGGCCGTCGCCGAGGTCTTCAGTGCCACGCAGGCCGAAGCGGCTCGATTGCGAGACGCTGTCGTCGTACTTGAAGAGCTTCTGCGAGTTGCTGCCGCTGTGGTTCGCGTAGCTGATACCAGCGTCGATCAGGCCGTAGAGCGTGACGCTGCTTTGTGCGTGGGCGGTGCCGGCGACAGTTGCGAGGAGCGCCGTGGTCAGGACTTTCTTGTTCAATGCATTCTCCGTTTTTAGAAAAGATGCGAGCGACAGTTGCCGTGCTCTTTGGCAGGTCTTTCGTCGACCGCAAATTTAGCGGGATTGCATGAGACTGAATATGACAATTGCAAATTTCGAAGGGATATGTAGTGCAAAAACTACATTCGTAAGGCTAAAACGCGGGAATTTTTGCCCCTTTTTTATAGTTATGCATTCATATTTCTTATATATGAAAGAAATATGAAATTTATTTTCAACTTTTGTTGAGCAATTGAACGGGTTGAAATCGCCCGCTTGGTGAAGCGGGCGATCGGTATTTCGGGCGGCGCGAAGCGTCGCCTGACCTGACCGGCGGAAAACCATGCGGCGCCGATGCAGCCGACTACTTGCAGCGGCCGCCACAAAGGTTCAGGCGGACAGCAGCGACCCCGTGCGGAACGCTTTCGAGCCGGCGACGCGCGCCACTTCCATGCCGGCGGTCGCAAAACGCGTGACATGGCGCGCGTAAAGCACACCCGCAACCGAGCAGGTCAACGTCACGACGCGATCGGTGAGCGGATCGACGACGTCGGCGATTTCCTTGCCGGCGTCGACCCATGTTCCGACTTCCGCGCGGAACACGAGGACGCCGCTGATCGGCGCCACGATCGGCTCGGTGCCGGCCAGCGGCGTCGCCGCGAATTCGAGCGCGGGCATCGGCGCGGGCGTGCCCGCGATCACGCCACGATGTGTCAGATATTCGATGATGCCTTGCGCGTCTTTTTCCGCGAGTTCGTACGACACGTCGCGCTGGCTGCGCAACTCGACGGTCACCGAGATCGAGCCGTTCGGAATCGGATAGCGGTCGCCGAAGCGCGTGCGCAGATCGGACCAGCAGAAGCTGTGAATCTCGTCGAACGGGTTGCCGACCGAATCGAGCGCGAGCAGCGACGCCTTCGCGTCCAGATAGCGCGACAGCGGCTCGACGTCCGGCCACAGGTCCGGGTTTGTGTACAGATGCAGCGCGGCTTCCCAGTCGCAATGCAGATCGAGCACGATGTCGGCGTCAAACGACATCAGTTGCAGCGCGAGGCGGTGCGATTCGAGTTCGGTGCGCGGCTTCTGCGCATTGAGCGCTTCGCGCAGCGCGCTACGAATCGCGGCGCGGTTGCGTTCGATATCGCCGGTGAGCCGCCCTTCGATAACCGGCTCGACGAGCGCGGCGAGATTATAGAAATTGCGGTTGAAGTTCTGCGCCGTGTTCATCTCGAAGCGCCCGGCCAGCAGCCCGAGCATCTGCTGGTTCAGTCCGATCGGATTCGCAACCGGCACCACGACGATTTCGCCGCGCAGCTTGCCGGCGGCTTCGAGTGTTTCGAGCTTGCGGCGCAATGCCCACGAAACGAGCATGCCGGGCAGTTCGTCCGCGTGCAGCGACGACTGGATATACACTTTCTGTCCGCCGCCGGGGCCGTAGTGGAAGCTCGTAATAGTGCGGGCGGTACCAAGCGACGGGGAAATCAGCGGATGGGTCTGGGTATGCATGGTTCAGGGGCGGCTGAGCTTGCAGGCCGCGCTATACGGTTGATTGCGGGATAAAACGGTAGCGCGCACAACGAGCTTCGCAAGCGGCGGGCGAATTGCGCACGATGCGCGCGCGAACTGCACGATCTTATCCGATCCGCGCCCCGGAACGAAGACGGGCTCCGCGAAGGAGCCCGTCCGTATCACATCCATACTCACATCCACACTCACATCCATCGGCGCGGCGAAGCGCGCCGCGAATGATCAGCCGCCGTACACGTCGAAGTCGAAGTACTTCTTCTCGAGCTTCTTGTAGGTGCCGTCCTTGATGATGTCGGCGATCGCCTTGTCGACCTTCGTCTTCAGATCGGTATCTTCCTTGCGCATGCCGATGCCGGCGCCTTCGCCGAGAATCTTCTTGTCTTCGAGATCCTTGCCGACGAACTGGAAGCCCGCGCCGCGCGGCGTCTTCAGGAAGCCGATGTCCGCTTGCACGGCGTCTTGCAGCGCCGCGTCGAGGCGGCCGGAGATCAGGTCCGCGTAGACCTGGTCCTGGTTCTGGTACGGCACGACCTTCGCGCCCTTCGGTTCCCAGTAGGTCTTCGCGTAGGTTTCCTGAATCGTGCCCTGTTCGACGCCGACCGACTTGCCGGCGAGCGATTCAGGCGTCGGCTGGATGTTCGAGCCTTTCTTCGCGACGAGACGCGTCGGCGTGTTGAACAGCTTCGACGAGAAAGCGACCTGTTCAGCGCGTTGCGGCGTCATCGACATCGACGACAGCACGCCGTCGAACTTCTTCGCCTTCAGCGCCGGGATCATGCCGTCGAAGTCGTTCTCGACCCACACGCACTTCGCCTTCAGGCGTGCGCAGATTTCGTTGCCGAGGTCGATGTCGAAGCCGACCAGCTTGCCGTCGGAGCCTTTGGATTCAAACGGAGGGTAGCTGGCGTCGACGCCGAAACGGATCGTCGTCCAGTCTTTGGCGTGTGCGCCGATCGAAACGGTGGCAAGCAGGGCAACCGTCAAGGCCGCGAGCAGTTTTTTCACTGAATTACTCCCGAGTGGTTCTGAATAGTCGCGTATGCGGATTGTGCTATGCGACATGACCCGCCGCGGATGGCGGCTGAGTCTGGTGGTTCGGCCGCCGGCAGGCCGCCAGCAGCGCGCGCCAAGCTTACCAGTCCAAAAATATTAGGGACCTGGTAGAACCCCGGATGGTGCGGGAGAGCGAGGACTGGCGCGGCTCCGGACGGACGCGCTCGATGAAAGGCGATCGACAGTTACGCGGTAACGCCTGCGCGCGTTGAAAGGTGCGCGGGAAATCGCGCGACGCGCCCGTTTGCGCTGCACTGCCGCACGACGGCGCGTGACGGCAGTGCAGCGGAGCACAGTACAGCCGGGGCAAGTGCTTCCCGGCGCCGGGACCGTTCAGACCACACGCTCGCCGGCGCGCCACGTCGCGCGCGGTACCGGCAGCGCGTCCATCATCGTGATGCGTACGAAGTCGGCGCGCAGGCCGGGCGCGATCGAACCGCGGTCGTGCAGGCCGGCCACGCGCGCCGGTTCGGCGGAGACGGTCGCGACGGCCCGCGGCAAGGTCCAGCCGGCCTTCTCGACCAGCTCGAACGCGGCGGTCAGCAGGCTCGACGGCACATAGTCCGACGACAGGATATCGAGCAGGTCCGCCTTCGCCAGATCGAGCGCCGACACGTTGCCCGAGTGCGAGCCGCCGCGCACCACGTTCGGCGCGCCCATGATGGTCGCGATGCCGTGGCGGTGCGCGGCCTCGGCGGCGACGCGCGTGGTCGGGAACTCGGCCAGCACGACGCCTTCGGCGGCCGCCTGTTCGACGTGCTCGACGAGCGTGTCGTCGTGGCTCGCGACCGGCACTTGCATCTTCCTGCAACGCTCGATGATCGCCAGACGATGCGCGTCCGCGAAGCGCTGCTGTTCCGCGGCGAGCTCCATCAACGTGCGCTCGGCTTCTTCGTCGGTCAGCTTGCCGTGACGTTCCTGGAAGCGGCGCCATGCGACCCGGTCGTGCCACTGCCGCTGGCCCGGTGTGTGATCCATCACCGACGCGAGACGCAGCATCGGATGCGTGCACAACTCGTCGAAGACCTCGACCACATCGCCGGTCGCGACCTCGCAACGCAGATGCAGGAAGTGATCGGCGCGCAGCAGCTTGCGCTCGGAAAAGCGCGTCAACGCATGCGCGCAGCGGGTCTGAATGCCGCGCTCGCGCGGCCCGTTGTGCGCGCGCGAGCCGATCGCCAGCGCGTCGAAGACGGTGGTAATGCCGGCGGCGGCAACCTGCGCGTCATGAATCACGAATGCGGCGTCGGTGTTCCAGAACACGCCGGGACGCGGCGCGAGATGCTTCTCCAGATTATCGGTATGCAACTCGATCAGGCCGGGCAGCAGGTAATCGCCTTCCCAGTCCTCCGATTCGCGCGCCGAGGTCGTGCCGCGCGAGATATCGCGGATCACGCCGTTCTCGATCCACACGACGCCGGTGAATTCTTCATCCCGCGTGACGACGCGGGCGTTCCTGATCAACA
This sequence comes from Paraburkholderia solisilvae, assembly GCF_902859875.1. Taxonomy (GTDB): domain Bacteria; phylum Pseudomonadota; class Gammaproteobacteria; order Burkholderiales; family Burkholderiaceae; genus Paraburkholderia; species Paraburkholderia solisilvae. Next base: position 31,117 of record NZ_CADIKF010000059.1, on the reverse strand, counting down.
TCGGAATGCTCCGTATGGGTTTGAGTATCAGTGTAGAGCCGTCGTGTGACGCTGCGGCGGACTCAATTCGAGGCGCCGCGTCGCGACCTTCGCGCGCGTATCCTCGTCATGAAAAATGCCGACGATCGCCGCGCCGCGCTCGCGCGCTTCGATCACCAGATCGGCGACCACGTCGCGGTTTTCCGCATCGAGCGACGCGGTCGGTTCGTCGAGCAGCAGCACCGGATGTCCGGCGATCAGGCCGCGCGCGATATTCACGCGCTGCTGTTCGCCGCCGGAGAACGTCGCCGGCGCGAGCGACCACAAGCGCTGCGGCACGTTCAGCCGCGCGAGCAACGCGGCCGCGCGTTCGCGGGCGTCGGCTTCGCTCATGCCGCGCGACACCAGCGGCTCGGCGACCAGCGTCAAGGTCGGCACACGCGGAATCACGCGCAGGAACTGGCTGACATAGCCGACCACGCTGCGCCGCAAATGCAGTACGTCATGCGCCTGCGCGCCGGTAATCGCTATGTGCTGCGCGTCGCGTGCGTCGTCGCGCAGCGCGATCGTGCCGGCGCTCGCCAGATAGTTGCCGTACAGGCAGCGCAACAGCGTGCTCTTGCCGGCGCCCGACGGCCCGACCAGCACAACGCATTCGCCGCGTGCGACATCAAGGGACACGCCGTCGAGCGCGTCGATCTGCACGCCGCCCTGACCATGCAGCGTGAAGGTTTTCGCGACGCCGACCGCGTGCAGCATCAGCGCCGGGTTGTCGACGAAGGTGCGCCCGATCGCGCGCGCGGCATTGAATTCGGTAAGTGACATCGAAGACCTCAAACCGGCAGAACCGAGGAAACCAGCGTTTGCGTGTACGGATGCTGCGGGTCGTCGAGCACCTGATCGGTCAGGCCCGCTTCGACCACTTCGCCGCCTTGCATCACCATCAGCCGGTGTGCGAGCAGGCGGGCCACGCCGATATCGTGCGTGACGATCAGCACCGACAGATGCAGCGTCGCGGTGAGCGTGCGCAGCAGGTCGAGCAGACGCGCCTGCACGGACACATCGAGACCCGCGGTCGGTTCGTCCATGAACACGAGGCGCGGGCCCGTGACCAGATTGCGCGCGATTTGCAGACGCTGCTGCATGCCACCCGAAAACGCGGCCGGAAATTCGTCGATACGCGTCGTATCGAGTTCGACGCGCTCCATCCATTGCGTCGCGAGCGTACGAATCTGGCCGTAATGACGCGCGCCAACCGCCATCAGCGGCTCGCCGATATTGGCGCCCGCCGATACGCCGGCGCGCAGGCCGTCACGCGGATTCTGCTGCACGAAGCCCCACTCGGTGCGCATCAGCAGACGCCGGCGCGGCTCGGAGAGCGCGCGCAGATCGACCACCGAACCATGCGCGGCCGCGTAATGCAGCGTGCCGCTATCCGCTTCGGTGCGCAGCGCGAGCGTGTTCAGCAGGGTCGTCTTGCCGGAGCCGGACTCGCCGACGATGCACAGCACTTCGCCAGGATACAGATCGAAACTTACGTTTCTGCAACCGTTGCGCCCGCCATATTGTTTCGTGAGCGCACGGGCGCTGAGGAGCGGCGTCGGAGCGGCCGTCATGCGTGTTCTCCTGTGCCGTTCGAGCGGGCCGGCTGCTGTTGCTGCGACGACGTCTGCGTCTGCAATTGCGCCTGTCCTGCCTGCTCTGCCTGTTGCGCCTGCGCTTCGCGCCGCTCGTGGCAATAGTCGCTATCCGAGCAGACGAACATCCGCTTGCCGGTATCGTCGACGATCATTTCGTCGAGGAAGCTTTCCGTCGACCCGCATAGCGCGCAAGCATGGTCCCAGCGCTGCACTTCGAACGGATGGTCGTCGAAGTCGAGACTGCGCACCGGCGTGTAAGGCGGAATGGCATGGATGCGCCGCTCGCGGCCGGCGCCGAACAGTTGCAGCGCCCGGTTCATATGCATCTTCGGGTTGTCGTACTTCGGAATCGGCGACGGCGACGCGAGATAGCGGTGATTGACGATCACCGGATAGTCGTACGTCGTGGCGATGCTGCCGTGATGCACGATGTCCTCGTACAGCTTCACGCTGATCAGGCCGTAGTCGGCGAGCGCATGCAGCTTGCGGCTCTCGGCGACGCGCGGCTCGAGCCGGTACAGCGGCTCGGGGTTCGGCACCTGGTAGACCAGAATTTGTCGGTCGGTGAGCGGTGTCTCCGGAATGCGGTGACGCGTCTGCACGATGGTCGCTTCAGTGGTGCGGCGCGTCGTCTTCACGCCCGCGGTGCGCGCGAAAAAGCGGCGGATGTTCACCGCATTCGTGGTTTCATCGGAGCCCTGATCGATGACCTTCAACGTATCGTCGCGGCCAATGATCGATGCGGTAACCTGAATGCCGCCCGTGCCCCAGCCGAACGGCAGCGGCATCTCGCGTGACGCGAACGGCACCTGGTAGCCCGGCACCGCGACCGCTTTCAGCAGCGCGCGGCGGATCATGCGCTTGGTCTGTTCGTCGAGATACGCGAAGTTGTAGCCAACGGCCGCGCGATCGTCATGTTCGCGGGGCGTGATAGGGGTATCGGGCGCGTTCATGCAGCCTGTTCCTGTTGAGCGTGCGGATTGCCGGCGGACGCGCCGCTGGGGTTCGTGCTTTTTTCCGCGCTTTTTTCTGCGCTCTCGCCGGTTTCGCCGTTATCACGTTGCGGTGCCGCCGCTGCCGCATGTTGCGCGCGCAACCGTCGCACAAGTTCGAGTTCGGACTGGAAATCGACGTAGTGCGGCAGCTTCAGGTGCTGCACGAAGCCGGATGCTTCGACGTTATCGCTGTGCGACAGCATGAATTCGACGTCCTGCGTCGGCGAGCGCAGCGTTTCGCCGAGTTCCTCGGCGCGCAGCGCGCGGTCCACCAGCGCCATCGCCATCGCCTTGCGCTCCGAATGACCGAATGCGAGGCCGTAGCCTTGCGTGAACGACGGCGGCGCTTCGGCGCTGCCGGCGAACTGGTTGATCATCTGGCATTCGGTAATGTCGATCTCGCCGATGTCGACCGCCACGCCCAGTTCGTCGAGTTCCATTTCGACTGCAACGCGGCCGAAGCGGATTTCCCCCGCGAACGGGTGCGAGTGCGCATAGCCGCGCTGCGTTGCGTAACCCATCGCGAGCAGGAAGCCTTCGTCGCCGCGTGCGAGGTTCTGCAGGCGCGTCGCGCGGCTTGCGGGGAACGCGAGCGGCTCGCGCGACAGGTCGCCGGGCTCGGCTGCGTCGGGCGTCGGCGCTTCCTGTTCGATCAGGCCTTCCTGGTCGAGCAGCGCGACGACGCGCGGCATCGGCTCCGGTGCCACGTCGCGCGCGCCGGCGTTGACGCGGTTCGCTTGTGCGCCGTCGGCCTCGCCTTCCGCGAGCAGCGCGAAATCGAGCAGACGCTGCGTATAGTCGTACGTCGGGCCGAGCAACTGGCCGCCGGGCACGTCCTTGAATGTCGCGGAAATGCGCCGTTGCGCATGAATGGCTTCGGTCTTCAGCGGTTGCGTATAGCCGAAGCGAGGCAGCGTCGTGCGATACGCACGCAACAGGAAAATCGCTTCGACGAGATCGCCGGCCGCCTGCTTGATCGCGAGCGCGGCGAGCTCTTCGTCGTACACCGATCCTTCCGTCATCACGCGCGCGACTGCGAGCCGCAATTGCTCGCGAATCTGCGCGACGCTCAGTTCGGCAAGCCGCGTATCGCCGCGACGCTCCTGGTCGAGCAGGCGCCACGACGCTTCGATCGCCCGCTCTCCACCCTTGACGGCAACGTACATTAGTTGAGCTCCACTTGGGTTGTGCGCGGCAGGCCCATCAGCGTGTCGCCGCAGACGAAGTAGCAGTCGATGCCGCACGGAAAGAGCGGCGCCAGTTCCGCGCGTTCGCGCCAGAAGCGCTCGGGCAGGCCGGCGGGCGCGATCATTTGCGTCGTTTCGATGCCCGGGCCGCGCAGCGTGAGCGGCATGCCGCCGGTCAGCGCGGTGACGCGGACGAGCAGCGTCGCCGCCAGTTCGGGCGACTCGGGTTCGCCGAGTGCGAACTGCTCGAGTGCCGGCATGGCGGCGGCGTCATGCAGATAAGCAAAAGCAGCCTGCTGCGGCGTATCGACGAGCGGTGCGCCGGTGTGAAAGCGCAATGCGGAGGCAAGCGGCGCATCCGGTTGTGCGAGCCAGACCGGCGTCGAGAAATCGCATAGCGTGAGCAGTGCGGCGAATGCCGCGCGATCGGCCGCGGGCCGGTGCGCGGTCGCTGTGTCGAAAGCCGGCAGCACATGGTTCACGGTGCCGATCGTGCCCGGTCGAGATAGCGCGTCGAGCAAGGTGCGAAACACCGCTTGCGTGTCGTGCACGGGGTCGGCGAAGCCGGGCGTTAATGTGGCAAATGAGGTGGAAAATGCAGTGGCCAATGAGCTGGCCATTGAGGTGGCCGATAACGAGGCCACCGAGCTGGCCGAAGTCTCCATCGCCGAAGGCAGCGTAGCGGAAAGCGCGGCGTGCGCCTGATCGTTCGGTGTATTCATCAATCGCCCCGGACCATCGTGAAGAATTCGACGCGCGTATCGGCGGTGTCGTGCCGGCGCGCTGTGCGCGCGGCCTCGATGCGCGCCGCCAGCGGTTCGATCAGCTGCTCGTGCAGATGCGGATGCTGTTGCGGCAGTTGCAGCAGTGCATCGGCAAGGGCCGCAAGTTCCGCGCGCCGGCGGTCGCGGCCGAGATGACACGCGACGCCGACCGGCGCATCGGCCGCGGGTTCGCGCAGGCGCAGCGTGGCGCGCGTGACCGTCGCTTCACCGAGATTGAATGCATCGCCGGTGCCGCCGACCCGGCCGCGCACCATCGCAAGGCCGATTTCAGGCGGACGCAGCCAGTCGAACGCCGGCAGCGCTGCGCCGTTCAGCGCGCGCTCGAGCGCGGCTTCGAGATCCGCGCGCGGCGTGCGTGCCAGCACCGCCATCCACGCGCGGCGCGCAGGCAACGGTGACGGGGCGGGAGAAACGGGGGCGGAAGGGTCGCTCATCGGGTGTTCCGTGGTTTCGATGTGCGGACATTTGACCATCTATTCATCTAAACGTCTAGACGTTTATAGGTAAAATCCCGCAGTGCGCGGCGCAGCGCGCACGTTCATATTTTCATCACGGCTCGCGCATTACAATCGAGAGTTATATTTGAACCGAGGGGAATGACACCACTATGACATCGAACGACGACGCGACACCCGGCACGTTGATCGAACGCGGCGGCGGCGTTGCCGTATGGAGGCAGATCGAGCAGATACTGGCGGCGGAAATCGCGGCGAGCGGCTTTGGCGAAGAGGGGCGCCTGCCGAGCGAAGCCGAACTCGCGCGGCGCTTCGACGTCAACCGTCATACGATCCGCCGTGCGATGCTGGGGCTGGCGGCGCTCGGTCTCGTGAGTGTCGAGCAGGGACGTGGCACGTTCGTTCAACCCGGTGCGATCGACTATACGATCGGGCGCCGCACCCGCTTCACCGAAAATTTGCGGCAGCAGCAGTCGGCGGGCGTGCTGCTGTCGTCAGCGCGCGTGAAGGCTGAGCCGAGTGTCGCGAAGGCGCTCGGGTTGCGCGCGGGCGTGACGGTGTACCGGCTCGATACCCTGCATGAAGCGAATGGGGTGCCGCTCACCTATGCGCGCAGCTGGTATCCGGCCGCGCGTTTCGCGGATCTGCCCGACGTGCTCGAACGCACCGGCGGCATGACGAAGGCGCTGGCCGAATATGGCGTGACCGACTATCTGCGCAAATGGAGTCGTATTGGCAGCGTGCTGCCGGACGCGGATGTCGCGCGCCGCCTGAATATCAATCGTCAACAGCCGGTGTTGTGGGTCGAAAACGTCGACGTCGATATCGAAGGCACGCCGATCAAATATGGCTTCACGCATTTCGCGGCAGACCGCGTTCAACTGATGGTGGAGAACGACGTATGAGCGCGGCGCGCGCCGATATGCAAGGCGGCGATGCCGCAACGGACGCCGCGACTCCAACAGGCTCGGCTACGAACTGGAGCGCCGCTGCACGCTTCGCGATTTACTATGCGCCGCCGCGAGCGTCCGGGTGGTGGGACGCCGGTTCGGCCTGGCTTGGCCGTGATGCCGAGCGCGCCTTTTCCGCGCATGAAGCGGATGCGGAATATCCATTGCTGTCGCGAGCGCGTGCCGAGCTGACGCACGCGCCGCGGCGCTACGGATGGCACGGCACGCTGGTTGCTCCTTTTCGACTGGCGGATGGCGTGCGGCCGGCCGATCTCGTTGATGCGGCGCAGCGCTGGGCGCAAACGCGAACCGGTTTTGCGCTGCCCGTCGAAGCGGCGACGCTCGGCAATTTCGTCGCACTGAGGCCGGCCGGCGCGGAGGCCGACGCGCGCATGCGCGAGCTTGCAGCCGATGCGCTGCGCCGCTTCGCCCCGTTGCGTGCGGCGCCGGCGGCGGCGGATCTCGAACGACGTCTTGCTGCGCCGCTCACTGAGCGGCAACGCGCGTTGCTCGTCGAATGGGGATACCCGTACGTGTTCGACGAATTTCGCTTCCATATGACGCTGTCGAATTCGCTCGATTCGGCGCAGGACCGCGAAACGATCGTCGCGTGGTGGCATCGGCAGGTGCAACGGCTTGGGCCTTTACCGGTCGACGGTATCGCGTTGTTCGTCGAGCCGGCGCCCGGCGAGCCGTTCGTCGTATGGCAGCGGTGTGTATTCAAAAGTGTGGAGGGGCGATAGGCATGCAAGGCCGTTTGATCTATGTGATGGGGCCGTCGGGCGCGGGCAAGGATTCGCTGCTGCATTTCGCGCGCAATCACGTGGCCGGCGCGCCGGTCGTGTTTGCGCATCGTTACATCACACGCAGCGCCGGCAGCAACGAAAACCACATCGCGCTGACGCTCGAAGAATTCGAAGCGCGCTCGGCGCTCGGTCTCTTTGCGCTCGAGTGGTCGAGTCACGCGCTGCGTTACGGTATCGGTATCGAGCTCAATGCATGGCTCGCGCGCGGTTGCACGGTGGTCGTCAACGGTTCGCGGCAGCATCTCGATTGCGTGCTCGAGCGCTATCCGCATACCGAAGTCGTGCATGTCGAAGCGGCGCCGCACATTCTCGCCGCGCGGCTGGGCGCGCGGGCGCGCGAAACGGCTGAGCAGGTCGCGGCGCGGCTCACGCGTCACGCGCCGTTTTCGTTGCCCGACGGTACCCGTCTCACACGCATCGACAATTCCGGTGCGCTCGAAGTGGCGGGCGACGCGTTCCTGCGCGTTGTGCGCGGGATGGCGTGAAGCCGGCAGGACACCGCGCTGCTATAGTGCAAGCCTCTTCGCCGCGTGCGACGCGGCGCCGCTAGCACGGAGCCAGCCCATGAACGATGCAGCACGCTTTGCCGAAGTAGCCGACCTCGAGCCCGCCGCCGCCGCGCTGCGCGACATTCGCCATCAGATCCACCATCATCCCGAACTCGCCTACGAAGAAGTGGAGACGGCTGCGCTCGTCGCGCGCAAGCTCGAAGCATGGGGCTGGCAAGTCACGCGCGGCGTCGGGCGTACCGGCGTGGTCGGCACGCTGAAGGTCGGCTCGGGCACGCGCAGCATCGGCATTCGCGCGGACATGGACGCGCTGCCGATCGTCGAACAGACCGGCTTGCCCTACGCGAGCGGCACACACGGCAAGATGCACGCGTGCGGTCACGACGGTCATACCACCATGCTGCTCGGCGCCGCGCAGCACCTGGCCGCGACGCGCCGTTTTTCGGGCACCGTGCAACTGTACTTTCAGCCGGCGGAAGAGAGCGGCATCGACAGCGGCGCGAAGAAGATGATCGACGACGGTCTCTTCGAGCGCTTCCCGTGCGATGCGGTGTTCGGCATGCACAACCATCCGGGTGCGGAGCCGGGCACGTTTCTGTTCCGCAAGGGGCCGTTCATGTCCGCGGGCGACAAGGCGGTCATCACTATCGAAGGCGTCGGCGGTCACGCGGCGCGGCCGCATCTATCCGTCGACCCGGTCGTGATCGCAGCGAGCATCGTGATGGCCTTGCAGACCGTCGTCGCGCGCAACGTCGACCCGTCGCAGCCCGCGGTGGTGACGGTCGGCTCGATGCATGCGGGCACGGTCAATAACGTGATTCCCGGCACCGCGAAGCTCGAGCTTAGCGTGCGTTCGTTTAGCGCCGACGTGCGCGCTTTGCTGAAAGCGCGCATTACGGCGCTCGCGGAAGGCCAGGCTGCGAGCTATGGCGGCAAGGCGAACGTCGACTACATCGAAGGCTATCCGGTCGTGATCAATTCGGATAGCGAAACGGAGTTCGCAATCGAAGTCGCACGCGAGCTGGTGGGCAGCCAGCATGTCGTCGAGCATACGGACATGCTGATGGGCAGCGAAGATTTCTCGTTCATGCTGCAGCAGCGGCCGGGCACGTTTCTGCGTCTGGGCAATGGCGTCGGCGAGGATGGCTGCATGGTGCACAACCCGCACTACGACTTCAACGATCGCAATCTGCCGATCGGCGCTGCGTACTGGGCGCGGCTCGTCGAGCGTTATCTCGGCCGCTGAGTCCGAGCGGAAGGCGGGCTTGGCCTGCGAACTTCAACCGCGTTGAATCTTAGCCGCGCAGCGCGACCATATCGGAGACGTTTTGCGCGGCCGTTTGCAGCGGTTCGAGAAACGCCCTCACCATCTGCTTTGCCGAATGGCGTTGCGCATTGCCGCTGATATTCATCGCCGCGATAATGCGGCCCTGCCGGTTGCGAATCGGCGCGGATATCGAAATCAACCCGTCTTCAAGTTCCTGATCGACGACCGCCCAACCCTGGCGGCGCACTTGCGCGATCACCAGTTTCAGCTGCGCCTTGTCGGCAATCGTGCGCGTCGTATGCGGATGCAGAGTCGATGCGTCGAGCGTGGCGTCGAGTGTCGCATCGTCGAGCGCGGACATCAGCACGCGTCCCATCGACGTGCACCACGCGGGCAGCCGGCTGCCGATCGACAGGTTGATCGCCATGATCTTACGTGTCGGCACGCGCAGCACATAAACGATCTCCGTGCGGTCGAGCACGGCCGCCGAGCAGCTCTCGTGAACCTGAGCCGACAATGCTTCCATCACCGGTTCGGCGACGTTCCAGAACGGCATCGACGTCAGATACGCGAAGCCGAGATCGAGAATGCGTGGCGTCAGTCTGAACAGGCGTCCGTCCGCTTCGACATAGCCGAGCGTTTGCAGCGTGAGCAGAATGCGGCGCGCGCCGGCGCGCGTGAGGCCGGTTGCGGCGGCGACGTCGGTGAGGGTTTGCGCAGGGCGCTCCGCGTTGAACGCGCGAATCACCGCCAGGCCGCGCGCGAACGACTGCACATAGGAATCGCCCGGCTTGTCGGGCGTGTCCGATTCCATTGAGGGTGCGGGTTGCGACGCGCGAGTGTTTTTATTGGCAGGCATGGTGCGTGGGACGATGAAATGCGAAGCAAGGCATGACGCCGATGTGCAAAGCGGTGACGATAGCGCAGGCGCTGCAATTCGCCAACCGGGCGAAGCATGAGCGGCAGAGCGGCGAACGCAGGCAGCGTGTGATGCGCGAGGCACGCTTCATCATGCGTTGCCCTGCTGTTCCCGCGCTTGACACTGTTTCCGGCACGCGCCTATTATGGCCTGAATTGTTCGATATTAGATCATTTGTTCGTATATAGAACAAATGGCGTGATCGGCGCTGGGGATCGCGCCGTCTCGCGTACTGAATGTCGTGCGATTTATCGCGTAGTTTGCCGAAGCCTTTCCGCAAGGGCACGCACACTTCATTTCTGCTCGCCGCGCGCCACGTCGCGTACGCAAGCGGCGCAGCCGCCGCCCGCCGCGGCGTCGAAACGGCCGCTGATGCAGCATTGTTGGAGACATTGAGATGACCGAAGCTTTCCTGTGTGACGCTATCCGTACACCGATCGGCCGCTACGCGGGCTCGCTGTCGGCGGTTCGCGCGGACGACCTCGGCGCTGTACCGTTGAAAGCGCTGATCGAGCGCAACAAGGACGTCGACTGGAAGGCCGTCGACGATGTGATCTACGGTTGCGCGAATCAGGCCGGCGAAGACAATCGCAACGTCGCGCGCATGTCGCTGCTGCTCGCGGGTTTGCCGCAAGACGTGCCAGGCGCGACGATCAACCGGCTGTGCGGTTCGGGCATGGACGCGGTAGGCATCGCCGCGCGCGCGATCAAGGCGGGCGAGGCCGGGCTGATGGTGGCGGGCGGCGTTGAAAGCATGAGCCGCGCGCCGTTCGTGATGGGTAAAGCGACCGCCGCGTTTGCGCGGCAGGCCGAACTCTTCGATACGACGATCGGCTGGCGTTTCGTCAACCCGCTGATGAAGCAGATGTACGGCATCGATTCGATGCCCGAAACGGGCGAGAACGTCGCGCAGGAATTCAACGTGAGCCGCGCCGACCAGGACGCGTTCGCGCTGCGCAGCCAGCGCAACGCGGCGCGCGCGCAGCGTGACGGCACGCTCGCGGAGGAAATCGTCGCGCTCGCCGTGCCGCAGAAGAAGGGCGATCCGCTCGTGGTTTCGCACGACGAGCATCCGCGCGAAACCAGCCTTGAAGCGCTCGCGAAACTCAAGGGCATCGTGCGTGCGGACGGCACGGTGACGGCCGGCAACGCATCCGGCGTCAACGACGGCGCCGCCGCGTTGTTGCTCGCGAACGAAGCGGTCGCGAGGCGCTTCGGCCTCACGCCGCATGCGCGCGTACTCGGCATCGCGACATCCGGCGTCGCGCCGCGCGTGATGGGCGTCGGGCCGGCGCCCGCGACGCAAAAGCTGCTCGCGCGTCTCGGCATGAAGCTCGATCAATTCGATGTGATTGAACTCAACGAAGCATTCGCGTCGCAAGGGCTCGCGGTGCTGCGCATGCTCGGCGTCGCGGACGACGACCCGCGCGTCAATCCGAACGGCGGCGCGATCGCGCTCGGCCATCCGCTCGGCATGAGCGGCGCGCGTCTCGTGACCACCGCGATGTATCAATTGCAGCGCGTGCAAGGCCGCTTCGCGCTATGCACGATGTGCATCGGCGTCGGACAGGGCATCGCGATCGCGCTCGAACGCGTATAGCGACGCGTTGCATCACGGGAGAAGCGCCGCATGAAGGCCGGCGCTTCTCCGTTATTCAGGCGGCATCCCAAACATTTACACAATATGAAAGATCGCAGGCGCGATCGGCTTTCCACTGGGTTATGATGTTTTTTCGTCTGCATGACGAACTGTTTTTACTAATACGACATTCAAAATAACGAAACCTGTATTAGGCGATAACTGAAAACGCTCTTGAAGGAGAACCCAGATGAAAAAAGCAATGGGAGCAGCCGCTTTGATCGCAATGGCATACATTGCGCAACCGGCGTGGGCACAAGACACGCTTGCGAGTGCCGCGCAGGGCGTAGTCGGCGCAGTCGAGCCCGTGCATATCCAGGCGAAGATCGTCGGTATCGACGCGGCGGCCCGCACGGTCACGCTGCAAGGCGCCGATGGCCGTACCGCGATCATCCTCGTGAGCGACCAGGTGCCGGGCTTCGACAAACTGAAGGTGGGCGACCACGTCGATGCGCAATACAAGAATGCGTTGCTCGTCACCGCCGAAAAGGTGAAGGGCGCCGACAAGGGCATTCGCGAGCGCGTCGAGACGCAGGTCTATCAGCCGGCTTCGGGCGGCTACCAGTCGGCGCGTCAGATCGAAGTGCTGGCCACCGTGCAGAAGATCGATCGCAAGAAGCGCACGGTTACATTGCGCGGCGCTTATCAAACGCAGACGCTGGATGTCGGACCCGATGTCGATCTGAAGGATCTGAAAGTAGGCGACACGGTCCATGCGGTCTTCGTTTCCGCTGCCGCGGTGAAAATCACGCCGAGCGGCGCGTCGACTGCGAAGCAGTAATTCAACCGGCAACGAGGCTGCCGCGCTGCGTTGCGCGGCAGCGTTTGCCTTTCCACTCCAGCGTTTCTCACCTGCTCGCCTGCGCGAGCCGCGGCGCCGCAAGCCACGCCAATCGGCGACATCAATCAGCGCGATGGCGGCGCATGCAGATCCGGATTGAGCAGCGACAGGCGTTCGAGCCAGCGATAAAACTTGCCGCGCCGCTTGCGCGGATAGGTTGTCAGCGCAAGACGTGCCGCGAGATGGCCATCGGTGCTGACCCACACACGTTCACCGCGCCGCAATTGAATCGGATACCCTGGCTGCAGCCAGTAGTCGTACGGCGATCCAATGCGCGTGAGCCACACGCGTTCACTATTCACACTCAGTTCGCAGTGCGCGTCGACTCGCCATGACAGCGTGGCGCCGGGCTGTACTTCGAAATGAACGACCACTCGCGGTAGTGTCCCGGCGCAAGCATGCGAGACGCCGGAAGGTGAGACATCCGATACGGGATCGGTGAATTGCGGGCTTGCCTGGTTCATGTTGCACTCCATCTTCTGAGCCGGAGAACAGAACGGAAAGCCACGCGCAAAACAAAAGGCCCCTTCCGTCGCCGGCGGGGCCTTGGGGAATGTTTTGCTAATCCAGACTGCTAACGCGCACACGCTCCCAATGGCCCGCCATTGCTGGCTCGCATTGGGTTGTTAATTGCAATGGCGGTGGCGGTGAACGTAAGCATGCGAGCGAGTGTGTCTGGTGGTGCGCGGCTTGTCAATAAAATTTGTTGCTGAAACATCGAACTCGACGGTTATCGAATTTTCACGCAGTGCGATACATCGTGTCGTTCAGCATGACGCGTGGCATTGGCGGCGCGACGTTGGCGCACATGCAGATACAGCAGCGCGCAGCCGGTCATCGCCAACGGCCATAGCAGATACCAGCCGGTCGCCACACAAAGCGCCGCAACGGCGACGAGCGCGACCCATGCCGAGCGGCGTGCCCAACTGCGCTTCTGCAGCAACCGCAGCGCGGCCGCGGTGCCAAGCGCATAGACGGTGACGAACGAGCCGGTCGTCAGGAGCACGAGCGGTCGCGGCCCGACCCCGGCGATCACGTCTGCGCCCAATGCGACGAGCGCCAGCCCGGCGACCACCAGCAAACTGCGGCGCGGCACGTCGCCCGCGCGGCTGCCCGCGGCGAGCCACGCCGGCAATGCGCCGTCGCGCCCGAGCGCGGCGCCGAGTTTCGCCGCGCCGGCGAAGTATGCGTTCATCGTGCCGAGCGTCAACAGCAATGCGGCTGCTGCTGCGAGCACCTGAACCTTGCCGCCGAGTCCTCTTGCGAGCAGTTCGGCCAGCGGCGCATTCGACTGGCCGGCCGCGGGCCCGAGCACCAGCACGCTCGCGGTCGCTACGCCCATATACAGCAAGCCGACGACACACACGGCAATGCCGGTCGCGAGCGGCAGATCGCGGGCAGGCCGGCGGAATTCCGCGGCCAGATGCGTGATCGCTTCCCAGCCCGCGAAGCTCCAGACAAGCAACGCCGCCGCAGGGCCGACGGCGAGCCAGCCGTGCGGCGCGAACGGCCGCAAATTCGCCGGGTTCGCATGCGGCGCCGATGCGCCGATCGCCGCCAGCAGCAGCGCGACGAGCACGACTGCCAGCATCAGTTGCAAACGCCCGGACACGGTGACGCCGAATGCATTCGCGACAGTCACGACCAGCATCAGCGCCGCCGCGCTGCCGATCACGGTGACCTGCCCGCCGCCGAATGCCGCCGCCACATAGGCGCCGCCGAACATCGCCGCGGCGGGCGCGCCGGCCGGCACCGCGAAGTAGAAGCACCAGCCGATCACCGCGGCCGCGCGCGGTCCGAACGCATTGCGCACATAGGTCGACACGCCGCCCGCGTCCGGGTAGCGCGCGCCAAGTGCGGCAAACGTCGCGGCAAGCGGCACGGATAGCAGCACCAGCGCGGCCCACGCGACAAGCGATGCCGGGCCCGCCACGTCGGCGGCCAAAGCGGGCAGCGCGATCACGCCCGTGCCGAGCACCGCGCCGACATAGAGCGCCGCGCCTTGCATCACGCTCAAGCGGCCCGCGCCGGCAGGAGCGGCAGTCGACGCACTCATGCGGCCCACGCTTCGACGCGACTGCGATCGGCGCGTACGGCCTGCCAGATCGTGATTTCACGCGGCCTCGCGAGCAGTTCGGGCAACGCCTCGTGCCAGGCCTGGCGGTACGGGCGGTTCAACTGTTCTTCGAGCACGTCGTCGTGGCTTTCCCACGTCTCGTAGAGCATCAGCCGATGAGGACTATCCGGATCGCGATGCAGCATCGCCTCGTGGAAATTGGGTTCGACGCGCATCGCGTCGAGCACGCCGTTCAGCAAGCTCATAAAACGATCGAGCTGTTCCGGAATGACCTGAAAACGCACCACGTAAGTCACCGACATATCGCCACTCCTTAACAGTGCGGAAAACGCCGCTCGCAACGGGCAAACGACCGGCGGAACGCAAAGCAGGCGCAAGCCGGACCGCGCATGTCAGCAGTTATACTCGTCAATAGCTGACAACCGATGTCAGGAATTTTTCGGGAGACCTCAATTGCGTCCGGGCCGGCTCGTATCGATGCTGCTGTTGCTGCAGGTCAAAGGCCGCGTGACCGCGCAGGCGCTCGCCGAGGAATTCGACGTGTCGGTGCGCACGGTCTACCGCGATATCGACCAGCTGAGCGCGGCGGGCGTGCCGGTGTACGCGGACCGCGGCCCGGGCGGCGGCTTTACGCTGCTCGACGGTTACCGGGCACGGCTGACCGGCATCACGAAAGCGGAGGCCGAGACGCTGTCGATTGCCGGTCTCGCCGGCGCGGCGACCGACCTCGGTTTGTCCGAGCAGTTGCGCGCGGCGCAGTTGAAGCTCGTGACCGCGCTGCCCGATGCGGCGCCCGATGCGTCGCGTATCGGCTCGCGGCTGCATATCGATCCGGTCGGCTGGTATCGGCGGCCTGCGCAGGTGCCGCAGCTGACGCTGCTCGCCGGCGCGGTGTGGGAGCAGAAGCGGATCGCGATGCAGTACCAGAGCTGGGCATCGTTGAACGGAACGGACGGCGAACCCGAACGCGAGCGCATTCGCGATCCGCTGGGTCTGGTGCTGAAAGCCGGCGATTGGTACCTGGTCGCGCGGGCGCGCACGCAGATGCGCATCTACAAGGTTGCCAGCATTGCGCAGCTGAATGTGCTCGACGAAACCTTCGAGCGGCCCGCCGGCTTTGATCTGCGCAGTGAGTGGGCGAGCTCGGTCGCGACGTTCGAAAAGAGTCTGCTCAAGCATGTCGCGCGTTTGCGGCTGACGCAGGAAGGCATGACGCGGCTGTCCCGGCTCGGCGCCGCGGCGGTCGAGCAGGCGCAAGGCGCGCCGCCGGACGACGACGGCTGGCAGGAGGTCACGCTGCCGGTCGAACAGCTCGACTATGCGGCCGAGCAACTGCTTGGCTTTGCAGCGCACGTTCAGGTGCTCGAACCACCGGAACTGCGCGCGCGGTTAAGGCGCCTCGCGCAACGCGTCGCGGCGCTCAACGCCGCGTAGCGCGGCGCGTGAGCCCGCTCGTCGGTACGCGATACGTCTCTTTTCTGCCAACCGAACTGTAATTCCGGCCAACCCGCCAAAGTGTGCCTCCTGCGGCGCTGTCGCTCCTGTAATGTCGATCCTGTACAGCCGCGCAAGTGCGCGGAAGGATTCTGGAGGCGTTATGCAACTTGTTTTTCTGGCGATTGCGGCGGTGGGATTCGGCGCATACACGACATATCTGCTGGCAACCGGCATTCCTCAAAAGTTGCTGACGCGTGCCGCGCGCCATGGGCGCTATGCCGAACTGGCGAGCGACACCGTCGCTGAGGTTCAGGATGTGGGACGCGGACGCCGCCGTTACGGCCGCAGCCGCAGCCGCAGCAAACTGGCCGAGCAGTAACCGGTGCGAGGCTGAAAGTCCGCGGAAAGCGCACCGAAAAACTATGGCGCAGGGCGCGGACATGCTACGGAACTAGCGACGATGTGGCCCGACAATGCCCAGCTTTGCGATACGGCGGTACAGCGTAGCGCGAGAGATACCCAGTTCATCGGCCGCCGTGTTCGGATGCCACTGATGCCGCGTCAGTGCATCGACAATACGTGCGCGTTCGTCGCCGACCTGCGCAAGCGCCGGGACCGCGGGGTTGCCGGGCGCAAGCACTGCGGCCACATCCGGTGACAGATGGCGCAATTCGACGCGTGTCGAATCGCAAACCGCGCACGCGTAGCGCAGCACATTGCGCAACTGCCGGATATTGCCCGGCCAGCTAAAGCCGCACAGCTGTTCGGCAAGGCGCGGATCGAGCGTCAGCGCATGACCGGCGCTTTGCGCTTCCTCTTCGAATACCGCATGCACGATGTCGAGCACGTCGGCGCGTTCGCGCAACGGCGGCATCTGCAGCGTCGCGCCGCTGAGCCGGTAGTACAGATCGTCGCGGAACGCGCCGTCGGCGACCATGCGCGGCAAGTCGCGATGCGTCGCGCAGATCACGTCGATGTCCACGTGTACCGGTGTATCGCCGCCGAGCGGCATCACTTCCCCTTCCGCGAGCACCCGTAGCAAACGGGTTTGCAGGCTGAGCGGCATATCCCCGATCTCGTCGAGAAACAGCGTGCCGCCATGCGCGAGCGCGATCTTGCCGCGTGCGCCGCGGCTGCGCGCGCCGGTAAATGCACCGGGCGCATAGCCGAACAGTTCGCTTTCGATCAGCGCCTCCGGAATCGCGCCGCAATTGACGGCGACAAACGGACGCGCGCGCCGTGCGCCCGCATCGTGCAGCGCATGCGCGAACACTTCCTTGCCGACGCCGGTTTCGCCGAGGAGCAGAATCGGCAGCCGCTTGCCGGCGATACGCAATGCGACTTCGGCGTTGCGCGCGATGCGCGCGTCGCGGCTGCGCAGAAAGCCGCCGAGCGCGCCGAGCTCGCGCTGCGAGTCAGCATGACGATGACCTCCGGCGTCATGCAGGTCGCCCGGCGATGCCGTCGCGTGTGTGGTGCGCGACGCGCGCCTGAGCGGTTCGCGAATGCGCGCATGGAGCAGTGCGCCGGTTGCGCGCAAGCGCAACGGCACGATTGTGTCGCTGCGCGCGACATCGTGCAGATGAAGCGTGGAGGTATCGAAGATTTCGTCGACGTGACGCGGCCCGGCGAGGCCTGCGATGCATTCCCGCGCCTTGCGGTTCGATGCGGCGATATTGCCGCACTCGTCGAACGCGATCAGCACTTCGGGCTGCGCCTCGACGAAGTCGCGGCTCTGATGGCCGAACAGCACCCAATGCTGCGCGGTCTGGTTCAGGAAATAGCCGTCTTCGATTAGCGTCGCGCTTTGCCGCACGAGCTGAAACACGAGCCGCTGGCTGTCGCGATGGTCCGGCGACTGCACCGCCGATGCATCGAGCACGCCGATCAGCTCGCCGGTCGGCGCGAAAATCGGCGACGCGCTGCAGGTGAGCGTCGTAAAAGCCGCGCGAAAATGATCGACCTTGTGCACCGTGATCGGTGCGAGATCGGTCAGTACGTTGGCGACGCCGCAGGTGCCTTCCTCGCGCTCCGACCAGCACGAACCGATATGGAGTCCGGCATGCTTGAAATCGCTGCGCCGGTCACGGTCGATCCGGTAGTCGATGGTCACGCCGTGCGCGTCGGTCAGCAGCACGCAATAGTCGGCGACGCGAATCATGTCATGCAGCCGCGTCAAACATTGCCCCGATGCGCGCAGAAAGGCTTCTTCCTTGCCTTGCACTTCCCGCAATTCCGCAGACGTAAGCACGCGCGGCCCGACCACCGAGCCCGGATCGAGCCGGTATTGCTCGTACGAGCGCTGCCATGAGGAGACGAGCCGTTGCGCGTCGGGCGAACTGGCCGGCGCGGGCAAGCGTCCTTCGATGGCGCCCCGCACACGATCGATGTGCTGCGTTGGAGACACATAAGGCATGGCTGGCTCCCGTCGAGCGGCGCACGCTGGAGTGGGACCTTCTTGTAGCACATCTGTGCCGCGCGATCACACTGCAACGCAGCACGCGAGACGGTTGAGACGTTTGTCTCAGCGCCGGGTGAGACGGAGCGTGCGGCGTCGATGGTGTGCCGATGTCAGGCGGAGCATGGCATCGCGCTGATTGCAGATGATTCGGAATGCTTGGCGCATGCGGCGTGTGAGACACCTCGCGCTTCCTGCAGCGCGTCATGTCGCGTTTGCAAACCGCTCGACGTTCGATCGCTTTCGTTGCGAGCCTTGGCGGTGGCGGCTCGCAGCATGGAACGGAGTGCAGAAAATTTTTGGCATGGCCTTTGCGGTGATGGGTTTCGAAAAAAACGTGACGCGTAGCGCTCATCCAGAAGGAGACAACCGTTGCCATCGCCCATCACCGTCGGCGTGATCGCGAACCCCGCTTCGGGACGCGACATCCGCAGGCTGACGACGCATGCATCCGTCTTTCCCACCGCGGAGAAGGCGAATATGGTCGTGCGCCTGCTGGCCGGTCTCGGCATGCTCGGGCACGGCCGCGTGCTGACGCTGCGCGACAAGACCGGCGTGGCCGCGCTGTTGCGCCGCGCACTCGATACGCATGCGGCACTCGGTAATCCGGAACGTTGGCCCGACGTCGAGTTTCTCGAACTGCCGATTACCGACAGCGTGACGGATACCCACGTCGGCGTCGCTCATATGGTGCGCGCGGGTGTCGATCTGATCGCGGTGCTGGGCGGCGACGGCACGCATCGCGCGGTCGCCGCGCATTGCGGCAGCGTGCCGTTGCTGACGCTTTCCACCGGCACCAACAATGCGTTTCCCGAGATGCGCGAAGCGACCATCGCGGGCCTCGCCGGCGCGCTCGTCGCGGCCGGCGTCGTGCCGCCCGATGTCGCGTTGACGCGCAACAAGCGCCTTGTCGTGCGCTGCGTCGATGGCCCGAATCGCGGCCGCGAAGAAATCGCGCTTGTCGACGTGTGCGTGAGCCGCCAGCGTTTTATCGGCGCACGCGCGATCTCCGAGCCCGCCGATATCGAGTCGCTGTTTCTCACGTTCGCGGCGCCCGACGGAATTGGTTTGTCGTCGATCGGCGGCGCATGGGCGCCGGTCGAGCGCAGCGCATCGCATGGCTTGTACCTGACGTTCGCGCACAACGGCGGCCCGGGCGTGCCGATCTTTGCGCCGATCGCGCCGGGCCGTGTCGAGCAGGTGACGATGCGCACCTGCGACCGGCTTGAAGTGGGCGAGTGGCTGCCGATCGATGCGGGGCACGGCACGCTCGCCTTCGACGGCGAACGCGAAATCGAAATAGAGCGCGGCGACCGCTACGAGATCGCGCTGGATTGGGCCGGGCCGTTGACGGTCGACGTGGGCCGCACGCTGCGCTTCTCGGCGTCGCGGCAACTGATGCGCGAGATGGCCGCGCATCGCCAATGACAGGTACGACAGGAGCGGTTCATGCCGCGGTATGACCAATCGAAAGGAGACACACCATGGCTGTTTCGAGTCAGTTGAGCAAGGACAGGCTGCTGGAAGCGTACCGGCTGATGCGCACGATCCGCGAGTTCGAGGAGCGGCTGCATGTCGAGTTCGCGACCGGCGAGATTCCGGGCTTCGTGCATCTGTACGCGGGCGAGGAGGCATCCGCGGTCGGCACGATGCTGCATCTGAACGACGCCGACTACGTCGCGACCACGCACCGCGGACACGGCCATTGCATCGCAAAGGGCGTCGACGTGCGCGGGATGATGGCCGAAATTTACGGCCGCACGACAGGCGTGTGCCGCGGCAAGGGCGGGTCGATGCATATCGCGGATCTGTCGAAGGGCATGCTCGGCGCCAACGGCATTGTCGGCGCGGGCGGCCCGCTCGTGTGCGGTGCGGCGCTCGCGGCGAAGTACAAGAAGAACGGCGGCGTCGGCGTGTGCTTTTTCGGCGACGGCGCATCGAATCAGGGCGTGATTTTCGAGTCGATGAATCTCGCGTCGATCTGGCGTCTGCCCGCGATCTTTATCGCGGAGAACAACGGCTATGCGGAGTCGACGTCATCGTCGTGGGCGGTCGCGGCGGACAACATCGCCGATCGGGCGAGCGGTTTCGGCATGCCGGGGGTGATTGTCGACGGTTTCGATTTTTTCGCCGCGCATGAAGCGGTTGGTGAGGCGATCGAGCGCGCGCGAGGCGGTGGTGGACCGACGCTTGTCGAAATGAAGCTGTCGCGCTATTTCGGCCATTTCGAAGGTGATGCGCAAACCTATCGCGCGGCGGGCGAAGTGCAGAAACTGCGCGACGAGAAGGATTGCCTGAAGCGCTTCGAGGAGCGCGTCGTGCGGGCGGAGATGC
Source organism: Paraburkholderia solisilvae (assembly GCF_902859875.1). Lineage (GTDB taxonomy): Bacteria > Pseudomonadota > Gammaproteobacteria > Burkholderiales > Burkholderiaceae > Paraburkholderia > Paraburkholderia solisilvae. Next base: position 10,839 of record NZ_CADIKF010000059.1, on the reverse strand, counting down.
TGAGCGCCGCGGAGCTGCGCGAGGTGGACGCGAAAGTGAAGCAGCTGATCGATAGCGCGGTGAGCGAAGCGAAGGCGGCGCCGCTGCCGGGTGCGGAGGATCTGCTGACCGACGTGTACGTGTCGTACCCGTAACGCACTAACGGCGGGTGGCCAACCACGCGCGACGACCAGTCACAATTCCGGAGACAGACATGGCACGCAAGATCAGCTTTTCACAGGCAATCAACGAGGCCTTGAGCCAGGAGATGGCGCGCGACGAAAGCGTCATCGTGATGGGCGAGGACAACGCGGGCGGCGAAGGCGCGCCCGGCGAGCACGATGCGTGGGGCGGCGTGCTCGGCGTGACGAAAGGGCTCTATCACAAGTATCCGGGGCGCGTGCTCGATACGCCGCTGTCGGAAGGCGGCTTTATTGGCGCCGCAGTCGGCGCGGCAGCGTGCGGGATGCGGCCGGTCGCGGAACTGATGTTTATCGATTTCATGGGCGTCTGTTTCGATCAGATCTTCAATCAGGCCGCGAAATTCCGCTACATGTTCGGCGGCAAGGCGGTGACGCCGGTCGTGATTCGCACGATGCAGGGCGCGGGCTTGCGCGCGGCGGCCCAGCATTCGCAGATGCTGACCTCGCTGTTTACGCATGTACCGGGACTGAAAGTGGTGTGCCCGTCGACGCCGTATGACGCGAAGGGCCTGATGATCCAGGCGATCCGCGATAACGATCCGGTCATTTTCTGCGAGCATAAATTGCTGTACGGTCGTGAGGGCGACGTGCCCGAAGAGCTGTACACGATTCCGTTCGGCGAAGCGAACATCGTGCGCGAAGGCGACGATGCGACGATCGTCACATATGGCCGCATGGTCCACTTCGCGACGGAAGCCGCCGACAAGCTCGCGAAAAACGGCATCCACACCGAGATCATCGATCTGCGCACGACCTCGCCGCTCGACGAGGAAACCATCCTCGAAAGCGTGGAGCGCACCGGCCGCGTGATTGTCGTCGACGAGTCGAACCCGCGTTGTTCGATTGCGACCGATATCGCGGCGCTCGTCGCGCAGAAGGCGTTTCATGCGCTGAAGGCGCCGATCGAACTCGTGACCGCGCCGCATACGCCCGCGCCGTTTGCCGGCGTGCTCGAAGATCTGTACATCCCGTCGGCGGACCAGATCGCCGCGGCGGTCACGAAAGCGGCCCATTGAGTGGCCAATTGAGCGTCCACACTGAGCGAGGAACCGAGCAATGCCGATTCACATGATTACGATGCCCAAGTGGGGCTTATCGATGGAGCAGGGCCAGGTCAACGGCTGGCTGAAATCGGTCGGCGACAAGGTAAGCCGCGGCGATGAACTGCTCGACGTCGAGACCGACAAGATTTCGTCGGGCGTCGAGTGCGCGTTCGACGGCATATTGCGCCGGCAGATCGCGCAGGAGGGCGACACCTTGCCGGTCGGCGCGCTGCTCGGCGTGGTTGCCGATGCGGAGGCGCCGGATGCGCAGATCGACGAAGCGGTGGCCGCATTCCAGCGCGATTTCGTACCGCTCGCCGCGGCGGATGCCGACGTGGGACCGCAACCGGAGAAAGTGCAGATCGGCGGGCGCACGGTGCGCTTCCTGAAGATCGGCGACGGCGCGTTCACGCCCGCAGTGCTGATCCACGGCTTCGGCGGCGATCTGAACGCATGGATGTTCAATCATGCGGATCTGGCCGCGCACCGCACGGTGTGGGCGCTCGATTTGCCGGGACACGGCGAATCGGGCAAGGCGGTCGACACCGGCAGCGTCGACGAACTGGCCGATGCGGCGCTCGCGTTTTTCGACGACCGCGGCATCGAGCGCGCGCATCTGGTCGGTCATTCGATGGGCAGTCTGGTGGCGATGACGATCGCCGCGAAAGCGCCCGCGCGTGTCGCGTCGCTCGTGCTGATCAGCGGCGCGGGGCTCGGGGAGGAGATCAACCGCGCGTATATCGAAGGCTTTGTCGCGGGCAGCAGCCGCCATACGCTGAAGCCGCATATGCTGCAGCTTTTCGCGGACCCGGCGCTCGTCACGCGGCAGATGATCGAAGACATCGTGAAGTACAAACGGCTCGAGGGCGTCAACGATGCGTTGCAGAAGATCGCGGCGCTCGCGTTCGTCGACGGCGTGCAGCAGACCCTCTACCGCGACCGCGTCGGCGCGCTCGCGCCGCGCGCGATGGTGATCTGGGGCGAGCAGGATCAGATTATCCCCGCGCGGCACGCGCAAGGTTTGCCCGGCGACGTGCGCGTGCACGTGCTCGCAGGCAAGGGCCATATGGTGCATATGGAGGCGGCGTCGGAAGTGAACCGGCTGTTGAACGACTTCTTTGGAGGAACGTGACAATGGCCGCCGCGCGTCAAACGCAGGTGCAACAGCAAACGCATGAGCCGGGCGCGACGGCGCTCGGTCAGCACGGCCTGCGCAGCCGCGACAAGCTCGCGCGCATTCCGGTGAAGGTTGTGCCGCCGCCGCGCGCGGACATATTGCGCAAGCCGCCGTGGTTGCATGCGAAGCCGATGATGAGCGAGACGGTGGCCGGCATGGCGGCGATTCTGCGTGCACACCGGTTGCATTCGGTGTGCGAAGAGGCGATGTGCCCGAATATCGGCGAATGTTTCGCGCAGCGGACCGCGACATTCATGATCATGGGCGGCGTATGCACGCGGCGCTGCGCATTCTGTGATGTCGCGCACGGGCGGCCGGCGGCGCTGGATGATGAAGAACCCGCGCGCCTCGCCGATGCGGTGGCGGCGCTCGGTTTGCGCTATGTGGTGATCACATCGGTGGATCGCGACGATCTGCGCGACGGCGGCGCTGCCCATTTCGCGCGTTGTGTCGCGCTGCTGCGCGAGCGCGTGCCGGGCATTCGCATCGAACTGCTGACGCCGGATTTTCGCGGCCGTATCGAGCGCGCGCTCGATGCGTTGTCTGCGGCCTGGCCTGACGTGTTCAATCACAACATCGAGACGGTGCCGTCGCTCTATCGGGCCGCGCGTGCGGGAGCGAGTTACGAAGGTTCGCTTGAACTGCTCGCGCGCGTGAAGCGCGCGCGTCCGGGCATGCTGACGAAGTCGGGATTGATGGCGGGGCTCGGAGAAACCGACGACGCGCTACTCGATACGATGCGCGACATTCGCTCGCGCGACGTCGACATACTGACGATCGGCCAGTATCTGGCGCCGTCGGCGTTTCATATGCCGGTGCGGCGATATGTGCCGCCCGCAATGTTCAACGCGTGGCGCGACGAAGGACGGCGGCTCGGCTTCAAGGAGGTCGTCGCGGGTCCGCTCGTGCGGTCTTCATATCACGCGGACGAGGTGGGCCTCAGGTGATCTGATCGGGCAATCCGGTCATGCAATCCGATCACGCAACCGCGGCGCGCGACGTCTCCTTCAATACGTCGTCGAGAATGACGAGGGCTTCATCGAACACCGCATCCTGAATCGTCAACGGAAACAGAAACCGGATCACGTTCGAATACACGCCGCACACGAGCAGCAGAAGTCCGCGCTCGAGTGCGCGCGCCTGTACGCGCTTTGCGCAGTCGGCATCCGGCTCGTGCGTGCCGGGCCGGCAGAATTCGACGGCGACCATTGCGCCGGGGCCGCGCACATCGATGATCTGCGGCACGCTGCCTCGCACGTCGGTGAGCTTTGCCTTGAGTTTTTCGCCGAGCCGGTCCGCTCGCTCGCACAGTTGCTCTTCGTCGATCACGTCGAGCACCGCCAGCGCGGCGGCCACCGCGAGCGGGTTGCCCGCGTAGGTGCCGCCCAGCCCGCCGGGCGCGGCCGCGTCCATGATGTCCGCGCGACCCACCACGCCCGATAGCGGCATGCCGCCCGCGAGGCTCTTGGCGATCGTCATCAGGTCCGGCGCGACGTCGTAGTGCTGCATGGCGAACAGCTTGCCGGTGCGGGCAAAACCGGTTTGCACCTCGTCAGCGATCAGCAGGATGCCGAACTGGTCGCACAGCTTGCGCAACGCGCTGACGAAATCGGCGGGCGCCTGATAGAAACCGCCTTCGCCCTGCACCGGTTCGAAGATGATGGCCGCCACGCGCTTCGGGTCGACGTCGGCCTTGAACAGCGTGTCGAGCGCCTTGAGCGAGTCCGCGCTCGTCACGCCGTGCAGCGGGTTCGGAAACGGCGCATGGAACACATCGGACGGGAACGGGCCGAATCCGGCCTTATACGGCATGACTTTGCCGGTCAGCGCCATGCCCATCAGCGTGCGGCCATGAAAGGCGCCGCTGAACGCGATTACGCCGGGCCGTCCAGTCGCGGCGCGCGCGATCTTGACGGCGTTTTCCACCGCTTCGGCGCCGGTCGTAAAGAAGGCGGTCTTTTTCGCGAAGTCGCCAGGCGCGCGGGCGTTGATCCGTTCGGCAAGCTCGATATACGACGCGTACGGCACGACCTGATACGCGGTGTGCGTGAAACGGTCGAGCTGCGCACGCATCGCGGCCACCACTTTCGGATGGCGATGCCCGGTGTTGTTGACCGCGATACCGGCGGCGAAATCGATAAAGCGGCGTCCCTCGATGTCCCACAATTCCGCGTTTTCGGCACGTTGCGCGTAGAAATCACACGTCACGCCGACGCCGCGCGGCGTGGCGGCATTCTTGCGGGCGTTCAGGTCGGCATTGTTCATGGGAATCTCCTCCTGTCGGATGGGCGGACGCTCACATGGCGCGCTATATGGCGCGACTATAGACAGGTTTGGCTCTCAATTTCAGAGCCATTCTGGAGAGAATGGGGGAGCCACTTCGACGAGTGGCGGAGAAGGAGGGGCCTGCTTGCCCGCGTCTGACTGAAACTGTGCGATCGAACGGTTTCTGCTTGAGCCGTGTCGTATTTTTCCAGAAACCGTGCGTTCGCACAGTTTTTGTTGCGGTCGGGCAGCAGCGCGGCATTCGCTGTGCGCCCGACCGCGCCTGCGTCAGATCACCCGCTCCCGCAATTTCGCGGACAACAGGTCGATCGCCGTTACCACGAGGATCACTATGATCAGCACCGCGGAGGTTTGCGCATAATCGAACGAGCGGATCGCTTCATACAGCACCACGCCGATCCCGCCCGCGCCGACCATCCCGACCACCATCGCCGAGCGCACATTCGACTCGAACCGGTACAGCGTGTACGAGATCCACAGCGGCAACACCTGCGGCAGCACGCCGTAGATAATCTCGTCGAGACTCGTCGCGCCGGTCGCGCGCACGCCTTCGGCCGGGCGCGGATCGATCGCTTCGACCGCTTCCGCAAACAGCTTCGCGAGCACGCCGGTCGTATGCACCCACAATGCGAGTACACCGGCAAACGGACCGAGACCCACCGCGACGATAAACAGCATCGCGAACACCATCTCGTTGATCGCGCGGCAAGCGTCCATCGCGCGCCGCATCGGCTGCACAACCCACACCGGCGCCATGTTGTGCGCCGACATCAAGCCGCACGGAATCGCGCAGACGATCGCAAGCGCGGTGCCCCACACTGCGACCGCCAGCGTCACCATCATCTCGTGCGCATAGATGCGCCAGTCGCTGAAGTCGGGCGGGAAGAACTCTTTCGCGAAGGTTCCCATATTGCCCGCGTCGGTAAACAGATCGAGCGGTCGCATGTCGGCGGCGTGCCACGACAGTCCGAGCACCGCGATCAACGCGATCCAGCTGAACGTCGAGCCCCAGCTGCGCTTGCCCGCGGCCGCCGCGTCAGTCGCGGCGGCCGCCTTCTGTTGCGCGCCGCGACCGGAGGTCAGGTCGGCAGAGTTCATTGTTGCTTCGCAGCCTCGCTGTTGAGCGCGTTCAGTTGCGCATCGAGCGCGGCCATTTGCGTCTTGCGCTCCGCGTCGGACAGGTTCTTGTCCGCCTCGAGCTTTTGCTTCTGCTGGAACAGCGCCACCTGGCGGATCGGAATCAGCTGCGCATTCGACGATGCAACGAAGCCGCTAAAGGTGGTCAGATTCTTCATCACTTCCTTCTCGTGCGGATCGGTCTTCGCATAGTTGATGAAGAAGTCGCGCAACTTGTCCTTGGTCGCTTGCGGCAGATCCTTGCGCCACACCAGCGGGTCGCTCGGAATCAGCGGCGATTTCCACAGCACCCGCACCTGCGCGAACTTGTCCGGATGTTGCTGCTGCAGGCGGTCGACTTCCATCGTATTGTTCGTCGCCACGTCGATCTTGTTGTTGACGACCGCGAGCAGGTTCGCTTCATGACTCGACGGCAGCAACGTCTTGAACGACGCCGGCGTCACCGGCACGCCGCGCTTCGCGAACAGGTAGTAGCCCGGAATCAGCGTACCGGACGTCGAGTTCGGATCGCCCCAGCCCAGGTTCAGGTTCTTCGTGTTCTTGAATACGTCATCGAGCGTCTTGTACGGGCTGTTCACGTTCGTGATCAGCAGCGAGTAGTAGCCGCCTTCGCCGTTCGCGTTGACCGTCTTCACGAAGACCTCGCCGTTCGAGCGGTCCACGGCTTCCATCGCCGACGCATTGCCGAAGTAGCCGATCTGAACCTTGTTGAAGCGCATCCCTTCGATGATGCCCGCGTAGTCGGTCGCGAAGAACGCCTTCACGTGAAGACCGGTTTTTTTGTTCAGGTCATCGATCAGCGGCTGCCAGCGCTGGCGCAGCGTGCTCGACGCATCCGTCGAGATGATGCCGAAACTGAGGTCCTGGCTGGGGTCTTCAGCGTGAGCGGCGACGCAGGCAAATGCGGCTACGCCGACGATCAGTGAGCGCAAGAATTTCATGAGGTCTGAATCCCGATGGTGGGTCGTTATGGAACAGCTTGGAAGCGTGCGTCCGCTTGCGCGGCATCACGTGGAATGCGCCGCATCGAGCGCAAACGGGTACGACTCCGACGCAAGCGGTGCGTCGTCGCTGGCGTGTTCGTCGAGCAGTTCGCGCGCGTCGTCGCCATACAGTTGTTGCAACAGTGCGGGCGTGAGGTCGGCCGACCGGCCGTCGTAGACGACCTTGCCTTTGCGCAACGCAACGGTGCGCGCGCAGTACTGCATCGCGATATCGACTTGATGCAGCGAAACCAGCACAGTCAGGCGATGTTCGGTGTTCAGCTTGCGCAGCATTTCCATCACGCGGCGCGACGATTCAGGGTCCAGCGACGCGATCGGCTCGTCGGCGAGGATGATGCGCGCCTGTTGCACGAGCGCGCGCGCAAGCGCCGCGCGCTGCTGCTGGCCGCCGGACAGATTGCCTGCGCGTTCGCGCGCATGGTCGCCGATGCCGACTTCACGCAGCGCGGCGAGCGACAGTTCGCGTTCGCCGCGCGGAAAGGCGCCCGTCAACCGTCGCCACAGCGGCAGCCGCGCGAGCGCGCCGACCAGCACGTTGGTTTCGACCGTCATCCGGTTGACGAGATTGAACTGCTGGAACACGAAGCCGATATCGCGGCGAATGCGCCGCACTTCACGCACGATGCGGCCGTTCTGCTGAATCGGCCGGCCGAGAATCTGAATCTGCGACGGTTGCGCATCGGACACCGTGAAGCCGGCGATTTGCCGCAGCAAGGTCGATTTACCCGAACCCGACGCGCCGATCAGCGCAACCATTTCGCCGGGCTCGACACGCAAGTCGATTTCGTCGAGCGCTTTGCGGCCGTTACTGAACGTCTTGCTCAAACGTTCGATGCGGATGGCTTCCATAGATATCCTGTCGATGACGCCGGCTAGCACCGGGACGTTCGGGCACATTCTAGGAAGCGACTATGACCGTTCGGTGAAGGTGTCGCAACGTCTAGACGACTATATGTATCAGAACGTAAATCCGGGGCGCGGCGCGGCGCGAATGCATGTGTCAACCATGTGACGAGGCGTCACGCACTTCGCGCCGCTGTCATTTATTTCGGTACCGGACAGGCTATATTTGAAGGGGTCAGTGCATGAGCCGTCCCCAAAAACGCAGCCTTTCACGCCGGCGCCGCCATGCAACAGGTTCTCAGCTTTTTGCCCGACACATTCGCGGAGTACGAAGAACTGCAGGCCATACTCGAAGGCAGCAGCGCACTCTTCGAGATTCGCAAAGCCTGCGAAGCGCGGGTGCAAGGCAGAACGTTCGCTGTGTTCACCGCGAGCATCGGCTCGACGGACCCGCTTGCGCCCGCCATCGGATTTTTCGGCGGCATCCATGGGCTCGAACGGATCGGCTCGCAGCTCGTGCTCGATTACATGCGTTCTTTGGTCGGCCGTCTCGAATGGGATGAACTGCTGGTGCGCCAGTTGCAATCGATTCGTCTGATTTTTGTGCCGATCGTCAATCCGGGGGGGATGTGGGCCGCTACGCGTGCGAATCCGAATGGCGTCGATCTGATGCGCAACGGCCCGCAGGATGCCGACGAACATGTGCCGTGGCTCGCCGGCGGACAGCGCCTCGGCTCGTGGCTGCCGTGGTATCGCGGCCGGCGCGGCGCGCCGATGGAACCGGAAGCGGCGGCGCTGCTGCAGGTGGTGGCAAACGAACTCGCGTCACGTCCGCTCAGTTTCGCGCTCGACTGCCATTCCGGTTACGGCTGGCGCGACAGCATCTGGTTTCCCTACGCGCGCACGCGCCGTGCGATGCCGCATCTGCCGGAAATGTACGCGCTGAAGACGATGTTCGAGCACGCGCATCCTCACCATGGTTACCTGTTCGAACCGCAAAGCCATCAGTATCTGCTGCATGGCGATTTGTGGGACTGCGCGTATGACAGGCGGCCGCCCTCCAGCATTTTCCTGCCGATGACACTCGAACTCGGTTCGTGGCTGTGGATCAAGAAGAACCCGCGGCAGATTTTCTCGCGGCAAGGCATGTTCAATCCGGTGAAGGCGCATCGCACCGCGCGTGTGCTGCGGCGGCACGCGAATCTGCTCGACTTTCTGACACGCGCCGCGTATTCGTCGCAGCGCTGGCTGCCGCAAGGCGCGGCGCGCCAGCAACTGCTGCAGCGCGCCTTTGACTACTGGTACCAGGCGAAGCGCGTATGAGCGCATGGATCATGTTGCGCGGCCTGACACGCGAAACGCGCCACTGGGGCACGTTGCCGCAGCGCGTGAGCGACGCGTTCGACGGCGCGCGCGTGCTGCCGGTCGATCTGCCCGGCAACGGCGAATTCGCGGCCTTGCACTCGTATCGCAGCGTCGCCGATATGGTTGGTTTCGTGCGTCTCGTGGCGCTCGACAGCGGCGTGCCGGGGCCGTACCGTCTGCTTGCGATGTCGCTCGGCGGAATGGTCGCAACCGATTGGGCGCAGCGGCATCCGCACGAAATCGAATCGCTCGCGTTGATCAACACCAGCATGCGGCCGTTCAACCGGCCGTACGAACGGCTGCGCCCGCATGCCTGGCCGGTGCTGATGCGGATCGCCGCGCATTGGCGCGATCCGCGCGCCGCGGAAAGCGCGATTCATGCGTTGACCTGCAACAACCGCCGTACGCTCGCCGACGACCTCGACGCGTGGATCGCGATTCGACGCAGCGCGCCGGTCAGCCGTGCGAATGCGCTACGCCAGTTGATCGCCGCGGCTTCGTTTCGCGCGGCGCTGCAGCCGCCGTCGTGCCGCACGCTGATTCTTTCATCGGCAGCGGACGCGCTCGTCGATCCGGCCTGCTCGGCGAGCATCGCCGCAGCATGGCGGGCGCCGCACCGGCAGCATGCTGACGCCGGCCACGATCTGCCGCACGACGACCCGGCGTGGGTCGTCGAACAACTGCATGACGGCTTGCGTCAGCACGCGTCCTGATTGCCGCGTGATGGCCGACGTCGAATGACGGAAGCCGTTTGCCAGTCATATTTCGCGTAATGAAAGCTAGCATTTATATTTGAAATTAAATAACGTTAACTAACCATTTTTAAAAAGGATTGTTATCTTTTGTGTGCTGGACAACTTTGCAGGATGCACTTGCTTTGTAATATAAGTTGACGGATTTTTGGGAATGGGAAGAAATGCACCGGGAAATGTACCCGGTGACGTTAAGGAAATCGTAAAAGATACATTTCCAGAGCCATGCCGGGTGGCTTGTAGTCTGGGCCAAAGTGGCGGACCAGGTGATCGGATCCGCTTCTGGCAAGGACTTCCGGCATGACCTATGCGTAGTGAAGGCGCGCTTGACGGGCTAAACGGGGGACTTACCCAACAAAAAAGAAACGTTTTTTAATTCTGGAATATTGAATGGTGAAGCAGTCTAACCGGTTGAATTTAAATAAATTATAAAGACGCATAAAAACGGTTTAAAGATGAAATGTCAATTTGAATGTTTCAGAATGGAAACGTAAAGCGAGAGTGTAAACCCTGGATAAATTATAAGGCGTTACGAGAAAACGCCATTCAGCCTTTTTCCGTCAAACGTTTGCGCGCATGGCACCGCCTATGCAGGGAGTGTCGCGGATTGGCGTAATGCTGCCAAGCCGCCCCCCATCCTGTCAGGAGGATCTCATGCGAAAAACTTTACTGGCGACCGCCGCAGCTCTCGCCCTCGGCTTCAGCGGCTACGCAATGGCAAATCCATGCAGCAGCAATGACTCGTCGTGCGACCAGACGGCGGCCGGCGGCAGCAACACGCTGACGAGTTCGGCCGCATCGACGCAAAGTGCGACCACCGGCAGCAACGCGAACGAAATCGCGTCGGGCGCGAACCTGTGGCAGGACTCGTACAACACGACGAAGGTCGTCGCCTTGAGCCGGCTCGACGGCACCGTGAGCAATGTCGGCGTCACTAATATCGGCAACGTCGCAACCAACTACGGCAGCGCCGCGGGCGGACGTGGCGGCCGGGGCGCCGCAGGCTTCGGCGGCATCGGTGTCGGCGGCAATGGCGGTGCGGGCGGGGCC
>NZ_CADIKF010000058.1 GCF_902859875.1 Paraburkholderia solisilvae | reverse complement strand
GCCGTCGCGCGACGACGGCGAGCCGCAACCCGCGCCGCCTGCCGCGCCGGCCGCCGGCGGCATCGACGAATAAGGAGAGAGGCATGCAATTCGACAAGCGCGCCTGGCTCGACCGCATCAAGCAGATGTTCGCGGGCTTCGACAAGCCGCTCGCACTGATCGTGTTTCTGCTGCTGTGCGTGGGCATCGTCACGCTTTACAGCGCGAGCCTCGACGTGCCGGGGCGCGTCGAGGACCAGTTGCGCAACATCATGCTGACCTTCGTGCTGATGTGGATTCTCGCGAATGTGCCGCCGAACACGCTGATGCGCTTCGCGGTTCCCGCTTATACATTCGGCGTCGCGCTGCTGGTTGCGGTCGCGCTATTCGGGCTCACGCGCAAGGGCGCGAAGCGCTGGATCAACGTCGGGGTGGTGATCCAGCCGTCCGAAATTCTGAAGATCGCCACGCCGTTGATGCTCGCGTGGTACTACCAGCGGCGCGAAGGCGTGATGCGCTGGTACGACTACCTCGTCGGCCTCGTGATCCTGCTGATCCCGGTCGGGCTGATCGCCAAGCAGCCGGACCTCGGCACCGCGGTGCTGGTGTTCGCGTCAGGGCTCTTCGTGATCTACTTCGCCGGCTTGAGCTTCAGGCTGATCGTGCCGGTGCTGATCGCCGCGGTGATCGCGGTCGCGTCGATCGCGACGTTCCAGAACAAGATCTGCCAGCCCGAAGTGCAATGGCCGCTGATGCACGACTATCAGAAGCACCGCATCTGCACGCTGCTCGACCCGACCTCCGACCCGCTCGGCAAGGGCTTCCACACCATTCAGGCGGTGATCGCGATCGGCTCCGGCGGCCCGCTCGGCAAAGGCTGGCTCAAGGGCACGCAGGCGCACCTCGAGTTCATTCCGGAGAAGCACACCGACTTTATCTTCGCGGTGTTCGCCGAGGAATTCGGTCTCGCCGGCGGACTCGTGCTGCTTACGCTCTACATGGCGCTGATCGCGCGCGGCCTCTATATCGCGGCAAACGGCGCGACGCTGTTCGCGCGCCTGCTTGCCGGCTCGCTGACCATGGCCTTCTTCACGTACGCGTTCGTGAACATCGGCATGGTGAGCGGGATCTTGCCGGTGGTCGGCGTGCCGCTGCCGTTCATGAGCTACGGCGGCACCGCGCTGACGACGCTCGGCGTCGCGATCGGACTGATCATGAGCGTGTCGCGGCAGAAGCGGTTGATGCAAAGCTAGCCGGGTGCCATCGCGCGATGGACGGCGATACAGCCGGCCGGGAAATGCAAAAGAGAGACGCTTGCGTCTCTCTTTTGCTTGATGGGCTGCCGTGCGCCTCCGACAGTACGCCTCACGCTGTGCTTGGGCTGCCGCGCGCCGCGACAGTGCACCTCACGCTTGCTTGACGGGCCGCCGTACGCCGGCGGTGCGGCCCGCACACGAGGTGTCTGCCGCGCCCAGCGGCCGCGTGAACAGCGGGCTACTGTGCGTTGGCCACAACCCATCGGCCGCACCCGTGGCCCTGACCCGACCGCGCGTCTATTGCGGCTTCGCCTCATGCGACTCGCGCAACTGCGTGCTCAACTGCTGGTACTTGAGCCGCGCCGCCGGATCGCCCTGTGCCGCCGCGGCCGCATAGTACGCGCGCGCGACGTTCAGATTCTGCGTGACGCCGTCGCCGCCGCGCTCATAGAACGAGCCGGTCACGTATTGCGCGGTCATATCGCCGCCTTCGGCGGCCTTCTTGTACCAGAGGAACGCCTGCTGGTTGTCGCGCGTGGTGCCGCGACCGTCGAGAAACTGATTCGCGAGCGCGAGTTCCGCCTGAACATGCCCTTGCTTCGCGGCCTTCAGAAACCACTGATGCGCTTCCACCGGATCGCGGCCGACGAACTCGCCGTCGTCGTACATCTTGCCGTACACGTACTGCGCATGCGACATGTTCGCGTCCGCGGCCTTGCGCAGCCACTTCTTCCCTTCATCGACATTCGCCGGGCCGCCCTCGCCGTTCAACAGCATCATCGCGTAGTTGAATTCGGCGAGGCGGTTGCCGCGCTGCGCGGCCTTGCGAAACTCGGCGAGCGCGGACGTCAGATTGCCCGCGTTGTAATCGGCGACCGCGGTCTGCGTCTCCGCATCCGCGGGCTTCGGGTTGAACGCCTGCACCCCGGTGGCCCGCGCATCGGCTGCCAGCATGCCCGCCGCCATCAGCGATGCCGATAGCGTCAGTGCAAGCACCGCGCTCGCGCGCGCCCGCCGCAGCGAACTCTTCTTCATGACCTGACCTCCTGCAACGACTGACGTGTCACGCGCAGCAGCCACATGACGTCGGCAGCGAGCGAGATAAAACGAAAACCCGCATCGCGGTACTGCCGGGCGTTCGGCACATCCGTTGCAAAGATGCCGGCGGCAATATGCGCGTTCTTTGCGACTTGCACGATATGTGCCATTGCCTGCTGCACTTCCGGATGCTTCGAATCGCCGAGATGGCCGAGGCTGGCCGCGAGATCCGCCGGCCCGACAAACAGGCAATCGATACCCGGTGTCGCCGCTATCTGCTCGACCTGCGCGAGCGCGCGTGCCGATTCGATCTGGACGATCGTCGCGATCTGCGCATTCGCATTCTGCAGATAATCGCGGCGCATGCCGTACGCGGCCGCGCGCACCGCGCCGGCGACGCCGCGCAATCCGTCGGACGCGTCCGCGCTCGGGTATTGCGTGAGGCGCACCGCATACGCGGCTTCATCGGCGGATTCGATATTCGGGAACATCAGCGTGCGCGCGCCGGCGTCGAGCACGCGCTTCACGATCCACGGCTCGGCGGCCGGCAAGCGCACGACGGGCTCGCTCGGCAGATGCGCGGCGGCAATCGCGCGCAGTTGATCCGTCACGTCGACGCTGTCGTTCGGCGCGTGTTCCATGTCGATCAGCAGCCAGTCGAAACCGGCATGCGCGAGCGCCTCGGCGGCGCTCGCGCTGGAGAGCGACAGCCATAGTCCGTACAGCGGATCAGGATCTTTCAGACGCAGCTTCAGCGGATTCGTGAACGTGCTCATCGCCGCGCCTCCGCACGATACGTTGCGCCGCAAGATGGCCGGGAAAGCGCGCCGTGCTGGCACGCGTGGTGCGCGGCGCATGAATTCTGCTGCGCCTGAATGGAAGTGACGGGCGTGGTGAAGGCCGGCATGGTCTCGCTCCGGGTGGTTATCGGAACGATCATACCGTGACAATAACGGCGCGACCGGCTATCCGGCACATGTTACTCGCGCACGAAATCGGCCCAGCAATTCGGCGTTTCGTACAGGCGCACGCGCTGCAGCCGCAGGTTCACGCCATAGTGCGCGTCATAGACGTTCGCGAGAATGCCGAACGCGACGGCCGCGAGGTTCTCGACGGTCGGGATGCGGTCGAGCACCACCGTTTTGTGGCCGGGCATCGAATCGAGAAAGCGGCACAGCTGTGTATCGCCTTCATAGACGATAAACGCGTGATCCCATTTGTCGACGAGATGCTCCATCGCGAGCGACTTCACGTCGGCGAAATCCATCACCATGCCGCGATCCGGCGCGCCCTCGGTTTCGACCACGTCGCCCTGCAGCGTGAGCTCGAGCACATAGCGATGGCCGTGCAGATTGCGGCACTGGCTGCGGTGGTCGGGAATGCGGTGGCCCGCATCGAATTCGAGTTTTCGGGTAATGGTTAGCACGGCGATCAGGGGATGTTCAGGTACTTGTGAGTTTGCATCGACAGACGCCAACGCGGATGACGTTTGCACCAGTCGATCGCGAGCTTCGTGTTGATATCGCGCGACGGACCGTCCATCGGCTGGACGAGGAAGTATTCGAAGTCGAGCTTTTCGTAGTCGGACAGACGCTGATTATGCTGCGGGATCACCACCTTCAGCTCGTTGCCCTTCGTCACGACGAGCGGCGCATCCGCCTTCGGGCTCACGCAGATCCAGTCGATCGTATCGAGCACCGGCAGCGAGCCGTTCGTTTCGATCGCAATCTCGAAGCCTGCCGCGTGCAGCGCATCGACGAACGGCGGGTCGATCTGCAGCATCGGCTCGCCGCCGGTGCAGACGACGAAGCGCTCGTCTTCGCCCGCGGGCCACAACGACGCGATCTTCGCGACGAGTTCATCGGCGCTGCGGTACTTGCCGCCGTTTTCGCCATCGGTGCCGACGAAGTCGGTGTCGCAGAAACGGCATACCGCATCGGCGCGGTCTTCTTCACGGCCGGACCACAGGTTGCAACCGGCGAACCGGCAGAACACCGCCGGGCGTCCGGCGTTCGCGCCTTCGCCTTGCAGCGTGTAGAAGATTTCCTTGACCGCGTACGTCATGCTGGTTCTGCCTGATGCGCTGGGTTCGCTGGGTTAATTGTGTCGAATGATTCGTCGTGTCGGCGTCTCACACCGGCTCGGTGACCTGCTCGCCCGCGAGATACGCTTCGTAGCCGCGCTTGCGCAGACGGCATGCCGGGCACTCGCCGCAACCGAAGCCCCACGGATGCAGGACCGCGCGCTCGCCGACGTAGCAGGTATGCGTTTCGACGCGCACCTGCTCGACCAGCGCGTCGCCGCCCAGCTGATACGCGAGACGCCATGTGTCGGCCTTGTCGAGCCACATCAACGGCGTCTCGACGACGAGGCGGCTGTCCATGCCGAGATTCAGCGCGACTTGCAGCGCCTTGAGCGTGTCGTCGCGGCAATCGGGGTAGCCGGAGAAATCCGTCTCGCACATGCCGCCGACAAGCACCTGCAAGCCGCGCCGATAGGCGATCGCCGCGGCGATCGTCATGAACATCAGATTGCGGCCGGGCACGAACGTGTTCGGCAGGCCGCTCGCGGCGGTCTCGATTTCGATTTCGCGCGTCATCGCGGTGTCGCTGATGGCGCCGAGCACCGACAGATCGACCGTGTGATCGTCGCCGAGACGCGCGCCCCATTCGGGAAACGTATCGCTGATCGCCTTGCGAAAGCCGTCGCGACATTCGAGTTCGACGCGGTGCCGCTGGCCGTAGTCGAAACCGAGCGTCTCGACCGTCTCGTAGCGGTCGAGCGCCCAGGCGAGGCACGTGGCCGAGTCCTGGCCGCCGGAAAACAGCACCAGCGCGCTGCGCTTCGCGTCTTTGCGGATCACCGTGATAC
Organism: Paraburkholderia solisilvae; assembly: GCF_902859875.1. Classification (GTDB taxonomy): domain Bacteria; phylum Pseudomonadota; class Gammaproteobacteria; order Burkholderiales; family Burkholderiaceae; genus Paraburkholderia; species Paraburkholderia solisilvae. The sequence goes on along the minus strand of NZ_CADIKF010000058.1, from coordinate 40,678 downwards.
TCCGTGATGGCTCAATGGGTTACATTCGCGCCGGCGCCGATGCCAGCTCAAGCAGTATAGGCACGAGCCTCGCTGCCCGAAGCGGGCGGCACTGATGCCGATGATCTAATTGCCGATGACCGGCGCGGCGCGCGGCTGCATCTCGCGAGGTTCGGCCGCATGCGGGTTGCCACACCGGTTGCCGCCGTTCAGTTGCCGCACTCGATTCGCCGCCGTTCAGTTGCCGCGGTTGAGTGCCATCTGCCCGCCGTTGCCCTGCGCTTCGTGCTGGCCGTTTGCTCCGCACGCCGCGAGCTGACCGGGCTGGCTGCGCCGTGCCGCAGCCGAGGCCATTCGAAACAAGCGCGAATCAAGCGCGAAACAAACGCAAAACACAAACACGAAACAAAAAAGGACTTGCGACCGGACAGTGCAAGCCCTTGAATTGTTGCGATTTTATCATGCGGCCCCGTGCACTGCCGGCGGCGCCTACATCGCGCATCGACGCGCGGACCGCGCTGCGCCCGGCGCATATGGCAAAAGCCCCAGGAATCTTGCGATGTCCTGGGGCCGAATTCTGGTGGCCTGGGGCGGAATCGAACCACCGACACGCGGATTTTCAATCCGCTGCTCTACCAACTGAGCTACCGGGCCAACGAAGAAGCGAGAGTATAGCAAAGCCTGACGGCCGTCTCAAGCCCCTTCCTGAAATTTGCCGGGCAAGCCGCGTCGCGCCCGAAACGCGGCGACAGTCACTCGCCCTTGTTCTTGCCGAGATCCACGCCGAGCTGCTTGAGCTTGCGATACAGGTGCGTGCGCTCGAGCCCGGTCTTCTCTGCGACGCGCGTCATGCTGCCGTTCTCACGCGCCAGGTGATATTCGAAGTACGCGCGCTCGAACGCATCGCGCGCATCGCGCAACGGGATGTCGAACGAAATGGACGTGGTTTGCGCGGGCAATGTGGCGCCGCTCGTGCTGTCCGTGGCAAGCATCGGCAATGCCGCAGCCGACGCGACGGCCGACGCGTTCGCCGGCGACGCGGGCTTTGCCGCCGCACCGCCCGCCGCGGGCGCCGCGCTGCCGCGCGCCAGTCCCTGCTCGACCGCCTTCAGCAGCTTCTGCAGCGCAATCGGCTTCTCGAGGAAATTCAGCGCGCCGATCTTCGTCGCTTCGACGGCCGTATCGATGGTCGCGTGGCCCGACATCATGATGACCGGCATCGTCAGTTGCCCTTGTGCGGCCCATTCTTTCAGCAATGTGACGCCGTCGGTGTCGGGCATCCAGATGTCGAGCAGCACCAGGTCGGGCGCCGCGCGCAAGCGTGACTCGCGCGCTTCCTGCGCGTTCTCCGCGGCTTCGACGACGTGCCCTTCGTCGCTGAGGATCTCCGAGAGCAATTCCCGGATGCCCATTTCATCATCTACCACCAGGATGGTTGCCATTTACGCTGCCCTTGTCTGCACTGTTGCTTTTGTCGTTCCCTGCGACGCGCTACTGCGCGCCGTCTGCGACCCGGTCGGTACTCCCTGAGACCCACTGCCGGGCGCCGCATTGTCTGCGAGTTGAAGGAAGAGAATCGAGATCTGGGCGCCCTCGATCACATCGCCTGCCTTGAGGCGGTTGCGGATATCGATACGCGCGCCGTGTTCGTCGACGATCTTCTTGACCATCGCCAGCCCAAGCCCTGTTCCTTTGGCTTTAGTCGTCACATAAGGTTCGAACGCGCGCGTCAGGATGCGCGCCGGAAAGCCCGGCCCATTGTCCGATATCGCGAGGCGCACGGCGATGCGGGTTTTGCCTTCCGCATCGGCATCGCCATATTCTACTGTCCGCGTCTCGAGCAGCACACGCGGATGCGGGACTTCGGCAACCGCGTCCTGCGCATTCTGCAGCAGGTTGTGGATCACCTGCCGAAGTTGCGTCGCATCGCCGCGAATCACCGGCAGCTCGCCCATCTCCACATTGATTGCGCTCTTGCCTTCCTCGATGCCGTACAGCGTCAGCACTTCGCTTACGAGTTCATTAAGCTGCAAATTCGCGAGCACTGCGGGCGGCGTGCGCGCGTAGTCACGGAAATCATCGACCATCTGCTTCATCGCCGCCACCTGATTCACGATCGTGGTCGCGCCGCGCTTCAGCACATCGGCATCATGCGGCGCGAGTTTGTCGGCAAGCTTCATCTGCAGACGCTCGGCCGAAAGCTGGATCGGCGTGAGCGGGTTCTTGATCTCATGCGCAAGACGCCGCGCGACTTCGCCCCATGCGATCGAACGCTGCGCCGAGATCACATCGGAGATATCGTCGAACACCACGACGTAGCCGGCCGTCTGCGGGTCTTCGGCGTCGTCCGCCGGCTTCGTCACGGCGAGCAGCCGCGCGCCGCGCACGAGCAGCGTGAGCGGATCCGATTCGCCTTGCGCCTGCATCGAGAACTGCTGCTGCCAGTGGCCATCGTCTTGCCGGTCGTCACTGCCCGTGGCCTCGCGATCGGCAAACGCCTTGCGGATCAGCGCGCCGAACTCGGCCAGCACCACGATCCGGTCGAGCGGCAAACCGAGCGCGGCCTGGAACGGCTGGCCGAAAATGCGCTCGGCGCCGCGATTCGCGGTGGTGAGCCTGAACTGCCGGTCGAACACGAACACGCCCGCGGTCAGGTTCGCGAGAATGCTCTCGAGATACGTCTTCGAATGTTCGAGCGCGATGCGGTTGTTCTCGACCGCCGCGCGCGCTTCGGAAAGCTGCCGCGTCATCGCGTTGAACGACTGCGTGAGGAAGCCGAGTTCGTCACGCGACTTGATCTCGCGCTTGGGCGTGTAGTCGCCTTCGGTCACTTCCTTCGTACCCTGCGCAAGCAGGAACAGCGGCCGCGCGAGCTGATTGCCGAGCGCGAGCGCAAGCATCATCGCGATGAAGGTGGCGAGGAACAGCGCCAGCGTCAGCGTGCCGATGTACATCTTGCGCAAGCCGGTGCGGCCCAGCGCCTTCTCCTGATACTCGCGGTATGCGCGCTGCACCGCGTCGGCATTGCGCGCAAGCGACGCGGACACCGGCTGCGTCAGTTGCAGGAAGCGGTCGGTCGGCTGCAACTGCGTGGCGTTCGTGTCCGGAATGCGCTGCACGATGCGCAACCGCAGCACGCCCTTGTTGCCCACCGCGCGCGGGTCGCCGTCCACTTCGCCTTCGATCGCCGCGAAACCGCGGCCGCGCGCCTGCTCGATCATCAAAGGCGTCGGCAGGTCGGTCGGCACGAGCGACGCGTAATTGCCGGTGGCCTGCGCCACCACGTGCATCTCCGGCGACGCGCCCGACATGCTGCGCGCCGGCTCGACGATGGTCGCGTCCTGCACGCCGAACTGATCGCGCAAGCGCAGCAGCGTGAGCGTGGTGCCCGCCGAATCCGAGTTCGCGAGCTGCTCGGCCATCAGGCGGCCCTTGGTCTGCAAGTCGGACAGCGACGCATCGAGCATGCCGCGCCCGAGGCTCAAGCCCGACGTGAGCGCGGTTTCGACGTTCACGTCGAACCACGACTCGATGCTGCGCGACACGAACTGATACGACACGATGTAGATGATGCCGCCCGGCACCACGCCAACCAGCGCGAAGAAGAAAGCGAGCTTCGCGAGCAGCCGGGTGCCGAACTTGCCCTTGCGCAAGCGCGAGATGATCACGACGACGAGCACCGCCACGATCACCATGAAGATCAGCGCGACCGCGATATTGGCCGTGTAGAGCCACTGGTAATAGCGGTCGAAGAATTCGGTATTCGCGCTCGCGGCTGCCAGCAGCACGAGCAGCAGGACGGCCGTGACCGCCACCGTCGACACCAGCAAACGCACGACGACGCTGCTGACACTGGTGTCGCGGCGCACTTTATTTAGCACGATCGCTCACCGTGAAAGTGAAACGCTTCCAGTCGGAAGCAAGGTTCCAGTCGCGGTTGTTGACTGCGTCGATCTGGAACGGCTTGGGCATCAGTGCGATATCGAGCTGCATGCGCACCGACGCGGTGTAGGTCTCCCCGGGGTGAACCTGATTGCGGTCGATCACATGCCACGACGTGACGTGCTTGATCACCGATAGCGCCTCATTCAGCGAACTGAAACCGAACTGCAGGCCGCCGGTCGAGACGCGATATTCGCGTGTGAGCGGCTGGAACGACAGGCGGATGCTCTGCGATACGCTGACCGGCTGCTCGTCGAACCAGTACCAGCGCGGACGGCTCAGCTCGAAGTCGGTCGTGAAGTAAAGCGGAATGCCTTTATTGACTGCGTCCTCGAGGTTGCTGTTCAGATCGAAATCGAACCGCGCATCGAGACTCCATCCGCTGCCGTCCGATTGCAGCGATGCTCGCTGAACCGCGATCGAATCGGCGCGCGCCGGCCCGGCTGCGGTCAGGCAAAGGGCCAGCGCCATCCAGAGCGCGACCGCGAGCCGTAGCGGAAGAAGGTGTTTGATGGTCACCGTTTCTGAAAGCGCGCGTAGAAGAATCCGTCGTGGTCTGGGTTCGAGCCGGTGGTCCATCCGGCGCGGGAACCAGCCGATGGGTCGGCGGGCGCGCGAGCCACTGCGGGCAGCAGTTGCCCCGGCGCGTCCAATCGTACCGCATCCTGATGGTTGTTTCCAAACCACACTGCCTGCAACTCACCTTCATCGGGCAGGATCGAGCATGTGACGTACAGCAACTCGCCGCCCGTCTTCACGAGCGGCCATAGCGCGGCGAGGATGCGCCGCTGCTCGACGACCAGCGACGCGATGTCGGCCGCGCGGCGCAGCCAGCGAATGTCCGGATGGCGGCGCACGATGCCCGATGCGGAGCACGGCACGTCGGCGAGAACACGGTCGAAGCGCGGCTCGGACGGGTCATGCCACGCGGACGGATTGCCCGCGTCGCCGATCCGAATGTCCGCTGCAAGGCTAAGACGCCGCAAATTTTCGCCGATGCGTTGCGCGCGGGACCGGTCGCTTTCGAGCGCAACGAGGTCGATGTCGGCGAGTTCGAGCAGGTGGCCGGTCTTGCCGCCGGGCGCGGCGCACGCGTCGAGCACGCGCATGCCGTTTGCCACGCCGAGCAGTTGCGCGGCGCGCTGCGCGCCGGCGTCCTGCACCGAGACGACGCCGTCGCGAAAGCCCGGAATGCGGTCGACGGGCAGCGGGGCCTCCAGGCGAATGGCCTGCAGGCCGACCTGCGTCGCGGCGATCTGATGGTCGTGCAACGTTTGCAGGTAAGCGTCGACGCTCGAGCGGCGCGCGTTGACGCGCAACGTCAACGGACCTTGCGTGTTGCCGGCCTCGAGCATGTCCTGCCACGCGTCGGGCCACGCGTTTCGCACGGCCTCGATCCACCAGCGCGGGTAGTTCCAGCGCGCGACGTCGTCGCGTTGCGATTCGCTGATGAGCGCACTGCGTTCGCGCAGGAAGTTGCGCAGCACCGCGTTGGTCAGCCCCTTCGCGAACGCGAACTCGCGGCGCGCGCCGATCGCGCCGACCGCCTGGTCAACCACGGTGAACGGCGTATAGGCGGCGGACGCTTCGTCGTCGACCAATAGCGCGAACGCGCAGGCGAGCACGTGAGCGACGTGTGGCGGCGGCGGTTTGCGGACCAGCCTCGCGACCAGCCACTCCGCGACGCCCAAGCGCCGCATCGTCCGGTATGCGATGTCCTGGACTGCGCCGTGCGACGCGGCCGCGCTGCCTTCGGGCAGCGACGCGAATACGGTGCTGAGGGCCGCGGGCAGCGCGGCGCCAAGACGCACGGCGCCGACCGCTTGCGCCGCGCAATCGAGCGCGAAGCCAAGCGACTCCGGTGCAAGATGCAGCGTGGAAAGGCGGGGCTCGTGAGGACGCGCTGCCGGCGGAACCGCGCGCGAGGACGGCTTTCGGGTCATGAACAGGGATGAGGCGGGCACGGGGAGTGCGGGCGGTCTAAACGGCACATTGTAGCGTGGTGCGGTAATGAGACAGACCGGTGGCGGCGCACGTGTGCGTGATCAGCAACAGCGAGGCCGCAGCAGCATTGCGTCTGCGCCGCCGCTGCGTTACGGCGGAGAAAGCGTGCGCAAGCAAATCTGGCGGCGCCCTGCCGCGATGATTCCGACGCGCATTCGCACGTTATGGGCGTTCGGCAAGGGCCAGGCGGGGATCAGGCGAGCCTCGCCTGGCTCGCCCGGTTTTCGCACCGGCATGGCCGCCGGTGCGGTCAGAAGAGTACGCGGACTTAGTCGAAGCGCCCCGTGCGCGCCATTTCCATCAGGCGCGCGATGCGCTCTTCTGTGGACGGATGAGTTGAAAACAGATTGGCGATGCCGCCGCCCGACAACGGATTCATGATCATCATCTGCGCGGTGGAAGGATGCGCCTCCGCCGTTGGGAACGGAATGCCGCTCGCATAACGGTGAATCTTGTCGAGCGCCGCCGCGAGCGCTTGCGGGTCGCCGGAAATCTGCGCACCGCCGCGGTCCGCCTCGAATTCGCGAGCGCGCGAGATGGCCATCTGAATCAGCGCGCCGGCGATCGGTGCGAGCAGCGCGACCGCAATGCTCGCGATCGGGTTGCCCGGACGGCCATTTTCGTCACGGCCGCCAAAGAACATCGCGAAGTTCGCGAGTGCGGAAATCGCGCCCGCCATCGTCGCCGAGATGGTCGAGATCAGAATGTCGCGATGCTTCACATGCGCCAGCTCATGCGCCATCACGCCGCGCATCTCGCGCTCGGACAACACGCGCAGGATGCCCGTGGTCGCAGCCACGGCGGCGTGTTCGGGATTACGGCCGGTTGCGAATGCGTTCGGTTGATCTTCGTCGATCAGGTAGACGCGCGGCATCGGCAGGTTCGCGCGAGTGGAGAGCTCGCGGATCATCCGGTAGAACTGCGGCGCGGTGGTCTCGTCCACTTCGTGCGCGTTGTACATGCGCAGCACCATCTTGTCCGAGAACCAATAGGAAAAGAAGTTCATGCCGAGCGCGAGCAGCAGCGCGATCATCATGCCGCGTTGGCCGCCGATCATGCCGCCGATCACGATAAAGAGGGCCGTGATCGCGGCCATCAGCATCGCGGTTTTAACCCAGTTGAACATACCCAGTACTCCTTGCCCGGAACGCGGGACCGTATCTCATGCCGTCGATGACGGCGAACAATTGTAAGCGAATTGTTAGATACGGGCGAGCCGGAAAAATTCAATCAGCGTGACGCGGTTGCCAGCTTGACGCCAAGTCCGACGAATGCACTGCCGACGACGCGGTCGAGCCACTTGCGGATGGCGGGTTTGCCGGAGAAGCGGCGCGTAACGCTGCCCGCAACCCATGCGACGAAGCTGTTCCACGCCGTACTCATCAGCACGAAGACGACGCCGAGCACGAGAAACGCGAGCGCCTTGTGGTCGCTGCCGGTGCTGACGAATTGCGGGAAGAACGACACGAAGAACAGCACGACCTTCGGGTTCAACACGTTCGTCCAGAAGCCTTGCAGAAACAGCTGGCGCATCGACTTCGGCGCCACCGCGGTGCGCTGCGCGCCTGCATGTTCTGGCGCGTCGGCCGCCGGTTTGGCGAACACCAGCCGCACACCGAGATAGATCAGATACATCGCGCCAACGAACTTGATGACCGTGAACGCGGTGGCCGATGCGGCAAGCAGCGCCGTCAGCCCGAACGCGCAGGCGAGCGAATGCACGCAGCAGCCGGCGGAGATGCCAAGCGCGGACATCAGGCCCGCCGCGCGGCCCTGTGCGACGCTGCGGCCGACGATGTATGCGGTGTCGGGCCCCGGCGTGACATTCAGCAGAAAAACGGCGGCGAGGAAGAATCCGAAATGGGTGATGCCGAACATGAAAGCCTCATAAGTTGGCGCATTGCATCGAAGATTCTAACGCGCGGCAAAGCGTCCGCGCGAGTCGGCCGAACGGACGATGGCGACGTGAATCACCGCCTGTTAATGTTCGTGAGGCTGAGCGAAGCGCTGGCCGACAGCGAGCGTGGAGCCCGTTAGAAATTCGCGGGCGGGCAGGCGCTTGCCGCCCGGCTTTTGCAGTTGCGTCACGCGCAGTGCGCCGTTGCCGCACGCGATCACCACGCCCTCTGCCGAAATCTCGACAATCGTGCCGGGCTGCGCGCCGGCGTGCGGCAAAGCCACTGCGGTCGCGGACCAGATCTTGAGCGGCGTGCCGTCGAGCGTGGCCGCGCCGCCGGGGAACGGATCGAACGCGCGCACCTGGCGCGCGAGCTCGACGGCAGTGCGCCGCCAATCGAGTGCGGCTTCGTGCTTGCCGATTTTTTCGGCGTAGGTCGTGCCGTCTTCGGGCTGGGGCGTCGCAGGCAACCGGCCGTCGCGTTCGAGCGTCGCGAGCGCATCGACAATCAGTTGCGCGCCCGCGTCGGCCAGCCGGTCGTGCAGGGTTGCAGTCGTGTCGTCGTCGCGAATCTCGGTGCGCGTTTCCGCAATCATCGCGCCGGTGTCGAGACCCGCGTCCATTTGCATCAGCGTGATGCCGGTCGCCGGGTCGCCGGCTTCGATCGCGCGGTGAATCGGCGCGGCGCCGCGCCAGCGCGGCAACAGCGACGCATGAATGTTGATGCAGCCGTGCGGCGGGATGTCGAGCACTTCCTGCGGCAACAGCAGGCCGTACGCGGCGACCACCATCACGTCGTGCGGCGTTGCGCGCAGCAGATCGATCGCCGCTGCGGCCTCGGCCGGAAACTTGCCGTTCCGCCGCAGCGACGGCGGCTGTGCGACGGCGAGGCCGTGCTCCTGCGCATAGCGCTTGACCGCGCTCGCCTGCAGTTTCATGCCGCGTCCGGCGGGCCGATCGGGTTGCGTCAACACGAGCGGTACCGGAAACCCGGCTCGGTGAATCGCGGCCAGCGCCGCCGCCGCGAACTCGGGCGTGCCGGCAAAAATAACGCGCAACGAATGGCTCATGTGCAAAAGCGTCTGAAACGAAACGGCAATGAGGCGGGAACGGATCGCACGCGCGTCACATCGCGTGCGCGAGCTTCTTCATCTTGCTCTTGATGCGTGTCTGCTTCAGCGGCGACAGATATTCGACGAACACGCGGCCCATCAGGTGATCCATCTCGTGCTGGATGCACACGGCGAGCAGACCTTCGCAGTCAATCTCGTAAGTCTCGCCCTTTTCGTTGAGCGCACGCACGCGCACTTTTTCGGCACGTTCGACGTTGTCGTAAATGCCCGGCACCGACAGGCAGCCTTCCTCGGAAAGCTTCCGCTCGTCGCTCGACCAGACGATTTCCGGGTTGATGAACACACGCAGCTCATCGTGCGCTTCGGACACGTCGATCACGATCACACGCTCGTGCACGTCGACCTGCGTCGCCGCGAGGCCGACGCCGGGCGCGGCGTACATCGTTTCGGCCATATTGGCGACCAGCTTGCGGATCCGGTCGTCGACGGCCGCAACGGGCTTGGCGACCTTGTGCAGACGCTTGTCCGGGTAATTGAGGATGTTCAGTAAAGCCATGGTCATCAGGTTCAGTGAAGCGCCGCCACGGACGCGTAAGTCGCGCAATAGGCCGATTGGCCAGCTTGTCAGCGCGGCGCCATGCGCACAGGATAGATAGCGACAGAAGCCTTTCGATTCAACGCGCAATGTGGCCGGACAACGGGCCGAAGCGATGCATTCGTGCGCGAAAACGCGGCGTCACCGTGTGTTTTGGGTTGAATTATTTCGGATCATGAAAATTTTAGCATGGCGACCGCTTGCGGTGGCCCGGCTGGGGGTTTGACGTTTCAATGCAATCCATAGCAAAAACCGATCAGGAAGTCGCCGCGTGGCTGCGGCTGACCATGGCGCCAGGCCTGAAACCGGCCGTACTGCGCATCTTGCTCACGCGCTTCGGTCTACCGGAGGCCGTGCTCGGCCAGCCGTTCGAGTCGCTTGCCCGCGTGACGGACGAGACGTCCGCGCGCGCCGCGCTTGGCGCGCCGGGCGCGGATTTCGCCGCGCAGCTGGACGGCGTGCTCGCATGGCGTGACGCGCCCGGCAACACATTGCTGGCACTCGATGACCCCGCCTACCCGCCCGCGCTGCTGACGATGCCGGACCCGCCGCCTCTGCTATATGTAAAGGGACATCCCGCGCTGCTGCATACGCGCAGCGTCGCCGTGGTCGGCAGCCGCAGCGCGACGCCGCAAGGCGCGGAAGACGCGCGGCGCTTTGCGCATGCGTTTTCGGATGCGGGCCTTGTCGTCGTATCGGGCCTCGCGCTGGGCATCGATGCCGCCGCGCATCGCGGCGCGCTGGCCGGCCTCGCAGGGACTGTCGCAGTGGTCGGAACGGGCGCGGACGTCGTCTATCCGCCCGCTCACCACGGGCTTGCGCAGGAAATCGCCGCAAGCGGCGCGATTCTTTCCGAATGGCCGCTCGGCACGCCGGCACGCCCCGCGCACTTCCCGCAGCGCAATCGTCTGATCGCAGGGCTCGTCAACGGCGTGCTGATCGTTGAAGCGGCGATGCGCTCCGGTTCGCTAATCACCGCGCGGCTCGCCAACGAAATGGGGCGGGATGTGTTCGCACTACCCGGCTCGATCCACGCGCCGTTGTCGCGTGGCTGCCATCGGATGATCAAACAGGGCGCGAAGCTCGTCGAAACACCGGAGGACGTGCTCGAGGAACTGGGCGTCTCAATGGCGCCGCCGGCCGGGCGCAACGCCGCTTCCGGCCAGCGCAGCCTGCCGCTGCCGCTATCGGCGCCGCCTGTCGACGCGGCGCAAAGCTCGTTGGTTCCCGACGCGCAGCGGCTGCTCGACGCGCTGGGCCACGCGCCGGCTACGCTTGAAATTCTCGCCGCACGCACCGAAATGGACGGCTCCGCGCTTCAGAGCACGCTGCTGCAGCTCGAGTTGTCCGGCCATCTGAGCGCGCTGCCCGGCGGACGGTACGTGCGCGCCAGTCACAGCCGGTGACGCGCCATGCTACATTCGCGCGAAATCACTGACGAAAAACGAGCCTCAAGGAATCACCATGCCCGCGCTGAACCTCGATACCGACTCGGACCGGATCGCAGAGCGTGTCAACGACCGCGATACGCTGTTCGTTGCGTGTCTATGCGCGCAATGGTGCGGAACGTGCCGCGAGTACCAGGCGGCGTTCGACGCGCTCGCGGACAAACATCCCGACATCTGTTTCGCATGGATCGACATCGAAACGCATGCGGACCGCTTCGACGACCTTGACGTGGAGAATTTCCCGACCATCCTGATCGAAGATGCGGTGACGACGCGCTTCTTCGGCACGGTGCTGCCGCAGCCGGGCATAGTCGAGCGCATGCTGGTCGATCTGACGACGCTGCCGGGCGTGACCGGTGCGCCGAAACTGAGGCCTGCGCTCGCCACCGCGTGACGTTGCGTGACACTTGCATCACCGGTGTCCGCGTCGCCGGGCGGCTGCGGTTCGCATGATTCGCGCGGCGCGGCATGCGAATTGCGAAAAGCGCGAGACACGATTATGCGACGCTTGCCCGGAGCACCGGCACGCAATTAAGATGGGCCGCTTTTTTCCGCGCATGGGTTGCCACGATGGCGGCGTGTGCTATAAAGCGGTCGTTAATAGGTACGCAACCGGAAAAGCGAACGAGCGTCAAATAAGGGCGGTGTCCGCCCGGCTGCACCCGAATTCACCCACACACAATAGTCATGTCCAAAGCACTGATCATCGCCGAAAAGCCATCCGTCGCGAACGACATCGCGCGCGCTTTGGGCGGCTTTACCAAGCATGACGAGTATTTCGAAAGCGACGAGTACGTCATCTCGTCGGCTGTCGGCCACCTGGTGGAAATCGCCGCGCCCGAAGAATACGAAGTGAAGCGAGGCAAGTGGAGCTTTGCTCATCTGCCGGTCATTCCGCCGCATTTCGATCTCAACCCGATCGTCAAAAGCGAGTCGCGGCTCAAGGTGCTGACGCGGCTGCTCAAGCGCAAAGACATCGAGCGGTTGATCAACGCATGCGACGCGGGGCGCGAAGGCGAACTGATTTTCCGTCTGATCACGCAGTACGCGAAAGCGAAGCAGCCGGTCCAGCGGCTGTGGCTGCAGTCGATGACGCCCGCCGCGATTCGCGAAGGCTTCGCGCATCTGCGCAGCGACCACGACATGCAGCCGCTCGCCGATGCCGCGCGCTGCCGCTCGGAAGCCGACTGGCTGGTCGGCATCAACGGCACGCGCGCGATGACCGCGTTCAACAGCAAGGGCGGCGGGTTCTTCCTGACCACCGTCGGCCGCGTGCAAACGCCGACCTTGTCGATCGTCGTCGAGCGCGAGGAGAAGATTCGCCGCTTCGTGCCGCGCGACTATTGGGAAGTGAAGGCCGAGTTCGTCTGCGCGGCGGGCTTCTACGAAGGCCGCTGGTTCGATCCGAAGTTCAAGCGCGACGAGTTCGACCCCGAAAAGCGCGATTCGCGGCTGTGGAGCCTGCCCGCGGCGGAAACCATCGTCGCCGCGTGCCGCGGGCAGATCGGCACGGTCAACGAGGAATCGAAACCGTCGACGCAGCTTTCGCCGGCGCTCTTCGACCTGACCAGCCTGCAGCGCGAAGCCAACGGCCGCTTCGGCTTCTCGGCGAAAAACACGCTTGCGCTCGCGCAGGCGCTGTACGAACGCCACAAGGTGCTGACCTACCCGCGTACCGACGCGCGCGCGCTGCCCGAAGACTATCTGGAGACGGTCAGCAGCACGCTCGAGATGCTCAAGGAGAGCAACAACTATCTGCCGTTCGCGAAGCAGGTGCTCGACAAGGGCTGGGTGAAACCGAACAAGCGCATCTTCGACAACTCGAAGATCAGCGACCACTTCGCAATCATCCCGACGCTGCAAGCGCCGAAGTCGCTGTCGGAGCCCGAGCAGAAGCTGTATGACCTCGTCGTCAAGCGCTTCCTCGCGGTGTTCTTCCCGGCCGCTGAGTACAAGGTCACGACGCGCATCACCGAAGTCGTCGGTCATCACTTCAAGACCGAAGGCAAAGTGCTCGTCGAACCGGGCTGGCTGCAAATCTACGGCCGCGAATCCGCGGGCGACGACGCGAATCTCGTTCCGGTGCAGAAAGACGAGAAGGTGAAGACCGACAAGATCGCCGCGCAGCAACTCGTGACGAAACCGCCCGCACGCTATAACGAAGCGACGCTGTTGTCGGCGATGGAAGGCGCGGGCAAGCTGGTCGAAGACGACGAGCTGCGCGAGGCAATGGCCGCGAAGGGGCTCGGCACGCCGGCCACGCGCGCCGCGATCATCGAAGGTTTGCTCGGCGAGAAGTATCTGGTCCGCGAAGGCCGCGAGCTGATTCCGACCGCGAAAGCGTTCCAGTTGATGACCCTGCTGCGCGGTCTCGACGTCAAGGAACTGACCGCGCCGGAGCTGACCGGCGAATGGGAATACAAGCTGTCGCAGATGGAACGCGGCAACTTGCAGCGCGACGCGTTCATGCAGGAAATCGCGCGCATGACGCAGACCATCGTCAAGCGTGCGAAGGAATACGACTCGGACACCATCCCGGGCGACTACGCGACACTCGAAACGCCGTGTCCGAACTGCGGCGGCCAGGTGAAGGAGAACTACCGCCGCTTCGCATGCACGAAATGCGAGTTTTCGATCTCGAAAATTCCAGGCGGCCGGCAATTCGAAATTCCGGAAGTCGAAGAACTGCTGCAGAAAAAGGAAATCGGACCGTTGTCCGGGTTCCGCAGCAAGATGGGGCGTCCGTTCTCGGCCATTCTGAAGCTTTCGTTCGATGACGAGATCAAGAACTACAAGCTCGAGTTCGACTTCGGCCAGGACCAGGGCGGCGAAGACGGCGAGGCGCCGGACTTCTCCGCGCAGGAACCGGTCGGCGCGTGTCCGAAGTGCCACGCGCGCGTGTACGAACACGGGATGAGCTACGTCTGCGAAAACTCGGTCGCGAATCCGAAGACCTGCGACTTCCGTTCGGGCAAGGTGATCCTGCAGCAGGAAATCGCGCGCGAGCAGATGGCGAAGCTGCTCGAAGGGGGCCGCACGGATCTGCTGACCAACTTCAAGTCGTCGCGTACCGGCCGCAACTTCAAGGCGTTCCTCGTCAAGCAGAGCGACGGCAAGATCGGCTTCGAGTTCGAGAAGAAGGAGCCGTCGGCGAAGACGGCGGCCAAATCGGCCGCTGGCGCAAAGTCGGCTGCAGCGGCAAAGGCGGGCCGCGCCGAAGCGGCGAACGACGAGGGCGCGGATACCGATGTCCTGACGGTGGAAAAACCGCCGGCCAAGTCGGCGACGAAGGGCACGACGGTCAAGGCCGCCGCGGCGAAGAAAGCGCCGGCAAAGAAAAGCGCCGCGAAGTCGACCGCACGGAAGACCGGATCGTAGCGAGGTTTGGGGGCCCCCGGAAGTGGGCCCTCCGGGCGGAGTCACGCCCGACCGCGACACACACGTGCGGGGTGCACGCATCATTACCGCGCACGCGTCCGCGTTGAACACTCGCACTGCAACAAAAAAGCGCAGCCGTTAATCCGGCTGCGCTTTCATATCCAACAGACCCCTTACGTTTATTCGTCTGCAGAGTGCGTCAACATGTCGCACCCTGCGGCACGCCTTTACGCCCGATTAGCGCACGATCCGCGACGGCAGCGCTCCGCGCGCGCGGTGATGCACGCCCGGCGGCTGCTTGGTCGGCGCGAGTTCACTGTCGAGCAGCGCCGACAACGGCTCGGCGCCATCGAACGCTTCCGGCGGCATCACCGTCGCGCCCACGTCATGCATCGACCCTAGCGGCACCGGCTCGAGCCCGTCCTTGATCCATTGCTCGCCAAGCAGGCTGTTCGGCGTCTGGCTGAAGTGCTCGACGAGGTGGTCGATAAACGTCCGCACCTTGGCCGGCAGGTGACGGCGGCTCGGGTAAGCGATATTGATCTCGACCTGCGGCAACCGGTAGTCGCTGAGCAGCCGCACCAGCTTGCCGCGCGTCGTGTCGCGGCCGATCAGGTAGCTCGGCAGGATCGCGATGCCCATGCCGAGCAGCGCGAACTGGCGCAGCATTTCGGTGTTGTTCGCGACGATCACATTGGTCGGCCGCACGCGCACTTCGCCGTCCGGGCCGGTGAACACGCGCTCGTCACCCCAGTACTCGGACGGCAGCGACAGGCACGGATGCTCGAGCAGCTGCTCCGGACGCGTCGGTGTGCCGTGCTTTTCGAGATACGCAGGCGTCGCACACACCGTCATACAACCGGTGGTGAGCCGCCGCGTCACAATGCTGGCGCTGCGCATATGCCGCGCGATCACGACACCGACATCGAACCCTTCTTCGACCAGATCGACCTGGCGGTCGACCAGCGTCACATCGGGAATGACTTTCGGATACCGTTCCGCATAGGTTTGCAGCACCGGCGCGAGATTGTGCAGCCCGAACACGACCGGCGCGACGATGCGGAGCGTGCCGACCGGCTCGTGGTTACGCGCGACGACCATCTGCTCGACGTCTTCGAGCTCGTCCAGAATCTGGCGGGCGCGCTCCAGATACACCTGACCGGACTCGGTCAGCGACAGGCTGCGCGTGGTGCGATTCAGCAGCCGGGTGCCGAGACGGCCTTCGAGATCCGCGACGTGACGGGTGGCGACTGCGTTCGAAATATCCATCGCGCTAGCCGCGCGGGCAAAACTGCCGAGATCCGCCACTCTGACGAATACTCTCATCGACTGCAAATGATCCATTGACGACTCTCCTGCTGCTGTGTTGCCGCTTCCATCCGAAAGTGAGGCCGGAAGCACATTTGGAATTCTCCTACGACTAGGGAAAACGTGCAGAAGTTGCCCAACTTCGAGCATTTTTAATGAAAATTCGCACCATCTTATTCGTAAGCGGAATGCAGGCCAAGCAATTGTTCCCGAAACCGAAACAATGTGCTGCGCCGCACCCAAATGCGCTGTATACAGGTGAACACCGAAAGCAGACGCTTTGTTCCACGAAAGCGCAAAGAAAACAGACGACGCTTCGCCGGGCAAAAAGAAGCCGCCCGCAGGCGGCTTCACTTTCCGGCTGACGCCGGCATGCACCGAAACCGGTCGCGGACTACGCGGCGAGCTTGCGCTCGAGCGCGGCTCGCGCGTCCTTCAATGCCGCCGGCAAGCCATGTTGCAGCGTATCGAACAGGTCCGCGTGCAGTGCGAGCTCGGCTTTCCAGGCCGCATCGTCGACGGAAATCACCTGCTCGAACTGCTCGCGGGTGAAATCGAGGCCGCTCCAGTCGATATCCTCGTAGCGCGGCGACACACCGAACGCGTGTTCAATTCCCTCGGCATCGCCCTGGATGCGGCCGACCATCCACTGCAGCACACGCATGTTTTCGCCGAAGCCAGGCCACACGAACTTGCCATCCGGCCCTTTGCGGAACCAGTTCACACAGAAGATTTTCGGCATCGGCGTGTTCAGCTTCGCGAGACGCGCGCCGGTTTTCAGCCAGTGGCCGAAGTAGTCGCTCATGTTGTAGCCGCAGAACGGCAGCATCGCGAACGGATCGCGCCGCACGACGCCCTGCTCGCCCGCCGCGGCTGCGGTGGTCTCCGAGCCCATCGTCGCGGCCATATAGACGCCTTCGACCCAGTCGCGCGCCTCGGTGACGAGCGGCACGGTCGTCGAGCGGCGGCCGCCGAAAACAAACGCATCGATCGGCACTCCCGCCGGGTTCTCCCAATCCGCATCGACCGACGGACACTGCGCGGCCGGCGCGGTAAAGCGCGCATTCGGGTGCGCGGCCTTGCGTCCGGTTTGCTGCGCGGCGGCCGGCGTCCAGTCCTTGCCCTGCCAGTCGATCAGATGCGCGGGCGGCGCGTCGGTCATGCCTTCCCACCACACATCGCCGTCGTCGGTCAGCGCGACGTTCGTGAAAATGACGTTCTCTTTTAACGTCGCCATCGCGTTGTAGTTGGTTTTCTCGCTCGTGCCAGGCGCGACGCCGAAATAGCCCGCTTCGGGGTTGATCGCGTACAGCCGCCCATCGCCGCCCGGCTTGATCCATGCGATGTCGTCGCCGATCGTCGAGATCTTCCAGCCGTCGAGTCCTTCCGGCGGAATCAGCATCGCGAAGTTCGTCTTGCCGCACGCCGATGGAAACGCCGCGGCGACATAATGCTTGCGCCCTTGCGGCGACGTCACGCCGAGAATCAGCATGTGCTCGGCCAGCCAGCCTTCGTCGCGGCCCATCGTCGAAGCGATGCGCAATGCGAAACATTTCTTGCCGAGCAGCGCGTTGCCGCCGTAACCCGAGCCATAGCTCCAGATCTCGCGCGCTTCCGGGAAATGGACGATGTACTTGGTGTCGTTGCACGGCCAGCGCGCATCTTTTTCGCCGTTCGCGAGCGGCGCGCCGACCGAGTGCACGCACGGCACGAACTCGCCGTCTTCGCCCAATACGTCATACACCTTGCGTCCCATGCGCGTCATGATGCGCATATTGGTCACCACGTACGGGCTATCGCTCAACTCGACACCGATGTGCGCGATCGGCGAACCCAGCGGCCCCATCGAAAACGGCACGACGTACATCGTGCGTCCGCGCATCGCGCCGTCGAACAGACCGTCGAGCGTCACGCGCATCTCGTCGGGCGCAACCCAATTGTTGGTCGGGCCGGCGTCTTCGCGGCGCTTCGAACAGATAAACGTGCGGTCTTCGACACGCGCGACATCGGACGGATCGGACCACGCGAGATACGAGTTCGGACGCTTCGCAGGATTGAGCTTGCGCAACATGCCCGCATCGACCATCTGCGCACACAGCCGGTCGTATTCCTCCTGCGAGCCATCGCACCATACGATGCGCGCGGGCTTCGTCAACGCAGCGATGCGCTGCACCCAATCGATCAGTTTGCGATTTTTGACCCAGCCGGGCGCGTGGACATCGACGTCGGTGGACTGGGCTGTTGCGAACGCGAGATGATTCATCGAGCTGTCTCCGTTTTAGAAAAGTTATTGAAAACGGTACAAGCCCTGCGACACTGCATTCGCCGTGTCCCATCACGTACGCGAGACCGAAGCATCGGCGGCGCGTAAGCGGCGTCATGCGCACCGCACGCGCGGCATGCGATCTCGCAGGTCGCAAAGGCTGTCAGCCTGTTGCGCCGCGCGCGTTTTGCGGTTTCACCCGCCGCTTCACCGCGACGTACGCCACGGTGCAACGGTATGTAAAGCGGCTTGCGCGGACATGCAACAAACTGTTAAAAACGAGGTCAGTTGTGTTTTCCGTCGTGTGCCGCCGCGATGCGGACATGTCCGCGTTTTCGCAAGGACGGCACCTGTACGGTAAAGCATCTATCAAGCCCGGCGTGTTCCCTACATCACATGTGGACACGCAAGCCCAGGTTTCCGTTCCGCGCCCCGATGGTGCGCCGCAAAACACTCACGCCATGAAGATTGCCATCCTCGACGATTACCAGGACGCCGTCCGCAAACTCGATTGTTTCCAATTGCTCGCCGACCACGATGTCAAGGTCTTCAACAACACCGTGCGCGGCCTCGGTCAACTCGCCAGTCGGCTCGCGGAAACCGACGCGCTGGTGCTGATCCGCGAACGCACGCGCATCAACTCGCAACTGCTCGACAAGCTGCCGCATCTACGCATGATCAGCCAGACGGGCAAGGCATCGAGCCATATCGATCTCGATGCATGTACCGAACGCGGCATCGCGGTGCTCGAAGGCGTCGGCTCGCCGATTGCGCCGGCGGAACTGACGTGGGCGCTGATCATGGCGGCACAGCGGCGCATTCCGCAATACGTCGCGAATCTGAAGCAGGGTGCGTGGCAGCAATCGGGGCTGAAGACGTCGGCGATGCCGCCGAACTTCGGTTTGGGTCAGGTGCTGCGCGGCCAGACGCTCGGCATCTGGGGCTACGGCAAGATCGGACGGCTGGTCGCCGGTTACGGCAAGGCGTTCGGGATGAACGTGCTGATCTGGGGTCGCGAGCACACCCGCGAAGCGGCGCAAGCGGACGGCTACCAGGTTGCCGAAAGCCGCGACGCGTTATTCGAGCAGAGCGACGTGCTGTCGCTGCATCTGCGTCTGCATGACGACACGCGCGGCATCGTCAAGCAGGCCGATCTGATGCGGATGAAGCCGACGTCGCTGCTCGTCAACACGAGCCGCACTGAATTGCTCGAGGAGAATGCGCTGGTGGGCGCGCTTGCGCACAACCGGCCCGGCATGGTCGCGATCGATGTGTACGAAAGCGAGCCGATTCTGCAGGGCTATAGCCTGCTGCGCATGGAAAACGTCATTTGCACGCCGCATATCGGCTACGTCGAACGCGAAAGCTATGAGCTGTACTTCAGTGCGGCTTTCAAAAACATTCTGGCATTCGATCAGGGCGACACGTCGAGTGTCGCGAATCCCGAAGCATTGCAGCGCGGGCGACGCAAATAAGCGACGCAAACAGGCGACTCGACTAAGCGCGACGCGCGCGATTGATTGCACATCGTGCGCGACCGACGTCGCACAGAAGCAGTACCGCGCGCGGTGCGAATGCCAGTCAATCAATCGTGCGCGGCGGCTGCGAACAGTTCCGGCGCGCGTTGCAGGAACTGCTCGCCGTCCGCGCGTCCGAGGTTGTACGCGTGCTGCATCTGCGATGGACTCGTGTAATCCCAACTCGAAATCGGCACCTTGCGCGACGGCTGCACATAAAGCCGCCGCTGATTGCCGTGCGGCACGACGAACATCTGCGGCCGCGGATACAGGCGCGTGACCATTACGAGCACGTCGCCGGGCGTCGGGTCGAGGGCGCCGACCGGCACGTTGTCGACCATCCCGCCATCGAGCACCGGGCGGCCATTACGCCGCAGAACCGGCGTGAACGGCGGCGTGCATGAAGACTGCAGGATCAGGTCCGCCAGATCGTCAACCGTCGCGCAGTCTTGCGCACGCACGAATTCCGGATGAAAGCCCAGTGTCTGACCGAGCGTCGGATGCAGCGTTTTGCGCAGGTACTTTTCGATGTTGTACGCGATAAGCCCCGCAGCGACGGCGCTGCGCGCGCCGAGCCAACGCGGCAGATGCGACACGCCGATGCGAATTTCGGGCGCGTGCGCGAGCTTGCCGAACCTGTCGCCGTAGATGTCGAGCAGCGCCTGCCGATAGATGCGGTAGTGCGGGAACACCGATTCGCCGCGCAGCAGATTGCCCCAGTAGGCGTTCTTCGTGTTGTTGCGCAGCGCCTGCGCGTAATAGCGCATGACCCACTCCGCGTCGCGCGTGTAGAGCATGCAGGCCGTGGCCGCACCGGCTGAAATGCCCGCGATGACACGCGGCCGGATATTCAGTCCAGGCTGGACGATGTCCCAGAACCCGGCTTGCCACCAGCAACGGTTGCCGCCGCCTGCGAATACGACTTGATCGAACATCGGTGTGTTTTGTATTGGGTGAAGCGTGTGTGTTTGTGATGCCGCTGTAAATACTCGCTGTCCCGCCGAAGCACTGAGCGTTTCATCTTTCGCTGCAGCTGAATCGAGGCGTTAGTCGAGCAGTGCGTGGGTCGTCGTTGCATGGACGGCCATTTTGCCGTCTGCATCGGCGAGTTCGACTTCGCCGAACGCGAGATTGCGGCCGAGCCTGAGCACGCGCGCGGTGACGAGCACATCTCCGTTGCGGACTGCGCGCATGAAGCTGATATTCAGCGACACCGTCGACATCGGCTTGAAGCCGCCGAGCGCCGCCGAAATCGCGACGACCATCGCGGTGTCGGCGGCCGCCATGAAAACCTGCCCGCAGATAACGCCGCCGCTGTGACGCAATTCGCCGGAAAACGGCAAGCGCAGCGTCGCGCTTTCGTCGTCGGCCTTGACCGGCGTGAGTCCGAGCCCGCGTACCCACGGCGCGAGCACGCGGTTGAGCAAATCCTGAACGGCGCTTTCGTCCATCTTCTGTCCTTGTTCGGGCCGCGTGATGCGTGCGTCGCGGCGCAGTGGGAACCATGATACCGGGACGATTTCGGGGCCGCGTTTTTAAGCGCTGAGTCGGCATGGGACGGGGCTGAGACGGCCAAATAGGACTTTCCGGGCGTTCTTTCAGTTGAAAACGCGAAAGGGGCTAGGCAAGTCCGAAAAAATGTTGGATAATTTCGCTCTTCGTTGGGGCGTTAGCTCAGTTGGTAGAGCAGCGGACTCTTAATCCGTAGGTCGAGTGTTCGAGTCACTCACGCCCCACCAGTGAATTCAAGGGCTTAGCGCATGCTAGGCCCTTTTTTTTGCGTGCCGGAAACGGTGTTGCTACTCCTTTGCTACCATCTGCAACGTTTTCCATAGAGGAATCGTGAAAGATGGCAGACGCTACGATCCCGGCTCAAAACCCGCTGTTTATCTCTCGCGCCGACTGGCGCGATGAAAATCAGTACCCACGCCCCGATCTACTGGACCCGTCCATCTGGTCTTGGGAGTTCTTGCGCCGCAGCAACGAATACGCACAGGAATTTGACGCGCTGCAGTCACTATGTGCGGACGTCCCTGCAACACCCTTCCCTATGGACTCGCTACTCCATTATGCGTGCGACCCGGTTCCGGAAAAGCGCGATGTGAACTACAAAATCTATCGTGAACGGCACCCGAGGCACTTCGTCTTTCCTATCAAGGATTACGTCCGGAGAGAGTGGGGTATCAATATCTTGGCTGACCCAAACGACAGATTCGCCGAGATCATCGACCGCTCTCGAATCTACGACAAGAACAACAAATTGGCATGGCTATTCGCATGCAACACAGTCGAAGCTCTCAACTCTCCTGCGACGCTGCTGGTGAATGAACACGGCCTCTCAAAAGCCACTGGCTTCACCACACGAGACGAAGTTGTGTTTCGAATGAGTCTGACCGGGAACCTCGACGAGCAAGTAGAATCGATGCGCCGCCAAATCGCCGCGTTCTTTGAAGGCGGAAACCGCAACGGCGCTTTCGTCTTCACCGAGTACATCGATGTTTCAAGCAGCCCTACGGCTAGATATTCCCAGGAACATCGACGACCGATCGATGACGACGATGCGTCGTCATCCCGCGCGCAAGGTCTCCTAGCATCCCAAGGCTCGTGGAAATGGGCGCCTGTGAGACTCAAATCCCTTCATTACGTGTTACGCATGGCCGACGCCATTGCGTCGCTGGAGCAAGGTACGTTCATACATCAACTTGAAGATGACGGGGTCAATTGCGAGGATGTCCTCTCCATCGTTGAACATAGTACGGATTCTCCATATATTTCGTACGACGACGTTTATGAACCGATGAGCCGCTTGCTCGCCAAATATTTCCGCCGAAATCCTCTCACACGTGAAGCACGAGACGCTGACGCAAAGACAATCCTTCGGTGGCTAGAAATGGCTGACGCGCTCGTCTCGGAGCGTGCCTATTTACACGTGGCACGAACGAACGCCCGCGATCCCTCTTCATGAGCTAAGCGGCCCGCTTGTTCAGCCCGGGGATTTTGTCCCCCCTCCCAATTTCTTGGTTTCTCGCCAACTCACTCTATACATTGGTCACGTTCATTCAACCTCAACCGGAGCCGAACGTGACCACGAAGACTGTCCAGACTTCCAGCCTGCAAAGCAAGGCGCTCAACAATTTCCTTGACGACCGAGCGCTTGCAGACCTGCTGAATATCTCTAAGAAGACGCCAGCCCAGTGGCGCTTCACAGGTAAGTTTTCAAAGGAACTGCCCTTCTACAAATTCGGCCGCTCCGTACGGTATCGTCGCGAAGACGTCGAGGCGTTCATTGCCAGCATGCGCGTTGATGGCCATCCCGGTGAGACGGAGGAGTAAATGCCCATGTTATCGCCAACCAAACGAGCCACGAAACAAACCGTTCCCAACAAGCGGGGCCGCGCGCACGCACTTCCCTTAGAGATGCATTCGGGGGGCCGACCCACGTCGCGCAAACGCAAGACTGCGTCGATTATCGCGCAAAACAGCCACGTAACTAACGAGCGTGGCAACACTCCCTCGAGTCGCCGCGCCAAGGGTAGCGAGCGATCGCATGGCGTCGCGAGCAGCACGAACTCCACTCAATTCAAGGACGGAAAAGACGGACTCTACGAATGGACTGGTGGAGCGTATCGGCGCGTCTGTTCCGGCGTGCAATGGCTCGCGAACACAGTTGACGCCGATGGCAGTAGACCCGCACACGTACTCCATATCTGGACGCTCAATGCCGCATGCAGAAAAATAGAGGTGCCTCGCGAAATTGCCGAGCAGCCTCAAGAACTCGCGCGTCTTGTTACCATGCAAGGCGTGCGGCTCGAACGCGGCAAGTCAGCGGCGCGACAACTCAGCGACTACCTTGCTAGTCGACCGAGCTACCCAACTTATACACGCGTTCTTCGTGACGGCTGGCAAATAATCGGCGACCGCGAAGCATACGTGTTTGGCGACACAGCGTTCGCAACGGCAAAGCGAAACCTCCCTATTGCGCGAATTCCGTCAGCTGCGCAACGCATCCGACAAGGTTCGCTCGAAAAATGGAACGAGATTGCACTACTTTGCCGAGGCAATCCCTTGCTAATCACGTCGCTATGCGCAGCGTTCGCGTCAGCGCTATTGCAACCACTCGGACGTAACAGCTTCGGCGTCTCGTTTGTTGGCAAGTCGAGCACAGGCAAAACGACAGCGTTGCGACTTGCCCTCGCGACAATCGACTCTCCAACCGCACTTGCCACATGGGCAAGCACAGCAAATGGTCTAGAGGCGCTCGCGATGCAATACCCGCACATGCCTCTGGTTCTGGATGAGATAGGTCTTGCTTCGCACGACGTCGCCTCCGATGCAGCGTATCGATTGACCGGCTCAGGCAAGCTGCGTGCGGTTCGTGACGGAAGTCTTGCGCCAATGCAACGTATTACTTCGGTCACGATTTCCGCTGGAGAGGAGAGTATTACTGCACGCATCGAGCAACGAGGCGATCACGCGAAATCCGGACAATTCGCCCGTTTCATCTCCTTGCCTAGCGATGATGCGCATGGTGTGTTCGCGGCGCTTCATGGAAGCATGAACGGCGCTGCATTCGCAGAGAAGCTGAACCGATTGCTGAACGCGACACACGGTGTCGCGTGGGAACCCTTCGTGAAATACCTCGCTTCGAACACTGACGCCATTAAAAAACTGCACACGGCCAACTTGCAAGGAGTTGCTTTTCATCTCACGAAAGAAATCGAATTCGATGCCAGCGACGGCGTCTGCGCTCGAGTGCTCGAAAACTTCGCATTGATGTTTCGCGCCGGGAATATTGCACGGAAAGCCAAAGTTTTCCCGATCAGCGACACAGAAATTGTTGGTGCGCTTCGTCACTGCCTGCGCAAATGGGCCGAACAATATCGCCAGCGCCTCGTGACACCGACGCAAGCTATTCTGGATGACGTGAGTTATTTCTTGCAGAGACATCGCCACAACCTGCCGCGCTGGGCCGACTATTTCAATGCAGATTGCAACACAAGCATTGGCTTCACATGCTCGCTCCGCAGCGGTGACGAAGCGTACTTGATCTTTCCCGGCTCCTTGGATGGGCTGAAAAAGAAGCACGGTCGTGAAACGTTTCATCGTGCACTCATCGATTCCGCCTGGCTGCTTCCTGGTACCGATGACCGTCCTACGCAACAGCGCCGATTCCCCCCGCCGAATACTGGTCGCACTGCAATGTATGTGTTCAGCAAGTCGGCCATCTTTTGTGACTGACAGAACGGCCTCGTTCGCGCAGATGCTCGCGAAGTCTACATATCTACGTAGACTTCGCCGGAAAGATATGCAAAGCAGGCGTTCAGATTTGCGGCGTACGATTGCTTCGGCGCAATACTAGTCTATATACCCTCATATCCTCCTCTCGATACCCCTTCCGAAGAAAACTGTAAAGGCGAAGTGCAGTTGTCCGCTGCGGTACGCAGCTCGTCATGCACTTCAACAGGAAGGGAGTTAAATGATCGATTTCATTGACGTCACCATTCACTTGCAACATACGCCGTTCGGTAACGAACGTACGAAGTTGATCGAGAATTCCACGTCGCCCGCGACATACAAGCGGTTTAGTAAGAAAGTGGTATTGCAGCCAGGCGGATCGCCTATCGACGCCTGCTCGGTCGAAAACGGATCGGGAATTAATATCCGTTGCTGTCCACTGAAGCCGTTGCAAGGACATAACGTGTTCGGCACAAACGACGTTTGTATGCTTGCCTCGACGATCATTTGCGGCGTCTTGCACAAGTTGAGAATACCGTACACGGACAATCAAAAGATCGCGTGGCAAAGAGGTGACTTCGAGCTCAGCGAGTTGCACATCACACATCGCTATCGCCTCCCCGAGAACATTACGCTAAAGCAGTTGTTCGGACACATGCTTCGGAACACCACTTTGCAATTCCGACCTAGGTGGCTGGAAGCTGGTGATGGCTTGCGCATGGAGGTGTCGCGCAGCAATGCAGCATGGATTTTCTATGACAAGGCGCTTGAACTCGACGAGAAACGCAAGAGACAATTCAAGCACCTGTGCGCGGTTGTGGGCGACGGAGACGTGGATGAAGTCTGGGAACGGCTGCGAACTCGCGCGAGGAATAGTATTCGCGCCGAAGTTAAGCTTTCCGACCGGTACCTTCAAGCGCGGAACCTCGACCGCGGTTCTGCGTGGACGGTTGAAACGGCCAAGGAAATCTATCGTATCGAGATGGAGAGGCTCCGGTTTGGATCGGTGAAACCACTTGAACAGTTACGCAGTTCGATTTTCGGCCTGACAAACGATTACTTGAAAAGAACGGTTGAGCTATGGGTTCGCGGCGCTGACCTGGTCAATTTGTTTCCTGAATCAACGCTGGAGACCCATCGTACGCGTATCCGCAAAGAGACTGGCATCGATATCGTGCTCGATGTACCGGACGTCGCGCCGCTTCTGCTGTCGGAAGTGTTCTCTGACGGTAATCTGTTACCGACGTTTCCGCGATGGCCAACTCGTTATAGCCTCGCAGTTGCGAATGCGCCGGACGATCGCAGGACTGGACGGGCAGGGGTGAGTTCTTTGTAAGTAGCTCACAAACGCTCGCGCGCAATGAGCGCTCACCTTATTGCGTAGTAGCGCGGACAGGATTGCTGTAACCGGAGGCGTTCACATTTAGCGGTGGCATCGTTTCATGCGATAGCCCGTCGGACTGACCCGGCGTTCACAAACCTTGCCGCTGCGCATTTTGCGGCCTACTGTGAGTGTGTGCGTTGATGACGCACGAACGCATTTTTGTCCTTACGCCTCGCGCCACTTCGGCGCGAGGGCTTTTCCGCCCCGAAGCCGACAGTGTCGAGCTTAGGAGAACGTTTGTAGCTATTCCTATTTCCTCTGCTTTCCAAGCGCCGCCTTTCGGCGAGCTGCGCGGTTCGGTTGTTTAACATCCTGAACAAGCTCTTTCCCCGCTTCACGCTCGCGCTTAACCGTTCCGGCCAGTAGATTGCGCTCAACATCGAATACCTTGACGTACTCCTCCCTGCCTGTTCCGAGCGCAGCGTACTTCAACGCGTCGAGCATGATGAGGAGATTGGTGTGCGGCACCCAGTCCGGAGTCGACAGGGTTGTGCGCTCGATCTCCATGGTTCGCGACCTGAATGCCCTGATCGAAAGAAGGAGCGAGGCCATGCGCTCAATGATGAAGATTTTCGCGGGAAGCTGCATGTCGCCGTACGGTACCAGGGCGTTCAGCAATGGACCCAGCATGCCAGAGTTGGCCTCGGCAATGTCGAACAATATCTCGCAAGCTGCGAGCCATTCGCGCCAGAATCGCGGCGTGGCGATGATGTAGTTGCAGTACACAACCTGCTCGGAGCTTTGCACGAGGTGACGCATGTCGCAGGTCGGGGCGATTCTCCTGCACGCCATTTCGAGCGCCTGCGCAATGCCAGCGTGATGATGCACGGCCTGCTCGAAAACGTTCAGAAAGATTGCGTTCTGCTCGAAGAACGGCGAGAAGATCACAACTTCGACGTCGTCGGGCTGCCTGGCGAGGTACACAAAGACGTCACCAGACGTTAGTTTCGTTTTCGTTCCGAACTTCGGTGACAGGAAGCCGTACCGCGCGTTCTCTTCGAGCGTATTGCTGAGCAGGAACCGCCTCATCGGCCAGTATTCGCGCCAGTCGGGACGCTGCCCAGTGTTGTCGAGCGGGAGGAAGCCGGGATCGAGCGCGCGTCGGCTCTCATCATCGTAGAAAATCTGATAGACGCAATTCTTCAGCATGACAATGTTCCGGACGGAGGACGGCGACGTGCGCCGCCGTGAATTCAGTTGATGACCGCGATGGATGCGCGCTTCACGCAACCGAAGTTCGCTTTTCGTAGATGAGCGTGCGATTACGCAGGTCGATCAGTTCGAAACCGGCCGCATGGAGAATGTCCGACGCACCCGATATCTCCTTGCGACCATGGGTTTCGAAGATGACAAATCTTGTTTTCCGTAGCGTTTGCGGCGCGCCTTTAAGGGCCTCCGCGCCGCTACCTTCGATGTCCATCTTCAACACGTCGATGCGCTCGAGACCGTACTCCGCAAGAGATGCGTCCAGCGTCGCTGTTGCCACTGTCCTGGTGTGCGTGCGCTGCCTTGTTGCCACGCTGTTTTCACCGGACAGAGGGTCATCGAAACTGATACTAAGTGCCTTGCCATCAGAAGCTGAAAGTGCGCACGTGATCGGGATGTACCAGTCGTTGGGCTCACCAATGCGTTTGCAGGTGAATGCGTGGGCTTCGGCCATCATGTCGATGCCAAAGACCGTGGCGTTGTGATTCAGGTAATGCCACCAGCGGATCGTGATGCCGACGTTCACGCCGCAATCCACGACGACAGGATGTTCCGGGTGTTCCAGTTGATGTTCGATGACATCGTGCCTGATCTCACCCTTGGCGAAGTTGTCGTGGATGTTCAGGACTTCGGCCATCGTCGATATCCTGCCGAAGACGGGAAGTCGAATGGGGAACGGAACAGCACGTATCGTTCGACAGAACGACAAGTAGTAGCCCGTTGGCCCGACCAGCCTTCTGAGTATTTTTGTCATGTTGGTGGTAGGTGGCGGACCCGGCGATCGCAGTGGACGCATGTCGGACACGCGGATCTTTCCGCTGGACACCGGGCCGTGGTGGCCATGTCAGTTAAAGTTTTTCGTCTGCTGCCGGGGCGTGTCGACAGTTCGAACGGTGAAGCTGTGATCCGGGTATAGATCGACTTCCCATCCACCGTCGGCATCGCGGTAGGTCAGAAAGCGCTGGTCACTCGAAGGGGCAAGTCGCGGAATGCCGTAGGCGTTAACGAATGCCTTCGCGAAATCGGCCAGCGGCATGCCGCCTGCGTTGAAGATTGCATTCGCGAACTCCGCGCCGACCGTGTAGCGCGTCATCTGGTTGTCGCGAAACTCGAAAAATGCGACGTACTGAGGCTGCCCGACCGCGCCGCAATTGAGCGCCATCCCGTAGGCAGTGTGTATCGTCAGATTCAGATACGGGTTTGATGTGTCCTTCTTCTCGTCGATATGGCACGAGCTTCCGTTCCTTGTCAGTGCAGTAGCCGCATTCCGTACCGTGACAGGTGGATCACCGAGGGCGAGTCCTTTTATACGCGGGCCTTCATGTGCTGATGCGATGAGTGGGGCAACAAGCGCAAGCGACAGCGCGAGCGCATGCCAGAACTTACGGCTTTGCAAACCGCCGTTTGCATTCATATACGAATCCTTTTGCGAGATGGGTAGATAGCGGATTTCTGACGAAAACTTGTGATCGGAGGCGTCGTGTCTGGTCAGACGCCGGTGTCCCCGGCAGCCGCGCGTGCCGCGATCAAGGTCACGCGAAGAACGTCGCCCAGTCGTGCGTCGTAGTGCACGGCAAGACATGTCCGGCATTTGGGCGCGACTGATGCCTGTATGCAGTCTGCGACGGCCCCAATCTCCCGCAGGCGCAGGGAGCGCGATCCGGCGACGAGGACCAGAACGCCATCCGCCTGCTGCATGCATGTCGAGCCGAGGTCTTCAATCGCCACGGTCACTGCATGACGGGGGCGGTCCACACCTTGCGCCGTGCCGATTCCGATATGTGCCTTCTCTGTACCGGCGAACGTTGCGCGGACATCGAGGTAATCGGCTCCCACCGGCGCTGTTATCTGGAAACCGCAGGCCAGACCCTCCGTCGCGGCGATGACGTATGCTCCGAGAAGCTTCGCGATCATCGACTCGTGTGGCGCTGCAGGCAGCACAATGAGCGAATCGAAGCTGTCTCTGTATGCGGCGAGAAGCGGCCCCGCGTCGGCATGGTCCCTAACGTCCGGAGTCAACATGCCAATCACCAGTGCACCGGACAGGCGGGCCATCGTCGCAATCACTTTCACCGCGCGCTGCGCGTCCTGCTCGATGGTGCTGACCAGAAGCAGCACGAGGTCGGCGTCGCGAATCCGGTTTATGACTGGAGCCTGAGGGGTATTCACCACGATCTGTTCAACGTCTCGCGGCAGCGCCGCATCACGCAACAGACCAAGCAGACGCGAACCGGTGTCGCCCACCCCAACAATTCGGGTCACGGGTGCCGGGACTCCGTCTGACGTCGGCATGACCAGCAATGGATCGAAAAGCGCCGTCAGCGCAATGCAGTCGGGCATGACGCGCTTTTCCTCTTCATGTTTGTCCATAGGTTTTTTCCGTTGTGCCCCATCAACCGCAGCGGTATGGAACAAAAGTGTAGCGTAAACACATCAAGTGTAAATACATCAGGTGTAAACACATCATGAAATGACGTGTGTATTCCGTTGAGAATTTGTCTTCATGTCTGGATCATCAAGGCATGAGCACCAAAGCGAAAACTTCTGATAAACGCAGTCCGATCGCAACCGCCGTTGGGAAGCGGGTCAAGGCATGCCGGATTGAGGCTGGGAAATCTCAGGAAGAGCTTGCGCATGACGCGATGGTTGACCGCACCTATATTTCAACGATCGAACGCGGCAAAGGGAACCCGAGCGTTGAAACACTGGCGAATCTCGCGTACTGCATGAACCTGACGCTCGCGCAGCTGTTCGAGCCGTTGAATATCAACCTGAAACCCACGGGTACGCGCCGCACCAACGTTGGGGAACCCGCCCCGGTCAGGCAGCGGCGGCTGCGGTAGCTTTGCGCGCTGCTCGCTTGTCGCGAGGCAGCTGGATTGACAGTGCTCCCGTAACGACAGCGGATTGTCTGGAGTAGGCGGTCACGTAAGTGCCATACATCGCGTACTTACCTGACGTTTCTGTGCGGTAGCTTAATCGTGCATTGCTCGATGCAAGCCATGGTTCGTTCTCCGCGGGATCAAGCAGCAGTAAGGTGCTCGGCTGAAATGTGCGACCGGACTGGCGACCTTCGAATCCGATGGCAAGCACCGCATGCAAATGTGTACTCCGCGCGGGTCGCCAGCTCAGGATCACAAGGTGGCCGCGCTGCAATTGCTCTTCACAGAACGCCACCACTTTCCGGTGTGTACCCTCGACGACCTTCGGGCGAAGCCCCCATCCGAGTGCGAACACCAGTTCCGCAAGCTCGTCCATCGTCGCACCGGACAAATAGAACGGCCAGACCCTATCCCAGAAGGCCGCACCCGCCCCACGCCGCTGCCACGAGACAAGCCTCGTATCGGGCAAGCGGCCGAGCAATGCACCGGCCATCGCAAGGCAATGTAGCGTGCAGCCGGAGTCCCATTGACCCTGTGCCGAATGGAGTACCTTCCGGGTGGCCGCGACTTCAAGTCGCTGATCGGGATGCAGCGCGGCGTGAAGTTTTTGCACGATGAATTCCACGATCAATATTCCGTTGGAAGCAGCAATGTTGTCGCGTGCCGTCCGGCCTCGGTGATGATCCACAATACTTCAGACGGCGTACCGAGCAGGTAGACCGACAGCAGGCGGGAACCTTGTTCGACGGCCAGCCGGTTTGCGATCGCATCCGCCTCACTCACGGTGCCCCAGTCGCCGCGCATGTGACGCAGCAGCAGGTCGAGCGGGTGCGTGTCAGTGCGCTCGAGAAGCGAGACGGCTCCTGGAGTGGCAACGATGTCGCCTAGCCGGAACAGAGGGGTTCGATGCT
The DNA here is from genome assembly GCF_902859875.1 of Paraburkholderia solisilvae. Classification (GTDB taxonomy): domain Bacteria; phylum Pseudomonadota; class Gammaproteobacteria; order Burkholderiales; family Burkholderiaceae; genus Paraburkholderia; species Paraburkholderia solisilvae. Next base: position 9,656 of record NZ_CADIKF010000058.1, on the reverse strand, counting down.
TGTGAGATATCATGAGTAGGTATCCTTATTAATAAGGGCATGCGAAGGCCACCGCGATGACGTAACGGCTTTAGGCGCGGGGCAAACGAAGTGGGGGAAAGCAGGCTCTACGGAGGCTGGCCAGCGAACGGCCGACGGTAGCGGACAACGTCAAGGTCCGTGACCAATCCCAGGCCGGTCATGGAAGGATTACCGATTGTTTTCCGGGCGCCTCGCTCCGACAATAAGGGCGCGATGCAGGCGGTCCTTCTTGCGACAAAAAACTATCAATTCGGCTCAAAACGAATCGAAATCACTGCATTTTCGGCAATCGTAGCACGAATGTTTCGCAATTATCCCCGAAAAGTTGCCCAAAAAATGGGAGTCACATGGTTTTGTAGTAAAAGTGTAATATTTGGGTGCCATCGTCTATAGGAATGGCGGCTCGGCGGTGGCAAACCAGCCCCGGCAACCCCTTAAATGGCCCCAGGACGGCTCGGCGGGCGTGAGCGAATACCAGAAGAAGAACCGGAAGCGCGAGCAAGCCGCCGTTGAACATGACAAGCACCGGCCGGAAACGAAAGTTTATTGTAATAGTCCGGTGTCCGGATACGTTTATTCCAGGGACGCGACTGGGGGCACGGCTTGTGAAAGAAGCGCTGCCCCGAATGGTGGAAACGCCGACGCGAGATTTTGCCGCATAAGCACGTCAATTCCGGGAGAGGTCTTCCTGCTCGACAATGTGGCTGTAAAGGGCAGCAAAGTGCGCAGTTCGCCTCTTTGCAGACATTGGACCGGATTTTGTTCTACGTCAGAAATGACGAGGATCGCTGACGAGCACCATCAACCGGACGCTAGGCTATTGAGGTCGACGACCGGCGGTGCATTGTCGATTCCCGACAAAACAGACCTGGCTTGCTCAAGCGCGCCTGCCGGGACGATGACGCGCCTAACCATCTCGATCACGCGCTTGCCATTGAGACCGGGCAAGATCAGTGATTTGCTAAGTCTCTCTACAGCGCCAAAGTCACTGTCGATTGTTCGGGTGAAGAATTCCGAATCGATTTGGAGGATTTGTTCTCTTTCGGCGGGTGCAACCTCGCGAATCACCTGCTTGCCGAGAATACTGAATTCGCACGCAATGCGCCACTCGCGCTGGCGATAGTAGTCAAGCAGGCGATCTGCTTTCCGATTGTCCGCGGGATAGAAAAAATTTAGTAGCGCACCTAATCCGCTGTTCAGCCCGCCTAGTGGTGTCAATCCATGACCGAGCGCGGCGATCAAATGTTTCGCTTCGGCCGTGTCGAGTGTGACATTTTGCTTGAGATCCGGATTGCCCGTGAAAGAAGTGTTGAATCGCAGTTTCTCGGATACTGGAGTTGTACCTTCGAAAATTTCTTGCAAGCATGCCATTCGGGCAATAACGGATCTTGCGTCCAGTGCCATTGCTATGAGCGCTGCACCGACGCCACTTCCATCCGCAACTTGTGCGGTTGGATCAGGGACGTAGAAAACAGGAAGCGCTCCCAAACTGCGAACGACGTCAATATCGAACTCTAGTGCAAACGCACCGAATTTCTCGGCGTGTTCGGATAATTCGTGCGGAGCGAGCTCTGTGAAGCAGACACGTCGCTGCAAGATGCGTAGAACTCGAGGTGGCGAATCGTTTGCATGGGGTTGCTTCCACTCGATTTGCTCGGGAACCATGAGAAGCCCCAGATCACGTATCGAGGTTAAGATCTGGCAGCCTTTTTCGATTACCGTTTGGTCGGCTTTCCCGCGCCGAGGAAAGCTGTGATAGAAGAATCGTGCATCCATAAATTGATGGAGGGTGAAGTGAGATGTCAATTCCCGTAAAGCGAAATAAGTAAACGTTGCGTTTTAACCCTCGTTATCGCGTCCACGTATCCGATCGTGGTCAGGAACGATCAGGGATCCAACAACGCCGGAGGCCCGCTGTGCCAAACCTCGTTCGTGTTGCGAAATCGAGAATGCGAGCATCTGAATGGCCGACCTGGCGACACGTAGTGCGCGCAGTGCCTCTTGGGTAAATTGCTCCCGTCGATGACGTTCAATTTCAGGTGCCTGTCTGCTGTGTGCTGGTTCTCCGAAGTCGTGCAGTACTACAAATCGATGCGTGCCTGCGTTGCGCAGTTCCTTTTGCGGACGCAGGATACCCTCACTGTTATCGTAGTCCTCAGCCAACTCCAAAAGGCCATAGAGAGCACTGACGCCCCCACGAATCACTTGCTCGACCTTTTCGGTAAGTGGGCGCACGCCGGTTACTTTGTCAACATTTCCTCGCCATAGCTTGCCAAAGTAGACCCTATCCGGCGACTGTCCAAGCTCGAAATAATGGTTCGCCGTTACGGCGATCTTGTCGAGCAGATCGAGGGCTGCACGGTGCGCCAAGATAAGCGCAGACGCATCAGGGCCGTAAGTGGCGTAATCGAGGGTATCTCCAAATCGCCCCGTCGCTGGCCACACGTTTTCGTCGATAGCCCGCCATGCAAGGTCACGCGCAAGGATGAAGTCGCCCTTGAGCACATTGAACATGGCAAACACGGGCGGCGGCATCCCGCTTGCGCCCGATTCACGCTCCAAAATTCCAGGAAGCATGAGCCAGTCCAGTTTACCCACGACGGGATCGATGCGTTCGACAGCGGGTGCGAGCGTCAGGCGCTCGCGCTCCACCCACGCAATGAATGGATCTTTGTGTGGTGATCGCTGCGGCGGATCTTCCAATTCACTGGCGAACGCAGCGATCTCTTCCGCAGCCTGCGCACCAGCATAATGGATAACCCGATCCGGATACCGATGCGCAATCTTGGCCAACATGATCGCCTCAATGCGCGTAAGATCTGAACAGCATCCTCGGTTATAAAGCCATAACAAGTTACGAGCTGCGGAGCTTGCTGCAACTCCGTTTTCCGGATCAAGCTCCAGCGCAGCAAGCCATCCATCATGAGCTTCGCCAAATCGATAGCTATTGCTGAACTGGTTGGCAAGGTTCGTCCAGGCTTGGGTTTTCAGCTCATAATCGGCATCCTTACTATGGGCTACTTTCCAGAAGCATCGGCGTGCTTCGGCGCGATAATCCTTGGTACGCTCCTGATGATCCAGCCAACTGGGGTCACGAGGCGGGTTGCCCACCGCCGCGACCAACCCATTTGCCAGGTTGTAGGCGATGTTGGTTGTTGGGAACCGATCATGCAGTGCACGAAATAGCGCGAGCCCTTCTTCGATTGCACCCTTCTGTTGCACCAAGACGCCGCCATCCACCAAAGTACTGGCCCTCAGCAGCATCAGGTTGAAGCGCTCGGGCTCCGGTGTATCAAGATTGATCTCTCGAGCCTGCTTTACCGCCTCGGCAGGATCGCTATTCAGCAAAGTAGTCAGATGAGCTGACCGCTCGTAAAACCGGTCCTGCATTGACGGCATAAGCTAGGCTCCTTGCCTTGTTTGATCGGTGAGAGGCCTATGGGTGGTTGTTGGGTAGCACTTCGCTTCCTCGAAAATCTATTCCGTGGGATTGTCCAGCCGCTTGGGAAGCTTTTCCTGAAGGCCCTCGAGTATTTCATGGAAACTCTTGCCGTGGGCAACCGAAGGAAACGATCGGTGAAGCGGCGATTGCCGTTCCTTGTCACCAGGCCATGCCGTCTTGATCATCGCAATCACCTGCTCCTTCACACTCTCGGGAACGTTTTCATATCCCCGAAACCAGGAAGATGCTAGACCTCGGAAATTATCCGTGATGACTTCGCCTCGCTCGCCGAGCATGGCCACTGCCGCGGCGGCCGCGACGGGCTGCAAGCCATCGGGTAGCGCAGGACATACCAGACTGGCGTAGCTGTCGTAACCACGTGTCGCCGGGCGACCGTTACAGGCCGCCATGACCGCAGCTGTCGCTGTCAACGCGGATGCGGGTGGCAAACGGAAGTTGAACAATGCAGCGCTCAGTGCGTCCATGTCCTTGGCGTTGGCAGGCTCGGCGCGCGCTACCAGCGAGACGAAGAGTTCAGTTACTTTCTGCTGAAGATGCTCGGGTACATGCGTCTGGTCGAATGTCACGCGGAACGCATCGAGTGCCGTATCGAAGGGTTCGCTCTCGATCGCATGAGCGACAGCCTGAGTTTCGTAGTCTGTGGCGATATGCGGGTTGATCACCCCGATGGAGAAAAGGTCTGCAGTGCCCCGTTCCACCTGTCGTTTGCGCGTTTCATCGCACAGCACCTGCAGGAAGTGTTCGAAGGCCTCCGCATTGCTAGGCTGTACCGGGAAAAGACGCGACGGAACGATTACCTTCACTTGGTATTCGCGGGCTGTTGCCATGAGAGATGCGTCGTCGTCAAAAGCAACGAGATAAGAACTGGGCAATGTTCCCTTGAATGCCCGCTTCACGGTATCGAAAATCTTGGCGACATTTTCGTCCCTTAGGCTGTATCCAAGAAAGAGCAGCCGTTTTCCAAGCAAATCCGCGCGGAGCTTGATGTCGAGAGGATGATCTTCGGCCTCCATGCGTTTTTTATACGACCGCGCGCCAAACACCAGTGAATCCGGCACTGACGTGTCACCGTGAAACTTGATCAGCAACGGTTCCCCAGGCGCAGATTCGCTCAAGTCATCGACGGTGAGAACCGTTCGATAATGTCTGCCATATCGACTCGCGGTCAGCTCAAACAGGTTGTCTTGGTTGGTGGTGTAGAGCAGATTCTGCATCAGACTCACGAGCAACCGATGCGAAGGGGTTTTGCGTTCGTCCAACTCTGCCACGACGAGTTTCTCGTTTAGAAAGGCGATGAACGCCGCTTGGCCGCGCTCGTCAGCGAAGACATCAGCGATCTCGGCAAGCGGTGTATCGGATGCGCGACCGATCTCCGCCGCCATCTCGCCCGCTAACTCGGCGGCGGCCACCCCTAGATGCTGCCGGGAGAGCCCAGCTCCAAAAAATGGCACGAGCTTGTGCCTTGCAAGAAGGTCGGCCATTTCATCGATCAGGGAAAATGGATCGATTTCGGAATGATTGTCGGTCAACGTGCTCTCCATCTTCCATAAAGATTGCCGGGGATTAACCGTGAACGCATTTGCTTTCCGTCGGAGTGCGTCGTGTGTATTGATTACGCGGACCTAAAACCCGATTCCGCCGGATTTTCGCATTGCGAACTGCTCAGGTGCTTTGGAAAGGCCACCACATCGAGTACGGCGGCAGGCATCGGCTCACTGTCCGGACCCACACCCCATTTTCACCCGCATTTCCCGGATGGCGTAGCACAACGAAACACCACGTGCTCGCAGCGAGTCAATCCCAACTGCGTACGCAAGCGTCACGATCACATGACCCACGAATCTCTCAGCGAGCATATGATCAAAAGCTAAAGGTCGATGTCTCGACGCGAGATCGGTGGGAATAGAGGTCTAGCGTTAGAACACTTTTCCATAGCCGCTCCGTCTTCGCTTCGACCTCAGGTGGATGAGTGCGATCTGCTGTTTGCAGCCGCATCCAAGTATGCGCGAAAGAATGAGGCCAATACGAGCGTTGCGGTATTATCAGCATCGACGTATCCGTCTCAACCATCCCGGTCAGATGCCTACGGAAGCGAAACGACTAGTTGTTCCGCTGAGGTGGCAGTACGGAAATCCGAGGTGGGTACGTCACTCATCCTTTTTACCCCACCACGATACCAGTGTGGCGACCTGCTGGATGTCACCTGTGCTCAGCGGACGGGATTGCCACCTCGTCGGATAGCTGATTTCTTCTCGTATGCGAACCAAGAGGGAATAGCTGTCGCCGTTGATCGACAGCGCTTGACGATACCAACACATCAAGTATCGCGTTTCTATTGTGCGCGAACCAAACTCCGCGACTCCGGCAAAGTTGCAAGCGTAGCGATCTGGCGGAGTGGCCAGGAAGGCCTTCAGATAAGGTACGATCCGTAAAGATGCCATCCGACGCGTAATTGACTTAGAACGTCGCGTAATGTGCCGCCACGCAAGCCGGGTGACTTTTAGCTCGCCGACAAGCGGATTGGCCCATATCTGACGCTTGAGCACTCCGTACGCCTCTTTTGCTTTTCGCATAACCTGATCATCCGGTATTGCGGCGACGGTTTGCCTCGCGTGGCGTCGCGACCATGATGCGTAATCGTACAGACGGCAAAGGTCGTACCGGATAGATGGCCGCAGGTATTGCGACCTACGAATCTTAGCTGGTGTTTTCAATAGACTCCGTGGATCGGTGGCATACCAGTACAGTCTATCCATGGGTGGAGGCGGAACCCAGATTACCAAACCGGGCATCCCCGTTCCTGACAGGGCGTTGATCGTATCCTTGTCAATGCCGAGCGTAATGAAATACTCGTTCGACGACTCCTTTCGATAAGACGGGCCGGCTTTGATCTGAGCATGTGCTGTAATGAGCTTCTTGGGCACCACTACGTGGCGAAAGGAGAATTTGACATCGACCTTCGCTGCGTCTTCGGTCATTGTCGTAGCCGAGGTTTCCGCGCATGTAGCAATGCCGAGCACGCCAGCGGCGAATCGAGCCGCAGCAGCGCCGTCGGTTTTTGTTTGTGTAGCGGATGTCATATGTCTAGAATCGTAGGAATGCTTTTAATTGTCCAAAGCGCGATATTTCGCCCTTACCAAGTGGACCGTGACACCGCGATGTCCCAAGAATCAAGGGCGATTGCGCGTTTGAAATTTTGTAGGCGGCGAGACGCAAGTCGCTCACCGAATACGTCTTGTCCGCCGTCGCATCGCCAACCGCTCTTCGACCGTCCAATCCGCTCGAGATGCGAGGCCCGTAGCATGTCCCTGAGTGCCCTGTGCCTAGGAGGCGGCCAAGCGTCAGATGTCTCGCGGAGGCGGGTCAAGCCCCACGGCCTATTGGCAGTGATGTCAGCAAGAGCAAGCATTATGACGGCATCGACCTCGAATTTTCCGAGGCATCGGGAGAGCCACCGTCATCTCGCAGGCCCACTCGAGGAGGGCGAGAGCTTCGACGTGTTCCACATCAGAATATGAATCAAGCACGAATCGACTTCGCCCACGGTACATGCGTCGTGCGAGGTTTGGCGCAACACTTCTCAATTCTGGGCCTTCGGCGTCCATTAACAGAAAGCGGTTAAACGTGACGATATCGCCACGCCGACCTCTGTTGTCCGAGCTGCGTTGAGGACTAACGCCGATCCAAGTCAATTTCCCCGCGATTCCTAAACTCATTGGTTCGGCACCGATGCCCCCCACACCGATCACGGCATCAAAGTGAAGGTTTCGAATCGTTCCCATGCAGTCGTTGATGCCAAATCGCCCAGAACGATCTGGATCGCCCGTGTGCGTTCGCTTGTACGTCAGTATCCGCATTTGCCTATCTCTGATCTACGCCGCAGCGCGTTTATCAAACTCCCCGATCCAATCGATCATAAGTTTGAGATCATCGGCAAGCTCGTCAACGCCCGGAAGGTCCGCGTCGATCTCATCTGATTGCGAATGTTCAAACCGTGAATATTTCGTCATCATTTGATCGACTAGCACGCAGTCGTCCGGCGTAATCTTCGCCAGCGATCGAATCTGCTGTGTCTGGACGGACCGGCGAAACCGCTCGATTAAGCCACTCAGCATGACTTTCTCGACAGATCGCTCGACGAGTATTCGGAAATCGGAGCAAACCGCCTTCATCTCATTGTCGTAACCCACATCGCCCGCGTCGAGCAGCTTGCGTAAAGCGGATAACCGATGGTCGCGCAGCTTCGCGAAGCCCTTATCGGGCCGTTCTCGCCTTACATCAAGCGTATCGACGACGCCCACCAGCGTGCCCAGCCGTCGCAGTGATATCAAGGCCCGTGTCGGAGAAGCTCCGCCCATGGTCGCCGCATTCTTGTTGGCCTTATCCAACGCATCTTCTAGAAGGGCCAGTGGATTTGCCCCCGTACTACCGGACACCATCTCACACTAAGGTTGATGAATCGGTTCTACGTCGGAACTCGCGTGGCGAGCGGTATTTCAGCGCGCTATGCGGGTGCCTGTCGTTGTAGTGTTCGAACGCGACAGCCAGGTTGCGTACAGCGGTCGGCGCGTCAGGCTTCGGCATAAACGCAACGTAATCGCGCTTCATCGTCTTCACGAAGCTTTCTGCCATACCGTTGCTCTGCGGACTACACACGGGCGTCGTCAGCGGCTTGAGACCGATGTCCGAGGCGAACGCCCGAGTCTTTTCGGCAATGTAGCCCGAGCCGTTATCGCTGAGCCATTCAATTTGCGCAGGCGCTTTCCGAACGTTCCCGAAACGATGCTCGACAGCAGCTAGCATGACGTCGCGCACAACGTCACCGCTGTGACCGCCGGTCGTCGCGGCCCAGCTCATGGCCTCGCGATCGCAGCAGTCAAGTGCGAAGGTCACGCGCAGCGGCTCGCCGTTGTCGCAACGAAACTCGAAGCCGTCAGAGCACCATCGCTGATTGCTTCTGGATACCGCCACCTTGCCGTCATGCCGACGCTCGATGCGCGGCCGCGCAGGCCGTCTGTGGAGCAGCAAATCGTGCACACGCATCACGCGATAAATGCGTTTGACGTTTACCGGCGCTGCGCACCGCAATTCCCTCTCGCTTCGCAACAGGCCCCAGACGCGTCGATAGCCGTAGCTCGGCAAGTCAGCAACGAGCAACCGGATTTCGTCGACCAGGTCCGCATCATCCGCTTTCCGTGCGCTACGGCCATCCTTCCAGTCGGCTGGCCGCGCGAGCTTTTCCGCCACATTCGAGCGCGCTACACCGAGAACGTCGCAGACCTGCTTCACTGCTCGTCCCCCGGCAATGAGGGTGAGCGCGCAATCCATTTTCGCGACTTCATCACCTCCACGGCTTCACGGAGAATCTCGTTCTCCATGGTCTTCTTGCCCAGCAGGCGTTGCAGTTCCTTGATCTGCCTGAGTGCATCGCCCAGCTCAGAGGCCGGCACAACTTCTTCTCCGGCGCTCACCGCCGACAGACTGCCGTCCTGATGCAGCTTGCGCCACTGAAATAGCTGATTCGGGTTGATGCCATGCAGCCGCGCCACCATCGAAACTGTCTTGCCGGGCTCGAACGTCTCCCGAACCATCGCCAGCTTCTCATCCGCCGACCAGCGCCGCCGGCGCTCAGGTCCCGTTAACACTTCCATCACTTGTCGTTTGTTGTTAGTCATGTACACAGTCTTATGCCTACCCGCTATTGTAAGTGGGAGACTGTGTCCGGACTTTCAGGGGGCTGTTCCAGCCAGCAATGAAAGTCTATGTGTGAAAACGATCACCTGCCGTGTTCGGGACAGCTCAACCAGCCGATCAGCAACGCGCTCCTCAAACTCCTGGTCGAGAGATGAAATCGGATCGTCAAAAACGAACGGCGTCGATTGCCCCGAGCCAGTGATATCGGCGAGGAAGGCTGCCAGCGCAACAATTCGGCTTTCTCCCTCACTCAGAACGGCATGGGCCGCGGCGTTCTGCTTCGTGTCGCGTAGCTTAAGCGCAAACGAAATTCGGCCCTTGCCCTCTTGCAAAGGCTCAGGACTGACGAGCAGACGCTTTCCGCCGAGTGAATCGCCCCGGGAATCGTGGAGGCTGGTTGGTTTAAGTTAATGCGGGTTCGGCGACCGGTGTTTCAAGTTGCCGATAGTAGTTTGCCTCAGCTTCTGCGGGCGGGATG
>NZ_CADIKF010000057.1 GCF_902859875.1 Paraburkholderia solisilvae | reverse complement strand
CACAGCCCGGGCGCGAGCCCCAGCGCGCCGCGCCCGGCCGGCGGCCAGCCGACCCCGCGCGGCAAGAAGCCCGCCGGCTTTTTCGACACCTTGTGGCACACCGTCTTCGGCGTGCGTTCGTAACACGGCACGCCGCGAGCCGGCTGCCGCCTATCGCGCGGCACGCGCGTGCGGCCAAACAGCCGGACAGGCCTGCGCAAAGCGTCCGTCATTGACGATCGTTGCGCGTCGCGCCGCATCGAATGCCGTTCAACGCCGCTCAACGCCACCACGGCGGCGTCAGTCCATCGCCAGGGTTCGCAGCACCGGCAGCGCCGCCGCGGTAACGCGCAATCGCGTCGCGCACCACCTCCCGTCCAATCTCGCCGTCGTCGGCCAGCGCATGCAACGCGGCGATCACGATCGCCACCCGGTCCACCTCGAAGAACGCACGCAACGCGCTGCGCGTGTCGCTGCGCCCGAAGCCGTCGGTGCCGAGCGTCACATAGCGGCGCGGCACATACGCGCGAATCAGTTCCGGCACCGCCCGCACATAGTCGGTGGCCGCGATCACCGGCCCGCGCGTCGCCTCGAGCGCGGCGCTCACGTAAGGCCTGCCCACGCCCGCCGCGTCAAGCGGCGCGCCCGCGTTGCGCGCGCGCCGCTCGGCCTCCATGCCATCGCGCTGCAGTTCGGTAAAGCTCGTGACGCTCCACACCGCTGCCTCGATACCCCAATCGTCGGCGAGCATCCTTCGTGCGGCGAGCGCCTCGCGCAGAATCGCGCCGGAGCCGAGCAGTTGCACGCGCGCGTCCCGCTGCGGCGCCGGCAAGCGGTAGAGGCCCTTCAGGATCGGCTCGCGCAAGGCGTCGAACAGCGCGGGCGTCACGCAAGGGTGCGCATAGTTTTCGTTGGCGACCGTCATGTAATAGAACACGTCATGCTGCGCTTCGACCATCTCGCGCATCCCCGCATCGACGATCGCGGCCACTTCGTACGCGAACGCCGGATCGTACGCGCGGCAGTTCGGAATGGTCGACGCGGCAAGATGGCTCGAGCCGTCCTGATGCTGCAGGCCCTCGCCGCCGAGCGTCGTCTTGCCGGCGGTCGCGCCGATCAGGAAGCCGCGCGCACGTTGATCGGCCGCGGCCCAGATCAGGTCGCCGATACGCTGGAAACCGAACATCGAGTAGTAGATGTAGAACGGCAGCATCGGCAAGTCGTGCACGCTGTACGACGTCGCCGCCGAAATCCATGACGACACCGCGCCCGCTTCGGAGATGCCCTCTTCGAGAATCTGCCCCTGCGTGTCTTCGCGGTAGTACAGCATCGAGCCGCGGTCTTCCGGCTCGTACAGCTGGCCCAGCGGCGAATAGATGCCGACCTGGCGGAACAGGTTCGCCATGCCGAAGGTGCGCGCCTCGTCGGCCACGATCGGCACGATGCGCCGGCCAATCGCGCCGCCCTTCAGAAGCGCGCTCAGCATGCGCACCAGCGCCATCGTCGTCGAGATTTCGCGGTCGGTCGCCGCGAGCGCGAACGACGCCCAGTCCGGCACCGGCGGCACCGCGAGCGCCTGGGTCGCCTGACGGCGGCGGCGCGGCAGATAGCCGCCGAGTGCGGCGCGCCGCGCATGCAGGTACTGCATTTCAGGGTTGTCGGCGGCGGGCTTGTAGAACTTCAGCTGCTCGACGTCGTCATCCGAAAGCGGCAGACGGAAGCGGTCGCGAAACGCCTTGAGCTCGTCGATATCGAGCTTCTTTTGCTGGTGCGTGGTCATCCGCCCCTGGCCCGCGGCGCCCATGCCGAAGCCCTTCATCGTCTTCGCGAGAATCACGCTCGGCTGGCCGCGGTGCGCGCGCGCCTGCGCATACGCGGCGTACAGCTTGCGGGCGTCGTGACCGCCGCGCCGCAGGCGGTCGATATCGTCGTCGCTCATCTGCTCGACGAGCGCCGCGAGCGCCGGATGCTGGCCGAAGAAATGCGCGCGGTTGTACGCGCCGTCGTTCGCGGAGAACGTCTGGAACTGGCCGTCGACCGTCTGCGCGAACGCGCGCGGCAACGCGCTGGTCGTGTCGCGCGCGAACAGCGCATCCCAGTCGGAGCCCCACAGCACCTTGATCACATTCCAGCCCGCGCCATGGAACTGCGCTTCGAGTTCGTCGACGATGCGCCCGTTGCTGCGCACCGGGCCGTCGAGCCGTTGCAGGTTGCAGTTGATCACGAACACGAGATTGTCGAGGCCCTCGCGTGCGGCAAGCGACAATGCGCCGATCGATTCGGGTTCGTCCATTTCGCCATCGCCGAAAAAGCCCCAAACGGTGCGCCCGTCGGTCTGCGCGAGGCCGCGGTTGTGCAGATAGCGCATGAAGCGCGCCTGGTAGATCGCATTGATCGGCCCAATACCCATCGAGCCGGTCGGAAACTGCCAGAAATCCGGCATCAGCCACGGGTGCGGATACGAGCAGAGGCCGGGGCCGGCAATTTCGCGCCGATAGTGCCGCAAATGCGCTTCATCCAGAAAGCCTTCGAGAAATGCGCGCGCATAGACGCCCGGCGACGAATGCGGCTGGAAGTACACGAGGTCGCCGCCGATGCCCGCTTCCGCGCCGGGCGCGGAAGCGCGAAAGAAGTGGTTGAAGCCGACCTCGAACAGATCGGCCGCGGACGCATAGCTCGCGATATGGCCGCCCAGTTCGCCGTACGCGTTGTTGGCGCGCACCACCATCGCGAGCGCGTTCCAGCGCAAGGCGGCCGCAAGCTTGTCTTCGAGCGCGGGGTTGCCGGGGTAACGGCCCTGCTGTTCGAGCGCGATTGTGTTCGTGTATGGCGTCACGCGCGTGCGCGAGGACTGCATGCCGAGCAGACGGGCATGTTCGGCAAGGCTGTCAAACAGGAATTGGGCGCGTTGCTTGCCCGCATGCGCGATGACACCTTCGAGCGCGCTCAGCCATTCGGCCGTCTCCTGCGGGTCGTCGTCTTCACGCACCGCATTGCGTGCAATGTGCAGCCACTGCATGGGTTCAACGCCGTTGGACAGGTCTGTCATCGCGTACTCCGCATCCGGTTGCCGATTGGTTGAGGGTACGGAATATGTTAGTGACGTGTCCGCAAAATGTGCGTCTCAATTGCTTGTGTTTTCCGATTCGCGTAGTGTATTTATTCTTAAGATCCCGCCATAACCGGAATGTTTGCACTATGAGCTCTGCTGCCCGCCCTGCCCGCCGCCTCGACCGGATCGACATCGGCATCCTCAACCAGTTGCAGCAGAACGCGCGCATCACCAATTCGGAGCTGGCGCGCGCGGTGAACCTCTCGCCCACGCCGTGCTTCAACCGCGTGCGGGCGCTCGACAAGCTCGGACTTTTCAAACAGCAGGTCACGCTGCTGAACCCGGATGTGCTGGGTTTGCAGGTGAACGTGTTTATTCAGGTCAGTCTGGAAAAGCAGGTCGAGGATGGCCTGCGGCGCTTCGAGGAAGCGATCAACGCTCGCCCCGAGGTGATGGAGTGCTATCTGATGACCGGCGACGCGGACTATCTGCTGCGCGTCGTGATGCCGGATATTCACGCGCTCGAGCGCTTTATCGTCGACCACCTGACGAAAATTCCAGGCGTGTCAAACATCCGCTCGAGCTTCGCGTTGAAGCAGGTGCGCTACAAGACTGCGCTGCCGCTGCCGGCCAACGGCCTGACGCTGCACGGCCGCGACGACGAAGACGACCTGTAGGCGGTCCGTACTTACGGGCCGCTCGGACACCACGCAGGCACGACTCAGGCACAGCTCAGGCGTCGGTCCAGTCTGCGAACCGCGCCGCCTGGCCTCGATACACGCCCGCGCGGTCGACCAGATTCCACACGATGGCTTTCTCGATCCAGAAACGCCGCCCGGACTTCGCGATACGCAGCCCGCGATAATCGCTCGAGTACCCTTTGCTGCGCACGTCGTCGAGCAGACGCTCGCGCTCGTCGCGGTTCGGCTGCTCCGCCGACAGCCGCGAATGCAGACGGGTGAACTCGTCCCAGTCGTATTCGAAACAGCGCTGCGCAGTTCTGTTTGCATAGACGAAGCGCGGATCGGCATCCGTATTGTGCGCAAGCAGCACGAATGGCGCGTCCTCGTACAACCAGCGTGCGGCATCGGCGGGCGCGATGTCGCGCTCGACGAGGGGTGCGCCGACCAGACGCAAGTGACTATCGGCCAGCAGTTCGGCGAATTCGGTATCGAGAGCAAGAGACTTCATGGGATGACGGCGCGAATGACGTAACGGCGGTTGACGGACAGGTGAAGAGATCGAGCGTTGCGCGAAGCGACCGCAGGCGATGCCGCCCGCGCTGAATCCTCATGCGTCGCGCGCTGATCCAATACTAGCGTAGCGCCGCAGGCGCTGCAGCGCGGCGCGCGGAGTCCCGCATTCCCGCCGTCGAGCGGCGCATCGTCCGCAACGCGGAATAGAGCGCAAACGACGAATGTTTAGATGGCAGGCACGCCAATACAAGGTCCCCGGTGCGCAGTCGGTTCGGGGCGAGGACACGCGGCGCCTCTCGCTATCAACATCCGTGGAGAACGCTTATGCTCACCCGCTTTCGCCCAGGTCCCTCATTAAATGAACAGGTCGAGCAACTGGGATTGCTCGCGTCGTTAGCCGGCCGGTGGTCGGGCAATGGCTACAACCTGATCATGCTGCCCGATTTCGATTCGACACCGCCGAGCACCGGCAACAAACCGTTTCGCGTGCTGCTTTCGGCCACGCATGAGACGCTCGAACTCACGCCGATCGGCGCCGATGTACCGAACCGCGGATCGCAATTGCCCGGTAACACGGCCGATGGACAACCGGATATCGCGATCTTCGGGCTGCGCTATCTGCAGCGTATCAACGACGCGGATTCGCACGAGCCGCTGCATATCGAGAACGGCTTCTGGCTGAATGTGCCGTCCAGCAAGATTCCGAAGGAAGACCCATCGGTGGTCCGGCTAGGGTCGATTCCGCACGGCTCATCGATTCTCCTGCAGGGCAACGCGTTCACGTCGCCGGACGGCAAGCCGCAGTTCGCGACGCTCGACTCGACGCCGCAGCGCAATCCAGCCGGCGCGGCGCTGGGCAGCGGCTATCTGCAGCCGCTCACCGACGCGGCGCTGCCGCCGCGCATCACGAACAAGGATGCGGTGAAGAACCCGAATGTGGTGCTCGCCGATGCGATCAAGCCGTTTCTCGAACACATGAAGAGCACAACGGTGATCACGGTGTCGAGCAAGACCGCGGGCGGCGTGATGAACATTCCGTTCCTGCAGAACACCACCAGCAACAACGCCGCGGCCACCAACGTCGAAGCGACCTTCTGGATCGAGACCGTGCAACCGGACGACGGTCATTCGTTCGAAGTCCTGCAGTATTCGCAGAAGGTGATACTCAACTTCCTCGGTATCGACTGGCCGCATATCTCAGTGGCGACGCTCTTCAGGCAGTGACGCGGCAAGCCGCGCCTCGCGCGCGCGCCACCGGTTGTCTCGGCGGCGCGCGCTTCCGCTCTCGCGGCGCAAGCGTGACTAACCGTGCCGGCCGTCCTCGTCGTGCGCCATCGGCGGCTTGAAATCCGGATCGATGTCGTCGTGCGGCTCGCTGTCGCGCTGACCCGGCTGGCGGCGCGCGGCGCTATCCGGACGATGCTCATCATCGCGTGCGGTTTCGCCCCGCCCTTTTTCGTCACGCGTACTTTCCGGCGCGGCGCGCGCAATTTCTTCAGCATCCACGCTGTCGGGCGGCGCTTCCGGACCGCCCGGCTCGTCCATCGTGTTGACGGGTCCGCTTGCGCGCATGCGCGACGAAGCGCGCGGCTGTTGCCGGGCATGCGGCGACGGCGAGGTTGAAGTTCGTGACATGAGATGGCTCCTTGCGATTGGGCGAACCCGGGCACACCGGACCTACCCCGTCACGCAACCGCCATTCCCGCAAGCCTGCCGCACGCGACGTGCTGCCCGTTCGGCTTCGGATCAGCCACGCACGGCTGCGCCCGTGCGCGTTCGCCTATGCCGCTGTCGCGCCCGACATCGACTACCCTGTGCGCCATTGCCCGCTCGCTGGCGAGGTGCGCCGCGCTTTACTTTTACTGAGCCTGCCGCGTGCGGGCAATCGTACGCAGCAGATCGATCAGTACTTCGGGGCTCACCGGCTTCACGAGGTGATGTGCAAAGCCCGACTCGCGCGAGCGCGCGAAGTCCTCCGGCTGGCTGAAACCGGTCAACGCGATCAGCACCGGGCACACGCGCTGCGCCCGCGCGGCCAGCCGCCGCGCGATCTCATGGCCGCTCATGCCGGGCAGCGCGATATCGAGCAGCGCGACGTCCGCGTCGAACTGTTCCGCAAGCGCGAGTGCGGACGGACCGTCCACGGCGGTGCGCGTGTCGTGCATGTCGAGCACCAGCGCGAGCGATTCGGCCGCATCGCGATTGTCATCGACAATCAGAATGCGCAAGCGCCGCGTGTGCCCGGCACGCTCGTCCCCGATCAGCGGCGCATCGGCCACGCTCGGCACCGGCACGACCGCAAGCGGCAGCGTGATCGAAAACTCGCAGCCTTTGCCGATGCCGTCGCTCGCCACCGAAATGCTGCCGCCGTGCATGTCGATCAGCTTGCGCGCCACGAACAGGCCGATGCCGAGCCCGTCGCGCGCACGGCCGGCGGGCGGCGTCGCCTGCATGAACAGATCGAAGAGCGCCGGCAGTTCGGCGGCGGCGACGCCAATGCCGCTGTCCTTCACGGCGACGCACGCGCGGCCGCTCACCACTTCGGCGCAAATATGAATTTCGCCGCCGTCGTCGGTGTACTTGATCGCGTTGTCGATCAGGTTCGACAGGATTTGCGTGAGCCGCGTGCGGTCGCCGTCGACCGGGATGGGCGTCGCGCGCGTGTTGAGGAAAATACGATGCCGCCGCAGCCCCGCGGCCGGCCCGTTGATTTCCATCGCGCGGCCGATCGCGTCGCGCAGATCGAGCACTTCGCGCTTCAGGTTGATGCGGCCGGTCGTGATGCGCGACACGTCGAGCAGATCGTCGATCAGATGCGACAGGTGATGACTCTGCCGCTCGATCACCGCCTGCACCCAGTGGATGGTCGGCGGCAACTGCCCGCTCGTCGCCTTGAGCACGTGCGCCGCGTTGCGGATCGGTGCGAGCGGGTTGCGCAGTTCGTGCGCGAGCGTCGCGAGAAAGACGTCCTTGCGGCGATCCGCTTCGCGCAACGCCTCCTGCGCATTGGCGCGCGTGGTGATGTCCGCGAGCGTGCCGACGAACGAGTGCAACACGCCATGCGCGTCGTAGCGGAACCGCCCGTGCATTTCGAGTACGCGCAGCGCGCGGTCGCCGATCCGGAACGCGCGGAACACCATATGGAACGGCCGGTGCGCATGTTCGTCGGCCAGATAGCGTTCGACGTACGCGGCTGCGTCATCCGGATGGATGAATTCGCGCATGAAGTCTTCGTTCGGCAGCGGTCCCGCGTCGATCGGCTGCCCGGTGATCTCGTACATCCGCGCGTTTTCCCAGACGCCCTGGCGCGTCACCGCGTTCCATTCGAAGATGCCGAGGCCCGCCGCGCCGGCCGCGATGCGCAGCCGCTCATCGCTCTCCTGGCGGGCGGCCAGCGCGCGATCGCGCTCGCGCAGCGACGCGCTGATGCGCTGGTTCTGCTCGTCGAGCAGTTGCCGGATCGCGCCGTGAATCGTCGCGCTGAAAAAGCTCTCGATAATTCGATGCGCGCCGGCCTGTTCGTCACGCGGCGACAGCGTATTCGCGAAGTATTCGCGCACCACCTGCTGCACGCTGACCTGCAGCAGATCGAGCTCGCGATACAGTTCGTCGAGCTGATAGCCATGCATCCAGCGCTTGCGTGCGTACTGGCGCGCGTCGAAATCGATCCGCGCGGTACGCACGGAACTGGGCACCGCGGTCAGCGCGGCGCAGATTTCATCATAGAGTTGCGGCAGCAGGTCGAACAGTTGCCGGTTGGTGAGCCGGTCGGCCTGTTCGATCGACGGGTCGGAGCGGACCGCGCGAAGCCAGCGGCGGGTAATGCGCCAGCGCTTGAAGCGAATGTGTACCGCGAGATCCGCATAGGGCCCGGATTCCGGCGCTATTGTCATAGTCAAGCGTGTTTCATGCGATGTGCGTCGAGTGCGTGAACATACCACGCTGAGCCTGTTCCGGATTTGAAGAATGCGAACGCTGTTTCAGGCAAACGACACAATCGTCAGTATTTATGCGCCGTACGCGTAGCGGCCCTCCTGCCGGCTGCCGCTAACGACACGACCGGCGCGGCGAGCCCGCCGCGAACGCGCCTCGCGCGGCGCCGCCGACGCGGTACGGCCCTTGCTTCCTTATCCATAACGCTTGCATCCGTCCATCTGCAACCGGGCCGCGCGTGCGATCCGGCACCGGTTTGCGATTTGCCCATTCAAACGAGGGCCCAACGAGCCTATGACGGTCGAAGCGACGTGGTATCTGATCATCGGCGGCCTGCTGATCGCGATGGCGCTCGCGCGCAAACTGATCGCGCATCTGCCGATGACGGGCGCGATGGTCTACCTCGCGGTCGGCTTCGGGCTCGGTCCGGCGGGCATCGGGCTGCTGAGCCCGGACCTCGAGCACGGCGCGCAGATGCTGCGCCTCGTCACCGAGACCGGCCTCGTGATCTCGCTGTTCGCGATCGGCATGCATTTGCGCGTGCCGCTGCGCGACCGTCTATGGCGGCTGCCGCTGCGTCTCGGCGTCGGCGCGATGCTGCTGACGATCGCCGCGATGACCGCGCTCACCCACTACGGGCTCGGCCTCGCACCGGGCCTCGCGCTGATCGTCGCGGCCGCGCTGGCGCCGACCGACCCGGTGCTCGCCAACGAACTGCGCCCGCGCGCGGCCGGCGACGCCGAGCCGCTGCGCTTCGCGTTATCCGGCGAAGGTGGCTGCAACGACGGCGCGGCATGGCCGTTCATGCTGCTCGGCCTCGCGCTGTGCGGCGTCGAAGTGAGCGGGACCGGCGTGATCGGCGTAGGCGGCATAACCGGCGGCAGCGCGCAGAGCGGCGGCGAAATTGCGAGCTTCGCCGGTTTCACGAGTGCGCTCGCGTGGGGCATCGGCAGCGCGATTGCGATCGGCTGGCTGCTGGGCGCCGGCGTCGTCGCGCTCGTCACACGCTTGCGCCTGCGTTTTGACGTTGCGCTCGGCGTCGAAGGATTTCTCGCGCTCGGGCTGATGTCCGCCTGCTACGGCGCCGCGCAACTGCTGCACGGTTATGCGTTCGTGGCGGTGTTCGTCGCCGGCGTCGCGTTGCGCCATCAGGAATTGCGCGCGACCGGCGGACACACCGCGCCGACCGAAGTGCTGGAGAAAGTCGAGCGCGGCGAGCGCGACAAGGCCGCGCGCACGCCGGAGCTCGCGCATGCCTATATGGCGGAATCGATGATGGCGTTCGCCGTCGAGATCGAGCACACCGTCGAACTCGTACTGATGCTGCTGATCGGCAGCGTCGTGTCCGCGCATTGGCGCGAGGTGATCGAATGGCGCGCGATCTGGCCGGCCCTCGCGCTGCTCTTCGTGGTGCGGCCGCTCTGCACGCTCGTCGCGCTCGCCGGCTCGAGCGCGACCTGGCCGCAGCGGCTGCTAGCCGGATGGCTCGGCATACGGGGCGTCGGCGCGTTCTACTATCTGCTGTTTGCGATCGAGCGGTTGCAGCGCGTGGCGCAGGACGCCGCGCTCGCGGTCGTGATGGCGGCCATCGTCGGCTCGGTGCTGCTGCATGGCGTATCGGCGACCTTGCTGCTCGACCGGTATCTGCGCGGGCCGCGTGATGGATGACGTGGGATGTGCGGTGGCGCGGCAAGGGCGGCGCGGGCCGGCTCGCGCTTGTCCACGCGATGTCGCGCGGCTGTGCGCCCGCGCGCGGGTCGTGCTATTTGTTCTCGTTCAGGTCGCGCGCGGAACGTCCGTCACGCCTCGGGATTGTCCAGATCGCCATCCACGACGTTTTCGCCGTATCGCTGCGCCGCTTCGCGCGCGGCCTGGCCGTTCTCGAACGGACCGATGTCGGGCGCGCCCGCAAACGGAAACAGCAGCCGTCCATCCGTTTTGCGCACGACTTTCAGCAGACCGACAAACGCGCCTTCCGTCGTCCGGCGATAGGTCGCATAGACCTCGTAGTCCTGTCTCGATGCGGCGCGCGACGTCCCGTCATCGCGCGCTTTGGGGAAGATCATCCGAGGCCTCGTCATGTTGCTGCTCCGCATCCGATGCCTTGCCGCCGCGCCAGCCGGCGGCAAGAGCTTTGCAATGGGAGCGCAAGCAATGTGCCCGTCTCGGATCGACGCGTCGCGGGCCGGTGCGAGCCGCGCATGAGCAACCCGCGAATGCGCGCCGCGATCACCACAATCACCGGATGTGTGCGATAGCGGCAACCGAAGCGCAGCGAGCGGCGCCCGGCCCCGCAAGCAGCGCGCGACTACGTGAATTGCGCGAAAAGTTACACCGCTCGCGTACGTTTGCAACGCACGCTGCACCAAGCCGTCGCGCGCCGTATCGATACGCCGTCTGGGCGCCGGCTCGCGAACCGCGCGGGTCTCGCGTGAACGGCCCATGCGCATGCGCGCGTGGCACACTGTGAATCTGCGCAGCGAACCGGAGCACCGATCATGGAGCGTGCCTTTACCGATCGCGCCGCCGCCGGCCGTGCACTCGCCGGCCTGCTCAGCGCCTATGCGAATCGCAACGATGTCGTCGTGCTCGCGCTGCCGCGCGGCGGCGTGCCGGTCGCCTTCGAGGTCGCCCGCCTGCTCGGCGCCGCGCTCGATGTGCTGGCCGTGCGCAAGCTCGGTGTGCCGTGGCAGGCGGAACTCGCGATGGGCGCGATCGCATCGGGCGGCGCGCTGTACGTCGACGAACCGCTGGTCCGTGAAATCGGCTTGCCGCAAGCCGCATTCGACCGTGTGCTCGCGAGCGAACGCATCGAACTCGAGCGGCGCGAACAGGTGTACCGCCCGCCGGGCCAGACGGCGTTGGACATGCAGGGCCGCACGGCGATCGTGGTCGACGACGGGATGGCAACCGGCGCGTCGATGAAGGCGGCGGTGCGCGCACTGCGCACCCGGACGCCGGCGAAAATCGTCGCGGCGCTGCCGGTCGCGCCGCCTGGCGCGCACGCGAGGCTCGGCGACGATGTCGATGAATTCGTTTGTGTCCTGACGCCGGCGAACTTCTATGCGGTCGGCCAGTTCTATGCGGACTTCAGCGAGACGACCGATGACGACGTGCGCGCGCTGCTCGCGCAGCGCGCGCCGCATTAGCGCACGCGCAGCGGCCTGGCGGCCTAACGGCCTGCGAACTTGAACAGCGAACCCAGCGCATAGTGCGCAATGCCGGGATGCAGCGCGGCTTCGCGCAGCGCAAAGCCAATGCGCTTTTCCCGCAGCGACGTCTTCACGTTTTCCCAATGCAGGCGCGTCGTGAGCGAGCGTCTGCGCCGCTCCAGTTCCGATAGCAGCGACTCGCTCGCGCGCTGCGCGCCCGCGCGGAAGCGCTGGTCCGCGACCAGCATCCCTTCGAGCGCCTGCCGCGCCACGCCTTTGGACAGCGAGCGGGTGCGCTGCCGGTACAGGTAGCCCATTTCCGGGTAAAGCGTCATGCTGCCGTGCGCCGCAAGCACACGCAGCAGAAAATAAAAGTCCTCGCCGACACGCAGATGCTCGTCGTAACGCACCCCTTCGATGGCACGCCTGTCGAACATCGGCTGCAGGTAGCCGAACGCGTCGTTTTTCACGAGGCCGACCGCATCGCAGGTCTGCTTGCCCTGCAACGCGAGCAGCGTGCGCGGCGTCAGCGCGCCGTCCTCGTCGACGATGCGCAGATCGTCCGCGACGATCATCGCGCCGTCGCGCCGCGCCGCTTCGACCATCGTCTCGAGCCGCCGCGGCGTGATCAGGTCGTCGCTGTCGACGATCGTGATCCACTGTCCGCGCGCCACGTCGAGCGCGCGATTGCGCGCGCCGGACGGGCCCTGGTTGCGCTCGGCCGGCAGTACGACGATGCGGGTGTCGTCCGCCGCGGCCGCGCGCATGATGCGCAGGCTGTCGTCGGTCGACGCGTCGTCGGCAATCAATAACTCCCAGTTCCGCAGCGTTTGCGCCTGCACTGAGCGGATTGCGTCGATGAGCCAGCGCGCTCCGTTGTAGTTCGCCATCACGATGCTGACTTCGGGTCGGCCCGCGGGGCCGCCGGTCACTGTGTTCACGTCTCGCTCCTCGAGGACTCTGGATGGATCGCCGGAATCGGCGCCGCTCGCGTGGCAGCGACCGCGTATCGCGATCGCTCCGCGCATCGGGCATGCTTGCCGGCCGCAAGCGAACACCAGGCAGGTCAGCCTGATGACAACGCGCGTCACGCGCATCGCGCGGGCACGCGCCGCGCGATGCGCCATCCCGCCGTGCATCAGGCAGCGCCACTGCCGCGGTCCGATGCGTCCAACCGGCGTTTCATTCCGGTGCGATCATCCGGCTGCGGTAGCCGGCATCATCCGCTCAGCGAGACGATGTACGCCGCCGCGCGTGTGCGACTCCTACGCGCGCCTTGCGGCGCCGGTCACGCGCGGCCCGCTGGCTGACCCGGCCGGGTACGGCCAGATGCGCGCGACGCAGCAGCGTCGCCATCGAGAAGTCGCTCAGGCGGCCGCGGCCGTCAGACGCTCCGGGAGATAGCTTTGCAGATACTCTTCAAACTCGGCGCGCACTTCCGGGTGCCGCAGCGCGAATTCGACGGTCGCCTTCAGATAGCCGAGCTTGCTGCCGCAATCGAAACGGGTGCCGAAGTAGCGATAGGCGAGCACCTGCTCTTCGGTGAGCAGCGACTGTAGCGCGTCGGTCAGCTGCAGCTCGCCGCCCGCGCCCGGCTTCAGCGCGCGGATATGCTTGAAGATGGTCGGCATCAGCACGTAGCGGCCGACCACGCCGAGATTGGACGGCGCGACTTCCGGCGCCGGCTTTTCGACGATGCCCGACAGCTTGATCACGTCTTCTTCCCACTCGCGGCCTTCGACCACGCCGTACGAACGGCTGTCTTCACGGGCAATCGTCTCGACGCCGACGACCGAGCTGTGATAGTGATTGAACACGTTCACGAGCTGCTTCATCACCGGCTTTTCGCTATGCAGCAGGTCGTCCGCGAGAATGACCGCGAACGGGCTGTCGCCGATCAGCTTTTCGGCGCACAGCACCGCGTGCCCCAGGCCGAGTGCTTCGGCCTGACGCACGTAGAAACAGTCGACATTGGCGGGCTTGATGCCGCGCACGAGCTCGAGCAGCTTCTGCTTGCCGCGCGCTTCCAGTTCCGCCTCGATCTCATACGACTTGTCGAAGTGATCTTCGATCGCGCGTTTGCTGCGGCCCGTCACGAAGATCATTTCGGTGATGCCCGCGTCGATCGCTTCTTCAACGGCGTACTGGATCAGCGGCTTGTCGACGATCGGCAGCATTTCTTTCGGACTCGCCTTGGTGGCGGGCAAGAAGCGCGTGCCAAGTCCCGCCACGGGAAACACGGCTTTGGTGACTTTCAGCATGGTATGCATTCCCACTCGGTTGATGATGTTTGCACCCGCCAGTTCCCGAGGGGTTTCCTTCCGGCGTCCCCAAGGGCTCGGCGGTGAATCTGGTGTGAAAAAAGCCTAGCGGAAAAATAATCGGAATTCCGTTAAAGACGCGCTAATTTCTTCGAGTGGCTTTCGCAGATTTACCGGAGCCGTTCTTATAAACTGGGTAATGCGTGGACCTTACCGGATAACGGCCGGCCGACGGGCGGCAATAGGGTAAATATTGCCGCCCGCGGACGCCGTACCGGAAATTACTGAAGAGCGGACTCTTCGTTTTCGTCGAACTGCGGAAGCTTGCCCGCGTGAATCCGGAAACGGCCGATAGGCTCGTTACGCAACGCTTCGCGGTAAGCTGACACGGCCACCAGAACCAGCAGGACGACTACGCCAGCAAGCACATGCACGCTCATTGACCACCCCCTCGCCAAGAATTTGTTGAAGTCAAAGTTAGCACAAAAAAACTAGTGGATAACGCGAACAGTATTTACCCGGAATATTTAATGTTGACACTCGCGTGACAACGCAATTCGCATGGTTCACATTGCATTTTCATACACTTTTTTATCGCTTTTATTTCAAACGTCGAGCATTACGATACGAATGCGGGGTCCGTGCACGCGGCTCGCACGCCCTGCTTTCATTTACCTGTCGCACCATCGTGCCGGCATACACACGAGGACCGCATGAGCGATTCCGTCCTGAACGCCACCACGACCGCCTCACCCTTCAGCGCCGCGCCTGCCGGCCACGCGCACATCGCCAGCGCCGGCAAGGAGCACGTCGTCGACGCGATGCGCGGTTTCGCCGCGCTGCTGGTCGCCTACTTTCACTGCCGCCAGGTGGTATGGGTCGGCATGCAAAGCTTTCACCACACTGTCGGCAGGTCATTCGATTTCAGCTCTCTCGTTGCGTATGCGACGTTTCCGATCGCGTGGGGTTCCGCAGGTGTGCCAGTCTTTTTTGTGATCAGCGGTTACTGCATCCATCGCGGCGGCGCCTTTCGCCTCGCGCGAGACCCCGGTTATCGGCTCGATGCGGGCAACTTCTGGATGCGCCGCTTCGCGCGTATCTATCCGGTGCTGCTCGCCGCGCTGCTCTTCACGCTCGCGCTCGACTCGATCAGCCTGCATCTGCCGCCAGTCAGCCACAAGGTGCGCGACATCGGCCTGCTGCCGTTCCTCGTCAACCTGTTCTCGCTGCAAGGCGTCGCCGGCTACACGTACGGGTCGAACGGCGCGCTGTGGACGCTGTCGCTCGAAGTGCAGTTCTACGCGGTCTATCCGCTGCTGTTCGCGCTGCGCCGCCGCTTCGGCATGAATACGGTGCTGGTCGCGGTCGCGCTGATCAATATCGTGTCGGCTATCGTGCTCGAACGGCACGATATCCAGTTCTTCCCGTCATACTGGTTTTCGTGGACGCTCGGCGCCTGGATCGCCGAGGCGCAGGCCGGCGCGACGCCTGCGCGGCCACCGCGTTCGACGCTCGTCTGGTACGGTCTCGCGGCCCTCTTCACGGGGCTCGGCTGCGCTGCGTTCTATGCAGGCCAATACCTTGCGTTCCAGCTCTGGGCCATCGGCTTCGCGTGCTACCTGTACAAGGCGCTCGAACGCCGCCGCGCGGTCGAGCCGGCGCCGATGCGGCTGCTGTCACGCGTCGGCGACTTCAGCTTCTCGCTATACCTGATTCACCTGCCGGTCTTCGTGCTGCTGTCGTCGGTGTTCTACCGCTCTGCGCTGCAGATGTCGATCTGGCCGTCGTTCGGCTATATGTGCATCGCGATTCCGGCTGCCTATGTGTTCTATCGGCTCGTCGAACTGCCGGCGATGAAATGGTCGGCAAGCTTCAAGCCGAAATCGCGCGCGAAGGCTGAGGCGCCCGCGGCGCGCGTGGCCTGAGCCCTTTGGCCTGAATCCCTTGGCCTGAATCCTTTGGCCTGAATCCTTTGGCCTGAATCCTTTGGCCTGAATCCCGCGGCCTGAATCCCTCGGCCTGAATCCCGCGGCCTGAGCCTTTCAGCCGCCGCGATCCGGCCCACCGGCCGTTCAGCCAACCTTCGCCTGCGCCGCCTGTCCTTGTCCGCCAGCCGCGACCCGCTGCAAAATCCGCTCGACCCCGGCCACATATGCGGCGGCGCCAAACGTGCCGGTCGCGGTCTGATAGCCGCGCGTCACGAGCCGATCGCGCAGCGCCGGGTCGGCGCGCAATGCGGCGAGCGTATCCGCGAGCGCGCGCGCATCGCCGGGCTTGCACAGCATGCCGTTCTCGCCGTGCTGGAGAATCTCGGTCACGCCGCCCGCACGCGCGGCCACCACCGGCCGCCCCGCGAGCATCCCTTCGACGATCACGCGCCCGAACGGCTCCGGCGTGATCGACGTATGCGCAACGACATCCATCGCGCACATGCAGGCCGCGATATCGTGCTGGAAGCCGAGAAAATGCACCCGCTCGCCCAGTCCGTGCTGCGCGACGAATGCGCGCAACTCCGCCTCGTAGGCGTCCTCGCCGAACAGCGCCGAGCCGACCAGCACCGCATGCATGGGCGGGTTCAGCCGGGCGTCGCCGCGCAGCATCGCTTCGAGCAGCACATGCTGCCCTTTCCAGCGCGCAAGGCGGCTGAAAGAACCGACCAGAAACGCATCGCGCGGCAGGTTCAACTGCGAACGCAAGCTGCCTCGCGGGGTGTCGCGCAGCGCATCGAACGGCGCGCTCGCGATGCCGTTGAAGACCACCTCGACCTTGTCGTCGGCGAAGTTCGTCAGCTGGACGAACGCGCGGGCGGAGGCGGCCGAGTTCGCAATGACGTGCGCGAGCCCGAAGCGCGCGCACCATTTGATCACCACCCGCTGCCGCCCGCCGAAGTGCTCGGCGCTGACGATGTCGCGCAAATGCCAGACCACCGGCTTGCGGGCGAGCTTGCCGGCCAGCACGCTGACTACCATCGCGCGCTGCGTATTCGCATAGATCACGTCGTTGTGACGCGCGTGCGCCGCGGTCGCGCGCACCAGCGACCCCACGCTTTTCAGCGCGCGGCCGAGCGGCGGCGAGCCGCCCTGCTTGCGCATGTCGCGCGTCGCGCCCGCATCGAGCACGGTGGCCGGCACGCCGGCGCGATCGAGCGCCGCGCGAAACGGGCCGTCGTCGAACAGCACGACGTCCATGCGCGCGCGCAGCGTCTTCACAATTTCGAGCAGCGACAATTCCGCGCCGCCCAGCACGCCGCTCTGATCGACCGCCAGCACGCGCAGCGACGCGGCCGGATTCGCCGCCGCGTTCTTCTGCGCCGGATCGTACGGCGCGTACGGCGGCAGCGTCACGCCCTTCAGCGCGGGCGCCTGCGCGCGCACATGCGCAAAGAATCGCTCGCGAAACAGCGCGGCGGAAAAGCGCTCCGCATTCGCGCGGCAATCCGCGGGCGCGAAACGGTCCGGCTGCGCAGCGAAGTTCTCGACCGCGGCAATAATCGAGCCGGCCGCCTGTTCGTCGAAGAAGAGGCCGGTGGGCCGCGGGTCCGACAGGTCGCGCACCGTTTCGAGCGCGCCGCCCTTGCCGTAGGCGATCACCGGCGTGCCGCACGCCTGCGCCTCGACCACTGAAATGCCGAAGTCCTCTTCGGCCGCGAACACGAACGCCTTCGCGCGCCGCATCCGGTCACGCAGCACGGAAAACGGCTGATAGCCCATGATCTCGACATTCGGCGCCGCTTTCGCACGAATCTTCTGCATGTCGGGCCCGTCGCCGATCACGACCAGTTGCCGTTGCGGCATCTTCGCGAACGCTTCGACAATCAGGTCGATCTTCTTGTACGGCACCATCCGCGACGCGGTCAGATAGAAGTCTTCCTTCTGCTCCTGCACCGAAAACGCTTCGACGTCGACCGGCGGGTTGATCACGTCCGCGTCGCGCTGATAAACCTTCTTGATGCGGCGCGCGATAAACGCGGAATTCGACACGAACGAGTCGACCGAATTCGACGTGCGCACATCCCAGTTGCGGATGTAATGCAGGACCATGCGCGCGAGTGCCGATTTCGGACCGCGCGTGAGCTTCGATTCGTTCAGGTACTGATGCTGCAGGTCCCACGCATAGCGGATCGGCGAGTGCACATAGCTCACGTGCACCTGGTCGGGTCCGGTCAGCACGCCTTTGGCGACCGCGTGGCTGCTCGAAATCACGACGTCATAGCCGGACAGATCGAACTGCTCGATCGCGAGCGGCATCAGCGGCAAGTACGAGCGGTAATGGGTCTTCGCTTTCGGCAGCTTCTGGATAAACGATGTCGTCACCGGCTTGCCGCGAATAAACGTGCGGTCCTCGAGGAAATCGACGAGCGAGAACAGGTCCGCATCCGGAAAGCACGCGATGATCTGCTCGAGCACGCGCTCTGCGCCCGCGTACGTGACGAGCCAATCGTGCACGATCGCCACGCGCGCCGTTTGCGCGCCATGACCCCCAGGCGCCGCCGCACGACGCGGCGGCGCCACCGGTGCAACGGGCGCGACGGGCGCAAGCGGTGCGAGCGGCACGTCACGCCCGGGCGCGACGTTCGGCACAGGCGGTTGCGGGCGCGCGCTCGTGGTGGCCCATCCTGGCGTTTCTTCAGCGATGTCGTGGTTCATGATGCGCTCTTCCGTGAATACAGCCTCACGAGCCGGCCGAGCACCGCGCGCGCGAGATCGCGCAGCGCGGGCGTCATCGTCAGCGACCACGCGAGGTTCGCGCCGACCACCAGCACGGTTGCCGCAACCACCAGCGGGATCGTTGTCGCAAGCGTCGACAGCCACAGCGCGGCAACGAGGAATGCGAGGTGCGCGGCCATGTCGAGCACGATCGGCCGCGCATGGATGCGCGACACCCACAGCAGCACGAGGTAGTCGAACAGGCCGCGCGCGGCCACCGCGACCGCGGCGCCGGTGAGCCCGAAGAAATGCAGACCGCCCCAGATCGCAGCGGCAAAGAGCGGCGTTTCGACCAGGCCCACGCGCGCCGCGAGCGCCGGATGCACCTGCGCCTGGATCAGGATGCGCGCGAGGTTCGCCTGGCCGGTCAGCCACACGAAGATGATCAGAATGCGCCCGACCGGGCCGCCCGCGCTCGCCACTTCATTGCCGACCCACAGATGCAGAAACGGCTCGAGCACCAGCATCGCGACGAGCATCACCGGCGTAAACACGCCGTTCAGGAATTCGAGTGACTGCCGCATCACGAGGTCCGCATTCTCGCGATTGAGCGCCGACAGGCGCGGAAAGAGCGTGCGCACCATCGCGGTCGGGATGATGTTCAGCCGCGTGACGAGGTTTTGCGGCACCGAGTAATACGTGACGAAGCGCGCGCCGAGTCCTGCGCCGATCAGCACGCGGTCGGCCGATTCGGCGATCAGCAGCATCACCGACGTGAGCAGCATCCAGCCGCCGAAGCTGAACAGGCCCTTCGCGACGCCGAACTGCGGCGGCAGCATCGTGCGGATATCGAGCACCTTCAGCGCGGAGCGGCACAGCAGGACGGCTGCGATCGTGCGCGCGGCCACCGCGGCGGCCAGCACGTTCGGCAAGGTCGGGCCGATCCACCACGCGGCGAAAAGCGGCAGCAGCTGAAACAGGAACGTGCCGATCGTCTGGTTCGTGTTGTAGCTGCCGAACTTCTCCGCGCCGTTGATCGCGCCCGCAAATACCCACGACACGTTCGAAATGGGAATCGCGATCGCAAGCCACGGCAGCGCGGCGACCACCTCGTGCTGCAACGCGGGCGACACCTTCGAGAAATACGACGTGTAGATAAAGGTGCCGAAATAGATGACGAGGCCGCCGATCACGCCGGTCGCGAAGTTGAGCCACGTCGCGCTCCAGAACACGCGCGTGCACTCGTCCTTGTCCGCGGACGCGCGCGCCTTCGAGATGTGATTCTGCGCGGCCATGCCCATGCCCAGATCGAGAATGCCGAAGTAGCCGATCAGCACCCACACGAGGCTCACCACGCCGTAACGTTCGACGCCCAGCACCTTGATGTAGGACGGCACGGTGACGAGCGAGACAAACGTGGGCAGCACCAGCCCGACGAGATTGATCGCTACGTTCCTCAGGATGCCCTTGTCCATCCGTTATCCTTTACGCCGGTTTCCAGCGGTACATCATCACCTTGCCGCGCGCGTCTTCCTCGACGAACACCAGGTACTCTCCATCACTGCGGCGCGCCGCGCTGATGCCGTTGGCGACGTCGACCCAGCCGGACGCGCCGCCCACTTCCGGCCCCGGCTTGATCACGCCGACTTCGTTGCCGCGCTGCTTGTCGAACACGTGCACGATGCCCGCGGGTTCGACCGCGAACACGTACTGGCCTTCGACCGTCACCCCGATAATCGTCACAAGCGGTTTGGCGTTGGTGTCCCACGGCAGCTTGACCGTATAACGCGCGTCGGGCCTGCCGCTCGACCACTTGTCATAGCGCACCAGCACGCGGCCGACTTCTTTCCATTGCGGCTTCTGGTACGGCGCGTCGTCGGTATAGCCGGTCGCGTACAGCGAATCGGTCGATGCGTCGTACACCGCGCGGTGCACCTGGTTGAACGGCGCCGGCAGCGGATACGACTTCATGTCGTCATACGAATAGACCGGATTGCCCGCCTTGTCGAAGCCGCCGAAATGGAAGCGATAGATCCCCTTCGCATCGACGGTGTGCCAGATGTCGCCGGCCGTATCGACCCACCAGCCCCAGCCGCCGATCAGCCGCGTGCCGCTCGAATTGCGCGCGAACTCGTCCGCCTCGAAACGGCCGTTGCCGTTGGTGTCACGCCACATCCAGTCGCCTCCGGGCGGCGCATCCGGAATCGCGTTGACGTCGCGCAGCCCGCGTCCGGCGATATATCCGGATGGAATCGCCGTCTCGCCGTCGCGCGCCGCGTCGAAGCGATAGATCTTCAGGTGATCTGAATACATGTCGGTCAGATACAGGATCGTGCGTCCTTTGAGTTGCCGCGCGATCGGCAGGCCCGGCCACTGATCGACGTGGAACACCGGATCTTCCGGATATTTGAAACGGTTCGACAGAAAGCCGGCGTACGTCCATTGCTGACCGGCCGGTTTCGACAGATCGAGCTCGAAGCGCTTGTTGCCGGTATAGACGCTGTTCGGACGCGCCGGGTCGATCCACGCGCCGTCGACGAATAGCAGACCCTCGACGTTCCACAAGCGCTTGCCATCCGGCGCATAGCTCTCGAGCGTCGCGCCCAGACCCGCGCCGAGACTGGTGCCGGCCGGCGCGAAATTCGGGCCCAGGCCGTTGCTCGCCACATAGACGTTGCCGCGCGCATCGGCGCCGACGGCGGTCAGGCCATTGAAGCGCTGCGGGCCCGGCCGGCCGGCGACGCCTGAGAAGATGCCGCCGCGCTCGCCGAGCGTGCCGGACGCCGCATAACGGCCGCCCTGCTTCGTGAAGAACAGCACCTGCTGGCGCGGCCCGTTGTCCGCGATCAGCACGCGCCCTTGCGCGTCGATTGCGACGTCGACCGGCACGCTGTCCGCCGGCAGCGGCAGCGTGTCGTCGAGCTTCTGGCCCGTGGCGGAGTAATGCGCGAGCTTCGGCTTGCCGTCGAGAATATCGGTCAGCACCCACAGCGTGCCGTCGGCGCCAAGCGCGAGATGACCCGGTTGATGCACGTCGAACGAACTCTTGCGCTGCATCGACTCCGGGTCGTAAAGATCGACACGGTCGGTCGCCGCGCTCGCGACGTAGAGCATCGTATCGTTCGCGGCAAGCCCGGTCACTTCGCTATGCGTATCCGACGCCACGTCGTTGACGATCAGGAAGCTCGCCGCCAGCCGCGCACGCGGATCGGCCGCATTCGCAACCGGCTGGAACGGCGCGGTGCGTTGCGGCTCAGCCAGCGCACGGCGCGTCACGCCATACCACTGATGGCCTTTTTCCGGCCACACGCCCTTGCCGACCAGATGGCCTCGTTCGGTGCCCACGGTGACCGCGATAAACGCATAGCGATGATTGAGCGCAACCGCATTGCCGCCGCCGTTGCCCCAGCCATGTGTGCCGTTTGCGTAGCCGAGCATCTTGCCGTCCTTATAGATGCCTGCTTCCGCACCGCTCTCGTCCCACGGCGAGTCTGTGTAGACCTTGCCGTCAGGCGTGACCGCGATGGCGGTGATATTGATCTGCGTCCAGCTTCCGTCGCCGAATCCGAAGCTGTTGCCGATCCATGACGTCTGTACTTTCAGCGGTGCGCCGCCCGACGCAACGGACGCCGACGGTGTTTGCGCGGACGCACCCGACATCGTGACGAACGATGCAAACGCATAGAGCACTCCGGCAAGCAGAGATCGGATCAAAAGCAGTTCTCCGGTCGGAAAACCTCGGCGGGACTCGCTGGCCGCACCGGGTCGTATGTATGAAGAAAGCGCGTACGTATGAAGAAAGCGGGCGCTGTCGAGCGCGGCGGGGCCGCCACGGCGCTCGGGCCGCAAAATGAGTTGCGACTCAGATTAAGCGGAAATACATGGCGGAAAAAAAATTCAAAAAATTCAAAATAATTCAGCTTTATATCGCTCTGGAATACTCGATAAAACGTCGACCATGCTGATCGAATGTCGCAGAAAAATTCGGTTAGCTTGTTTTTCGTTATCCATACTTTCCGCAAGCGGATTAAATGGTGCGAAATTGTTACCGACCGTTCTGGAGTCGCGCGTGCCGGGCTGCGGCAGGCAGCGATGCGCACCGCTCAAACGATTCGACATGCAAAACGATTTAATCGTTTTGCCGCATTTTTTCGACGATTTTCTCTTTCTAGAATGGATGGCCGATTCCCGCTGATGTGCAACAGCTGCTGCAACAGCTGTCGTAATCGCGACGGCTGTGCGCATGGACCCGATTTTCAGGCAACGAGAAAGGCAACCGATGACAACCCAACGCAAAGCCATCATTACCGGCGTCTCCGGCCAGGACGGCGCCTACCTGACCAAACTGCTGCTCGGCAAAGGCTATCAGGTGACCGGCACGTACCGGCGCACGAGCTCGGTGAACTTCTGGCGCATGGCGGAGCTCGGCGTGCTCGACCATCCGAACCTGACGCTCCTCGAGCACGATCTGACCGACCTCGGCTCGACCTTGCGCCTGCTCGACATCGCGCAGGCCGACGAGCTGTACAACCTCGCCGCGCAAAGCTTTGTCGGCGTATCGTTCGACCAGCCCGCGACCACCGCGCAGGCAACCGGTGTCGGCGCGCTGAACCTGCTCGAAGGCATTCGCATCGTGAACCCGAAGATGCGCTATTACCAGGCATCGACCTCCGAGATGTTCGGCATGGTGCAGGCCGTGCCGCAGCGCGAGACCACGCCGTTCTATCCGCGCAGCCCGTACGGTGTCGCGAAGCTGTTCGCGCACTGGACCACAGTCAATTACCGCGAGTCGTATGGCATCTTCGCGACGAGCGGCATTCTGTTCAATCACGAATCGCCGCTGCGCGGCCGCGAATTCGTCACGCGCAAGGTGACCGACACGGTCGCGAAGATCCAGCTCGGCAAGGCCGATGTGCTCGAGCTCGGCAATCTCGATGCGAAGCGTGACTGGGGTTTCGCGCTCGAGTACGTCGACGGCATGTACCGGATGCTGCAGGCCGACGAGCCGGATACCTTCGTGCTCGCAACCAACCGCACCGAGACCGTGCGCGACTTCGTGAGGATGGCGTTCGCGGCGGCCGGCTTCCAGCTCGAATGGTCGGGCAAGCAGCAGAACGAGACCGGCATCGACGTCGCGACCGGCCGCACGCTCGTGCGCATCAACCCGAAGTTCTACCGGCCCGCCGAAGTCGACCTGCTGATCGGCTGCGCGGACAAGGCGAAGGCCAAGCTCGGCTGGGAAACGCACACCACGCTCGAGCAGTTGTGCCAGATGATGGTCGGCGCGGATATCGCGCGCAACCGGATTCACGAGACGTTCTGAGCTTCGCGCGTCGGCCGGGCCGCTTGCGTCCGGTCGACGCGCGGCATGCAAGCGCAGGCCATGCTGCACGGCCTGCGCTTGTCTCATCTTCCTCCTGCAGTTCTCCCTCTCCTGCGCTCATTGCGCCCGCCCGGCGCAAGCCTGCCCCGCCACGTTGCATCGGAGCGTCATGACCACGCTGCCATGGGCGCCGCCCCTGCGCTCCGCGGCGTAGCGCCCTGGCAACGACGATCGATCCGCTGTGTCCGGGAGACCGCACGGGTCAGTGCGGATATATCACCTTGCGCGGCGC
Source organism: Paraburkholderia solisilvae (assembly GCF_902859875.1). GTDB lineage: Bacteria > Pseudomonadota > Gammaproteobacteria > Burkholderiales > Burkholderiaceae > Paraburkholderia > Paraburkholderia solisilvae. Next base: position 22,662 of record NZ_CADIKF010000057.1, on the reverse strand, counting down.
CCGTCAGCGGAATATCGCAGCTCACTGGTCGTCATGCGACAGCAACCGGCCAGAAGACCATCGGCGTGAGCAGAACAGGAAGGCGCGTCTCGACGCGACGACCCGGCGTTTGTCCCCACACAACGCCCGCGCGTGCGCCCCCAAACCATGGAGAACTCGATACTTGAATATCTCATCGACAATACGTCCGTCCACCGGGACCTACGTCGGTCCGCCGCATCGCGCGAGGTTGGACCCGGCGTCCAGGACTTCGCCCGCGAAGAGCGGCCCGTCAGCGCCCAATCGAGGCCCGGCAACGGCATCGCGGAGCAACGGGCCGTTACCCGGAGCCACCGGGCAGGAACTCGATCATCTGGCACACACCTACCTGGTGGAGCGCCAGCAAGGCGATCGCACGGACATCCCGGTCCAGGCGAACGATGCGCGCAACGCGCATCGGATCGCCGAAGCCACCGCACAGGATCTGACCGGCTATCCTCCGGAGGTTTCCGGATTCGCGCCGCGCCATGCGGAGATGCTGGGCCAGCTCGCCGCGCTGCCCGTGCGCGAAGCGCGTTTTTACGCGGGCGGCGCGGCGACCTTTCAGGCTGCTTTTCGAAGTGCGACGGGCGAACAGCGGGAAGCCATCGGCAAACAGTTCGATCAGTTGGCAAACGCGGTTCGCGACCAATGCGCGTGGGCCATGAACGATCCGCTCGAACGTGTACTCGGAGTGTTCAATACCCCTGTCGGCGCGGGGTATCTCGACAGTGCGGGGCAGTACAGGCTGAGCCAGCTTTCTCGACTGCGCAACCGTTTCATGACGACGCGCACGCCGCAGCAACGCGAAAGCCTGTTCAAATCGGCGGTAGCGCTCAAGAAAAACCTGCAGTCGCAGATCTCGAACGAGGTCGACCGATACGGCAGGAAGCAGGCCGAAGACTGGAAAGCGGCCAACGACGACGTCGACAGAATGATCCGGGAAGCCGACCATGTGAAGGACGATCCGGGCAAGCGCTATGAGTTGATCGCGCGCCAGTTGCATACGTCCAATCCGGGCAGCGGCGAAGATCCGTTCGAGGAACGGCGCATTCTGGCGTTCACACAGCGCATGCAGGACGACCCCGCGCTGCGCGACAAACTCTCGCAATGGCATTTCGAGGCGGCCGGCAAACTGAACAGCTACGATGTCGGCGGCCCGAAACGCTACGAAGACATTCTGAAGTCCCTGCCGGCCGCCGGTCCCGACTACGTGCGCGACCTCGCCGACCGTTACGACACGCTGCTCAACGACACGACAACCCGGAACCATTCGATCACACCGGAGGAGCGCGCGACGAAAGTTGCCGGGCAAATTCTGGAGGGCACCGCGCGCGTTCTGCTCGGGATGACCCCGTTCGCTCCATTGAGCTCGGCGTTCGACGCGCATTCGACGTTGTCGCCCTCCGCGCGTATCGGCATCGATTTGACGGCGAACCTGCTCGGCATGGCAATCGACCCGGCCAACGCCGCGAGTGCCGCGCTCGACGAGGCGAAGCTATTCGCGCAGGCGGTGAAGGAAATCGACGCCGCGGCCGAAGTCGGAAGCGTCGCGAGGACAGCCGCGGACGCGGCGACGGCCGGGCGCATCGCGCCGTTTTCGATGCCCGCGAGCCATATCGACGCGGAGCAGAGCATCACGGGCCGCGTGATGGGAATCCCGGCCGGATATGCAAGCGAAGTCGATCCCGGCTCGCTCCAGCCGTCCGCCAGTACGCGCGGCATGCTCGAAGACGGGAACGGACAAAGCTTCGTGCCGATCGACGGCCGCGCATATCCGGCCCGTTACGACAAGACCTTCGATACGTGGCGGGTGTTCGATCCCGACAACCCATGGCGACCCGCCTATCCTGTCCGGCTGAACGCGAACAACGAGTGGGTCGTGCATGGCGACGTCGGCCTGCGCGGCGGCATGATGGACGCAAGCGCTGCTTCATCGCCCGCGATGTCGCCGGAACTGAAGACGGCCCTGGAAGTGAAGGACTGGAAATCCGCGACGAACACCGCCCTCGACGACCCTGCATACAGACAGGCCTACAAGGCCGCATTCGAGAAACTGCCCGCGGATCAACAAAGAGCCATCCGACAATGGACCGCCGTGGATAACGGCAGCGACAGCGGCAGCGGCAGTGACAGCAGCAGTGGCAGCGATAGCGAAAGCGGCAGCGATAGCGGAAACGGTAGCGCAGCGGCTGCGGGTTCGAAGAATTACGAGCTGAACAAGGCGCTGTACACCCATACGCCCTATGACGGAATCGACAAGGATGTGAGCGATCTGATCGGAGGACTGGACGGCCTGCCCGCGCCCCCGAAACAGCAGGCGCATCTTCTGCGCGTCGCGGATGTTCCGGCTGACTACGCGACCCGGTTCAAGCCTGGCGATCTGATCACGAACAGCCCGGCCTTCATGTCGGCATCGAGCGGCAATGAGTACGCGACCTACGCATTGTGGGATCAGGCCGCGATCGCAGGCACGGATCACCCTGCCCTCGCCTTCTACGATATCGAGGCCCGTTCGGCCAAACCCTTTCTTGACGGAATCGCGACCGACGCATCGGCTGAGCGCGAGTGGCTGTTTCGCCCGAACACGGTATTCAAGGTCAAGGAAATCGGCGTCCTTCCCGCGTCGGGTCCGGACGAGAAGCCGCGTGTCGGCATGCGCCTCGTGGAAGTTCCGGTCACCGCGGCGCTCGAGGCCAAAAATATCTACACCGGGCAAACGGTGAAGGTCTCGCCCGGCGGCCCGGCGGTGGAAGAAATCGTGGCCGGTCCTTCGCCCGCGAAGAAGCAGAAGACCGGTTAATCGCCGGCCGTCGCCGGCATCGCGAGCTCTGCCGCGCGCTGCGCCGCGGGCGTGCGTTCAGTGCAGCGAGCCGGCGGCGATCGCCTCGCCATACACGGTCGCGACGCGCTGCGCGATGACCGGATTATCGAAGTTCGCGCGCGCGTACGCGCGGCACGCATCCGCGTCCGGCAGCTTCAGCGAGCCGTCGAGCGCTTGCGCCAGCCCGTCCGCAATCGCGTCCGCACCCGTGGACGGCAACACCAGATCCTGCGACAGCCCCGCCACCGCTTCGGGCAGACCGCCGACCGGCGTCACCAGCACCGGCGTGCCGGACGCGAGCGATTCCACGGTGATGAGGCCAAAGCCCTCGAGCGCAACGGTCGGCACCACGCTGATCGTCGCCGCGCGGTACAGCGTCGCGAGATGCTGGTCGGGCACAAAGCCGAGCAGCTTCACGTTGTCGGTGAGGCCGGCCTCGTCGATGCGCGCCTGCAGCTCGCCTTCGAGACGCCCCTTGCCCGCGATCAGCAGCAGCACGTCGGGCGCGCGGCGCTTGACCACTTTCACCGCGTCGATCAGATCCTCCAACCCCATGCGCCGCACGAGGCGCCGCACCGCGAGCACGATCGGCCGGCCGAGCGGCAACTGCAGCTTCAGGCGCGCTTCGTTCTGCGTGAGCGGCAGGTTGAACTGGTCGACGTTCACACAGCCCGGCACGACGCGAATGCGTTCCGGTGCAATGCCGTAGCGCGCCGTCAGGATCTTGCCGAACGCGTCGGAGAGTACGATCAGCCGCGACGAGCGCGCGTACACGGTCTGCTCGAGATAGCGCTTGGCGCGCTGGCCGAACGAGTCGGCGCCTTCGACATGGCTTTCGTCGGCCCACGGCCCCTGAAAATGCGACACCTGCGGAATGCCGCGCATCACGTCGAGACCCGGGAACGTATAGAGCGCGAAATGCGACGAGATCACGTCGGGCCGCTGCGTTTGCAGTTCGCGGCGCAGTGCGCGCCGTGCGGCCATCAGCCGCATCGGCAACGATTGCGCGGCCGGACCGAAGCCCTGAATCGCGCCGTTCGTGTCGGCCGCGACGCGCGGCGAGCCGGCCACCACGCCGCGCACCTGAACGCCCGCGCCCGGCAGCGCACCGATCAGCGAGTAGTACATCCGGTCGAGGCCGCCGGCGCGCTCGGGAAACCAGTGCATGCCGATCTGCAGCGATTTGATCGAAGGTGTTGTCATGGTCATTCCTGTTCGTTTGAAGCCGCGCCTGATCGTGTCGAGCGCCTCGGGCCCATCCCGCGCAGCCCGGCGATGCCGCCGCGCGGCGGGTGCGTGTGTATCCTCGTGTGCTCTTCCGCAGCGCTTGGTGCACTGTTTTGTGCGCAGTCTTGCGCACTGCCGTGTGCGCTGCGCGGTAATGCGCGCGTCACGCGCCGTCCGCGCCGCGCGATGCGCCGGCGAGCAGGTTGGCCGCGGCCCCCTGCGCATCGCTCGCGCCGTTGCGACTGCGGTCGTCGCGCAGCCCGGCAATCTGCCGGTACAGCGCGATGTATTGCGCGGCCATGCGCGCCCAGCCGAAGCCGGCCGCGAGTTCGCCGGCCGCCGCGCCCATCGCGCGACGCATGCGGTCGTCGCCGGCGAGGCGGCCGATCGCATCGGCCAGCGCGCGCGGATCGTCCGGGTCGTCGAGCACGATGCCGCACTCGGGGGTGATGATCTCGGCGCCGCCCGCGGTGCGCGCGGTGACGACCGGCAGCCCCGCCGCCATCGCCTCGAGCAGCGACAGGCTCATCGCCTCGTAGCGCGACGGAAACACGAACGCGTCGACCGAATGCATCAGCACCGGCATGTCTTTCACGAGGCCCAGAAAGTGCACGCGATCGGCCACGCCGAGCGCGCGCGCCTCTTCCGGATACGGGCTGCCCGGCAGATAGCCGGCCACCGCGATCTGCACGTGATGCGGCAAGTGCCTGAGCGCCCTCAGCACCGTGCCGAGGTTCTTGCGCGGCGTGCGCAGGTCGCCGACGAAGAGCAGCACGAACGCGTGCGGCGGCAGCCTGAACTTCGCGCGGTCGCCGCTCGCGGCCGCAAAACCGCGCGTATCGACGCCGTTGTAGATCACGTCGAGCCGGTTGCGCGGCGTCAGGCCGATCGCGCGAATCTCGTCCGCGACCTTTTGCGACACCGCGGTGATCACGCGCGAACGCCGGTAGGCCCAGCCCTCGAGCAGCGCATTCAAACGCGTGTACACGTACTGGTAGCCGGACCACAGCCCTTTCGACACACCGAACGGGTAGTACCTGCTCGCGAACCAGCCGCTATGCACGAAATGCGCGGTATTCACGTCGGCCGGCGCCCACGTGATAAAGCCGTTGACATGCAGCACGTCGAATTCGCTTCGATGCGCGCGCAACCATTGCGCGCTGCGGATCGCGAACACCTGCTGACGCAACAGGTTGCTCGGCCACCATCGGCCGATCCTGATCGGCACCCAGCGCACGAGCGGATGCGCGAGCAGGTCCGGCGCGACGTGCGTTGCCACCAGCGTGACCGAAATGCCCTCGTCGAGCGCGGCGCGCGCGATCTCGTGGTTGACGCGGCCCTGTCCGTCGTTATGACGGACGACGTGCGTGACAATCGCGACTCTCAATCGGTTTCTCCGTGAAGAACGGCTTGGGATCTGCGGTGCTGCTTCTGATAGTGCGCCGCGGAGAGGATCGAAAACAGACTCATGAAAAGCAGCGCTCCGCCTGTGCCGACCAGCGTATTCGTGAATACGATCATCGCGAGAATCGCGACGGACAGCGACAGGCACGATGCGACGAACTTGTCGTCGCCGAGCTTGAACGACGCGAAGATCGCGCGCATCACGAGCCAGCCGATACCGGACAGATACAGCAGCGTGCCGGGCCAGCCGAGCACGAACGGAATGTTCATCACGCCGCTGTCGAAGTTGCCGTACTGGCCGAGCTGGCCGTCGTTGCCGCTCGACAGCTTGGTGGACGTGCCGGTTGCGCCCATGCCCTCGCCCGCGACGTCGGTAAACGCCGTCTGCGCGAAGTCGGCGAAAAACTCGTTGCGCGCCTGGTAGCTGCGGTCGTTATCGAGGTTCGTGATCGTCTGCAGACGCGTTTGCATCCGGTCGGCGACCGGGCCGAATGCGAGCAGCGGCACACACAGCCCGACCAGCAGCACGCCGCTCACGATGATGCGAACACGCACCTTGTTGTCCGACTTCACGAGCAGCATCACGAGCGCGATGACCCAGCCGCCCCAGGTCGAGCGCACGAGACTCAACGCGAACGCGATAAAGCCGAAGGCGCCGGCAATCCACCGTACCTTGTGCTGCGCGGCGAGCACGAACACCATCGCGCCCAGCATCGCGAGCGCGAACGGGCCCGACGAGTTCATCGTGCTGAACACGCGCACGCCCATCGGCACCGGATCGCCCTGCGAGCTCATCTGCGCACCGAGCATCCACAACACGTCCCACGGCGGCATGATGAAAAACTGCACGGCGCCGTACACGCCCATCGCGAGCATGCCCCAGATAAACGTGTTGACGATCGTGTCGCGAAACGCCGGATAGTCGCGCGTGTTCACCAGGATGTGAAAGCCGATCAGAATCGGGTACAGCCAGTTCGCGAGATCGTAGAGCGCCGCGAGCGGTCCGGCCGAGACGAAGCCGATCAGCAGCGCGTACGCGAGCCCGAATAGAATCAGCAGCACCGGCAAGCCGCGCCGCTGCGCGAGGATCGGGTAGTAGCGCACCAGCGACAGGCCGCAGATCATCGTGACCGCAAGCGGCGCGACCTGGATCAGGCTCGTCGGCGTGTACGCGTTCTTCGACCAGTCGGCCAGACGCCGCACCTCGGGGCTCAGGAACCACAGCCACCACGTGAAGCCGAGGTAGCGCGCCGGGCTTCTGAAGTACAGCCACGCGCCGACCAGCACCGCGAGCGCCGGAAACCCGTAGGTCAGCGCGGCGCCCTGGTGCCCGATGATCAGCACGATCGTGATCAGCCAGAGCAGCGCGGGCGGCATCCACTCGCTGCGCTCCGGCGCGCTGACCAGCCCGCGTGCGCCCGTCACTCCCGCTTGCAGTAGCGATGCCATGCCTAGCCCCCTCCGCGCTCGGCGCGCGCCGCCATGCGCGACGGCGCGGCGTCGACCGTGGTTTTGCCTGCGCGGGTGCCTGCATGATTGCCCGCAGCGCTTGCCGGTTCGCCCGCGCCCGACGCACGCATGCGACGCCGCAGCAGATCGCGCGTGATGCGTACATGCTGATGCGCGAAGTGCTGCGTGGTGAAATCGCGCGACAGCAATTCGGCTGCTGCGGCGCGCGCCTGGCGCAGCGCGTCGTCCGGCGCCGCGATCAGGCGCTCGAGCGCGGCGCGCAACGCGCGCGGATCGTGCGGCGGCACGTAGCGCGCCGCGTGCGGCGGAAAATACTCCTGCAGGCCGCCGACGTCGGCGACGATCATCGGTTTGCCGACCGCCGCGGCCTCGAGCGTCACGGTCAGGCCCGAGACGTGCGAGTTCTCGCGCAGCGGCACGACAATCACATCGGCCCAGTCATACAGCTCGCGCTGTTTCACGATGCCCGAGGCCGACGCGATCTCGACATTCGGCGCGCGCAGCGACGCCGGAATGCGCCGCCGCGTCGCGATCTTCACGGCGTAGCGCGCGTCATGGCCGAATGCTTCGATCAGCGTGCGCCAGTCGCGGTCGCGATCGTTGCCGATCGCCGCGATCCGCACCGGCGTATGCGGCGCCCACGCGGCCGGCTGGCGCACCGGGAAGTCGCCGGTGTTCAGACCATAGAACACCTGGGTGGCGTCGCGCCGCAGGTAACGGCGGCACAGCGCGGCATTGACGCTCGAATGCGTGGTCAGCACGTCCGCGTGCGCGAGCAGCTTGTGATACAGCCAGCGCCGCAAGACTCCGTAGCCCGGCCATTTATCGAGCAGCCAGATGCTTTGCGCGAGCAGCAGCGGCCGCGCACGGTGACGAAACCGTCGCGCATTCAACGCGAGCAGCAACGCGACCGCGAGGTGCTCGTGCTCGGTATGCGTCCAGACGACATCCGAGCGCAGAATCTGCTCGCGATTGCGCCACGTGTGAATCATGTCGAAGCCGAGCAGCGCTTTCAACGCGCGGCGCACGAGTTTGACCGACCGGCTTTCGCGCACGTCTTCCGAGTAGGTCAGATGGAACTCGTCGGACTCCGCATGGTGATAGCCGTACAGGCAGCCGATATTCTCGCCCTGGCGATAGGTGCGCGGATCCGCGCCGTAGAACAGATGGACGTTGACATTGATGCTCATGCAGGCACTCCGGGCTGCTTACTCATTGACGCCGCGCATTGACGCCGCGCATCGCAACTGCGCATTGAAACCGCACACGAAAGCCGCGCATGCAGACCACGCATCGAACGGCGCGCAACACCGTTGCGAAGATCCGCCCGACGACGACACCGCGCGCGCGGTTCGCAGGCGCCGCGCATCACAGCAGCGCACGGCGCGCCTCACGCGCGCCGGTGCGCACCGCCTTCCAGCGCAACCACTGCGTCTGCCGCCGCGCGAGCAGTGCGAGCACCGCGTGCACGGCGCCCGGGTACACGCGCGTGCCGACCAGCGTGTACCACCACCACGCGGTCTCGCGGCGCAGCGGCGGCAGTTGCGCGCGCAGGATCAGATGCAGGTTGTACGCGGCGTTGCGGATCGCGGTCATCGTCTGCGCGTCGCGGCGGTCGTCGTCGTGGCGCTCGGCCGGGAAGTGATCGACCGCGACGCGCGGGTCGTAGACAAGCTTCCAGCCCGCCTTCTTCACGCTCATGCTGAACGCCATGTCGTTGTGCACCTGCGCGCCCGCGCCGCGCAGCCGCGTGTCGAAACGGATCGTGCGGACTGCCGCGCGCCGGTAGCTCATATTCGCGCCCTTCAACACATCCACTTCGCGCGCGCCGCCGACACCGAGATGATGATTGCCGATAATCCTGCCCGACGGCGTCAGCTTGCCGACGAGCGGTTGTGAGCCGCTCAGCACGCCGCCCTTCTCATGGACCCAGTCGCGTCCGCCCAGCGCACCGAGGTGCGGGTCGGCGGCGAAATGCGCTTCGATACGCTGCACCCAGTCCGCATGCGGCGCGGCATCGTCGTCGGTGATCGCGATCACGTCGCCGCGCGCCGCATCGAGGCCGCGATTGAGCGCTGCGACCTGCCCCGGCACGTCGACGAGCGCGACCACGAGCGGCAACCGGCGGGCGGCCAGATGCGCGCGCAGGCACGCGTGCGTCGCTGCGTCGTCGGGACGCGCAATCACCACGACTTCGTCCGGTGCGCGCCGCTGCCGCTCGAGCGCGGCCAGACAGCGCGTCAGGTCGTCTGGACGGCGAAAGGTCGGCACCAGTACCGTGATTTTCATCGAGGCTCTCCGCTCAGCTTCAGGAGGTTTCGCGAGCAGACCATCAGGTGCTCAGATATTCCTGCACGGCTGCGTAACTGCGGTCATAACCGCCGCGCGCGCGCGAGGGCATCGCGTTGAAGATCGCGCCCTGCACGTGCACACCCGCGACGGAGAGCCGCTTCAGCGAATCGCTGATCTCGTTCTCGGTATGCATGCCTGAGCGCACGACAAAGAACGTCGAGCCCGCGTAGCCGCCGATGATCGATGCGTCGGTCACCGCCAGCACCGGCGGCGTATCGATCAGCACGACGTCGTAGCGTTTTTGCAGCGCGTCCAGATACTGCGGCAGACGCGGCGACATCAGCAGTTCGGACGGGTTCGGCGGACGTTCGCCGCACGAGATGAACGACAGCCCGGGCGTGTCGGTCTGGCGAATCGCCTCGTCGAGCGAGATCTGCCCGGACAGCAGTTCGGACAGGCCGTTCGCCTGCACGCCGCCCAGGTGGCGCTCGAGCGAGCCGCGCCGCATATCGCCGTCGATCATCAGCACGCGCTTGCCCGAGTGCGCGAGCAGCACCGCGAGGTTGACGGTCAGGAAGCTCTTGCCGACCGCCGGCATCGGGCCGGTCAGCATGATGATGCGGTTGCGCGCATCGATCAGCGTGAACTGGATCGAGGTGCGCAGGCTGCGCAGCGCTTCGATGCAGACGTCCTTCGGCTTCGCATTCGCGAGCACGAGGCGCTCGCGCGTGCCGCCGCGCACCACCTTGTTTTCGAGCACGGCCTGCTCGGCCGACAGCGGCACGAGACCGTACACAGGCAAGTGGAAAATACGCTCGACGTGCTCCGGATCGTCGATGCCCTTGAACATGTTGCGGCGGATCAGCACAAAGCCGGTGCCGACGATCAACCCGAGGATCGCCGCCGCGGAGAGAATCAGGAATTTCTTCGGCTTGACCGGATCGCCCGGCCGCAGCGCCGCGTCGACGATATGCACGTTGCCGCCGGTGCCCGCGCGCTGCACCGACAGCTCCTGCACGCGGTTGAGCAGCAGCACGTAGATGTCTTCCGCGACCTTCGCATCGCGTTGCAACTGCACCGCGCGCACCTCGGTAGCCGGCAGATCGCGGAAACGCGACGAGTAGCGCGTTTCCTGCGCCTGCAGTTCGGCCATCTGCTCGCGCGCCGCCTTCAGGATCGGGTGATCGTTCGCATAGGTCTGCTGCAGCGACGCGACCTGCATCTTCAGCGATGCGATCTGCTTCTGATAGTCGATTGCGCCGTCGAGGTAGATCTTCGCTTCATCGGACGCGTTGATCGAGCCGGACTTGCTCTGGTACGCGGTGAGCGCCGCCTCGGAGTTTTCGAGGTCCGCCTTCAGGCGCGGCTCTTCGCTCTTCAGGAAGTCGAGCATCCTGCTCGCGTCGGCCTGCTTGGTCTGGATGTGCTCGCGCAGGTACGACTGCGCGACTGCGTTCGCGATCGCCGCGGCCTGGTCGGGGTTGGTGCTTTCGAGCGAAATCTGGATCACGCCGGTCTGCTTGCCCTGCTCGGTCACCTTGATCGCCGACTGGAAGCCCGCGATCGCATCGAGATCGTTCGCGCGCGTCACGGTGAACTGCGTGCCCGGCCGCGCGACCAGCGTGTCGACCAGCATCGTCACGCCGCCGCCCTGTGCGGTCTGCCCGACCTGACCGTGCAACAGCAGCGCGCCGTCCGGCCCGTGCAGCTCGTACTGGCCGTCCGCGAGCGCGGTCATCGTCATCTCCTTGCCTTCGAGCGCCGGCGTCACGTCGACCGAATCGACGGCCACCTGCTCGCCGCCCCACGCGTACGAACTCAGGCCGAACCACGGCTTCGCGAGGCCGCCGGACCTGTCCAGACGCGCGGCGAGGCGGCCGAGCACCGGCAGCGTCTTCGGCGTGACCGAAAAGTTCAGCTTCATCTCGTGCACGACGGGCCCCAGCACGCCGCGGCTTTTGATGATCTCCATCTCGGCGTCGGTGGGCAGCGCGCCCGCCGCGGAACCGGTCGTGATCGGCGCGCCGGACTGGTTCTGCGTGAGCGCCTGCGACGTGTTGTCCTGCGTCTCGACGCGCACGTGTGCATCGGCCGAATAGACCGGGCTCGCGATATAGCAGTAGAAGCCGGCCAGCGCGACGATCGTCGCGGCGATCGCGACCAGCCACCAGATGTCGTCGATGATCGTCTGGATCAGCTGGCCGAGGACCACGTCTTCTTCCTCGGTGCGGCCCTGGACGGCCAGATGGGTATTGAATTGAGTACTCACGGTTCAGTCCCGGTTCGGGTTCGAGGCTTACTGCGATTTCAGGGCGGCGCGGGCTGTGCAATCGTTGCGACACACATTGCAACAGCCGCCCGCCGGCGATTCTCACTGCGCGGCAACGTCACGCGGCCGCCGTCGCTGCGCGACGGCGGTCACGAAACGGCATCAGTTCGTCAGTTCCTTGATAAAGAACACCGACTGCAACGCAGGCAGAATCTGCTGGATCATGCGATTGAAGGTGGCCCCGGCAGCGGTGCCGACGTACACGACATCGAGCGGCTGCAGCTGGAACTGCGAGCTCAGCATCACCGCATCAGGCTGCGTCATGTCGAGCCGGAAGATCTCCGGCGAGGTTGGGTTGTCGCGCATGCCGCGCATCACGAAAATCTGCCGCGGGTTGGCATCGGTATCGAGCAGGCCGCCCGCGCCGGTCAATGCATCGGCGATCGTGAAGCGGCCCTTCAGCATGCTCAGCGTGACCGGCGTCTTGACCTCGCCCATCACGAAGATGCGGCTGTCGGTGCGATCCGGCACATTGATCACGTCGCCTGGCTGCAGCGTCACGTTCTGCGATACGTCGCCGCGATCGAGCATCGCGTCGGCGTTGAGAATGTAGAGCTTCTTGTCGCGCGTGAGACGCACGCGCTGCAGGTCCGCGTCGGGGTTGGTGCCGCCCGAGCGCGAGATCGCATCGACGAGGTTGAGCGGCACGTCGCTGATCGCGAGCGGCCCCGGCGTCTTCACGTCGCCGGTCACTTCGACGCGCTGGCTGCGAAACGCGAGCACGCGCACGTCGACCTGCGGGTTCTTGATGTACGGCACGAGCGCGATCGACAGTTCGTCGCGAATCTGCGCGGTCGACTTGCCGGCCGCGCGAATGCGCCCGACGAACGGAAAATAGATGGTGCCGTCCGGGCCGACGGTCTGGCCGAACGGATCGGCCTGGCCCGGCAGCGCGGTCGTGTACGGCTGCTGCAGCGTGCTCGCGATCGACTGCGTGGTGTTGCCGCCGGTCGACAGCGTGGTGCCGCTTTGCGTCGTCAGTTCCGGGTGATTCCACACGGTGATGCCGAGAATGTCCTGCGGCTCCACGTGATAGATGTAGTCGCCGCCTTTGTAGACGGACGGCGGCAGCGGCGGCGGCGCCATCGCGGCAACGAACTTCGCCTGCGCGACGATCAGCTGCGCGTCGATCGTTTTCACATCGTAGGTCGGCGCGGGACCGGTCGACGGCTGTTCATTCAGGCGCGCCGTGTCGAGGTGATAGCCGGGCGCGACCGAGCATGCCGACAGAAATATCGTCAGTGCAACGAAAAATAGACCAGTGATTTGTCGCTTCAGCATATTTTATTGAGCCATCCCATGACCAGATGTTCGATGAGCACGAGGCTTTCGCGATAGTGCCGCTCTTCGCCGCCGTGCGGGTCGACCACGTCGGCCCCTTCCCACTTGCCGAGCGCGTGGACCTTGCCGCGTGCCGCCGGGTCCAATGCTTCGACGTCCTTAACCTGACGCTGCTCCGTAACGAGCACGAGGTCTGCGTCGCGCACCATCCGTTTGTTCAGGCGCCGGGCGTGATGCTCTCCGGCCGTGACGCCGCGCTCTTCGAGCAGGCGCCGCATCACCGGATCCATGCCGTCGCCGTCGACCGCGCGGATACCGGCGGAGTGAAAAGCAATCGGCGCGCCCGGGTGTCCGCTGCGACGTGCCTTGAACAGCATCTCGGCCGCGGGCGAGCGGCAGACGTTGGCGTGGCACACGATCAGCACATTGGAGAACATGGCGGCCTCCGTAGATTGCGTTGGCGGTTTAGCGGGTCTTTTTCTGTATGAGCAGTCAAAAGTTTTCAAGCGGTTTGTCAAAATGACGTGCCCGCGGCCTCACGCACTGCTGCGTCAGCGAGGCCGCGGTTCCCGGCATGCAGGATCAAAGCGGCGTGGCGGCCATCGCCTTCGACGCATCGCGCGCCGTCGCATCCTGCTGCGCATGCTGCCGGCCGATCGCGTGATACTCGATGCCGAGCTCGCGCATCGCATCCGGCTCATACAGGTTGCGGCCGTCGAAAATCAGCGGCGTCTTCAGATGCGTTTTCAGGCTGTCGAAATCGGGACTCTTGAACACCTTCCATTCAGTCAGAATGACGAGCGCGTCGGCATCGCGCGCGGCCTCCATCTCCTCCTGCACGAACGACAACCGCGCATGGCGCTGCGGCATATGCTGCAGATCGAGCGCCAGCACGCGTTGCGCTTCGTCCATCGAGACCGGGTCGTAGGCCTTCACCTTTGCGCCGCGCGCCAGCAGCTCGGCGATCAGCGGACGGCTCGGCGCTTCGCGCATGTCGTCGGTATTCGGCTTGAACGCAAGGCCCCACACCGCGAACGTGCGGTCCGACAGATCGCCGCCGAGACGCTCGACGATCTTGTTCGCGAGAATCTTCTTCTGCGCGTCGTTGACCGCTTCGACGGCTTCGAGAATGCGCAGGCCCTGACGATGCTCGTTCGCGGTGCGAATCAGCGCCTGCACGTCCTTCGGAAAGCACGAGCCGCCGTAGCCGCAGCCCGCATACAGGAAGTCGTAGCCGATGCGCGGGTCCGAGCCGATGCCGCGGCGCACCGCTTCGATATCGGCGCCGACGCGATCCGCGAGATTCGCGAGCTCGTTCATGAACGAGATGCGCGTCGCGAGCATCGCGTTCGCCGCGTACTTGGTGAACTCGGCCGAGCCGACGTCCATATACAGCGTGCGCTCGCGGTTGCGGTTGAACGGCGCATAGAGGCGCTTCATCATTTCGCGCGCCTTTTCGCCGGGCACGTCCTCATCGCAGCCGATCACGATCCGGTCCGGGCGCGTGAAGTCTTCGACGGCCGCGCCTTCCTTCAGGAATTCCGGATTCGACACCACCGAGAACATCTGCTTCAGGCTGCGCGCGGCGAGCTCCTGCGTGACGGCGCCGGCCACGCGGCGCGCAGTGCCGACCGGCACCGTCGACTTGTCGACGATCACCTTGAAGCCTTCCATATACTTGCCGATGCTGCGCGCGGCGGCGAGCACGTATTGCAGGTCCGCTGAACCGTCTTCGTCCGGCGGCGTGCCGACCGCGATGAACTGGATGTCCCCATGCGCGACCGAGGCCGCCACGTCGGTCGAGAACTTCAGGCGCCCCGCCTTGCGGTTGCGCGCGATGATCTCCTGCAGGCCGGGCTCATGGATCGGCACGCCGCCGTCGTTGAGCACATCGATCTTGCGCTGATCGACATCGAGACAAAACACATCGTTGCCGATGTCAGCAAGACACGCGCCCGTTACGAGGCCTACGTATCCGGTTCCAATGATCGTCACATTCATGAATCACACCTCGGGAAATTGAGTGGTCGACTGGGACTCGAAAAAATACAAAGCGAATACAACATGAACTGGCGTGCGCGGCATGCATGCGAAAGCGCGGCGCGCTTCACGCAAGCCGGCGTGTGCTGAAGACGCCGGCGCGCACGGGCATAGTGCCGTTTTCAGTACGCATTGCTGCCGACGAAACCCTTCCAGAAAGTCAGCACGACGATCTTCATATCCAGCCAGAACGTCCAGTGCTGCATGTAATACAGATCGAGCTTCACGCGGCCCATCATCTTTTCGATGCGGTCGGTTTCGCCGCGGTAACCGTTGATCTGCGCCCAGCCGGTGATACCCGGCTTGATCCGGTAGCGGTGCATATAGCCGCGCACCAGGTCCTTGTAGATGTCGTCGTGCTCGAGCGCATGCGGGCGGGGCCCGACCACCGACATCTCGCCCTTGAGCACATTGATGAACTGCGGCAGCTCGTCGAGGCTCGTGCGGCGCAGGAAGGCGCCGACCGGCGTGATGCGCGGGTCGCGGCGCGTCGCCTGGGTGATCTTGCCGGCTTCTTCCTTGTGCATCTTCATCGAGCGGAACTTGTAGATTTCGAACTCGTTGCCGTCGATGCCCTTGCGCTTCTGCCGGAAAAACACCGGCCCCGGCGACGACAGCTTCACGAGCACCGCGATCACGACCAGCAGCGGCGACAGCGCGGTCAACGCGGCCAGCGCGAACAGGCGATCGAACACGCGCTTGGGCAGCACGCGCAGATCGGTGATCGGCGAGGCCGCGAGATTGATCGCCGGCACGCCGAGCAGATCGACCATCGGCTGATTGAAAAGCGTCAGGCTGCGCACGTCCGGAATAAAGCGGATATTCACGAAATCGTTGCGGAACTCGGTGACGAAACGATGAATCGTGCGCTCCTTCGACATCGGCAACGCCATCCACAATTCACGCACCGCGTCGCGCCGCATCATCTGCACGAGCCTCGCAAAGTCGCGCTCGACCGGCACGCCTTCGACATCGTGCGGCCCGAGTTCGGTCGCGCGCGGGTCGTCGAGCGGATCGCCTTCGCGGCGGTTATGCGCGCCGTCTTCCGTATAGATGATGTGCGGCATGAAGCCCGCCTCCGGGCGGCTTCTGATCTGCTCGACCAGAAACTTGCCGTACGGCACGCTGCCGACGATGGCGACCGCCTTCTGGTTGAAGCCCTCGCGGCGCAAGCCCTTCAGCACCGTGTGCACGAGCGTCTTCGAGACGATCAGCAGCAGCACGCTCGCCACCGCCCAGAATCCGAGCCACAGGCGCGACAGCAGTTCCGCGCGGTGCAGGCTGAAACTCATCAGAATGCCGGTCACTTCGACCAGCAGCCAGCCGCACGTCACACGCCACAGCAGGTCGTACAGCGACTTGCCGCGCCACGACTGATAAATGCCGAGCGCGGGAAAAAACAGCACGATCAGCAGGCAGTCGACCGTCAGCGAAATGCTTTGCATGTCGTCGAGCCACGCGAAGTGCCCCGCATGCACCGCGGCCGCGATCATGGCGCCCAGGGCGACCATCGCAATGTCGATGATTCTCGATAGAACGCTCAGCATGCTGCTGCACCTCGTTGAACAATCTGATTCGGGCCATAACGGCCGACCTTGCGGTCCGCTATGTCAACCGGTCGGGCGGCTATATTTATCGCGCGGGAATGGCACTGGCGATTAAGTGAATACCCTCGTACTAGTGTGAATAAAGGAGCATTAAAATTCGCGCCGCAAGCTCCTAAAAAAAACAATTTGTATCGGTAAGCATTGCCCGATTTTTTCAGAATTTATTCAGCAAGATTTACCTTTTCCGGCGCCTGGAAATGCATTTCCAGCGTAATCGGCACGGACTTCTGCGCGTTTCTTACAGTACTTTCACCAACCCGTCCGCGCGTTGTTGTATTCATGCAGTTCGGATTCGTATGAGAACTGAATCCGGCCATTTCTCAATGCTCATATTTATCTGATTTTTTAAGTTCTCGTGACTTAAATCTATCGCAATTCAATGGGGAAAATTTCTAGAAAAATTCTCATAGAATTATGCGAAATTTTATTGAGCAATTAAGACGTGCTAAAACTCGAAGCACTCACCCCTGCTCGAGGAGTTAACCATGAGTGCTCTCGGTACGGCATCAACCGCCGTCCAATCCCGGCCCGCGTTTTCCGCGCCGCTGTCCGTCAAGCTCAAGATCCAGCCAGTGATTCTGGCCGGTGGCTCCGGCACGCGGTTGTGGCCGATGTCGCGCGAGCAGCACCCCAAGCAGTTGATCGGCCTGCTCGGCGAAGATTCGCTGCTGCAGTCGACGACCCGGCGTCTCGATGCGCTCGACGCCGGCTATCCGGTGGCCGAGCAGCTGGTGGTGGTATGTAACGAGGAGCATCGCTTCACGACAGCCGAACAACTGCGCGTGACCGGCAAGGCGAGCCGCCTCATGCTCGAGCCGGTCGGCCGCGACACGGCGCCCGCGCTGACGGTTGCCGCGTTGTCGGTGGCAGCGCAGGATGAAGACAGCATCATGGTCGTGATGCCCGCGGATCACGCGGTGGCCGATCACGCCGGCTTTCAGGCGGCAGTCGCCGCCGGCGTGCAATACGCGGCGGCCGGTCATATCGTGACGATGGGCGTCGTGCCGGCGCGCGCGGAAACGGGTTATGGCTATATCCGCATCGGCGCGCCGATGCCGGCCGCAACGGGCGAAGGCGTAGGCGCGGGCGGCGCGCGCCGGCTCGAGCGCTTTGTCGAGAAGCCGCATCTCGAGCTCGCGCAGCGCTACGTCGAATCGCAGGAATACTGGTGGAACAGCGGCATCTTCATCACGCGTGCGTCGACGTGGCTGAAGGCCATCAAGCACTTCCATCCGGCAATCTATGATGCGTGCGTCGCCGCCCATGCGGGCGGCAGCTCGGACGGCGACTTTTTCCGGCTGCAGCGCGACGCATTTGCGAATTGCCCGTCGAACTCGATCGACTATGCGGTGATGGAGCAGCTCGGCGGCGATACGGCGGTGGCAAGCGGCGTCGTCGTGCCGCTCACGGCCGGCTGGTCCGACGTCGGCTCATGGGACGCGATCTGGCAGATCCTGCCGAAGGACGACGCCGATAACGTCGGCCGCGGCCGCGTGATGTTCGAAGGCGCCGAATCGACCTTCGCGCATTCGGAAGGCCGCCTGATCGCCTGCGTCGGCACGCATGATCTGGTGGTCGTCGAAACGGACGACGCGATTCTGGTCGCCGACAAATCGCGTGTGCAGGACGTGAAGAAGGTGGTCAGCCGGATTCGCAGCGAGCGCGGCGCCGAGGCGACCAACCACCGCAAGGTGCATCGGCCGTGGGGGCATTACGATTCGGTCGATATCGGCGAACGCTTCCAGGTGAAGCGCATTGTCGTGAAGCCGGGTGCGCAACTGTCGCTGCAGATGCACCATCATCGCGCGGAGCACTGGATTGTCGTGCGCGGCACTGCGCTCGTCACGCGCGGCGAAGAGCGATTTATCGTGTCGGAAAACGAATCGGCGTATATCCCGCTCGGCGTCACGCACCGCCTCGAAAATCCGGGCAAGATGCCGCTCGAAATCATCGAGGTGCAGTCGGGTTCGTATCTCGGCGAAGACGATATCGTTCGCTTCGACGATACGTACGGTAGGCGTTAAGCGTTCCGGGTGCGAGAGGCGGGCATCGAGCGTCTCGCCCGGATGCCTGCTTCGCGATGACCGGCGGCGCGTTGCCGCCGGGTTTGGCCGTCTATCTGGTTCGTGCTCGCCGGGCACAGCACGACATCGTGGATGTGCGCCGTTCATCCTGTGTTGTGTGTGTGCGCACTGAAGGCGCACAGCACACACTCGAACGATCTCAGCCGCAGCGACTCCGCATCTGCGCGATGAATCCAGTCAGATTCAACTCGAGACCCAAACTCGGGTTTCAAACCTGGTTTCAAGCACGCGTTTCCAGCGCGGATTTTCAACCGCGATTTTCTCCGGCGATCACACTCGGCATTCGTGTTCAGCGCACGTGCGAAAGAAGTTTGCGCGTGGGCGGAAAGCGGTCCGACGACTTGTTGTCGGCAGCCGCGGCGCCGCTGTCGCCCGGATAGCGACGCAACTGCAGACGATGATGCGCGTTCGCATGCTGCGGGTACGACGCGGCGCCCGTTTGCTGCGCGTTGCCATTGCCGTTGCTGCCATTGCTGCCGTTGTTGCGATTGCCCGCGGCAGCCGGCAGCGCGCTCTTCGCCGCCGCCGATTCCGGCATTGGCCGCGTGACAGGCGTGTGTGCGGTTTGCGCGGCGTGTGCCGGCTGCTGCCCGGCCGCCTGCTGTTCCCCCGCCGGCGCCGACATGGTGGCATACGACTTCACAGTTGCGCGTTGCGCCGCCGCGGCATGGCTTTGGGCATCCATCGCGAATCCGCCTTGCGTGATGCCGCATTCGCGATCGATCCAGTCGGCCGCCCAATCGAGTGCGAACTGACGCGCCGCTTGCGGATCGTCGAAACGCGGACCGATCAGCCCGGAGCGTTCGACGCGCCGCCCGTCTTTCATGATCTCCGCCCACGCACGATACATTGCGCTCGCCACGCGCTCCGCGGCCACGTAGATCACATAGCCGCGTGCGTCGTCGAACTGCGCGCCGTCGGGCATCGCGAGATTCATCCACAGCGGCGTGTGACAGTCCTCGTGCCCCTGTGCGTGACCATGCCCGGCAGCGGCATGCGACGCGTCCCCGGCTTGCCCGTCGAACGCATGCGCCGCATGAGCGGAATGACCGCCGTACGCCGCATCGGCCGCGGCGTCGCGTGCATCATGCAACGCGTGTTGCGCGCCGCCGGCCAGCTTCGCTTCGCGCGCGTTCGCTTCGGTATCTTCAATATCGGCTGCGGGCACGATTTCGTTGGCGACCGACTCCGCGTCGATCTCACCCGCGAGTTGGCGCGTGATGTCAGCCATCGCGCCAAGCGGACGCCAGCCGTTCGAGACGCAGGATGGACCCGGCGCCGTTTGCCATGATTCCGGGCTCTTCCAGAACACGCCACGCACGGTGTCGTCGCGCGGCTTCGGCGGCTCGACTTCCGGCGACGGTTTCGCCGCGCTCGCAGGCGGCGCCGGTTCAGGGATATACGCGAACGTGCGGCCGGTCTCGGACAACAGGCGGACCATTTCGATCAGGGTGCCGTTCGCCTGCCATTCTTCAAAGCGGCGGCGGCAGGTCGGGCCGGACGGATAACGTCCAGGCAGTTTCGACCAGGGCTCGCCTGTGGTGAGAATCCACAGCACGGCGTTGGCGACGATGCGTGGTTCGGCGCGCGGCCGTCCACGGCGATTCAACCGGACGGCTGGCTCATCGGAAACGAGCGCGGCTAGCCTTGCCCATTCGTCATTGCTTAGCTCATCGAAAAACATGCATTTCTCCACGCGGGCCAGGCCAGGCCGCGGCTTTGGGCCGTCACGAACTTCTGGTGGTTCGTGTAAGCGCCCCCGGTTGCACAATATGTTTTCCGTTCCGGCCGGATTGCGAAGAAATCGCGCCGCGCAGCACTGCGTCAGTGCGTGTTTTCCCAATTACCGCGCACAGAACGTGGTCTCACTCATGCATGGGAGAATTTGTGCACGAAGCATACCATTACCAGGGTTTGCGTGAATGCGACGTGGGCAAGTGTTACGGATGGAAACAAACTTGTCCTGTTTGCTGGGTTGTTTTGATCGTTTTTGTCACGTAAACGTCGTGCATTCTGTTGCGGCGAACACGCGCTTTGTGACTTGCTCAAAGCCGTTTTAACGCGAGCGCGATTCGCTTATGCAAACCTCCGCGCGATTCGCCGCACAAGCCGCATCGCATGCAAATGCCCACCCTTCAGTTGGCATGCGTTGCGTGATTCATACGGTCGCGTGGTTGCCGCCGGCCCGTGCGCGTACACGGGCCGCGCGCGTCATGCGCGATCAGCGCATCGGCTTCGCCGCGTCGTCACCCACCACCGTCGTCCAGGGACGCACGCGCCAGCGTTTGACGAGCCCCGCGCGCACATACGGATCGGCTCGCGCGAAGTCTTCAGCGGGTTGCGTCGATGAACCTTTGAAGAGCAGCACCGCGAGGTCGGCCGGTTCCGCGAGCGCGCCGGCCAGTTGCAGTTCGCCGCGTGCGACTGACTCCCACGCGAGCTTCAGATGCGCGGTGCGAAACTCGCCGCGCCGCTCGAGATAGTCATCGACGAGGTCGTACATCAACAGATAGTGCATCGCGATCCTCCGTGGTTGACGCGCCACTTCAGCAGCACGCTGACGTGGCGCGCCTGCCGCACCGGCACGCGAAATCCGTTCGCGCGGCCCGCGGCAGGCGGCCCGCCCTCGGCTTCTGCTGCGATACATCATGCGCCACGACGCGCACACCCAGGGAAATACCTGCCCCGCCCGCGCACGTCACGGTCAACCGGCGCCCCCGCCGGCCCGTTCTGACAATTACCATTCAATACGATGGTGTAGCAGACAAGCCGGACGCTTTGGCACCGGATCGAACAACGACGAATAACGCTAACTTGGAGTGTCCCATGAAGATCCAATCCGCAATCGCCGCACTCGTGCTCGGCGGACTGCTCGCGGCCCCGGCCTTCGCCGAAAATAGCCAGCAGAGCAAAATGACGATGTGCAACAAGCAGGCCGGCGACAAGAAAGGCGATGACCGCAAGGCGTTCATGAAGAACTGCCTGTCCGCATCGTCGGCAATGGCCGCATCGGCGCCGATGACGCAGCAGGAAAAGATGAAGGCTTGCAACACGCAAGCGGCCGACAAGAAAGGCGACGACCGCAAGGCGTTCATGAAGACCTGCCTGAGCAACAAGGGCTAAGCCGTTCGCGTTCCTACCGGACGGGCGCGCGTCGGGATCGCATCCCGTTTGCATCAGTTTGCATAGCCGCGCGCCGGGTTCTTTCGCATGCGCGTTCGATGGCGAGCGCGCTTTGCTGCCTGCTGGCGTCGACGCGCGATCCCGTCTGCTCGACGTCAGCATCGCCACTTTCGCCACCGCTGACACCGCACACGACGCGCGATGCGATGCTCGTTGCGTCGTCAACCATCCGCGACCCGACGCGCGCGCGGGTGTCGGCTATATCCGTGCGCTGCATCGCGAATGCGCACTTGTCCCGCACGCCGTCCCGCTTTCCGCTCTGTTGCGCTCGCCACGGCCGCCTCGATGGCGCGGCGGGTTTGCCCATTCGCGTATCAGCGAATTGCGCCGGAACCGTTTTCTTCTATGATGGCGGCACAGACGGCCCACACCGCGCAATACAAGAACAATCGATACACCACCAGGGCCGCCGGCTTGTCGTTGATGCCAAAGAGCATGCACGGAGGCACGAATGGTTGGGAGACACAAGAATCGCTGGCTGCGCCGCTGGCTCATCACGATCATTTTCTGGTCGGTGCCGGTGGGCATCGTCGCGGTGCGCGAGATTCAGGAAGAGATGGCCTATAACCGGGTCGACCTCAACAACGCGCTGACCAGCTGGCAGTTCAGCGACGCGCAACGCGCGGCCGGTGCGCCGGCCCGCTGCCGCGGCACGCCTGACGATGCGCGCGCCGCCGGCTGCCCGGCCGACGTGCTGGCCGCCAACGCGCCGCGCCAGCAGGAAGCGATCGATGAATACAACCTGCGCCGCAAAACGCTCGCGTCTTACCTGTGGCACGCGTTCGTCGGCTACTGGGTCGTGCCGGCGGCGACGCTCTTTGTGATCGGTGCGGTGCTCGGCGGCATCCGGCGCGCGCTGCGCCGGCCGCCGGCGCCCCATGCGGCGCCCGGCGCCGCGCCAGG